>DATNBL010000071.1:0-13099 GCA_035571935.1 Pseudolabrys sp.
CCCTCCTTCGCGGTCGAGCCGTTTTCGAGCCGCGTGGCGACCGCCTGGCCGAGTCGCGCCAGTTCGTCGTCGTCGAGCTGGATGCGCGAGAGCACGCGCACGCCGTCGGCGACGAGGCGGAAGTTCTCGATGCCCTTGCGGCGTCGGTCGCGCAGTTCCACCGCCTTGCCGTTGAGCGCGATGCGCGTCATCGCCAGCAGGAAGCGCGGATTGATGCCTTCGGGGCAGGCCTCGATGCAGTCGCCGGTGCCGACGCAGCCTTTCGCCCAGGCGGAAGCGGCCGTGGTGCCCTCCCCGCCGCGCAATAGGTCGATCACGCCGGAGATCACGTCGACCGGCGCCGCGGCGCCGACGCCGGCCGGTCCGGTTACCGGGCAGGCCTCGACGCATTTGCCGCAGCGCGTGCAGGCGTCGATCATGTCGTTGGTGCGCGCCGACAGCGCGGCTTCGAAGGTGAGTTCGGTCATGGGCTCATGCTAGCCGCGCGCCGCGGGCACGGCCAGCCGGGCCGGACACAAAAAAAGGCCGCCTGAAACAGTGGCGGCCTTCTCGTGTTTCATGCGAGCGCGTCAGCCGTTCGGGTCCCACGCCACCGGCACCAGCCGGTAGTTGGCGCCATCCTTCTCGACGTGCCCGACGCACGGATACGGGAAGTGATAGCCGACCACCACCATCTTCTCGGTCGCGGCCATGTCGTAGACCTTGTGCCGCGTCGCCTGCGCGACCTGCGGCTCGTTGTCGAACAGCGAGTACCAGTCGGGATGCTTGAGGAACATCGACGGGATGTTGGCGACGTCGGTTTGCACCAGGATCGACTTGCCGCCGGAGGCGACGGTGAACGAGGTATGGCCCGGCGTGTGGCCCGGCGTCGCGACCGAGGTGATGCCCGGCGCGACTTCCTTGTTGGCGTCGTACTGCGAGACCTTCAGGCCGGACAGCATCTTTGTCACGTTCGGGAATTGCGCCTTGTTGAAGACGTTGGCCTTGGCCGCGTTCGCTTCGTTGCTCCAGAACGCCCATTCCACCGCCGGCACCTTGATCTCGGCATTGGGGAAGGCCGGCGAGCCGTCGACGTTCTTCAGGCCGCCGATATGGTCGCCGTGGAAGTGCGAGATGACGACGATGTCGATGTCCTTCGGGTCGATGCCGGCCGCGGTCATGTTGCCGCGCGCCTGACCGACCGCGCCCTTCGACGCCGCGAAGGCGCCCAGCCCGTTGCCGGTGTCGATCGCCACGAGTTTCGAGCCGGTGTTCACGATCATCGGGCTGAACGGGATCGTCACCTTGCCGGCCGGCATGTAGGCGGCGGCCGCGGCCTTGATCGCCTCGTCCTTGCTGACATTGACGACGAAATTGTCCGGCATCGGGAAGGTGCGCGCACCGTCCATCAACTGGACGATCTGGAAGTCGCCGACCTTGTAGCGGTAGACGCCGCTGCTCTTGATCTCGACCGCGGCGCGCGCGGCCTGCGGCAAGGCCGCGGCTGCTCCGACTACGGCGGCGCCGGCCAGAATATGACGACGTGAAAACTCAACCATAACGAACCCCCAGGTGTTTGCATTCCAACGATCGGTTGCGGACACCGACCGCCCATACCAACACCTCGCGGCGTTGTTTATGCCAATTTAATGGGGTCGCGGTGTTCTTCCACCCGTAGGCTCGCGCGGCGCCCCGAAACGCACGGGCCGCAAAGTCGGTCAAACCGGCGGCAACCAACGGGAGGATCAAGATGCGTCATCTGAGGATAGCGGCGGCGGCATTCTGTGTCGCCGTGCTGGCGGGCACAGGTGCATTCGCGCAGGTTCCGGCGAATCCGAACAATCCGAACGAGAACGTGCCGGAGAAATACAATTACACTCCGTACGGCGAGACCATCAAGCTCGAGCAGGCGAAGAAAGTCGCCGACGCCGCGATGGCGGAGGCGGTCAAGCGCAATTGGCCGATGTGCATCAGCATCGTCGGCCCGACCGGCGACCTCGTCTATTTCGAGAAGATGGACGACTGCCAGTACGCCTCGATCACCATCTCGCAGGGCAAGGCGAAGGCCGCGGCGCGGTTCCGCCGGCCGACCCTCGTGTTCGAGCGGCTGATGGGCAACAGCCAGTTCAACTCCTACCTGCCGACGCTCGGCGACGCCTTCGTCGGTTCGCGCGGCGGCAACCCGATCGTCGTCGGCGGCAAGATCGTCGGCGCCATCGGCGTGTCCGGCGGCACCGGCGCGCAGGACGACCTGATCTCACAGGCCGGCGCAGGCTCGGTAAAGTAATACGCCGGCTTCTGAGCGTCACGCAGTCGCCGGGCGGCATTCGCCCGGCGATTTGCATTTCAGAAGATCCAGGCGAACACCTTGCCGACGCCGCCGCCGAGCGCGATCAGCACCGCGGCCCATAAAAACGCCGAACCGAAATTGGCGAACTGGAAGCGCCAGTACGGCATCTCGAAAATACCGGCGACGAGCGGCACCGCCGCGCGCAACGGCCCGAAAAAACGGCCGATGACGACGGCAAGCACGCCCCATTTCTTCACGAAGGCCTCACCGCGCGGGATGAGATCGGGATGGCGCGACAACGGCCACATGTGTGCGGCCGAATATTCGAGCTTCAGCCCGATCCAGTAGGACAGCCAGTCGCCGCAGGCCGCGCCGAGCGCGCCCCCAATCCACACCGGCCAGAAGCTCAATGTGCCGGCGCCGACCAACGCGCCGATCGCCACCAGCGCGCCCCAGGCCGGCACCAGCAGTGAAATGAAGGCGAGCGACTCGGCAAAGGCGAGTGCGAACACGATCGGCGGCGCCCAGACGGCATTCTCGCGCACGAAGTCTGCGGCGTGATCGATGAATTCGAACATCGAGGAGAATGGCCCGGCGTGATCGCTACCCTCATACCCGCCCGCCCGGCGCCGCGCCAGCGCGTTATTCCGGCAGTTCCGGCTCGTCGCGCGGGAAGAGATGCTCGACCGCGACCAGGCCGATGATCAACAGCGGGACCGAAATGAAGGCGCCGACCGGGCCCCAGAGCCAGGTCCAGAACACCAGTGACAGGAAGACGGTGAGCGGGTTGAGCGTCAGGCGGTGGCCGATGATGCTCGGCGTGATGAAGTGGCCCTCCGCCGTGCCCATCGCGAGGTAGAGCAGCGGCGGCACGATCGCATGCGTCAGGGTCGGGAAACTGACGACGCCGACGAGGAACATCGCCAGTTCCACCATCAGCGCGCCGATATAGGGGATGTAATTGAGGATGAAGCCGAGCACCGCCCACGCGATCGGGTCCGGCAGGCCCGTGGCCCAGGCGATGATGCCGGCGCCGATGCCGACGCAGAGATTGATCACCGTCACGGTCGAGAGATAGCCGGTGAGATTATGCTCGATGTCGTTGAATATCTTGAGCACGCGCAGCTTGGTCTCGCGCTGCTGGAACATCGACACCGAGACGCGCCTGATCTGCGAGCGGCCGAGCAGCATGAAGAACAATGTGCCGAAGAAGATCAGCATCTGCCCGATGCCCGGCGCGACGATCGACATCACCGGCTGGATGAAGCTGACGAGGTCGACGCCGATGCTGCCCTTCTGGTTCGCCGGCAGCAGCGTGTCGCGCAGGCTCTGCAAGGTCGACAGCGGCCCTTCGAGCACGGAGAGTTTGCGCAGGATGTTCTGCCCGATCTCCGGCGCGCGGCCGATCCACTGCACCGCCGGCGCGGCGAGCAGGATCAGCACCCCGTAGAACACGACGATCACCAGGACCCAGAGAGCGACCGCGGTCAGCACCGACGGCACGCCCCAGCGCTCGGCGCGCGCCGAGACCGGCCCGACCATCATGGTGATGACGAAGGCGCAGACCACCGGCAGCAGCATCGGCCGCGCGAGATCGAAGGCGGCGACCAGCAGAATGACAAAGATGCCGGCAATGGCGATGTGCGCCGTCGTCCGCCACATCGCGGCGGCCGGCGTAGGATCGCCGAGCGCCAGGATCGAGTGGCGGCGCGCCCTGTGAGTCGTCTCCGGCTTATTCATGCAGCCCTGGGCCCCCGGGAATGGAACCCCTGATAACGGCGGCAGCCCCCTTTGGTTGCCTCGCGCCCGCCGCCGCCATGCTGCCGCCCCTTTGCGGTCACAGACCCCCGCACCGCACGCGGTAACCCCTCCTCTGGCATAGTAGAGGCCAAGTGATTCGCGCGCCGAAGCGAAGGACTCCAATGGCCAAAGCGGCAGCCCGGAAAAAAGCAGCCTCCGAACCCGACCTTTTCGCGGCCCCTGCCCGCACCGCGGCGAAATCCGCGCCGGCTACGCGTGGAAAGCCGGCGCGCGGCGGAGGCGACGGCGGCTATTCGGCCAAGCACATCGAGGTGCTGGAAGGGCTCGAGCCGGTGCGCCGGCGTCCGGGCATGTATATCGGCGGCACCGACGAGAAGGCGCTGCATCATCTCTTCGCCGAGGTGATCGACAACGCGATGGACGAGGCGCTTGCCGGCCACGCCGACTGGATCGAGGTCGAGGTCGAGAAGGACGGCTTCATCTCGGTGATGGACAACGGCCGCGGCATCCCGGTCGACGCGCATCCGAAGTTCAAGAACAAGTCGGCGCTCGAAGTCATCATGTGCACGCTGCACGCCGGCGGCAAGTTCGACAGCGAGGTCTACGAGACCTCGGGCGGCCTGCACGGCGTCGGCGTGTCGGTGGCGAACGCGCTGTCGGAGCGGCTCGAGGTCGAGGTCTGGCGCGAGCAGACGCACTACCGCATGGCGTTCGAGCGCGGCAAGCCGAAGGGCAAGCTCGAGAAGCTCGGCCGCGCGCCGAACAAGCGCGGCACGCGCGTGCGCTTCCGGCCCGATCCGCAAATCTTCGGCGCCAAGGCGCATTTCAAGCCCGAGCGGCTGTTCAAGATGGCGCGCTCGAAGGCTTATCTCTTCGGCGGCGTCGAAATCCGCTGGCATTGCGTGCCCGAGATCATCAAGGGCCTCGAGGACGTGCCGGAGCGCGCGACCTTCCATTTTGCCGAGGGGCTGAAGGATTATCTCGCGACCAGCATGGCGGGTGCGACCTTCGTCCATCCCGATATTTTCACCGGCTCGTCGGGCAAGGCCGGCCGCGCCGGCGCGGTCGAATGGGCGATCGCCTGGTCGGCCGACACCGACGGCTTCCTTAACTCCTACTGCAACACCATCCCGACGCCGGACGGCGGCACGCACGAGTCCGGCTTGCGCTCGGCGCTGCTGCGCGGGCTGAAGGACCACGCCGCGCGCGTCGGCAAGGACAAGCAGGCGGCAAGCGTCACCAGCGACGACGTGATGACCGGCGTCGGCGCCATGCTGTCGGTGTTCGTGCGCGAGCCGGAATTCCAGGGCCAGACCAAGGACCGCCTCGCCACGGCGGAAGCGCAGCGCGTCGTCGAGCTGGCGATCAAGGATCCGTTCGACCACTGGCTCGCCGGCAATCCGATGCAGGCAAACAGGCTCCTGGATTTCGTCATCGAACGGGCCGACGAGCGCATCCGCCGCCGCCAGGAAAAGGACATCGCCCGCAAGACCGCCGTGCGCAAATTGCGCCTGCCTGGCAAGCTCGCCGACTGCACGTCATCGGCCGAGGACGGCTCCGAGATCTTCATCGTCGAGGGCGACTCGGCCGGCGGCTCGGCCAAGCAGGCGCGCGACCGCCGCACGCAGGCGGTACTGCCGCTGCGCGGCAAGATCCTCAACGTCGCATCGGCCGGCAAGGACAAGCTGGCGCAGAACGCGCAGCTCTCCGATCTCATGCAGGCGCTCGGCGTCGGCACCGGCGCGCATTTCCACACCAAGGATCTGCGCTACGAGAAGATCATCATCATGACCGACGCCGACGTCGACGGCGCGCACATCGCCTCGCTGCTCATCACCTTCTTCTACCGGCAGATGAGGGGGCTGATCGACGCGGGGCGTCTCTATCTCGCGGTGCCGCCGCTCTACCGGCTCTCACACGGCGGCAAGATCGTCTATGCGCGCAACGACAAGCACAAGGACGACTTGCTGAAGAAGGAATTCCACGCCAACGCCAAGGTCGAGGTCTCGCGCTTCAAGGGCCTCGGCGAGATGATGGCGGCACAATTGAAAGAGACGACGATGGACCCGGGCAAGCGCACGCTGCTCCGCGTCAAGCTCGTGGCCGAGGACGTCAAGCCGACCGAGAAGGCGGTCGAACGCCTGATGGGCAACAAGCCGGAAGCGCGCTTCGAGTTCATCCAGGAGCGCGCCGAGTTCGCGGCCGAGGAATTGCTGGACGTGTAGGCGCCCTCATCCTGAGGAGCCCGCGTTGGACCGCTCCTCACCATGAGGCTGATGCCCTACCCGCACTTCCGCAGCGTCGGGGTCTTCACGCCGGCGCCGGTGACGACGCCGTCCTTGACCACCACCGCGCCGCCCTCGATGCGGTTGAAGATCGTGCGCCGCGTGGCCTCGCCGATCACGAAGACCAGATGCTGTTCCTGCTCGCGCTCGCTGCCCGGCTTGAACAGCACCTCGACCGAGACGCGCGACTTCGAAAGGCGCTGCGCCGACACGACGCGGTAGTTGTTGACCTCGTAGTCGCCGCCGAGTTCGTGGCGTTCGATCACATTGCCGGCGTCGGCGAGCATGATGGAGACGTGGGGATTGGCGGGTGTCGCGGCGGCGTCGCAGTCGACCGCGAAGGTGCCGAACAGGCCGGCGTCCCTGAGCACCGTCTCGACCTGAACCGGATCGACCGCCGCCCGGGCGTCCTGCGCGGCGGCGGGAATCGCTCCCGCGAAGGCGAACACAAAAACCGCAACGAGACGCATGACGGGACTTCCGCGACAGCACGCAACCGCATCGACCATAGCAAGCCGGTGCGCCGCGGCAATCGGAACCCGGGCGACACCGGTAATGATCTGTGCATTAACGGCGCCGGCCCGGCTTTGACCCGCGTCAATCGAATTTAAGGTTGGCCGCCTTGGCCACGCCCTTGATGGTTTCGATGTCACCCTCGATGTACTTGCGGAACGCCTCACCGGTCGGGCCGCCAGGGTTGACCGCCATCTTCTTCAGGCCCTCCTGGACGCGCGGATCGGCCAGCGCCTTGGTCAGTTCGGCGGTCAGCTTGTCGACGATGGGTTTCGGCGTCCCCGCCGGCACGAAGAAGCCGCTCCAGAGGTGCGTATTGACCTCCGGGTAGCCGGCTTCCGACATGCTCGGCACGTTCGGCAATTGCGGCGAGCGGACGTCGCCCGTCACCGCCAGCGCCTTGGTCTTCCCGGCGAGCACCAGCGGGATCGCCGGCGGGCCGTCGGAGATCGTGAACAGGCACTGGCCGCTGAGTACGCAGGTATTGGATTCCCCCGAGCCCTTGAACGGGATCGCCACCGCCGGCATGCCGGACTTCAACTTCAGGAGTTCCGAGGCGATGGTGAAGGACGGCGACGAGGTGCCGTAGTTCGACTTGTCGGGATGCGCCTTGGCCCAGGCCACCAGTTCCTTGACGGTGTTGGCCGGATGGTCGGCGGGCACCACCAGTACCAGGGGGAACGAGGCGATCATCGCGATCGGCGTGAAGCTCGTCACCGCGCTGTAGGTGATGTTGTGGAAGACGGCGGTGGCGATCGACATCTGCCCCGTGGCGCCGACCAGCACCGTGTACCCGTCGGGCGGCTGCTTGGCCACGAACTCGGACGACAGGCGCCCGCCCGCGCCCGGCTTGTTCTCGACGATCGCGACGTGGCCGGTCTGCTCCTGGAACTTCTGCACCACCAGGCGGGCAAACAGGTCGTTGCCGCCGCCGGCGGCGAAGCCGACGACAAAGCGAATGGTGCGGCTTGGATAATCCTCGGCGCGCGCGGCGGTGGCGCCGAGCGCGAGGACGGCGAGCATCGCGCCCGCGAGCAGACGGTATCGTGGCATCGTTTCTCCCCCGGGATTTTCTGGTCGTTATGGGGCGTGAGCCTACAACGCCGCCTCCGCGAGGGGAAAGGCCACGGCGGGCACGGCCGCAGCGCGGCCTTTGCCCACCCTCCGCACGCGGGCGAGCCTCAATCGAGCGGCAGACCCACGTACTGCTCGGCGAGCGACTTCGCGGCCGTCTCCGAGCTGGTAATATAGTCGAGGTCTGCGAGCTGGCGGCGGCGGTCGAAATCGCTCTCGCCGGGGAAGATGTGCATCAGTTGCGTCATCCACCACGAGAAGCGCTGCGCCTTCCACACGCGCCGCAGGCACGTCGCCGTGTAGCCCTCGAGGCGCGCGCTGCTGTTCTTCTTGTAGAAGTCCTCGAGCGCGCGCGACATGTAGACGACGTCGGCGAAGGCGAGGTTCATGCCCTTGGCGCCGGTCGGCGGCACGATGTGGGCTGAGTCCCCCGCGAGCAGCAGGCGCCCGTATTGCATCGGCTCGGCGACGAACGAGCGCATCGGCGTAACGCCCTTCTGCAGCATCTTGCCTTCGACGAGCTTGCGCGAGCCGCCAAGACGCCGGTGCAGCTCCTCCCAGATGCGGCTGTCGGGCCAGTTGGCGATGTCCTCGTCGTGGTCGCATTGCAGATAGAGGCGCGACAGCGACATCGAGCGCATCGTGTAGAGCGCGAAGCCGCGGTCGGTATAGGAGTAGATGAGCTCATGCTCGGGCGGCGGGCTTTCCGACAGGATGCCGAGCCAGCCAAACGGGTAATCGCGCTCGAAGATTCGCAGGCGGTCGGTGGGGATGCTCGGGCGGCAGATGCCGTGGAAGCCGTCGCAGCCGGCGATGAAGTCGCAGTCGATCTCGTGCGCCCTGCCCTCGTGCGTGAAACGGACCGTCGGCCGCTCCGACGTCAGGCCGTCGACGCTGACATTGTCCACCTCGAAGAAGAGCTCCCCGCCGTCGGCGCGGCGCTGCGCCACGAGATCCTTCACCACCTCCTGCTGGCCGTAGATGGTGACGCGCTTGCCCACCAGCTTCTTGAAGTCGGTGCGGTGCAATTCGCCGTTGATGCCGATGTAGTTGCCCCAGTGCAGCACGCCGTCACGCGCCATGCGGTGGCCTACGCCGGCGTCGGTCAGCAGGTCCGCGGCCCAGTGCTCGATCAGCCCCGCGCGGATGCGGTCGTAGATGTAGGTCTCGCTGCGGTTCTCGATGACGACCGAGGAGATGCCCGCAAGGTGCAGGAGCCGCGCCAGCATGAGGCCCGCCGGCCCCGCCCCGATGATCCCGACCTGTGTGCGCATGATTCCTCCCGGCTCGACGGCTTTTTTGCCCCATTGGGCCGGGTCAAGGCCAGAGGCCAAGGGACGTTTGCGGGAAAGGCTGGAACGATTCCGTCAGCCGGGCCAGCCGTAGCGCGACACGCGCGCGCAGTAGTCGCGGTAGGCGTCGCCGAACTTGGCCTCGAGATAACGCTCCTCGCGCCTGACGACGCCGAAGTGGAGGATCACCGCCATGACGATGGTCGTGACCACCATCCAGTCCGACGCGACGAGGATGGCGAGCCCGATCAGCAGCACGGTGCCGCCGACATACATCGGATTGCGCAGCCAGGCGAAGACGCCGGTCGCAACGATCGCGGTCGCCGGCTTCCACGGCTCCGGGTTGGTGCCGGCCTTGCGGAAGGAGAGATTGGCGGCGGCGACCAGCGCCAGCCCTGCCGCCATCAGCACGATCCCGATCGCCAGCCGCTCGTTGAAGTCGAGCAGCACGGTGAGCACGAAGGCCGGGAACAGGCCGTCGAGCAAGAGGCCGAACACGACCGCCGCCAGCGCCAGCAATGGCGGCGGCGCGATCACGCCGGCATTGTCGCGTTTCAGTTTCTGCCGAGCCATTCGATCAATGCGGCGTTCACCGCCTCCGGCTGCTCCAAAGTCGAAAGATGCGCGCAGTTCGGCACCACGACGAGCGTCGCGCCGGGGATGCCGTCCGCCATCTCCCGCGCCAGGTCGGGCGGCGTCGCCACATCGGCGGCGCCGACCAGCACGAGCGCCGGGCAGCGGATGCTGCCCAGCATCGCCCGCGAATCCGGCCGGGACATGATGGCGTTCAGCTGGCGGATGAAGGCGTCGGGTCCGGTCTCCTCCGCCATGCGGCGCACGGTCGAGGTCAACGCGACGTCGTTCTGCCGGTCCTTGTGCACGTAGCGCGGCATCGACAGGCCGGGGATCTCGGCGTAGCGCCCGGCCTTGGTCATGTCGATTTGCGTCTTGCGCGCCGCCGTCTGATCCAGCGTGTCGGCGCGCGCCGCGGTGTCGAGCAGCGCCAGCCGCGCGATCCGCTCCGGCGCCAGCCGCATCATGGCGAAGGCGATGTAGCCGCCCATCGACAGGCCGCAGAGTGAAAAGCGCGGCGGCGCATTGTCGAGGATGCGGCGCGCGACCGCGTCGATATGTGCGTCCTGGCGGTGGTCGGCGATCATCAACGGCGCATGCGGCCACAGCGCCGTCACTTGCGGCGCGAAGAGCCGCGCCGTGCAAGTGAGCCCTGGAACCAGCAAAAGCGGCAGCGATGCAGGCATTTTCCCTCCTCGTTAGCCGAAAAGATTAAGAATGCAGGGCCTTATTGCAATGCGAAGCATTGACTTTGGGGTATTGGACCTTATGTTCCCGGCATCCGGACCGAACGACACGAAGATTCGGCCCTTTCCCCGCGCATAGCAGCGTTTCTCACGTCGGCGCGGGCCAAATCGTCCGGCGCAGGCCGCTTCCGATGGCCGCCCCGACTTGAGGTTATATGTCCTTCTCCCATCTCGGTCTCTCCGACAAGGTTCTCGGCGCTATTGAAGCGGCCGGCTACAAGACACCCACCCCCATCCAGGATCAGGCCATCCCGCACGTGCTCGCAAGGCGCGACGTGCTCGGCATCGCCCAGACCGGCACCGGCAAGACGGCGGCCTTCGTGCTGCCGATGCTCACCATGCTCGAACAGGGCCGCGCCCGCGCCCGTATGCCGCGCACGCTCATCCTCGAGCCGACGCGCGAGCTCGCGGCCCAGGTCGCCGAGCAGTTCGAAAAATACGGCAAGAACCACAAGCTCAACGTCGCGCTGATCATCGGCGGCGTGTCGTTCGGCGACCAGGACTCCAAGCTCCTGCGCGGCGTCGACGTCCTGATCGCCACACCGGGCCGCCTGCTCGATCATTCCGAGCGCGGACGGCTTCTGCTGTCGGGCTGCGAACTTCTGATCATCGACGAAGCCGACCGCATGCTCGACATGGGCTTCATCCCCGACATCGAGCGCATCGGCAAGCTGGTCCCCTTCACGCGGCAGACCTTGTTCTTCACCGCGACCATGCCGCCGGAAATCCAGCGGATCGCCGACACCTTCCTGCACAATCCGGTGCGCGTCGAAGTCTCCCGCCCGGCCACCGCCGCCACCACCATCACCCAGCTCAAGGTTCAGACCGGCCGCGATCCGCAGGACAAACGCGAGACCTTGCGCCAGCTGATCCGCGGCGCCGATGAGTTCAAGAACGCGATCATCTTCTGCAACCGCAAGCGCGAAGTGGCGCAACTGCACCGCTCGCTGCTGCGGCACAAGTTCAATGCCGTCGCGCTGCACGGCGATCTGGACCAGCCGGCGCGCATGGCCGCGCTCGACGCCTTCCGCAGCGGCGAGGCCAAGCTCCTGGTCGCCTCCGACGTCGCCGCCCGCGGCCTCGACATCCCCGACGTGTCCCACGTCTTCAATTTCGACGTGCCGCATCATCCCGACGACTACATCCACCGCATCGGCCGGACCGGCCGCGCCGGCAAAAGCGGCACCGCGATCACCATCGTGGCGCCGATGGACGGCCGCTCGGTGGACGCGATCGAGAAGCTGACCGGACAGACCATCCCGTGGATGGACAAGCCCGCCGGCGGCGAAGCCGCCGAGGCGCCACGTCCGCCGCGCGATCAACATCGCGAACGCGGCGAACACCGCGAGCGAGGCGAACGTCCGCACCAGCGCACGCGCGGCGAGCATCGCCGCCCCGGCGCCGAGCCGCGTCCGCCGCAGCCCCGGCCCCACCAGCCGCGCCCGCAGCGCGAGGCCGAAGAGGCGGATACCAGCCATTTGCCGGCATTTCTGCTGCGTCCGGTAACCGTCAAAGCCTGACCGTTATCGGTCGCCATCGCGGCTTTTTATAATCCCCAGTCTTGTCAGCCCCGGCCGCCGCTTTGGCGGCCGAATTTACGGGGCGTTCACCTGCCCGGGATACCGTCGCCTCCGGGTACCGCAGTGGCGGGGCCGTGCGGGCGCATGTCCGCGCGCGACAGGTTTCGACGGGGAAAGGCTTGGCGATGACGGCGCATGCCGACGAGCATCAACGCACGATGGCGTATGCCGAAATCGCCCTCGGGCAGCTCAAGGCGTTGCGCCAGCCGGCGACCCCGCGCAATTACGAGATCTGGTACGCCTATGCGACCGGCTTCCACCCCTCGCTCAACCAGAAGATCAACGAGACTCTCCAGCAGCACGGCAACCTGAGCGACGCCGACCTCGAAGCGATCTACGAGACCTATCTGGCGCCGGCGCGCCTGTCCGACCGCATCGGCAATGTCGGCAGCAAGGTAATGGACGAGATCGAGCAGGTGATGGCGATGATCGACGCCGCCGCCGGCTCCGCCAACAGCTACACCGAGAGCCTCGCCGACATGACCGAGAAACTCGGCCAGTCGAAGGATCGCGAAGGCCTGCGCGCCATTGTCGAGGGCCTGGTGCAGACCGCCAAGGAGATGGAGGTCTCCAACCAGAAGCTCGAAGCGCGCCTCAACGCCTCCAAACTCGAGATCAACGAGTTGCAGGTCAATCTCGAGGCGGTGCGCAACGAAAGCCTGACCGATCCGCTGACGCAACTCGCCAACCGTAAGTTCTTCGACGTGACGCTGGAGTCCGCGATCGCCGAAGCGCGCAGCCGCAACGAGCCGGTGTCGCTGATGATGACCGACATCGACCACTTCAAGACGTTCAACGACTCCTTCGGCCACCTCACCGGCGACCAGGTGCTGCGCCTCGTCGCCATGTCGGTGAAGCAGAACGTCAAGGGCCAGGACACCGCGGCGCGTTACGGCGGCGAGGAGTTCGCGGTGGTGCTGCCGAACACGGTGCTGCGCTCGGCGATCACGGTCGCCGACCACATCCGCCGCGCGGTGATGACCAAGGAACTAATGAAGCGCTCGAC
>DATNBL010000072.1:0-22866 GCA_035571935.1 Pseudolabrys sp.
GTGCGCGTCGAGATCCACTTGACCGGCCGGCCAATGAGCTTCGAGGCGAGCAGCACCAGCGGCATCTCGTTGAACACCGGCGACTTCATGCCGAACGAGCCGCCGGTAGCGTTGGTGACGATACGGATCTTGCTCTCGCGAATCTTCATCAGCTTGGCGAAGTCGATACGCGTCGGATGCGGGCGCTGGATCGCGGTATAGAGCGTGTAGCGCTCGTCGGCGGCGTTGTAGTCGCCGACCGCGCCGCGCGGCTCCATGGTCGCGGCGGTGACGCGGTTGATGACGAACTTCTGCTTGACGACGTGGTCGGCCTTGGCGAAGGCGGCGTCGGTCGCCGCCTTGTCGCCGATCGTCTCGACGAAGCAGATATTGTCGACCGCCTCCTCCCACACCTTCACGGCGCCGGGCTTGGCCGCGTCCTCGGTCGAGGTGACGGCGGGCAGCGGCTCGAAATCGGCCTGGATCATCTCGGCCGCGTCGAGCGCCTGCGCGATCGTCTCGGCGACGACGAAGGCGACCGGATCGCCGACCCAGCGCACGCGGTCTTCGGCGAGGATCGGATAGCGCGTCTTGATCATCGGCGAGCCGTCGCGGCGCTTCAGGCCGCCCGGGATCGGCAGGTCGCCCCAGCCGGCCGCCTTGATGTCGGCCGCGGTCAAAACCGCCAGCACGCCGGGCGCGCTCTTCGCGGCGGTGACGTCGAGCGATTTGATCTTTGCGTGCGCGTGCTGCGAGCGCAGCACGATGCCGTGCGCCATGCCCGGCAGCTTGATGTCGTCGACGTAACGCCCGCCGCCCTGCAACAGCCGCGGATCCTCGAACCGCGACACGCCCTGTCCGATGGCGAATTCACCCATTGCGCTTGCCTTCTCGAATTGTGTTGCCGGTCACCGGGCCGGTGAAGGGAGGAATTGCCCGAAATTGAAAGTCAACCCTTGCTCAATTGCTCCGCCACGCGCGGCGCGAAATAAGTCAGCACGCCGTCGCAGCCGGCGCGCTTGAATGCGATCAGGCTCTCGGTCATCGCCCGCTCGCCGTCGAGCCAGCCGTTCTGCGCGGCGGCCATGATCATCGCGTACTCGCCCGACACCTGGTAGGCGAAGGTCGGCATGCCGAACGTGTCCTTCACGCGCCGGCAGATATCGAGATAGGGCATGCCCGGCTTCACCATGATCATGTCGGCGCCTTCCTCGATGTCGAGCGCGACCTCGCGCATCGCCTCGTCGGAATTGCCGGGATCCATCTGGTAGGTGCGCTTGTCGCCGGACAGCGTCTTGGCCGAGCCGACCGCGTCGCGGAACGGCCCGTAGAAGGCCGAGGCGTATTTCGCCGCATAGGCCATGATCGACACGTCGGTATGGCCGGTCATATCGAGCGCCTTGCGGATGGCGCCGACGCGGCCGTCCATCATGTCGGACGGCGCGATGATGTCGCAGCCGGCCTCGACCTGCACCAGCGCCTGCTTCACCAGCACGGCGACGGTCTCGTCGTTGAGGATTTCGCCGTCCTTCAGCAAGCCGTCATGGCCGTGGCTGGTGAAGGGGTCGAGCGCGACGTCGCACAGCACGCCGATGTCCGGCACTTCCTTCTTGATGGCGCGGATGGTGCGGCAGACGAGATTGTCCGCATTGAGCGCCTCGCTGCCGGTCTCGTCGCGCAAGGCGGGGTCGGTATAGGGAAACAGCGCGATGCAGGGGATCTTGAGTTCCGCGGCGCGTGCGGCGGCGCGCGCGATTTCATCGACTGAAAGCCGCTCGACGCCTGGCATCGAGGCGACAGGCTGCCGCGCATTGTCGCCGTCCATGACGAACAGCGGCCAGATCAGGTCGTTCACGGTGAGGACGTGCTCCTGCACCATGCGCCGCGCCCAGCCGGCGCGCCGGTTCCGCCGCATGCGGATGGTGAGGTCGAGCGGCGGCGCCGCCTGCTCGTTTGCGTCTTGCGGGGCCGGCACGAAACCGATGGACCGTTGCAGCGGACGGCCGAATTTGATCGCCATGGCAGAACTCCAGAACGGGCCTTTTTAGCCCGTCCCGCCCACCGCCGCTACCCGGCAGGGTGCATGGAGATGAAGCGCGGGCGAGGGCGGCGCTTTAACCTTCCCCCCCGACCCCTCCCCACCACGCTGCGCGTGGGGGGAGGGGAGCACGCACTTCACGACGCCCGGCCGCCCGCCTGCTTCTCCATTTCCGCCGCCACTTCCAGGCACTGCCTGTCGCGATAGATCGAGGCGATGGCCATGACCTTGCCGCCCTTGCGGTAGCGCACGAGGCAGTCGCGCTTGGCAATATCGCCGTCGACCTCGATCGCGTCCCAGCCTTCGGCGTGGCCGACATAGTTGATCGGCACGTCGTAATGCTGGCTCCAGAAGAACGGCACCGCGCGGTAGGGTGTGCGCGCGCCCATCATGTTGAGCGCCGCGGTCTGACCCTGCCGCTCGGCCACCACCCAGTGCTCGACGCGGATGCGCTGACCTGTATAGGCGTCCGGCCAGCGCGCGATGTCGCCGGCGGCGTAGACGTCGGGAGCGCTGGTCTGAAGATACTCGTCGACGCTGACGCCCCTGTCGATCGCAAGCCCGGCCTTCTCGGCCAGCGCAATGCGCGGCCGCACACCGACTCCGGTGACGACCAGATCGGCCTCGATCGCGCCGCCGCTCTTGAGCGAGACTTTCTTCGCGTCGATGCCGGTGACGCCGTCCTCGAGATGGAAGACGACGCCGTGTTCCTCGTGCAAGCTCCGCACGAAGTCGCCGAACTCCGGCCCGAACACTTTTTCCAGCGGCCGTGCCTCAGGCGCGACCACGTGCACTTCGATCTCGCGCGCGCGCAGAGAGGCCGCGACCTCCAGGCCGATGAAGCTCGCGCCGATGACGACCGCGCGTTTCGCGGTCTTCGCAGCGGCGATGATGCCGCGGCTGTCATCGAGCGAGCGCAGCAGATGCACATGCGGCAGGCCGGCACCCGGCACCGGCAGCTTCACCGGCTCGGCGCCGGTCGCGAGCAGGAGCTTGTCGTAGGGCAGGGACGCGCCGTCGCTCAAAGTGACCGTCTTCGCCTTCGGATCGAACGACGCCACCTCCGTCTTGAGCTTCAGCGTCACTTTGTTGCCGGCGTACCAATCATCGCCCCGAAGCGGCACCCAGTCCTCCGGCGCGCTGCCGGCGAGATAATCCTTGGACAGGTTCGGCCGGTCGACGGGCGAAGCGCTGTCATTGGACAGCATGGTCACGTCGCCCGAGAAGCCGTGCCGCCGCAGCATCTCCGCCGCGGCGAAGCCCGCCGCGCCGCCACCGATAATGACGATGCGGCCGGTGCCGCCGATCTGCTTCGGCTTCGGCTGCTCCTTCTTGCCGCCGACGATGATGCGGCCCTGGCTTTCCGACACGACGTAGCAGTCGAGCGGGCTCAAGGCGGGAGCGGCGAGTGCCTCGCCGGTCGCAAGCGAGAAGCAGGCGTGGTGCCAGGGGCAGCGGATCGTGTCGCCGACGATCAGCCCGTCGGCCAGCGGCCCATGATAATGCGTGCAATGCGCGGCCAGCGCCGACACCTTGCCGCCGCGCCGCACCAGGAGCACCGCGTCGTCGCCGACATGGCCGGTGAGCATCGCGCCCTCGGCGAGATCGGTGCTGGCGATGCCTTGTGCGAAGTCAGGCCCGCCGGGCTTGTTGTCGTCGTCCGTCATGGGCTGTCTCCCCCGGTTTGTTGATGGGCGTGCTTCACCCAATTAGATGCAGATCGGCCGCAAGAGTTCCAGGAGTGGTTCCTCCGCTGCGGTTCGCGCCGCAGTCGCTGTCCGGCCAGCCGCTTTCGCCGCATGATCGGCAAGTCCACAGGCGGCGCTCCGCCGCCCGCGGACGGCTTGCCGGTGTAGCGAAGAACGGAGGGCCGCGATGGCCAGAATGTTCATCGACTGCCGCAGATACCCGAGCGAGAAGAATTGCACGATCTCGATCTCGGCGGATACCCGTCCTGAGTTGCTGGAGGCTGCGGTGCAGCACGCCGTTGCCGTGCATGGCCATACCGACAGCCCCCAGCTGCGCGAGATGATCGGGCAGTCGATCCAGCAGGAAGGCTCGGCCGCGGCCTAGATCTGGCTGCACGCGCATCGGACCTGCTCGTCGCCGGCGCAGCCTCCTCGCAAGGCGCTGCCGCTGCGCGGCCGCGGCCATATTTGACGGCAGCGGTCCCGGCATCATAATTCGCACCCCGATCGCCGGGTGCAGCAGCATGGACTTCTCCCTGACCGAAGAGCAGCGCGCCTTCCAGGCCACCGCGCGGCAGTTCGCCCGCGATGCGATGATGCCGCATGCGCGTGACTGGGATGAGAAGGAGATCTTCCCGGTCGAGGCGCTGCGCGCCGCCGCCGCCCTCGGCTTCGCCGGCATCTATGTGAAGGACGACGTCGGCGGCTCGGCGCTCGACCGCCTCGACGCGGCCTTGATCTTCGAGGAACTGGCGCAGGGCTGCACCTCGACCGCGGCCTACCTCTCGATCCACAACATGGTCGCCTGGATGATCGACCGCTTCGGCGGCGACGCGCAGCGCAAGCGCTTCCTGCCGAAGCTCTGCACCATGGCGCATTTCGGCAGCTACTGCCTGACCGAGCCAGGCGCCGGCTCCGACGCCGCCAGCCTGGCGACGAGGGCGCGCCGCGACGGCGATACTTACGTCCTCGACGGCGCCAAGGCCTTCATCTCCGGCGGCGGCCGCTCCGACATCTATCTCGTCATGGCGCGCACCGGCGAGGGCGGCCCGCGCGGCATCTCCTGCATCGCGGTCGAGAACGGCACGCCGGGCCTTTCGTTCGGCGCGCAGGAGAAGAAGCTCGGCTGGAAGACGCAGCCAACCGCGATGGTGCTGTTCGAGAACTGCCGCGTCCCGGTCGACAACCGCATCGGCGCGGAAGGCGAGGGCTTCCGCATCGCCATGGCCGGGCTCGACGGCGGCCGCATCAATATCGGCGCCTGCTCGCTCGGCGGCGCACAGTTCTGCCTCGACCGCACCGTCGCCTACATGAAGGAGCGCAAGCAGTTCGGCACGCGGCTCGCCGATTTCCAGGCGCTGCAATTTCGCATGGCCGATTACGCCACCGAGCTCGACGCCGCGCGGCTCTTGCTGCACCGCGCCGCGCACGCGCTTTCCGCGGGCGAGCCCGAGGCGACACAGCTTGCGGCGAAGGCCAAGCGCCTCGCCACCGACACCGGCTTCGAGGTGGTCAACGGTTGCCTGCAACTGCACGGCGGCTACGGCTATCTGCGCGACCATCCGATCGAGCGCGTGCTGCGCGACGTGCGCGTGCACCAGATCCTCGAAGGCACCAACGAGATCATGCGCGTCATCATCGCGCGCGCCATGCTGGGGAATTGATAAAGTGCCGATGCGTCGCGCGTGCGCTCTTCCTGTCCCTCCCCCCGCGAAGCGGTGGGGAGGGTCGATTTGCAATCGCTCGCGATTGCACATCGGGGTGGGTGGCTCTTCACTCCTTACGTCCGTCTTCGATCTTTGCATCGTCGTCCTCCCACCCCTGACCCCTCCCCACCGCTTCGCGGGGGGAGGGGAACGGAGAGGCGTGTGAGCGATCAACCCGACATCCTCTTCTCCCGCCGCGGCGCGGCCGGCCTGGTCACGCTCAACCGGCCGAAGGCGCTCAATGCCGTCACGCACGGCATGGTGCTCGCGCTCGCCGCGCAGCTTAAGGCCTGGGCCGATGACGATGCGGTCACGCGCGTCATCGTCACCGCCGCCGGTGAGCGCGCGTTCTCGGCCGGGGGCGACATCCGCCATCTTTACGATCTCGGCAAGGCCGGCAAGCAGGCCGAGATGCTGCAATTCTGGCGCGACGAGTATCCGCTCAACGCCGCGATCAAGAGCTACCGCAAGCCCTACGTCTCGCTGATCGACGGCATCGTCATGGGCGGCGGCGTCGGCGTGTCGGTGCACGGCTCGCATCGCGTCGCAGGCGACCGCTATTCCTTCGCCATGCCGGAGGTCGGCATCGGCTTCTTCCCCGACGTCGGCGCCACCTGGTTCCTGCCGCGCATGCCGGGCGAACTCGGCACTTACTGCGCGCTGACCGGCGAACGCTTCGACGCCGCCGACGCCGTCGCCGCGGGGATCGCCACGCACCGCATTCCCTCGGCGCGCATTCCGGCGCTGATCGAGGGCCTGACCGGCACCGTCTCGGTCGACGCCGTGCTCGCCGCCTTCGCGGAGCCGGCAGGCGAGGGGCCGGTGATGGCGCGCAAGAGCGCAATCGACCGCCTGTTCGCCGGCGACAGCGTCGAAGGCATTCTCGCCGCGCTCGACGCGGAAGCCGGAACCGGCAGCGCCGTCGCCGCCTGGGCGGCCAAGGCCGCCGCCACCATCCGCGCCAAATCGCCGCTCAGCCTCAAGATCGCGCTGGAGCAGGTGCGCCGCGGCCGGACATTCGATTTCGCGGCGTGCATGCGCGCCGAATTCCGCATAGTGTCGCGCATCATCGAAGGCCACGATTTCTACGAGGGCGTGCGCGCCGTGATCGTCGACAAGGACAATGCCCCGCGCTGGCGGCCCGCGACCCTCGCCGAGGTCACCGGGACGCAGGTCGAGCGGCACTTCGCGGTCCGCGCGCAGGGCGAATTGCCGCTGCCATGATCGGGACGAAAACCCAAGCGCACAGCGACGAGGACGATCTCCGCAATCTCGATCCGGTGCAGGAGCGGGAAGGCGAGGAGGGCGCCAGCGTCTGGACGCGCCGCCTCATCCTGTTCCTGCGCGTGATGGCCGGCGTGTCGATGCTCAAGGGGCTCTATCACTGGTCGCGGCTCATCGGCATCGGCATGGACGGCGACCTGTTCGAGTATCATTCGATCGCCTGGCAGGCGGCGACCGTGTTCTTCGCCGTGCTCGACCTCGTCGCAGCGGTGGGTCTGTGGCTCGCCGCCGCCTGGGGCGCGGTCATCTGGCTGATGTCGGTCGCCTCGATGCTGGCGCTGGAAGTGTTCTTCCCGCAGGTGTTCGGCGCCAGCCTCATCGCCGGCTTGATCGAGACGGCGCTGCTTTGCTTGTATCTCCTGCTGGCGCTGAAGGCGGCGCAGGAGCACCCGCCCTGATACATCGGTAAGGAGAGTGTGATGGCGCGCATCGGTTTCATCGGCCTCGGCAACATGGGTCTGCCGATGGCGCAGAACCTCCTCAAGGCCGGGCATCAGGTCGAGGGCGTCGACGTCAATCCGGCGGCGGTGGAGAAACTGAAAGCCGCGGGGGGCGTCGCGGTCGATATGGCCGGCGTCGCGGCGGGGCGCGCCGATGTCGTCATCACGATGCTGCCGGCGGGCCAGCACGTGCGCGAGGTCTATCTCTCGCCCGGCGGCGTCATCGAGAGCGCCAATCCCGGCACCTTGCTCGTCGACTGCTCGACCATCGACGTCGCCACCGCGCGCGACGTCGCCAAGGCGGCGGAGGCGAGGGGATTGATGATGCTCGACGCGCCGGTGTCGGGCGGCGTCGGCGGCGCCACCGCCGGCACGCTCACCTTCATGGTCGGCGGTCCCGCGCAGGCCTTCGCCCGCGCCGAGCCGATTTTGCAAAAGATGGGCAAGACCATCGTGCACGCCGGCGGTGCCGGCAACGGTCAGGCCGTCAAGATCTGCAACAACATGATCCTCGCCGCGTCGATGATCGCGGTGTCGGAAGGCTTCGTGCTGGCGGAGAAGCTCGGCCTCGAGCACCAGAAGCTGTTCGACATCGCGTCGAAGTCGTCGGGCCAGTGCTGGGCGATGACGTCGTATTGCCCGGTGCCGGGGCCGGTGCCGGCGTCTCCGGCGAACCGCGATTACGCCGCCGGATTTACCGCCGCGATGATGCTCAAGGATCTCAAGCTGTCGCAGGACGCGGCCAGGACGGCGGGCGCCGTTACCGAAATGGGCGGCAAGGCGGCAAGCCTTTATTCACGCTACGTGGAGTCGGGGGAGGGTTCCCGCGATTTTTCCGGCATTATCCGCTTCATTCGCGGCTGATCGCGGACGCGCCGGCGCGGCAGGGTGAACGCTTCCTTTCCGCACGGCGTCCGAATCTTGCGAATGAGAGGAGAATTCGCGGCATCAAATAAACCATTGGTTTATGCAGTTATTTAAGCGGATTTTAGATCGGCCCCTTTAGGTTGGCGGCATCCGGAGCGGGGAAACAGGGCCTCGTTACCAGGGACGAACAACAAAGACGCGTACAAACAGGGGCGTTGACATGAAAGCCGTCGTGAAAACGGCCGTTGAGCCTGAGCGCGAGCAGCGCTTCGAGCACATCCGGCCGCTCTATCTTGAAGCCTTGACGCTGGTCGAGCGGCTGCATCGCCGCCTGCTCGACGTCATCAAGGACGAATTCGACCGCCGCGGGCGCTCCGATATCAATTCGGTGCAGGCGCTCCTGCTCTACAACATCGGCGACAAGGAGCTGACCGCGGGTGAGCTGCGCACGCGCGGCTACTATCTCGGCTCCAACGTCTCCTACAACCTCAAGAAGCTCGTCGAGATGGGCTTCCTCGATCACCAGCGTTCGCGCGTCGACCGCCGGTCGGTCCGCATCAAGCTGACCGACAAGGGCAGCGAGGTGCGCGACATCGTCGAGGCGCTCTATCAGAAGCACGTGCGCACGGTCGAGCAGGTCGGCGGCATCAATGCCGACGAGTTCACCACGCTCAACAAGTCGCTGCACCGTCTCGAGCGCTTCTGGACCGACCAGATCCTCTATCGCCTCTAATCCGCGCTTTACGGCCGCTCTCGGACGTACCTGGCGGAAGACTTGCCCCGGCCGCACCTCCACGGCCGGGGCCTTGTCGTTTTTGGGCGGGGCAGGGTCCCGCGGCACGATCACGCGCTCGTGCGCGCCGGCCACAAATTCGCCGGTAGTTCCCGGTAGTCGGACGCTTCGTTTTCCGCTATGCCGCCGCGCCGGGGGCGACACCCGAGCGCCACGTCCGAGACCCTGAGATGTCCGACCAGTCCCGCCGGGCCGCCAATGGCCCCGACCGCCGCGCTTTTCTTTTCGCTTTGGGGGCGGGCGCGCTCGCCGCGCCATCCCTGATCCGCCCGGCGCAGGCCGCCGGCGAGGACAAGCTCCTGCAGGCGCTGATCGACCAGAATCAGCGCCGCGAGCTCGGCCAGGACTTCGACAGCGCCTCGCGCACCATCCACATGCCGAAGGCGTCGCTGCCGACGCTCTCGGCCTCGACCGCCGACACCACCGCGCAGGCGGTCGGCGAGTACGAGGGCATCCTCGCTCGCGGCGGCTGGCCGAGCGTGCCGCCGGTCGAGCGGCTGCGGCTGGGCAACCGCCATCCGAGCGTCGTCGCCCTGCGCAAGCGCCTCGCCGTTTCCGGCGACCTCGACACCAGCGCCGGCGCCTCGGGCGTCAGCGACGTCTTCGATTCCTACGTCGAGGCGGCGGTGCGCCGCTTCCAGGCGCGGCACGGCATCTCGATCGACGGCATCGTCCGCGCCGAGACCTTCAAGCGGCTCAACATCCCCTGCGACGTGCGGCTTACGCAGCTCAAGACCAATGTCGGCCGTCTCAAGACGATGAGCGGCAATCTCGGCGACCGCTACGTGATGGTGAACATCCCGGCGGCGCAGGTCGAAGCGGTCGAGAACGGCGTCGCCGTCGGCCGCTACACCGCGGTGGTCGGCCGGCCGGACCGGCCGTCGCCCGACGTCAACAGCAAGATCACCGAGGTCAACTTCAACCCGTACTGGACCGTGCCGGTGTCGCTGGTGCGTCGCGACCTCGTGCCGCTGATGCAGAAGGACCCGAACTACCTCACCAGCGAGCACATCCACATCTACGACATGCACGGCCAGGAACTACAGCCGACGCAGATCAACTGGCAGACCAACGAGGCGGTGAACTACCGCTTCCGCCAGGACCCCGGCGACTTCAATTCGCTTGGCACCTTGCGCATCCAGTTCCCGAGCCCGGACGGCGTCTACATGCACGACACGCCGGAGAAGGGCCTGTTCGGCGAGGACATGCGCTTCCATTCGTCCGGCTGCGTGCGCGTGCAGAACGTGCGCGAATTGGTCGACTGGCTGCTGCGCGACACGCCGAACTGGTCGCGCCAGCAGATCGACGCCACCATCAAGTCGGGCCAGCGCGTCGACGCCAAATTGACGAAGCCGGTGCCGGTCTACTGGGTCTACATCACCGCCTGGGCCACGCCCGACGGCGTCGTGCAGTTCCGCGACGACATCTACAACAAGGACGGGCTCGGCCAGTACGCGACGATGCGGAAGGGGTGAGCTTTCTTTTCCCTCCCCCCGCGGAGCGGTGGGGAGGGTCGATTGGCAATCGCATGCGATTGCCAATCGGGGTGGGGGGCCTCGTCTTCGGCTCAGCGGATAAGATTGCCCCCAACCCCGACCCCTCCCCACACTCGCTGCGCTCGCGGGGGAGGGGAGCAGTCCCGAAAACCCCCAGATATTGCGCCATCCGCCCCGCCGCCGCCCCATTGCTTGGCCCCTGCCGGCGGCTATGCTATCCGCCAATCCTGCGATCCGTCCCGACCCGTTCGGCGCCGCTCATCCGGCGCCTGGAGAATGCGATGTCCGTCAGCTCGAAGCCCGCGTCCGCCGATCTCGATACCTTCTTTTCCGCCACGCTCGCGGAGGCCGATCCCGAGATCGCCGACGCGATCGGCAAGGAACTCGGCCGCCAGCGCGACGAGATCGAGCTGATCGCCTCGGAAAACATCGTCTCGCGCGCGGTGCTCGAAGCTCAAGGGTCGGTGCTGACCAACAAATACGCCGAGGGCCTGCCGGGGAAGCGCTATTACGGCGGCTGCCAGTATGTCGACGTCGCCGAGCGGCTCGCGATCGAGCGCGTCACGCGATTGTTCGGCTGCAAGTTCGCCAACGTGCAGCCGCACTCCGGCGCGTCGGCCAACGCCGAGGTGTTCTTCGCGCTGATGCAGCCCGGCGACACCTTCATGGGCCTCAACCTCGCCGCGGGCGGGCATCTCTCGCACGGCATGGCGATCAACATGTCCGGCAAATGGTTCAAGCCGGTGGCCTACAACGTGCGGCGCGAGGACCAGCGCGTCGACATGGACGAGCTCGCCAAGCTCGCGCGCGAGCATAAACCCAAACTCATCATCGCCGGCGGCTCGGCCTATCCGCGCATCTTCGACTTCAAGCGCTTCCGCGAGATCTGCGACGAGGTCGGCGCTTATCTCATGGTCGACATGGCGCATTTCGCCGGGCTGGTCGCCGGCGGCGCGCATCCGTCGCCGTTCCCGCACGCGCATGTCGTCACCACCACGACGCACAAGACGCTGCGCGGCCCGCGCGGCGGCGTCATCCTCACCGACGACGAGGAGCTGGCGAAGAAGATCAATTCGGCGGTGTTCCCGGGGATGCAGGGCGGGCCGCTGATGCACGTCATCGCGGCGAAGGCGGTGGCCTTCGGCGAGGCGCTCAGGCCATCGTTCAAGGTCTATGCCAGGAACGTCGTTGAGAACGCCAAGGCGCTGGCCGAGAACTTGAAGTCGCACGGTCTCGACATCGTCTCCGGCGGCACCGATACGCATCTGATGCTGGTCGATCTTCGCCCGAAGCGGCTGACCGGCAAGGTCGCCGAGCTCTCGCTCGGCCGCGCCCACATCACCTGCAACAAGAACGGCATCCCGTTCGACCCGGAGAAGCCGACGATTACGTCCGGCATCCGGCTCGGCACGCCGGCCGGCACGACGCGCGGCTTCGGCGTCGCCGAGTTCCAGCAGATCGGCGACATGATCGTCGAGGTGCTCGACGTGCTGTCGCAGAAGCACGCGGAAGAAGATTCGCTGATCGAAGGCAAGGTGCGCGACAAGGTCGGGGCGCTGCTGAAGCGGTTTCCGATCTATCAGTGACGATAGGCCGGACAGGGGGGACACGTCATGCGCTGCCCGAGCTGCGGTAGCCTCGATACGCAGGTGAAGGACTCGCGGCCGACGGAGGACAGTGCCGTCATCCGCCGCCGCCGCGTCTGCCTCACCTGCAATTTCCGCTTCACCACCTTCGAGCGCGTGCAGTTGCGCGAACTGACGGTGATCAAGCGCAACGGCCGGCGCGTGCCGTTCGACCGCGACAAGCTCCTGCGCTCGGTGCAGATCGCGCTGCGCAAGCGGCCGGTCGATCCGGAGCGTGTCGAGCAGATGGTGTCGAAGGTCGTGCGCGAACTGGAAAGCCTCGGCGAGAACGAGGTCACTTCCGAGACGATCGGCGAGGCGGTGATGGAGCAGCTGCGCGACGTCGACGACGTCGCCTATGTGCGCTTCGCCTCCGTCTACAAGAATTTCCGCGAGGCCAAGGACTTCGAGGCGGCGCTGGCGGAATTGTCGGAAGACGGCAAGCCCGCCGAGCGAGGTTGACCGGCGCCTAAGGGAACGTCGAGTCGGTCAGCCGGATGCCGGCGTATTTCAGGTACGCGGCGATCACCTGCCGCGGGGTCGGGGCCTGATCGATGTCGGCCTCGAAGGCGGCGACTTCCTGCGGCGAGAGGCCGGGCGGAGGATTGGCTTTGGCCGTCGCACGCGCGGCGGCCACGTCGGCAATCGTTGCCGCGCGCGGCGCTATGAACGCGCTTTGCCCCGAGAAATGATCGAGCTCGATCGTCCGCAGCAGCCACGGCTCGAACAGCTGCACGAACGACTCCAGGCCGACCGGGAACGATTGGCCGGGACCGGTGCTCACCGCGAAGATGCGGATGTGCAGGATCGCCTTGACACTGAAGCCGACCAGCGCGGCATTGAGCCAGGGATTCGACGACGCCACGCCGCTGGTCCCGCCGACCAGCGGCAGCACCAGCAGCCCGGCGACGGCAAGCAGGCCGTAGACGAGGACGTAGACGTAGAACCAGATCGACCGCAACGCGAAGCGCGCCGTGCGCGCGTACTTCGACGTTAACAGCTCGATGCCTGTGACCAGGACGGCGACGACGAGAGCGAGCAATAGCTGCTCGATGGAAACCCCGAATAGCATCGTCCCCCCAGGACGACCGACGCCGGGAGCTATCTGCCTCTCACCACGACGTGATCGTTCTCGACCGTGATCGCGCCGCGGTTCTGCAGGTCGGTCAGTTGCTTGTCGATTTCGGTGTCCGGAGCGTCGAGCTTCTCGTAAAGAAGACCGCGCGGAATCCGTTTGTATTCTTCCACCATCCGCAGGATTGACAGGTTCAACGGAAGTCCCATTGGCGTATCCTCGATAAGGCGACCGTCGCCACAGATGGTAGCTCATATAATAGCTGAGCTTCGGGTTCATTACAACTTGAGGTAGTTTGCGCACAAATGTCCGAAACCGACGACCTCCGCTTCATGCGCCTGGCGCTCGATCTCGGCCGGCGCGGGCTCGGGCGCACCGCGCCGAACCCCGCGGTCGGCGCCGTCATCGTCAAGGACGGCGTCATCGTCGGCCGCGGCTGGACGCAACCCGGCGGCCGCCCGCATGCCGAGGTCGAGGCGCTGCGCCAGGCGAAGCGCGCCGCGCATGGCGCGACGCTCTACGTCACGCTCGAGCCGTGCTCGCACCAGGGCCAGACGCCGCCCTGCGCCGATGCCGTGATCAAGGCCGGCATCGCCCGCGTCGTCTCGGCAATGGAGGACCCGAACCCGGAGGTCGCCGGCCAAGGCCACGCGCGCCTGCGCGAGAAGAAGATCGTGGTCGATGTGGGCCTGTGCGGCGAGGAGGCACGCCGCATGCACGCCGGCCACATCGCCCGCGTGACGCAAGCCCGCCCGCGCGTGCTGGTGAAGCTCGCCATCTCGGCAGACGGCAAGGCGGGGCTGGCCGGCCGCAAGCCGGTGCCGATCACCGGCGATGCGGCGCGCGCGCGCGTGTTCCTGATGCGCGCGGAGAACGACGCGATCCTCATCGGCGTCGGCACCGTGCTGTCCGACAATCCGCAGCTGACCTGCCGCCTGCCGGGCATGAGCGAGCGCTCGCCGGTCCGCGTCGTGCTCGACGCGCAGTTGCGCACGCCGCTGTCACTGTCGGTGATCTCGACCGTGCGCGAATTCCCGACCTGGGTGTTCTGTTCGGCGAAAGCCTCGGCGATGGCCGAGGAGATTTTGCAGCAGAAAGGCGTGCGCGTGTTCCGCGTCGCGGAGAAGAACGGCAGGCTCGATCTCGCCGCGGTGCTTGCGACGCTCAACGGCGAGGGCATCACGCGGCTGATGGTGGAGGGCGGGCCGACGGTGGCCGCGGGCTTCGCCGGCGCGGGCCTCGTCGACGAGGTCGCGCTGATGCGCGGCGCCAAGGACATCGGCGCGAGCGGCATCGACCCGCTCGAGGGCATGAGGCTCGCGGCGCTGACCGAGGGCCTCACCGCGCTCGGCAGCGAGCAACTCGGCGCCGACACGCTCGAACTCTACGGGCGGGGTTGATATGGCACGGCAAATGTATTTGCGTTCCCCGGGCGCGCTGCAACACGCAGTGTTGCTGCGCAGACCCGGGGTCCCGCTTTCTCGCTGGAAGCAACCGGGGTCCCGGATCTGCAGCGCGTCATTTCATGCCGCGTCGCGTCCGGGACACGAGGCCGTGTAATGTTCACCGGCATTGTCACCGATCTCGGCGAGGTGCGCTCGATCAAGGCGCGGGCGGACAACCTGCACCGCATCACGCTGTTCACGCGCTATCCGCGCGCCGAGCTCGTCGAGGGCGCGTCGATCGCCTGCTCCGGCGTCTGCCTCACGGTCGTCGATACCGGCGAGGAGGGCGGCCGCACCTGTTTCGCGGTCGACGCCGCCGCGGAGACGTTGCGCGTGACGGGCGTCGGCCAATGGCGGCACGGCACGCGCGTCAATCTCGAGCGCGCGCTGAAGGTCGGCGACGAGCTCGGCGGCCACATCGTCTCCGGCCATGTCGATGGCCTTGCCCGCGTTCTGGCACGCGACGACATGACCGACATGGCGCGGTTCACGCTGCGCGCGCCGCAGGCGCTGGCGCGTTTCATCGCCGCGAAAGGCTCGGTCGCGCTCGACGGCGTGTCGCTGACGGTGAACACGGTCGTCGGCGACGATTTCTCGGTGCTGATCATCCCGCACACCTTGGCCGTGACCACGCTCGGCGCGCTGAAGGCCGGCGACGACGTCAATCTCGAGATCGACACGATGGCGCGCTATGCGGCGCGGTTGATGGAGGCGCGGTGACGCTGTCGTCCCCGCAGACATCGGGTCTACCCGATGTCTGCCAATTGATGCGCAAGTCGGCTAAAGCCGACTTGCGAAAGCGGGGACCCATACCCCCTGCGTTCTCGATAGACTGCGGCGTATGGGTCCCCGGGCCTCGCTTGCGCTCGCCCGGGACGACACGAAACCGGCCCTTGTGACCCACGGTCCCGCTTGCTACGACCCGGCGCGGTCAGGAACCAGCGAATGGCGAAAAAACGGAAGAGCAGCGCGAAGCCTGCGCCGAAAGCGGCGGCCAAGGTTGCGCCGAAAAGCGCGCCGAAAGCCGCGGCTGCGGCCGCGCCCAAGCCGGCACC
The DNA here is from genome assembly GCA_035571935.1 of Pseudolabrys sp. GTDB lineage: Bacteria > Pseudomonadota > Alphaproteobacteria > Rhizobiales > Xanthobacteraceae > Pseudolabrys. The sequence continues at coordinate 15,492 of DATNBL010000072.1, forward strand.
AAAGGCTGCGCCGAAAGGCGAGCGTTTCCACATGCTCATCGTCGAGGCGCGCTATTACCTCGGTATTTCCGATCAGCTGCTCAGCGGCGCCAAGACGACGCTCGACGAGGCCGGCTCGACCTATGATCTGATCACCGTGCCCGGCGCGCTCGAGATTCCCGCCGCCATCGCCATGGCCGTTACCGCGGCCGAGCGGCGCGGCAAGCCTTACGACGGCGCCATCGCGCTCGGCTGCGTCATCCAGGGCGAGACCTATCACTTCGACATCGTCGCCAACGAATCCGCGCGCGGGCTGATGGACCTTGCGCTCGCGCGTGAGCTTCCGCTCGGCAACGGCATCCTCACCGTCGACGACGAGCATCAGGCCAAGGCGCGCCTCGGCGGTGACCACGGCCACAAGGGCGTCGACGCCGCGCGCGCGGCTTTGGTGATGGCGCGGCTCAAGCGCAGCCTGAAAGGCGCATGATGGCGCGCGAGGCAAAGCGCGACGACAAGGACCCGCGCAAGGCGAACAAGCGCGGCGCCGCCCGTCTCGCCGCGGTGCAGGCGCTCTACCAGATGGATCTCGCCGGCACCGGTCTCAACGAGATTCTCGCCGAGTTCGAGAGCCACTGGCTCGGCCGCGAGGTCGAGGGCGCGCAATACCTCCCCGCCGAGGCCGCGTTCTTCCGTGACATCGTCTCCGGCGTGCTGCGCGAGCAGCGCGTCATCGATCCGATGGTCGACGAGGCGCTGGAGAAGTCGTGGCCTTTGAAGCGCATCGAGACGGTGCTGCGCGCCGCCATGCGGGCCGGCGCCTATGAGCTGATGCACCGCAAGGACGTTCCGGCGCGCGTCGTCATCACCGAATACGCCGACGTTGCCGCCGCCTTCGTCGGCCGCGACGAGACCGGCATGGTCAACGCCGTGCTCGATCAATTGGCGCGCAAGCACCGCGCCGACGAGTTCACCGCCGGGTGATGCCATGGGCGCCTCCGACGACAAAATGTCGGCCGAGGATCGCCTGATTGCGGATTTCTTCAAGCCGCTGGCGACGCATCCCGGGGCGCTGGGCTTGACCGACGACGCCGCGTTCCTGACGCCCGCGCCCGGCACCGACGTGGTGCTGACGGCCGACGCGATCATCGGCGGCGTGCATTTCTTTCCCGATGACGACGCGCGCGACGTGGCGCGCAAGGCGCTGCGCGTCAACCTGTCCGATTTGGCCGCCAAGGGCGCGGCGCCGCTCGGCTTCCTCGTCTCGCTGGCGCTGCCGCAGGACATCGGCGCCGACTGGCTGAAGCGTTTCGCGCTTGGCCTGCGCGAGGACGCCGAAGCCTACGCATGCCCGCTGTTTGGCGGCGACACCGTGCGCACGCCGGGGCCGGTGATGGTGGCGGTCACGATGTTCGGCAGCGTACCGTCGGGCAAGATGGTGCGCCGCGCCGGGGCAAGGCCCGGCCACCGCATCTTCGTCACCGGCACCATTGGAGATGCCGCGCTCGGCCTCGTGCTGCGCAAGGGCGCGACGTGGACGCTCGACGCCGCGCGGCGCGACCATCTGCTGTCGCGCTATCTCACGCCACAGCCGCGCAACGCGCTCGCCGAGGCCGTGCGCGCCTATGCCTCGACGGCGATGGACGTGTCCGATGGGCTGGCCGGCGACCTGACCAAGCTCTGCCGCATGTCCGGCGTCGCGGCGACGATCGACGTGGCGTCGGTGCCGCTGTCGGACGCCGTGCGCGCCGCCGTCGCCATCGACCCCGCCATGCGCGAGACCGCGCTGACCGGCGGCGACGATTTCGAGGTGCTGCTGACCGTGCCGGAACCGGGGGCCGCCGCCTTCCGCGCCGCCGCCAATGCCGCGCAGGTGCCGGTCGCCGACATCGGCGTCATCGAGGCCGGCGAGGGCGCTCATTTCATGGAGGCGGGGCGCGAGCTCGCGTTCAAGCGCCTGTCGTTTTCGCATTTCTGACCGGGGCGCGGGCGGAATGGCCGAGGCGAACCCCCCGCGCTATAGTCCCCGGCAATAAAAACCGGGGAAGAGAGACGCCATGCACGACATGACGGCCAAAGTGGCCGCGGTCCAAGCGACCACGCCGCATCCGAACTTCGCGAAATATCACAAGCATTTTCCGACCACGGCGTGGATGCGGCGCGAGGCGCCGAAGAACGTGCCGCGTTTCGCCTTCGAATACGGCGACACCGGCGCCGGCAACGACGTCGGCATCGACCACAACTGGTCGGCCTTCGACAACGTCACCATCGTGCCGCGCTACGGCGTCACCAACACGCTGCCGCCGGTCGATGTCGACCTGTTCGGCACGCGTTACGCGGCTCCGATCGGCATCGCGCCGATGGGCGGGCCGTCGCTGGTGTGGCCCGGCGCCGACCTCTTCTGCGCCCGCGCCGCGCAGCGCGCCCGCGTGCCATACACCCTGAGCACGGCCGGCGGCGCCACCATCGAGGCCGCGGCGGAAGCGGCGCCCGACGTGTTCTGGCTCCAGCTCTACCGCTTCTATGCCGACGACCACAAAATCGGCTTCGACCTCGTGCGCCGCGCCAAGGCCGTCGGCGTCAAGGTCATGACGCTCACCGTCGACGTGCCGGTGCGCACGACGCGCTCGCGCGAGACCTATGCGGGGCTTGCGCACGAGTTCCGGCCGAACGCGCGCATGATCTGGGAAATGATGATCCGCCCGCGCTGGCTCATGGCGCTCTTGCGCAACGGCTATCCGCGCTTCGCCACGATCAGCGAATACGCGCGCCCCGGCGCCGGCACCAACGAGATCATCGCCTTTGCCCGCGCGCGCATGGGCGGCGCCTTCAACTGGGAAGAGATCAAGCGCTACCGCGACGCGTGGGCCGGGCCGATGACGCTGAAGGGCATCCTGCATCCGGAGGACGCCGAGAAGGCGGTGGCGATCGGCGTCGACGGCATCTGGGTGTCGAACCACGGTGGGCGCCAAATCGAGGCTCTGGTGCCAACCATCGACGCGCTGCCGGCCATCGTCGCGGCGGTCGGCTCGAAGGCCACCATCTTGCTCGACAGCGGCGTGCGCTCGGGACAGGACGTGATGCGCGCGCTGGCGCTCGGCGCCAACGCGGCGTTCGCCGGCAAGTCGTTTTTGTGGGCGGTCGGCGCGCTCGGCGACGAGGGGCCGGACCAGCTGATCGACCTGTACGTGCAGGAACTGCGCGCCTCGCTCGGCCAGATCGGCGCGCTGTCGATCGCGGACGCCCGCAACGCCAAGATCCTGCACCCTGGGGCGATCAAGTTTTGAGGTCTCGTGCGCCGGACGCGGTGCGGCACGAAGTGACGCACCGCAGATCCGGGGCCCCGCTTTCTGAACCGGGGTCCCGGTTCTGCGGCGCACCGTTGCGCTGACGCTCCACGCTGCGCCGCGCCCGGGACACGGGAAACACACCAGCCCTGCGTGCCGGGCAGTAGCCCTATGCTGCGAACACCGCTAAGAGGGGCATCCTTTTTTCCGGGGCGACACTGATGTCGGCGATCGCCGAACCCATTCCCCACCTCCATGACGACCGCCTGGCGCGCCGCAACGCGCTGGTGCTGGCGGCCGCGCAGGCGCTCGCCGGCGGCAACAATACTGTCATCGTCTCGACCTCGAGCATCATCGGCGCCGTCCTCGCCCCCGACAAAGGGCTGGCGACGCTGCCGATCACCTTCATGGTGTTCGGCATGTGGATGGGCACGCTGCCGGTCGGCGCGTTGGCCCGCCGCTTCGGCCGCCGCTTCGCGCTGCAGACCGGCTCGGTGTTCGGCATGCTGTCGGGGCTCGTCTCCTACACCGCGGTGATGCAGGGGTCGTTCTGGCTCCTGTGCGCCGGCACGTTCTGCGGCGGGCTCTACGCCGCCGCGCACCAGTCCTACCGCTTCGCCGCCGCCGACACCGCGAGCGACCGCTTCCGCGCCAAGGCAGTGTCCTACGTGCTCGCCGGCGGCATCTTCGCCGCCGTCATCGGCCCGCAACTCGTCATCTGGACCAAGGACGTGCTGTCGCCGCACCTGTTCGCGGCGAGCTTCCTCGGCCAGTCGGCCTGCGCGTTCCTCGCGGCCATCGTGCTGCAATTCGTGCGCATCCCGCACTTCAAGGCGCGCGAGCATCACGAGGTGCGGCCGTTGCCGGCCATCTTCAAGCAGCCGCGCTTCGTCGCCGCCGCCGCCTGCGGCATGGCCGCCTACGCCATGATGAACATGGTGATGACCTCGGCGCCGCTCGCCATGGTCGGCTGCGGCCATTCCGTCACCGACGCCACGCTCGGCATCCAGTGGCACGTGCTGGCGATGTACGCGCCGAGCTTCGTCACCGGCTCGCTGATCGCGCGCTATGGCGTGCAGCGCATCACCGGCATTGGGCTCGGCCTCATCGTGCTGACCGCCTTCGTCGCCATCTCCGGCGTCACCGTCGCGCATTTCTGGACGGCGCTGGTGCTGCTCGGCGTCGGCTGGAACTTCTCCTTCATCGGCGCCACCACCATGGTCACCGAGTGCCACCGGCCGGAGGAGCGCACACGCGTGCAGTCGTTCAACGACTTCCTCGTGTTCGGCTCGATGGCGGTCTCGTCCTTCGCGTCCGGGCAATTGCTCGAGACGGTCGGCTGGGCGGCGATCAACGGGGTCGTCATCCCGGTGGTGATCGTCGTCTTCGCGCTGATGATGTGGGTGCGGATGCGCACCCGCACCGCGGCGACGGCCTGAGGCCGGCGCGTTAGCGGCCGGCGCAGGACCGGTAGCCGAACTTCTGGATGATGTCGCGCCCGGAGATGGAATGGAATTCGAACGTGTCGACGTAGTGGTTCGACACCAGATACTGGCGCAGCTTCGGCTTGTATGAGTTCAGCATCTGCGCCTGCCGCTTCGGCGGCGGCTTCTGGCCTTGCTCATTCGGAAACAGTGCCGCGTGAAACATCAAGGTCGCATCGGGGTCGACGCAGGCATTCTTGATCGCGAGCAGCATCGTGCATGACGACTTGCAGGTGCCTTCGATGCGGAACAGTTCGCCGGACTTGTTGTAGCGCTGGATGATCGCCGGCGCGCCGATCGGGCCGCCGTTGCCGTAGGGCCGCGACGAGCCCTCGGCGAGGGCGGCTGAACCAAAGGCCAGCACGGCAAGAGCCGGCATCAAGCAAACCGTTCGACGTAAAGCCCGCATAAATTCCCCCGAATGTAAAACGACGCGCGCCGGCGCGTCGGTATCATTGTGCGGGCGATCAATCGTGCCAGCAAGACCCACCCTTAACGCGGCCGGCGAGGACCCGGGTCAGTCCATGCGCGTGACGCGCGGGAAGACCCGGCCGGGCAGGCGCATCCCGTCGAGCAGACGATCGTAGATGCTGTTCGCCAGAGGCACGACGAAGCGCCGCGCCGGCGCGACCAGCACGGTGCTGAGCGCCGCGAAGATGCCGGCGATGATCGCCGAGGCCAGCATGTCGAGCGGGAAGTGCAGCCCGAGATGGATGCGCGCCCAGGCGACGCCTAGTCCGGCGAGCGTGACAATGCGGCCCCAGCGCGGCGCGCCTCCCGTCGCGATCAGACCGATGCCGACCGTGAGCATGAAGGTCGTGTGATCGCTCGGAAACGAATTCTCCGGCACATGCGCCATCAGCGTGCGGCCGAGCCCGATCATGAACGGCCGCGGCTCGTACCAGAACTGGCCGACGATCTGGTTGGCGCCGAGCGCCAGCGCTGCGGCAATCGCGGTCGCGAGGAGGCCCGCGCGGCGGTCGGGGCGGCCGCGCACCCACAACAGGACGAGAAGGATGGGCACGAGGCCGATCAGGTCGGCGGCGACGATGCGGCCGAGCTCGATCAGCAGCGGCGACTCGCCGGGCTCGGCGTTGATCAGCAGGAACAAAGTGTGGTTGAGGGCGAGCATCGCGTCTCGTCGCGCGTCGAAGCCCCTGCACGCGGGCTTAGCAATGCCGGCGCGCCGCGGCAATGCCCCCGGACGATACCGTCAGAACGTATAGGTCTTGCCGACCGCGGTCGGCGCCAGCACTTTGTCGCCGAAGGCATTGGCGAGCGCCGTCATCGCCCGCCAGCCGGTGCAGTGCCCGGCCGCGAGCGTCTTCAGGCCGAAGCCGGAGAGGCCCTCGACCGTCTGCGGGATGATTGCTTCGTTCGGCCCGGAAAGATGCAAGCCGCCCATCGCCGCATGCAGCGGCACGCCGGGGAAGCTGTCGCGCGCATGCGTCAGGACATTGACGATGCCGGCATGCGAACAGGCGCTGAACACGACGAGACCCTTGCCGGCGACGTTGACGGCGAGGAAGCGCTCGTCGATCAGCGGCTCGTCCGGCTCCCAGGTGCCGTCGTCCTTGCGCCGTACCTGGCCGGGATAGCCGCGCTCGTAGCCGGTGACGCGCGGGATCTCGCCCGAGACGTAGAACATGTCGTCGAGGAAGGACTGCGGCTCGCGCGTCGCGATCACCTCGGCGCCGAAGGCGGTGAGGTCGGCAACGGTCGGGATGTCCTCCATCTGCCGCACCGTGCCGTTGGGCAATTTCACGCCGCGCGTGCCGAACATGTGCGGGTGGCCGTACCACGGGATCGTCTTGCCGCCGGTCTTGCCGCGGATCATGCCGAGCGCGAGCAGCAGGGCGCCGGCGTGGTCCCAGTGGCCGTGCGACAGCACGATCGCTTCGACCACGCCGAGATCGGCGCCGAGGCGGGTGACGTTGCGCTCGAAGGCGTAGTCCTCCGGCCCGGTGTCGAACAGCACGGTGTGCGACTGGCCGCCGCGCGTGGCGGTGACGAGGCAGGACAGGCCGTGCGCCGCGCAGCACAGGCAGCGGCTCGCCAGCGACTTGAAGCCGCGGCGGTTGAGCCGGGCGGATTCGCTTTCGACATGCGCCGGCGTCGTCGACAGCATGTCGGTGGCGTTGTCGACGAGGACGAGGATTTCGAGACGATCGACGGGGGCGAGGGGCATGGGCGCTCGGGCGGGGAAGAGGGGCGGGAGGGGCGGTTATAGCACCTGATCGCGCCTGGCCGCGCTTCCGCCTCATCCCGAGGAGCGGCCACCGATGTCGGGTAAACCCGACATCGGCATTTTTATTGCCCAAGTCGGCTAAAACCGATTTGCAGCACAAATTCTTTTAATATGACTATTGACCGTTCCTAGGAGACGAGCCTATAGTCCTTCCGTCCTGCTCTTCGAGGGGCGTCGCCGGAGACGTGCCGAGGACGGAGCAGCGGTGAGGGGCGGGCCGGAGATGCGGCCTTGTTGTCTCGCCGGACGAAGCGGGGAAACCCGTCTCGTCGATGCGGCGCCCGCGACCCGGCCTCGTAAGCCGGACTCGGGAGGCCCCCAGCCAGCCGTCCGCCGGCATTACGACCGGCTGCCCACGAGCAGGGCTGCACGTGTGGACG
>DATNBL010000073.1:0-11773 GCA_035571935.1 Pseudolabrys sp.
TGCGCCACCGCGGCGGCGGGCGCATTGGCGGGCGCGGGCTGGCCGTTGCTCGACGGGCCGATGCGGTCGGTGATCTTCGGCGTGCCGGCCGGCTGCGCGGGCGCCGCGGTTTTGGTCGTGGTCTGCGACGAGCGCAGGCTTGCGACCATGCTGCCGATCGCCTGCCGCTTCCAGTAGACGCCGCCGGCGACGGCGGCGACGACGAGCAGGATCACCGCGAAGGTGACGATCCTGCGCCAGTCGCGGGACGGCGCCTTGTAGAACTCGTCCTCTTCCTCCTCGGCGGCCGGGGCCGGTGGCCACGACGCCGCCTCTTCCGGCTTCGCGGCCTGCCCGGCGAAGTCGGGCGGCGGCGGCTCCTCGGCCGGCGGCTCGAAATAATGCGGCTCCGGCTTCGGCGGCGCCTCTTCGGCGGGCGGCGGCAGCGGCGCGCTGTCGGGAATCTTCTCGTAGGTCTCGCGCGCGGCGCGGTTCGCCTCGTGGGCACCCTCGCCCAGGCCTTCGGCCTCTGCCACCGTCTCGCGGAAATTGCGCAGCGCCTGGTCGCGCAGCGACGAACTGGCGGGCGGCTCGACCGTCTCCACCGATTTGGGCTCCGCGTGGGTGACCGCCTCGGTCTCGACGCGGCGGATCGCCTCCTCCAGCGCCAAGCGCTCGCGGGTGATCTCGTCCTCGTCGAGCGGCGGATCGACCCCGCGCAGTTGCGCGACCAGCGCCGCTCGTGCGCGCTCGTACAGAGCGCGGCGGTTCTCGCCGGTATTGCTGTCGAGACCGCCGACGGCCCGAGCGATCAATGGATAATAATCAGCCATCCCGCTTCATTATGCTTGAGCCGGGGTCAGCCGGAAACCTTTTCCCCCCGAGGGAATGCCCCATCTGGCCTCGATTCATGTCTTTTTTCAGCGCGCTCACTCGAAGGGGTTCTTCATAAGGATGGTGTCCTCGCGCTCCGGGCTCGTCGACAAGAGCGCGACGGGACACCCGACCAGTTCCTCGATGCGACGCACGTATTTGATTGCCTGCGCCGGGAGCTGCGCCCAGGAGCGGGCGCGCGCGGTCGGTTCCTTCCAGCCGGCGATGGTCTCGTAGACCGGCTCGACGCGGCCCTGCGCGTGCTCGCCCGCGGGCAGATAGTCGATCTCGCGGCCGTCGAGCTTGTATCCGACACACACTTTGATCTCGTCGAAGCCGTCGAGGATGTCGAGCTTGGTCAGCGCCAAGCCGTCGATGCCCGACGTGCGCACGGTCTGCCGCACCAGCACCGCGTCGAACCAGCCGCAGCGCCGCGGCCGGCCGGTGACGACGCCGAACTCGCGGCCGCGCTCGCCGAGCGTCTTGCCGATTGCGTTGTGCATCTGGTCGGTCGGGAACGGCCCCTCACCGACGCGCGTCGTATAGGCCTTGCAGATGCCGAGCACGTAGTCGATCGCGTTCGGCCCAAGGCCGGAGCCGGTCGCCGCCTGCGACGCGACCGTGTTCGACGACGTCACGTAAGGGTAAGTGCCGTGGTCGATGTCGAGCAGCGCGCCCTGCGCGCCCTCGAACAGGATGCGCTTGCCCTCGCGCCTCTTGGCGTCGAGCAGCGACCATACCGAGTCCATGTACGGCAGAACCTTCGGCGCGATCTCGGCGAGGTAGTCATACACCGTGCGCGGATCGACCTCGGTCATGCTGTTACCGCGGCGCAGCGCGTTGTGGTGCATCAGCAGACGCTCAATCTTGGCGCCGAGCGACGGCAGATCGGCGAGGTCCATGAAACGGATGGCGCGGCGGCCGACCTTGTCCTCATAGGCCGGGCCGATGCCCCGCTTGGTCGTGCCGATGCGGCTTTTGGAATCGTCGGCCTCGCGGATCGCCTCGAGCTCGCGGTGCAGCGGCAGGATGAGCACGGCGTTCTCGGCGATGCGCAGCGTGTCCGGCGTCACCGCGACGCCCTGCTTGGCGATGGCTGCGATCTCGTCGAGCAGCGCCTTCGGGTCGATGACGACGCCGTTGCCGATGATCGACAGCTTGCCTTCGCGCACGGCTCCGGACGGGAGCAGCGAGAGCTTGTAGACGGTGTTGCCGATGACGAGGGTGTGGCCGGCATTGTGGCCGCCCTGGAAGCGGACGACGATGTCGGCCTGCTCGGACAGCCAGTCGACGATCTTGCCTTTACCCTCGTCTCCCCACTGGGAGCCGACCACCACGACGTTGGCCATGAAAAAATCCCTGCACCGCGCCCGGACACTTCAAGCCGGGTGCCACCGGCCAGGTCCGCTTTCGGATAAAGGAAGCAGGCCGCTGAGGCAAGGCGCAGCCGGCGATTGCCTGCCCGCGGCGGGCGCTCTCAACAGATTGAATGAATTGAGGTAATCGTGCCGAATTTTCGCGATGCAGAGGCGGGGCGCTGTTAGAAGGCCTTCTTCCGCCCCGCCTCCTTCAGAAGGCCGTTGGCCGTATGGCGGGACTTGAGCTTGTGGTCGACGGTGACGGCGACACCGGTCTGGGGATTCCACCAAATCTCGTGATCGCCGCGGCCGGTACGTTTGAACTCGAACCCATTTTCCCGCAGCAACTTCACCACGTCGCGTTAATAGTCGGCCATGGCTATTCGGCGGCGGGCAAGCGGTCGCTGACGCGAGCCACGATCTCGATTGATGCCGGAACATCCGACGAGCCGCTTTCTTCGAGCAGGTCGAGCGCCATGCCCGGTAGCTTGGCACGCAATGCCTCGATCGAGTCCGCCTCAGTCACGAGGCCGCGCAGGTCCTGGGTCGTCGCCACCCAGACCTCCGCTTCAGGATCTCAATCGGCGTGAACGACAATCGCTCGGGCCAATACGCGCTCCTGAATGGCGGCTTCAATATAGCGGTTCGGCCCGCGCGTTGGCAGCCCCTTCAGACCTCAAAAATGCAGCGGCCGCGCCGACTGCACCTGCGGCAGCGCGCGTACCTTGGCGAGCACATCCTCGGGCAGTTCGCCGTCGATCTCGATCAGCGCTACCGCATTGGCGCCGGGCGCCTCGCGGCCGACGTGGAAGGTGGCGATGTTGATGCCGGCCTCGCCGAGCGTCGAGGAGAACTTGCCGATGAAGCCCGGCTTGTCGAGATTGGTGATGTAGATCATCGACGGGCCGAACTCCGCGTCCATGCGGATGCCCTTGATGTTGACGATGCGCGGCCGGCCGTCGGCGAACACCGTGCCGGAGACATGGCGCGTCTGCCGCTCGGTAGTGACGGCAACGGTGATCAGGCTCTCGTAGTCACCGGCCATCTCGCGAGTCACCTCCTCGACGATGATGCCGCGCTCCTTCGACACGACCGGGGCGGAGACGACGTTGACGTCGCCGAGCATCGGCCGCAGCAGGCCGGACAGGGCCGCCGAGGTCAGCGCCTTGGTGTTCATCTGCGCCACCGCGCCCTCGAAGGCGATCTGCACCTTGCTGATGCCGCTCTCGGTCAGCTGGCCGGCGAAGGAGCCGAGCTTCTCGGCCAGCGCGACGAACGGCTTGAGCTTCGGCGCCTCCTCGGCGCTGATCGAGGGGAAGTTGATGGCGTTGGAGATGGCGCCGGTCATCAGGTAGTCCGACATCTGCTCGGCGACTTGCAGCGCCACGTTCTCCTGCGCCTCGGTGGTCGCCGCGCCGAGATGCGGCGTGCAGATCACGTTGGGATGGCCGAACAGGGCGTTCGCGGTCGCGGGCTCCTCGACGAAGACGTCGAAGGCCGCGCCGGCGACGTGGCCGGAGTCGAGCGCGGCGCGCAGCGCCTGCTCGTCGACGAGACCGCCGCGCGCGCAGTTGATGATGCGCACGCCTTTCCTGGTCTTGCCGATGGCGGTGGCGTCGATGATGTTCCGCGTCTTGTCGGTGAGCGGCGTGTGCAGGGTGATGAAGTCGGCGCGCTTGAGCAATTCGTCGAGCTCGACCTTCTCGACGCCGAGATCGAAGGCCCGCTCCGGCGAGAGATAGGGATCGAAGGCGATCACCTTCATCTTCAGGCCGAGCGCGCGTTCGGCGACGATGGCGCCGATATTGCCGCAGCCGATCACGCCGAGCGTCTTGGCGGTGATCTCAACGCCCATAAAGCGGTTCTTCTCCCATTTGCCAGCCTGGGTCGAGGCGTCAGCCTGCGGGATCTGGCGCGCCAGAGCCAGCATCAGCGTGATGGCGTGCTCGGCGGTGGTGATGGAATTGCCGAACGGCGTGTTCATCACGATGATGCCCTTGGCGGTGGCCGCGGGAATGTCGACATTGTCGACGCCGATGCCGGCCCGGCCGATCACCTTCAGGTTCTTCGCGTTGGCGAGGATCTTCGGCGTCACCTTGGTCGCCGAGCGGATCGCCAGGCCGTCATAGTTGCCGATGATCTCGGCAAGCTTGTCTTTGTCCTTGCCGAGCAAGGGCTGGAAATCCACTTCGACGCCGCGATCCTTGAAGATCTGCACGGCGGCGGGAGAGAGGGCGTCGGAGATGAGAACTTTGGGCATGGTGTTATCCGATTGAGGTGCCACACCTGCTGCTGTCATCACCCGCGAAAGCGGGTGATCCAGTACACGATGTCGCCTGCGATAGCTGTGAGCCTCTGGGGTTACTGGGTGCCCGCTTTCGCGGGCATGACGCTTTGAGAATGCGGCGCGCTTGGCGCCGACTTACGCCGCCTTGGCGAGCGAGGCCTTGGCCTCGGCGAAGGCCCAGTCGAGCCACGGCGTCAGCGCCTCGACGTCGGCGGTCTCGACCGTCGCGCCGCACCAGATGCGCAGGCCCGCGGGCGCGTCACGGTAGTGGCCGAGATCGAAGCCGGCGCCCTCCTTCTCGACGAGCGCGGCGAGCGCCTTGGCGAAGGCCACCTGCTCGTCGGCCGAGAGCCGCGTCACCACCGGATCGACAACCTTCAGGCACACCGAGGTGTTCGAGCGGATCGCCGGGTCGGCGGCGAGGAAATCGACCCACGGCGTCGTCGCGGCCCAGTCGGCGAGCACCTTCGTGTTCGCGTCGGCGCGCGCGACGAGCCCCTTCAGCCCGCCGATCGACTTCGCCCAGGTAAGCGTGTCGAGCCAGTCCTCGACGCAGAGCATCGACGGTGTGTTGATGGTCTCGCCGATGAAGATGCCCTCGTTGATCTTGCCGTTCTTGGTCATGCGGAAGATCTTGGGCAGCGGCCAGGCCGGCTTGTAGGTCTCGAGCCGTTCGACCGCGCGCGGCGAGAGGATCAACATGCCGTGCGCACCCTCGCCGCCCAAAGCCTTCTGCCAGGAGAAGGTGACGACATCGAGCTTGGCGAAATCAAGGTTCTGCGCGAAGGCGGCGGAGGTCGCGTCGCAAATGGTCAGGCCCTTGCGGTCTGCGGCGATCCAGTCGCCGTTCGGCACGCGCACGCCCGAAGTGGTGCCGTTCCACGTGAAGACGACGTCGGAATCAAAATCGATTTTCTTTAGGTCCGGCAGCTCGCCGTACGGCGCCTTCAGCACCGTGACGTTCTGCAACTTCAACTGTTTCTGGACGTCGGTGACCCAGCCCTCGCCGAACGATTCCCAGGCGAGCATGGTGACGGCGCGCTGCCCAAGCAGCGACCACATCGCCATTTCGATGGCGCCGGTGTCGGAGGCCGGCACGATGCCGATGCGATAGTCCGCGGGAACTTGCAGCACCTCGCGCGTCAGGTCGATGGCGCGCTTGAGCTTCGCCTTGCCGATCTTGGCGCGGTGCGAGCGGCCGAGGGCCGCGTCGGTGAGATTTTGGAGGCTCCAGCCGGGGCGCTTGGCGCAGGGCCCGGATGAAAAGTGCGGGGTCGCCGGCCGCACGCCGGGCTTGGTCGCCGTCATATGCCTATCCTTCCAGATAGAAGCCTCTCGTTGGGGAGAGGTGTCCCACTGGCGGAGATAGGCGAGCGACGCGCCGCGGTCAACTGGATTCGAGATGATGAAAATCAGGACGCCACGCGTCGGGCGCGCGGCGAGGCGGGAAACCGCAGGTTCTAGAAGCGGATGCCGACGCCGGCGCGCGCCGTATTGGTGCTGCTGCGAATGCCGTCGATCTGCGTGTACATCACGTATTCGTACTCGGCGCGGAGGAACACGTTCGGCAGGATGGCGACATCGATGCCGAGGCCGGCCGTGAAGCCGCCGGCAAAGGCGTTGTCGCGGCTCGACGTGATCGCGCCCGAGGTGGTGGTCTGATAATTCACGCGCGCGGCGGCAGCGCCGACAAACATGTAAGGCAGGAACTGGCCATAGGCGTAGCCGGCGCGGCCGCGCAATGTCGCGTAGTCGACGATCCTGAAGGTCGACGACACCGGGTCGTTGGTCGCCGTCGCCGTCAAGGAGTTGAAGCGGTTGTAGGCGCCCTCGACGCCGAGCACGAGGCGTTCCCACTGCGCGTTGTAGCCGATGAAGCCGCCGAACTGCCCGCCGTTGGTCGATACCTTGGGCAGGGTCGTGGTGCTGCTGACGCTGCCGAAATCGGCGCTCAGGTTCGACCAGCCGAATTGCGCGCCGAGGCTGATGCCGTCCCAGCGGGCATAGGCTTCCGGCGCCGGCTCGGAATAGCCGCCGCGCAGGATGGTTTCGGGCATGTCGGCGGCGGCCGCCGGCACGGTCATGGCGGCAACGAACAGCGCCGCTGCGGCGCAGCCGCGGGCGGTCGCGCGGTGACTAACGGACGAGGTCATCGAAACTCCATCGCACGCCGACGCGGACTTCATGCGCGGCGAGGTTCTTCAGCGTCATCGCGCCGGAGGCGTCCGACGCCGCGGTGACGTCGCCGAAATTGACGTAGCGGTAGCTGGCGTCGAGCGTCAGGTTGGGCGCGATCGAATAGCCGGCGCCGCCCATCACCGCCCAAGCGAACTTCCATTGCGAATTCGACAGGCCGCTGCCGGCCGGCGCGGTCGCCGTGGTGGCGTAATCGTGCGCGTGCAAATTGGCCATGCCGGCGCCAGCCCCGATATAGGGCGTGATGCCGTACCAGGTGCCGAGGTCGAGATAGCCGTTGAACAGCGCGGTGACGGCGTCGATCTTCGCGGTCACGTCGCCGGCCGTGGCGACCGTGCCGGAGTATTTCATGTCCGAGGTGTAGTCGACGGTGACGTCGGCGCGCACCCAGCCGCTCTTGAAGCCGGCGCCGACGCCGCCGACGAAGCCGTTGCCCGGATCGTTGCCGGACGGGCTGGCGAAGCCGGGCGCAGCCTGCGCGCCGCTCATCGTGCCCCAGTAGTAGCCGAGGTCGCCGCGCAGGTACCAGTTGGGAGAGGCCGAGAGCACCGGCAGCGGCGCGATCGCGGCCGGAGGCGGCAGCGTGCCCGGCATGTCGGCGGCGACCGCCGCGTTCGACACGACGAGCCCCGCAACCGCACACAGCCTCAACCAACTCATGACGTCACGTCCTTGCTGACTTCATCCGCGCGCCGCTCACCCGCGGCTGCGCAGCGGCGGCTGCTCGGTGTAGACCGGCGGCTGCACATAGGGTTGCACGTAGCGCGGCGCGGGCGGCGTGGTCTCGCAGCAGGTCCAGCGCAGGCCGAGCATGATGTCGTTGGAGTGCAGGTCCTTGAACTCGAAGTCGTTGCAGCCGCTGGCGCCGTTGCAATCGACCGTTTCCTTCGCCTTGCCGTAGTTGAGGTAGCGATAGGTGAGATCGATGTTGAAGTTCTTGGTCACCTGATAGGAGACGCCGGCATAGAGCGCCCACGCCACGTTCCACGTGCTGGTGCCGCGGCCGACGCCGAACGACGAGCCGGTCGCGCCGAAGGCGTCGACATTGGGTGTCACGTCGGTGAAGTTGCTGATGGTGTTGTAGGCGCCGCCGATGCCGGCGCCGACGAACGGCGTCCAGCAGTCCCAGGTGCCGAGATCGATGAAGGCGTTGGCCAGCACGACCCAGGAGCTGAGGCTGCCCTCGTACTGGTCGACCGCGACCGGTCCGCTGCCGCCCGGCTGCGAGGAGATCAAGGCGGTGACGTGCGACTTGGCGCGATATTCGGCCGAGAGGTCGAAGCGCAGCCAACTGTTCCAGTTGTAGCCGACGGCGCCGCCGATGAAGTAGCTGTCGGCGAGCGAGTTCGACACGATGTTGGTGTCGGCCGGCATCGGCGTGACGTCGAGGGTCGATTTGCTGTTGATGCCGGCGCCGACGAAGCCGCGCAGATACCAGGTGTCGCAGCACGGCTCGGGCTGCGGCGGCGGCGCATAGACCGGCGGCGGCGGCGGCGGCGTGTAGTCCGCGGCCTGCGCGGCGCTCGCGCCGGCGAGCGCGACACCCGCGACAATGAAGAAATTGAGACGCCGAACCAGCATGCTTCGTCCTTCCCGAGTACGCCGAAGACCCCCGAAAGCGGCGACACAGTCCGGACGATGGCAGCGAAAACTTAAGCGCCTCTTAACCCTGTTTTTTAACCACGAATTTTAACGCGCGCCCGGCCGCCCGCCACCGCGCCGGCCGGTGCGGCGGCGAAGGGCGAATCAGCGGCAAGGATTTGTTAACGATGACGGTAGCCGGCGATGGGAACCGCAAAACGCCCGGCGCGGGGCCGGGCGCCAAGCGCTGATCCGCCGCGGCGTCTCAGGCAGCGACTTCGGTGAGCGCCTCGATGACGTCGTCGACGACCGCCTCGACCAGCGCCTTGTCGTCGCCCTCGCCCATGACGCGGATCACCGGCTCGGTGCCCGACGGGCGCACGAGCAGACGCCCGCCCTTGCCCAGCCGGTTCTCGGCGCTGGCGATCGCCGTGCGCACGCTGGCGTTCTCCAGCGGCTTGCCGCTCTTGAAGCGCACGTTCTTTAAAATCTGCGGCAGCGGCTCGAAGCGATGGCAGACTTCCGACACCGGCTTGTTCATGCGCTTGACCACCGCCAGCACCTGCAACGCCGAGACGAAACCGTCGCCGGTCGTGGCGTAGTCGGACAGGATGATGTGGCCGGACGGCTCGCCGCCGATGTTGTAGCCCTGCGCGCGCATCTGCTCGATGACGTAGCGGTCGCCGACCGGCGTGCGCACGAGCTTGAGGCCCTGCGCGGCGAGATGGCGCTCGAAGCCGAGATTGGACATGACGGTCGAGACGACGCCGGGCTGCTGCAGCCGGCCGTCTTCCCTCCAGCTCTCGGTGATGACCGCGAGCAGCTGGTCGCCGTCGACGACATGGCCGCGCTCGTCGACGATGAGCACGCGGTCGGCGTCGCCGTCGAGCGCGATGCCGATGTCGGCGCGCATCTCGCGCACCTTGCGGATCAGCGCGTCGAGATCGGTGGAGCCGCAATCCTTGTTGATGTTGAAGCCATCCGGGTCGACGCCGATCGGGATGACCTCGGCGCCGAGCTCCCATAGCGCGTTCGGCGCGACCTTGTAGGCGGCGCCGTTGGCGCAATCGATGACGATGCGCAGGTCCTCGAACGTCATGCCGCGCGGCAGCGTGCGCTTGGCGAACTCGATGTAGCGGTCCTGCACGCCGTCGATGCGGCGGGCGCGGCCGAGATCCCTGGAGCTGGCAAGCCGCTTCGACAGGTCCTGCTCGAGCAGGGCCTCGATCTTGGATTCGACCGCGTCCGAAAGTTTGAAGCCGTCGGGGCCGAAGATCTTGATGCCGTTGTCATCGAACGGATTGTGCGAGGCGGAGATCATGACGCCGAGATCGGCGCGCATCGTGTGCGCCAGCATGGCGACGCCCGGCGTCGGCATCGGGCCGGTCAGGAGCACGTCCATACCGACCGAGGTGAAGCCGGCGACCAGCGCGTTCTCGATCATGTAGCCGGACAGCCGCGTGTCCTTGCCGATCAGCACGCGATGGCGATGCTCGCCGTTGCGGAAGATCAACCCCGCCGCCTGGCCGACCTTGAGGGCCAGCTCCGGCGTGATCACGCGATTGGCCCGGCCGCGAATGCCGTCGGTGCCGAAATAACGACGAACCATCAAGAAGCCCCTCACGCCACGATACGGGCGACAATCCCGCGAAGTCTGTTGTTTTGGGCGGCACGTTCCGGACGGCCGCGGCACCCCTTCCCTTATACTAGGGCCAAGCCGGTGTAATTACTTCAAAATTTGTAAGTAATCATTACGCCGCACCGTTAAGGCCCCCTATCCACCGCTTTTCCACCGCCGATCGGCGCGGTTCCGCGGCCAAACGGCCGGGCATTCCGCGATTTCCGGGCCTGTGCTACCCGATTAAGCCGTCTGGGGAGTGGTTAAGAAATGTCCGTGACATCCGCCTATTCCATCGAGGATCTGCGTCAGCTGGCCCGGCGCAGGGTGCCGAAGGCCTTCTTCGAATACGCCGACGGCGGCTCGTACAGCGAAAGCACGCTGCGCGCGAACCGCGCCGATCTCGAAACCATCCGCCTGCGGCAGCGGGTGATGGTCGACGTGTCGAAGCGCAGCCTCGACACGAACATCCTGGGTCAGACGCGCGGGGCGCCGATCATCCTCGCGCCGGTGGGGCTGACCGGCATGCAGCACGGCGACGGCGAGATGCTCGCGGCGCAGGCGGCGGAAGAGGCCGGGATTCCCTACACGCTGTCGACGATGTCGATCTGCTCGATCGAGGACGTGGCGGCCGCGACCAAGACGCCGTTCTGGTTCCAGCTCTACGTCATGCGCGACCGCGGCTTCGCCAAGGCCATCCTCGAGCGCGCGCGGGCGGCCGGATGCAGCGCGCTGGTGCTGACCGTCGATCTTCAGGTGCTCGGACAGCGGCACAAGGATTTGAAGAACGGCATGACCGTGCCGCCGCAGCTCAAATTGTCGAACCTGATCGACATCGCCACCAAGCCCGGCTGGGCGATGGGCGTGCTGCGCGGCAAGCGCAAGACCTTCGGCAACATCGCCGGCCACGTGAAGGGCATGGAAGGCGTCGCCTCGCTCGCCGAATGGACCAACCAGCAGTTCGATCCGGCGCTGAACTGGGACGACGTCGCCTGGATCAAGAGCCTGTGGCCGGGCAAGCTGGTCATCAAGGGCATCAACGACGTCGAGGACGCGCGCATCGCGGTCAAGCTCGGCGCCGACGCGCTGGTGGTGTCGAACCACGGCGGCCGCCAGCTCGACGGCGCGGAGTCCTCGATCCGCGCGCTGCCGAAGATCGCCGACGCGGTCGGCTCCGATATCGAGGTGATGTTCGACGGCGGCATCCGCACCGGCGCCGACATCATGCGCGCTCTGGCGCTCGGCGCGCGCTCCTGCATGATCGGCCGCGCCTACGCCTGGGGCCTCGGCGCCGGCGGCAAGGCCGGCGTCGCGCGCGCGATCGAGATTTTGAAGAAGGAGCTCGACATCACCATGGCGCTGTGCGGCGTCAACCGCGTCGCCGAAGTCGGGCCGCAGGTGCTGGTCGGGCATCAGGGGAAGAGCGCGGGGTAAGACGCTCCGCCGTAGGGTGGGCAAAGGCGCGCCTCTTGCGCGCCGTGCCCACGCCGAAAGATCGCCGGTGCGCACGCTTCGCTTTGCGCACCCTACGAAGCGGATTTGACTGTCAAACAGCGGGCGTGATTCATCACCCGCATTCTTTGGTCGGCCCCGGGCAGGCCCTCGCGCAATTTGCAATTCCCGGCTCCCACCGAGGGGAGCGGAGCGCCGAAAGACGCGGGGGTGTGCGAGACCCCCGATGGACAGCTGGCGAAGCTGCCCGGTGGGACGCTTTGCGAAGGCGTCCCCTCCCTTCCGAAGAAGAGAGGCGCCTTCCGGCGCTCCACTGCGGCGTTCTTGCGATGTGCGGGCCGCGCTTCCGGTACGTGAACCAGCCACGCCCGTCAGCCAGCTCCTGGCGGCAGGTCCTATTGCCTGCGAGCGGAGCCCCGCCATCGCCCG
>DATNBL010000074.1:0-13622 GCA_035571935.1 Pseudolabrys sp.
TCGACCACGACGAGGTCGACGCCGGCGGCGATCAGCGCCTCGGTGCGGGCGAAGCCCTTGTCGCCGACCGTCGTCGCCGCGGCGACACGAAGGCGGCCCTGCTCGTCCTTGCAGGCGTTCGGATTGGCGACCGCCTTCTCGATGTCCTTGACGGTGATGAGGCCGACGCAGCGATATTTGTCGTCGACGACCAACAGCTTCTCGATGCGGTGCTGGTGCAGGAGCCGCTTGGCTTCGTCCTGGCTGACGCCCTCGCGCACGGTGACGAGTCTGTCCTTCGTCATCAGCTCGGCGACGCGCTGGCGCGGGTCGTGCGCGAAGCGCACGTCGCGGTTGGTGAGGATGCCGACGAGCTTGCCCGGCGCGCCATTGCCGCCTTCGACCACCGGGATGCCGGAGATGCGGTTCTCCTTCATCAGGTCGAGCGCTTCCTGCAGGGTGGCGTCCGGGCCGATGGTGAGCGGGTTGACCACCATGCCGCTCTCGAATTTCTTGACCTGGCGAACCTGCGCCGCCTGCTCGTGCGGCTCCATGTTGCGGTGGATGACGCCGAGGCCGCCGGCCTGCGCCATGGCGATGGCCATCTGGCTTTCGGTCACGGTGTCCATCGCCGAAGCGACGATCGGCAGATTGAGCGGGATCGAGCGGGTGATGCGGGAGCGAAGATCGACGTCGCCGGGCAGGACCTCCGACAGCCCGGGCCGGATCAGCACGTCGTCGAAGGTGAGCGCCTCGCGCGGGCTTGTGTTTCTATTGTCCGCCATTTGCCAACTCCATCACACCCGAACGGGACGCTTAAGCCGGCGATTCAGGCTGAAAATAAGCCTTCGCAGGGCGTGTCCCCGCGCCGTTCCGGCCCGCTTTTGGGTTGGCGTGGGTCGATAGCATGAAGGGCCGCTGATTCCTAGGGAATTCGCCGGATGGCTGTTATGAAGCCGGAACGCGCTTGAAGCCGCCGGATTGCGCCGCCCGGCCCGTTTCTTTGACATCGTCCATGACCGCAATGCGCTCCCTCCACCCGCCATCGCCGCCCGGCCGCGGCCGCAAGTCCCGCTGATGCGGCCGGACCGGATCGTCCCGCTGATCGTCGCCACGGCGCTGTTCATGGAGAACATGGACTCGACCGTGATCGCCACCTCGCTGCCGGCGATCGCCACCGACATCGGCACCAATCCGCTGGCGCTCAAGCTCGCCGTCACCTCCTATCTGCTGTCGCTCGCGGTGTTCATCCCGGCGAGCGGCTGGACCGCCGACCGTTTCGGCGCGCGCACGGTGTTCCGCGCAGCGATCGCCGTCTTCGTGATCGGCTCGATCGGCTGCGCGCTGTCCGGCTCGCTCACCGACTTCGTCATCGCCCGCATCGTGCAGGGCATGGGCGGCGCGATGATGACGCCGGTCGGGCGCATGGTGCTCGTGCGCACGGTGGCAAAGCGCGATCTCGTCAACGCCATGGCCTGGGTGTCGACGCCGGCGCTGATCGGCCCGGTGCTCGGGCCGCCGGTCGGCGGCTTCATCACCACCTACGCGACCTGGCACTGGATCTTCATCATCAACGTGCCGATGGGCATCCTCGGTATCGCGCTGGCGACGCGCTACATCGAGAACCTGCGCGCGGAGAAGCACGCGCCGTTCGACCTCACCGGCATGGTGTTCTCCGGGCTGGGCATCGGCGGCGTCGCCTTCGGCCTGTCGGTGCTGGGGCTGAACTTCCTGCCGTGGTGGATCGTCGCCGCGCTGATCGGCGGCGGCTCGGTCTTCATCGTCGCTTATCTGGTGCACGCCAGACGCACGCCCTACCCGGCCCTCGACCTGACCCTGTTCCGGCTGCCGACCTTCTTCACCAGCATCGTCGGCGGCTTCCTGTTCCGCATGGGCGTCGGCGCGCTGCCGTTTTTGTTGCCGCTGATGCTGCAGATCGGCTTCGGCATGTCGCCGTTCCAGTCCGGGCTCGTCACCTTCGCGTCCGCCGTCGGCGCCATGACCATGAAGATGGCGGCGACGCGCATCCTGCGCCGTTTCGGCTTCCGCACCGTGACGATTACCAATGCCCTCATCAGCGCCGCCTTCCTCGGCGTGTGCGCGGCCTTCACCCAGGCGACGCCGGCCGCCGCGATGTTCGCATTGCTGCTGATCGGCGGCTTCTTCCGCTCGCTGCAGTTCACCTCGATCAACACGCTCGCTTATGCCGATGTCGAGCCCGCCCGCGTGTCCCGCGCCACCGCGCTGATGAGCGTGGCGCAGCAACTCGCCATCTCGTCCGGCGTCGCCTTCGGCGCGCTGGCGGTGGAAACGGCCGTGCACCTGCGCGGCGAAGGCACGCTCGGCGCGCGCGACTTCCAGCCGGCGTTCCTCGCCGTCGCCGTCATCTCGGCGCTGTCGGTGGTATTTTTCGTGCGGCTGTCGCCGCACGCGGGCGCAGAACTGTCGAACCGCATGCATTTGCGCGACAATTCGCAGGAGAAGAGCGCGGCGTGAGATAAAGCGCGCCGCATTTGAATAAACTTTTACATGTTAACTATGCCGTAATGTTCGAGCGGAGAATTCGTTTGTAACGCTCGATGTCATGGACCCGAACATGGTTAACCCGTATTGTTAAGCGGACGAAGTTTGTTCGGGTACGCGTCGATGCATGGGCGGAAAACAGCGTGGCTGATCCGGAGCGCCGCCGTTGCGGCGGCTCTCGCTGCCGCGAGCGCCTCGCCCGCCGCCAATGCAGTGCAGACGCGCGACCTGCGCGACTGCGCGACGCAGACGCAGAACCTCGCCGATCAGCGCATCGCGGCCTGCACGAAACTGCTGCAATCCGGCCGCCTCAAGGGCAAGCCGCTCGGCGTCGCCTACGGCCTGCGCGGTCTCGCCTATCTCGATCGCGGCGACGTGCCGCACGCCATCGGCGACCTCAACAACGCCATCCAGCTCGCGCCGGATTTCGCGCCCGCCTACCAGAACCGCGGCAACGCCTGGTACGCGCGCGGCAATTACGGCCAGGCGCTCGCCGACTACGACGCCGCGATCAAGCTCGATCCGGAATCGCCCTCGCCCTACATCAACCGCGCCACCGTGCGCCGCGATCTCGGCTACACCGAGGGCGCGCTGGCCGACTACCAGAAGGCGATCGGCCTCGGGTCCGACCGCGCGACGGCCTGGCGCGGCCGCGGCGAGCTCTATCTGCGCGCCGGCGACAACGCCAAGGCGATCTCGGACTTCGACCGCGCGCTCAGGCTCGACGCCGACACGCCGACCTACATGCTGCGCGCCAAGGCCCGCGAGGCGTCGGGCAATCTCGACGGCGCGCTCGCCGACTACCAGGAAGCGGGCCGGCGCGACGAGAAGAACGTCATCGCGATGACGGCCATCGCCGGCATCTGGAAGAAACGTGGTGATCTCAACAAGGCGATCGCCGTCTACGACCGCGCCCTCGCCCTGGAGCAGACGCGGCCGGCGACTTACAAATTGCGCGCGGAAGCCTACGCCGCCAAGGGCGAGCGCAAGAAGGCGATGGACGACATCAGCCGCGCGCTGAAGTTCACTTGGACCGCCGACCTCCTCAAGACGCGCGGCGCGCTGCGCCTCGACGACGGCGACCTCGCCGGCGTGGTGCACGACGCCGACGCCATCCTCAAGCTCAACCCGCAGAGTGCCGACGCCTTCGCGCTCCGGGGCGCGGCGTTCGCGCGCAAGAAGGACTATGCGCACGCGCTGCCCGACCTCGACAAGGCGATCGAGGCCGACGAGAAGAACGCGGTCGCGCTCGACGCGCGCGGGCAGATCTATCTCTCGCGCAAGGACAACGACAAGGCGCTCGCCGACTTCAACAAGGCGATCGCGCTCTCCGACATCTCGCCGGCGCCGTTCCTCGCCCGCGCCGCGATCTACAAGGCCAAGGGCGACAAGGCGAAGGCGATCGCCGATCTCGATCAGGCGATCAAGCGCGATCCGCGCCCCGCCGATCCCTATTACGAGCGGGCGATGCTGGAGAACGCCTCGGGCAAATCCGACGACGCGCTGATCGATCTTGAGGCGGCGCTGGCGCGCGCGCCCGACAACGTCAACTGGCATCTCGCGCGGGCCGGCATCTACCAGAACAAGGGCGACGCCGCCGGGGCGCTCGCCGATTACGACGCCGTATTGGCGAAGCAGCCGAAGAACGCCAGCGTCTTGCAGGCGCGCGCCGCGGCGCTGATGCAGGCCAAGAGCTACGCGCAGGCGGCGGAGAACTTTGGCCGGCTGGCGGCACTCGAGCCGCGGAACGCGCACCTCATCTACCAGCGCGGCCTCGCCTGGGAGCAGGCCGGCCAGCGCGACAAAGCGATGAGCGACTACCGGCTGGCGCTGGCGCGCGACCACCGCCTGGCCGACGCGAAGAAAGCCCTCGACCGCCTTGCCGCGCTCGAGCGCACGGAGAAGTTCGAGACGGCGCGGCAGAAGAAGCTCGCCAAACAGGCGCCGGCCGAGCTGGCTTCGCCCCCGCCGCCACAACAGCAGCAGCAGCAGGCCGCGGTGCCGCAGCCGCAGGCGCGGCCCGAGATCAAGCCGGAGCCGAAAGTCGAGGCCAAGGTCGACAAGAAGCTCGAGCCGAAGATCGAGAAGAGGCCTGAGACAAAGGCTGCCGCCAAGCCCGAGGCTAAGCCGGCCGCGCCCGTCGTCGAGGCGAAGAAGGAAGAGCCGCCGGCGACCGGCAGCATCGAGCGCCATCGTGCGCCGGCGCAGGAGATCGTCGTGCGTGAGCGGCCGCGCGATGCGAAGGGCAAGCGCGACGAGCGTCTCGCGGCGCGCGAGCGCGAGCAGCGCCGCCTGCGCGCCGAGTTCGAGCGTGCCGAACGCATCGCCGCGCGGCGCCGCGCGCCGCAGCCGGCGGTCCGCTATTACCGGGCCGGCTCGCGCGATCCGAGTTTCAACGACATCTTCCGCTGATCACGCCTTGCCGCCGCGGAAGCCGGTGGCCAGCAGATAGAGCTCGGCGGAATCGGCGCGGCTTGCCGGCGGCTTGATGTGCTTCACGCTTGCGAAGTCGCGCTTGAGACCCGCGAGCAGCGAAGCCTCCGTGCCGCCTTGCAGCACCTTGGCGAGGAACGCGCCGCCCGGCGCCAGCACCTCGCCGGCGAACGCGGCGGCGAGTTCGACCAGCGCCATGATCTTTAAATGATCGGTACGCGCGTGGCCGGTGGCGTTCGCCGCCATGTCGGAGAGCACGACGTCGGCCTCGCCGCCGAGCATGGCCTTGAGCCTCTCCGGCGCGGTCTCGTCGAGGAAGTCCATCACCGCAAACTCGGCGCCGGCGACCGGCTCCATCGGCAGCAGGTCGATGCCGACCACCCGTCCCTTCTCCGGCGCGCCGACGCGCTTGACCGCGACCTGGCTCCAGCCGCCGGGCGCGGCGCCGAGATCGACCACGCGCGCGCCTTTCTTCAGCACGCGCGCCTTGTCGTCGATCTCGATCAGCTTGAAGGCGGCGCGCGAACGGTAGCCCTCGCGCTTGGCGCGCGCGACGTAAGGGTCGTTCAGCTGCCGCTCGAGCCACAGCTTCGACGACAGCGAGCGCTTGCCCGCCGTCTTCACGCGCACCTTCAGCGCACGCGTGCCGCCGCCCGTTTTGCCCTGCTTGGCCATGACGCGTTGCTACACTGTCCGCCGCGCCTTGGGGAGGGAGAATGCGCTCACACCGTCGCGGCCTGGTCGCCGCCGCCCCAGGCGCCGTCGTCGCGCATCATCTGCACCAGCATGCCTTCGCGCAGGCCCCGGTCGGCGACGCGCAGGCGCGGCGACGGGAAGGCGCGGCGGATCGCGTCGAGGATGGCGCATCCAGCGAGCACGAGGTCGGCGCGCTCGGCGCCGATGCAGGGGCTCGCCACGCGCTCGTCGTAGTTCATGGCCAAAAGCCGATCGACCACCGCGCTGATCTCGCCCTCGCTCATCCAGCAGCCATCGACCCGGCTGCGGTCGTAGCGGCGCAGGTTGAGATGCACGCCGGCGATGGTCGTCACCGTGCCGGACGTGCCGAGCGTGTGGATGCCACTGACACCCCCGGCGCCGTGCTCGCGCACGAACGGCGCGAGCATCGCGGCGACCTCCGCGACCATCGTCTCGTATGACTCGCGCGTCACATTGATGCCGCCGTGCCGCTCGGCCAGCGTCACGACGCCGGCCGGCAGCGAGATCCAGCCGCGGATGCGCGGCAGCGGCGGGCCGCGCCGCATGCGTTGCGAGCGGTTGAGGCGCACGACTTCCGATGAGCCGCCGCCGATGTCGAACAGCACCGCGCCCTCGGCCTGCGGATCGATCAAGGGCGTACACCCGGTCGCGGCGAGGCAGGCTTCGGTTTCGCGGTCGATGACCTCGAGCTCGAGTCCGAGCTCGCCGGCAACGCGGGCGCGGAAGTCGGCGCCGTTCTCGGCCGCGCGGCAGGCCTCTGTGGCGATCAGCCGCGCGCGCGTGACGCCGCGGTTCTTCATCTTAGCGCGGCACACGGCGAGCGCGCCGACGGCGCGGTCCATCGCCGCATCGCTCAGCCGCCCGGAAAGCGACACGCCCTCGCCGAGGCGCACGATGCGCGAGAAGGCGTCGACGACGCGGAAACCTTCGCCGGCCGGACGCGCGATGAGCAGGCGGCAATTATTGGTGCCGAGATCGAGCGCGGCATAGGTCGGCCCACCCCGATCGGCGGACGATCCGGGCCGTTCAGACGACCGCCGACCCCATCGGGCGCGCGCCGGCGGCGCCCGATCGAGGGCGGGGTCGAGGCCTGGAACATCTCCGGCCTCGCCGCCCATCGCCTTTAAACCTTCCTGCCGCCCCCGCGCGCCCTTCGCCTCGCAGGCGCGGCATTCGTTGTTCCTAGATCGCCGAAAAGTCTAACAGCGTGGTCCCGAGGCGCAACCCTCGCACCACCGGGCCATTCTTGTGCAAGCGCACGGCGTGCTTTATCTCAGGGCCCGGCTCCCGCACGCATCCGAAAGTACCCCCGGCATGGACGACAGGACGATCGAAGCCACTCTGGCCACGACAAAATTCGGTGTCGGCCAGCCGGTGAGACGCACCGAAGACCCCAAGCTCGTGCGCGGGGAAGGCCGCTATACCGACGACATCAACGTACCCGGGCAGGCCTATGCCGTGATGGTGCGCAGCAGCAACGCGCACGGTATCATCCGCGGCATCGACACCGCGGCCGCGAAGGCGATGCCCGGCGTGCTCGCCGTCCTCACCGGCCATGACCTCGCCGGCTATGGCGGGCTCAAGTGCACCCTGCCGCTCAAGAGCCGCGACGGCTCGCCGATCCGCTACACGCCGCGCCCGGCGCTGCCGACCGACAAGGTGCGCTATGTCGGCGACCCGGTGGCCTGCGTCGTCGCCAAGACCGTCGCCGAGGCCAAGGACGCGGCCGAGGCCGTCGTCGTCGACGTCGAACCGCTGCCCGCCGTGATGAGCGCGCGCGAGGCCGCGCAGCCCGGCGCCCCCGTCATCTGGGACGACGTTCCGGGCAATGTCTGCCTCGACTATCACTTCGGCGACGGCGAAAAAGTCGCGGCCGCCTTCGCGCAGGCCGCGCACGTGATCAAGCTGCCGATGGTCAACCAGCGCCTCGTCGTCAATTCGATCGAGCCGCGCGCCGCGATCGGCGAATACGACAAAGCGGACGAGAAGTGGACGCTGCACTCGTGCAGCCAGGGCGTGTTCGGGATGAAGAACATGCTGCGCGACATTCTCGGCGCGCCGGCCGAGAAGGTGCGCATCCTCACCGGCAATGTCGGCGGCTCGTTCGGCATGAAGGCGACGCCCTATCCCGAATATGTCTGCATCCTGCACGCGGCCAAGGTGCTCGGCCGCCCGGTGAAGTGGACCGACGAGCGTTCGGGCAGCTTTGTCTCCGACCATCACGGCCGCGACTTCGACATGACCTTGGAGGCCGCCTTCGACAAGCGCGGCATCATTCAGGCGATGCGGCTGACCGGCTTCGGCAATATCGGCGGCTATGTCGGCAACTTCGGGCCGCTCTTGCCGACACTCAACGTCACCAAGAACAATGTCGGCATGTACCGCACGCCGGTGATGGAAGTGTCGACCAAGTGCGTGCTCACCAACACCACGCTGGTGTCGGCCTATCGCGGCGCCGGGCGCCCCGAGGGCGCCTTCCACATGGAGCGCATGATGGACTATGCGGCGGCCGAGCTCGGCATCGACCGCATGGAATTGCGCCGCCGCAACTTCATCCGCGTCAAGGACATGCCGTTCAAGTCGGCCGCCGACATGGTCTATGACTCGGGCGACTTCCCGGGCCTGTTCGATTTCGCAATGGAGCAGGCGGACGCGGCCGGCTTCAAGCAGCGCAAGCGCGAGAGCAAGAAGGCCGGCAAGCTGCGCGGGCTCGGCGTCGGCTGCTACGTCGAGACCACCGCCGCCGGCACCACGGAGATGGGCGGCATCCGTTTCAACGACGACGGCACTGTCACCATCGTCACCGGCACGCTCGATTACGGCCAGGGCCACGCCGCGCCGTTCGCGCAGATCCTCACCGACAAGCTCGGCGTGCCGTTCGACAAGATCAAGCTCGTGCAGGGCGACAGCGACAGGCTGGTGACCGGCGGCGGCACCGGCGGCTCGCGCTCCGCGATGCTGTCGGGCACGGCGATCATGCAGGCGGCCGACAAGGTAATCGAGAAGGGCAAGGACATCGCCGCGCAGGTGCTCGAGGCCTCGGCCGGCGACATCGAGTTCAAGAGCGGCCGCTTCGTCATCGCCGGCACCGACCGCGCCGTCGACATCATGCAACTCGCCGAACGCGTGCGCGGCGGGCTCAAGCTCGCCGACGGCGCGGCCGCCTCGCTCGACGTCAACCACGTCACCGATCCGGTGCCGGGCACGTTCCCGAACGGCGTGCATGTCGCCGAGGTCGAGATTGATCCGGAGACCGGCGACGCGCAGGTGGTGAAGTACACCGCCGTCAACGACTTCGGCACGGTGGTCAATCCGATGATCGTGGAAGGCCAGATCCAGGGCGGCGTCGTGCAGGGGCTCGGTCAGGCGCTGCTCGAAGGCGCTGTCTACGACGCCGAGGGGCAATTGCTCACCGGCTCGTTCATGGACTACGCGATGCCGCGCGCGCACAACGCGCCGAACATCACCGTGCTCAACCGCGGCGTCCCGACCAAGACCAATCCGGTCGGCGCCAAAGGCTGCGGCGAGGCCGGCTGCTCCGGCGGCCTGCCGACGGTGGCGAACGCCGTGATCGACGCACTCTCCGACCTCGGCATCCGCGATTTGCCGATGCCGATGACGCCCGCGCGCGTGTGGGAAGCCATCGACCGGGCGAAGAACAAGAGCGCGTAGTTATCCCTCCCCTGAAAGGGGAGGGATAAAGCGTCTTACGCCCTGCCCCCGAGGTTCGCGTCCTTGAGCGGCATCTTGCGCAAGCGCACGCCGGTCGCGGCGAAGATCGCGTTCGCCACCGCCGGCGCGGTCGGCGCCGTGCCCGGCTCGCCGATGCCGCCCCAGCGCTTGCCCGGCGTCAGCGCGAGATGGACCTCGATCTTCGGCGCATCGGCCAGCCGCACCATCGGGTAAGTGTCGAAGTTCTCCTGCTCGACCGCGCCGTCCTTGACGGTGATGTCGCCGTAAAGCGCCGCCGACAGGCCGTAGATGATGCCGCCCTCGATCTGCGCCTCGACGATCTTCGGATTGACCACGGTGCTGCAATCGACCGCGGCGACGACGCGGTGCACGCGCACATTGCCCTGCTTGTCGACCGAGACTTCCGCCACCTGCCCGATGATCGTGTCGTAGCATTCGTGGATGGCGATGCCGCGGCCGTGGCCGGCCGGCAGCGGCTTGCCCCAATCGCCCTTCTCCGCGATCGTGTCGATGACGCGGATGAAGTCGCCCCGGTGCGCCAGCAGCGCACGGCGGAACCGGTAGGGGTCCTTGCCAGCCGCGTGGGCCAGCTCGTCGATGTAGCTTTCCATGAAGAACGCGTTCTGCGACGAGCCGACCGAGCGCCAGAAGCCGACCTTGATGTGCGTGTTCCTGAGCATCGCGCCGACACGCAGGTTCGGGATCCTGTAGTTCGTGTTGGCGATGCCCTCGATCGCCTGCGGCTCCAGCCCGTTCGGGGTGTTGCCGCTGCCGCTATCGCGCTGGATCGAGCCGACGGCAATGCGCGCGTCGAAGGCGACCGGCATGCCGTCCTTGTCGAGCGCGGTCTTCAGCCGAACCGCCGCCTGCGGCCGGTAGCGGTCGTGCGTCATGTCCTCCTCGCGCGACCAGACGAGCTTGACCGGCTTGCCCGCCGCCTTGGCGACGAGGATGGCGTGGCGCAGTTCGTCGTTGTTGCCGCGCCGGCCGAAGCCGCCGCCGAGGAAGCAGTTGTGGATGGTGATCTGCTCCGGCTTGAGGCCCGAGGTGGCGGCGGCGAGCCTGAGCGCGCCCATCTGGATTTGCGTGCCGAGCCAGACCTCGAGTCTGTCGCCGTCAAAGCGCGCGGTAGCGTTGAGCGGCTCCATCTGCGCGTGCGCGGCGTGCGGCGCCTCGTACAGCGCCTCGACGATTTTGCCGCCGGTGCTTTGCGCCCGCGCGAACGCGGCCACGACGTCGCCGTCGTTGCGCGCGCTCGCCATCGGGCCCTCGAGCGTATCGCGGTAGAGCTTGGCGAACTGCGCGCTGTCGGTCTTGCCGGCCGCGCCCGTGTCCCATTCCGGCTTGAGCTGCGCCAGCGCCTCCTTGGCGCGCCAGTAGCGGTCGGCGACCACCGCCACGGCGTCCGGCAGCTTCACCACCTGGATAACGCCGCGGCGGCCCTTGACCGGCGCGTCGTCGACCGACATCAGCGTGCCGCCCATTACGGGACAGGCGTTGATCGCGGCATAGACCATGTCCGGCAGGCGCGTATCGAGCGCGAACTTCGCCGCGCCGTTGATCTTGAGCGGCGTGTCGAGCCGCGGCAGCGACTGGCCGATCAATTTGAACTGCGCCGGCGTCTTGATCGCCGGCTCGGCGGCAAGCGTGATCGTCGCGGCGTCGGCGACGAGCGCGGCGTAGTCGAGCGACCGGCCGGACGCCTTGTGCGTGACCTTGCTGTTCGCCGCCTCGCACTCACCCTCAGCCACGCCCCAGCGTTTCGCCGCGGCCGCGACGAGCCGCACGCGAGCCGAGGCGCCGGCCTGCTGCAACATGCGCCACGACATGCGGACGCCGCGGCTGCCGGCGGTGACCATGTCGCCATAGACCATCTTCTCGCGCATGTTCCGCGACGGCGAGGCGTACTCGACCTTGATCCTGGCCCAGTCGCATTCAAGCTCTTCGGCGACGATCATCGGCAGCGCGGTGATGGCGCCCTGCCCCATCTCGGCATGCGGCGAGCGGAACATGATGGTGCCGTCCGGCTCGATGGCGAGGAAGGCGTTGATCTCGTTCGGCGCGGTGTCTTCA
The DNA here is from genome assembly GCA_035571935.1 of Pseudolabrys sp. Lineage (GTDB taxonomy): Bacteria > Pseudomonadota > Alphaproteobacteria > Rhizobiales > Xanthobacteraceae > Pseudolabrys. The sequence goes on from DATNBL010000074.1 coordinate 11,419, forward strand.
CCGTACGGCGTCGCGCCGATGGTGGCGGCATCGGCGAAGTTGACGCTGATCGCGAGGCCGCCGGCCGCGGTGAGCGAGGCGGCGACGAACTGGCGGCGGGAGAGCGTGATCGTCTGGTTCATGGTGCCCTCCTCAAGCCTTCATCAGCGCGGCGGCGCGATGGATGGCGCGGCGGATGCGGACGTAGGTGCCGCAGCGGCAAATATTGGTGAGGTTGTCGTCGATGTCGGCGTCGGTCGGCGACGGGTGCTCCTTGAGAAACGCCACGGCCGCCATGATCTGCCCGGACTGGCAGTAGCCGCATTGCGGCACGTCCTCGGCGAGCCAGGCCTGCTGCACCGGGTGCTTCGTGTCCGGCGACAGGCCCTCGATGGTGGTGATCGCCTTGCCGGCGGCGTCGCCCACCTGCAAGCCGCAGGAGCGTACCGCCTCGCCGTCGACATGCACCGTACAGGCGCCGCATTGCGCGATGCCGCAGCCGTATTTGGTGCCGGTCAGCCCGATCTCGTCGCGGATGACCCAGAGCAGTGGCGTCTCCGGCTCGATGTCGAGCTCGTAGGCCTTGCCGTTGACTGTCAGGGAAATCATGGGCTGCGTCCCGCACGGGCGTCCCGTCACACGCGGAATGCGGTCGCGCCCGGCAACCGCAGCCGCGATCTTGCCGGGAAGACTAACACCGGCGGGGCCGCCGCCTTAACGGGCGGCGGTGGAATTTACGATCACGTTATCCGGAGGTCCGGCTGGTAACCTGTTGCGGCCGCATGGCCCGCGCGCGGCGCGGCCACTGGATCGGCCCGGCGGCGCGGGCCATAGTCCGCCGCTCTTCGGATTCGGAAATGACATGACACAGGCGATCGACGCCTTCCGCCCTGCCCGGCCGTCCTATGTCCGCGTCGTCGGCGGGGTCGGCGCGGCGCATTTCGTGTCACATTATTATATCCTGCTGCTGGCGCCGCTGATGCCTTTCGTGCGCCAGGAATACGGCGTCAGCTACACCGAGATCGGGCTGGCCTTCGCCGCATTCAACATCGTCTCCGCGGTGTTGCAGACGCCGGCCGGCTTCCTGGTCGACTGGCTCGGCGCGCGCCTCCTGCTCATCGCCGGTCTGATCGTCGGCGCCGCCGCCTTCGCGGTCGTCGGGCTGACGCATTCGTTCTGGCTGCTGGTGGCGATGTTCGGCCTCGCCGGCATCGGCAACACCGTCTACCACCCCGCCGATTACGCGCTCCTGTCGCAGCACGTGCCGAACGAGCGCATCGGCCAGGCGTTCTCGGTCCACACCTTCGCCGGCATGCTCGGCTCGGCGGTGACGCCGCCGGCGGTGCTGGCGATGCAGGCGCTGTGGGGCTGGCGCGGCGCCATGATCGGCTCGGCCGCGCTCGGGCTTGCCGCCGCAGTGCTGCTCATCGCCATGCGCGAGTCCGAAACGGCGCGACCCATTGCCCGCAAAAAGGACGGCGGCGCGGCCGACTGGCAGGTGCTCATGTCGGCGCCGGTGCTGCTCAACCTGCTGTTCTTCGTCCTGTTGGCGATGATCAGCGGCGGCCTCTACAACTATTCGGTCGTCGCCTTCGGCGCGCTCTACGGCACCCCGGTCGCCACCGCCAACGCGGCACTGACCGGCAACCTGCTCCTGACCGCCATCGGCGTGCTCGCCGGCGGCCTCCTCGTCGGCCGCACGCGCCGGCACGGGCTGGTGGCGAGCATCGGGCTCGCGACGGCCGCCGCCTTCACCCTGCTGTTTGCCGAGATCGACCTCGGCACCGTGGCGCTGATCGCAGCCATGTCGGCGGCGGGCTTCTTCTCCGGCGTGATCATGCCCTCGCGTGACATGATCGTGCGGGCGGTGACGCCGGCCGGCTCGTTCGGCAAGGTGTTCGGCTTCGTCACCACCGGCTTCAACATCGGCGGCATCGTCGCCCCGCTGATTTTCGGGGCGATCATGGACCACGGTAGCCCGCGGCTGGTGTTCCTGACGGTGGCGGCGCTTACTTTGGCGGCCATCGCGACGGTGGCGACGCGGCCCCGCCGCGCGGCCGCCGACTGAGCCGGATTCCGGCCTTCAAGGGCTTGCCAAATCGGCCGTTTTGGCCCATGTGAGGGCCACCGCGAGCCGTTCAGGCCGAGCGCCTTGGGGAATGGTGTAACGGTAGCACAACAGACTCTGACTCTGTTTGTCTAGGTTCGAATCCTAGTTCCCCAGC
>DATNBL010000075.1:0-83163 GCA_035571935.1 Pseudolabrys sp.
GTTTGCTTGACAGGCTTCGCCGCGGCTCCCTATATCGCGCCAGTCTTTGCGTCCGCCACTCGGAATGGCGGGGTAGCTCAGCTGGTTAGAGCAGCGGAATCATAATCCGGAGGTCGGGGGTTCGAGTCCCTCCCCCGCTACCGAGTATCAGGCCGCGCCTTCCGGCGCGCCCGGACGTAACGACTTTTCCCTCATCGCGATCCGGCGGTCTGGGCCGCTCGGGCAGGGGCCGCGGGCGGCGCATATTCGCGGCGGCATGACGTTTAATCCGTAACAATCCTAAGGGTTTCTACGGAGGCCGCCGGCCTTCTTTGTTGCGCTGAATCAACCACTTCCGGGGCCCGTGCCCTACACGGGACACAAGGCGACCGATTTGCGGTCGCTGTGGAAGTGGAGTGCAAGGCAATGCGCCTTTTCAAAGATAAAAACGATCGCGTTCTGTTCGGGGCTTTGTCCGCCGGCGCGCTCGTGCTCGCCGGCACGATGCTGACGACGCCGCAGTTTTCGCTCAGTTTCGGCACCAATCCGGCGCATGCCGCGCTCAACGAACCGGCGCAGCCCAATTATCACGCGCAGGCCGCGCACGGGCCGGTGCCTTATGCGCACACGATCCACAAGCTCGCCAAGGCCGAAGGGCCGCTCGACATCGTCCGCGATCCGGCCGACGTGCCGCCGCCGGTGGGAAAACGCGGTCCGCAGCGCGTCAAGGTCGATCTCGACACCGTCGAGGTCACCGGCAAGCTCGCCGACGGCGCCACCTACCGCTACTGGACCTTCAATCAGAAAGTGCCGGGCCCGTTCATCCGCGTGCGCGTCGGCGACACCGTCGAAGTGAACCTGCACAACGAGGCCGACAGCACGATGATGCACAATGTCGACCTGCATGCCGTCACCGGACCGGGCGGCGGCGGCGTCGCCACCGAGACGGCGCCGGGCGACAAGCACGGCTTCGTCTTCACCGCGGCCAAGCCCGGCCTCTACGTCTACCACTGCGCCATCCCGATGGCGGCGCAGCACATCTCGAACGGCATGTTCGGCATGATCCTGGTCGAGCCGGAAGGCGGGCTGCCCAAGGTCGACCACGAATATTACGTGATGCAGAGCGAGCTCTACACCGACCAGAAGTTCGGCGCGACCGGCGAGGTCACGCAGAACTTCGACAAGCTCGCCGACGAGCGGCCCGAGTATTTCGTGTTCAACGGCGCGGTCGGCGGCCTGACCAAGGGCAAGCCGATGCACGCCAGGACCGGCGAGACCGTGCGCATCTTCTTCGGCAATGGCGGGCCGAACTTCACCTCGTCGTTCCACATGATCGGCGAGATCTTCGACCACGTGTACACCGACGGCTCGCTCACCTCGCCGCCGTTGCGCGACGTGCAGACCACCACGGTGGCGCCGGGCGGCGCCGCGATGGTCGACCTGAAATTCGAGGTGCCCGGACAATACGTGCTCGTCGATCACGCGCTGAGCCGCGCCGCCAAGGGGCTCGCCGCCTCGCTGGTGGTCACCGGCCCGGGCAACCCCGACATCTACGACGATGGCGGCACGTGGAAGACCGCGCACGAGATGAAGCACTGATTATGAGACAGGCGGCCGCGTCCGACGCGGCCGTCTCTTACGGGAGCAGCGTCATGTGGCAAGCAATCGCCGTCACGCCTCCGGACTTTGATATCGAAGTCGCCGTGATCGACAGACAGGGCGAGCACGCGATGGTCATCCCGTGCCGCCGTGCCTGCGACGGCTGGGTCGACGCCGTGTCGCGGCGGTATCTCGACATCCATCCGACGCACTGGCGGCCCTGGCGGCCGCAGCAGGCGGATGAGCGTTGAAAAGTAGTATGTCTGGCGTCCTTGCCGCGCCCGCGCCAAAATCGCGCGCGATGATCGGCGATGAGGCGGGAACTTCCCGGTTCACCCAATCATTGTGTCAGCGATCGGAGTGGATGCGATGCCCCGTTCCTCCGCGACCGTCACCCGCTTTCCCGGTCTCCGCATCGGACAGGCCAACGACAATGCGTCACCGCCCTTGAACTGGCGCCGCGGTCTCTGGCGGCTCTGGGTGCTGGCCTCGAGCGCCTGGGTGCTCGGCTGGAGCGTTTACCTCTCGATCTGGGCGCTGCGCTCCGGCTTCTCGCATTCCGGCGACCTGGCGGCGATTCCCGTGCTGCTGTTCGGTCCGCCGCTGGCGCTGCTGATCTTCGGCGTCGCGACCAACTGGGCGTTCAGGGGCTTCCTGCCCGAAAAGCGCGAACCGGACGCCTGACGCGCCCACGCCGGCAATGTCGGGAATTATGCGTGCCGCATGCGAATGCGGCCGCGGAATGCCCGGATCACAACAGCGTCACATCGTCGCCGATTGGCCCCGCGCGAGGTTGCCCATCTCTTGCGGATGGAACAATTATGGGGTTCGTCCGTATAAGGGCATCGGGGCGCTCGGACCTGCCGGGACGGCAACCCGCTAAAAAGGAAGAGGGAGAAACGCGGATGGCGCGCAGCGCAACGTCGCCGGTCTCGCTCGGAATGGCCGCGGCGGCCTCGCTGGACGCGGCCCGCGTTCACTGGCGCGAGGCGTTCCTGCGCGTGCGCGCGGAGACGGAGCGCCGCGCCGCGCATCTGTCGGCCGAAGACCAGATCGTGCAGTCGATGGCCGATGCTTCGCCCACGAAATGGCACCGCGCGCACGTCACATGGTTCTTCGAGACGTTTCTGCTTCAGCCGCATCTTGCCGGCTATGCGAGCTTCGACGACCGCTTCCCGTTCCTGTTCAATTCCTATTACGTCGCCGCCGGCCCGCGCCATGCGCGGCCGCAACGCGGCCTGATCACGCGGCCGGACGGCGCCGACGTGACGGCGTACCGGGCGCATGTCGACGCCGCCATCGTGCGGCTGATCGAGACGGTGAGCGACGCCGATGCGCCACGCGTGTTCGAGATCGTCGAGATAGGTCTCCATCACGAGCAACAGCATCAGGAATTGCTGCTGACCGACATCCTGCACGCCTTCGCGCAGAACCCGACCAATCCCGCCTACGATCCCGCCTGGCAGCCACCGCAGCCGGCCGCCGGGCCGCGTGGCTTCGTCGCGGTGCCGCAGGGGATTCACGCGGTCGGCCACGACGGCGACAGCTTCTGCTTCGACAACGAGCTGCCGTTCCATGACGAATTGATCCCCGCCATGCGCATCGCGCGGCATCTGGTTACAAATGCCGAGTGGATCGCCTTCATCGAAGCCGGCGGGTATCGCACGGCCTCGCTGTGGCTGTCGGACGGCTGGGCCGCGGTGCAGGCCGAGGACTGGCAGGCGCCCGGATACTGGCGCGAGAAGGACGGCGCCTGGCACACGATGACGCTTGCGGGCTTGAGGCCGGTCGATCCTGCGGCGGCAGTCCTGCACGTGAGCTACTACGAGGCCGACGCCTTCGCGCGCTTTGCCGGCAAGCACCTGCCGAGCGAGGCCGAGTGGGAAGTCGCCGCGCGCGCCGAAACTCTGGCCGACGCGACCGGTACGGCTTGGCAATGGACCCGCAGTGCTTATCTGCCGTATCCGGGCTATCGCGCGGCCGAAGGCGCGCTCGGCGAATACAACGGCAAGTTCATGGTGAGCCAGATGGTGCTGCGCGGCTCGTCGCTGGCGACGCCCGAAGGTCACGAGCGTGTGAGCTATCGCAACTTTTTCTACCCACCGGCGCGTTGGCAGTTCAGCGGCGTGCGGCTGGCCGAATTTGTCTGACGCCCGGCTTTAGAGACGTAACGAGGCATTTCATGGTTGCAGTTGCCCGGTCCCGCTGTCCATTGCCGCCGCGCGAGGAAGTGTCGCCGTTCGCGGCCGACGTGATCGAGGGGCTCGGCGCCATGCCGAAGCGCCTCCCGGCGAAGTATTTCTACGACGCGCGCGGCTCGGAACTGTTCGAACGCATCACCGAGCAGCCGGAGTACTATCCGACCCGCTGCGAGATGGAAGTGCTGCGCGACAGGGCAGCCGAGATCGCGGCGCTCATCCCGCGCGACGCCGCGGTGGTCGAGTTCGGCAGCGGCTCGAGCAAGAAGGCGCGGCTGCTGCTTGCCGCCGCGCCGCATCTTGCCGCCTATGTGCCGGTCGACATCTCCGCCGAGATGCTGGAAGCGGAGGCGTCGGAGTTGCGCGCCGACTTCCCCGGCCTGCCGGTGCTGCCGGTCGCGGCCGATATCTGCTATCCGTTCGACCTGCCGGAGCAAGCGCGCGCCGCGCCGCTGCGCGTCGGGTTCTTTCCCGGCTCGACCATCGGCAATTTCGAGCCGCATGAGGCGGCCTCGTTCCTGCGCAACGCCGGCAAGATGCTCGGGCCGAACGCCAAGATCGTCATCGGCGCCGACCTCGTGAAGCCGGTCGAGATCCTCAACGCCGCCTATAACGACGCCGCGGGCGTCACCGCCGAGTTCAACCTCAACCTGCTCGTGCGCATGAACCGCGAGCTCGGCGGCAACTTCAGGCTCGAGTGCTTCGAGCACCACGCCTTCTTCAATCGCGAGCGCAGCCGCATCGAGATGCACCTTGCCAGCCTGAAGCGGCAGAAGGTGAAGGTCGCCGGCGAAAGCTTCGATTTCCGCGCCGGCGAAACGATCCACACCGAGAATAGCTACAAGTACTCGATCGACTCGCTCCGGGCGCTCGCCCGCGGCGTGGGCTGGCTCCCCGACGGCGTGTGGACCGACGCGCAGGGCTATTTCTCGGTGCAGGCCTTCACCTTCACCGAAGAGCCGCCGCGGCCGCGCCCGGCGCCCTGATCTTTCCCTCGAAGCCCGCCTGCGCTAAGCCATCCGCCGCCCGGCCGTGGCGCCGGATGACAGACAAGGCGGGACGCAATGAAGATTGTTGGTTTCGAAACGAGCAACGGCGCCCGGTTCGGTGTCATGGATGGGGACAATGTTGTCGACCTTCAGGTGGTCGACGCCTCCATTCCGGCGGACCTCGGCGATTATCTACGCTCGAGCAATGGCGATCTGAAGCCGCTTGCCGAACTGGCGAAGAAGGCGCCGGCCTCGGCGCGGCGTCCGCTGGCGAGCCTGAAGTTCACGCCGCCGGTCGCGCGGCCCGGCAAGATCATCTGCCTCGGCCTGAATTACCTCGACCACGTCAAGGAAGGCCCGCAGAAGGACAACATCCCGAAGTTCCAGTCGATCTTCTTCCGCATGACGTCGTCGCTGACCGGTCATCTGCAGCCGCTGATACGGCCGCGGAAGTCTATCCAGTTCGACTACGAAGGCGAACTGGTCGTGATCATCGGCAAGCGCGCCAAGCATCTTACCCTCGCGAACGCGACCGACTGCGTCGCCGGTTACGCCTGCGGCAACGAGGGCTCGATCCGCGAGTACCAGCGCCACACGACGCAGTGGGGCATGGGCAAGAACTTCGACCAGACCGGCGCGATCGGCCCGTGGATGGTCACCGCCGACGAACTGCCGAAGGGCGGCAAGGGCCTCAAGATCGAGACCAGGCTGAATGGCAAGACCATGCAGTCGTCGAACACCGACCTGTTCATGTTCCCGGTGGCGGAATCGCTCGTCTATCTCACCGAGGGCATCACGCTCGAGCCGGGCGACATCCTGTTCACCGGCACGCCGTCCGGCGTCGGCCACGCACGCAAGCCGGAGCCGGTGTGGATGAAGGCCGGCGACGTCGCCGAGGTCGAGATCCAGGGCGTTGGCACGCTGCGCAACCCGATCGAGGACGAGAAGGCCTGATACGCGCCCGGCTTGACAGGGCCGGGGCGGGCGACGTTCCCTGATACCGATAAGATTGCGCGGCTTAACGCGCGACGGCTCAGGGAGGATGTCATGAAAAAGATCATGCTGGCGGCGGCCGTGACGGCCGCCGTCGTCGCTTCGAGTCTCGTCACGGCGCATGCCGAATGGCCGAACGACCGGCCGATCCGCCTGCTGGTCGGCTTCGGCGCCGGCGGCGGCACCGATATCGTCTCGCGCATCATCGCGCAGCCTTTGTCCGAATTGCTGCACCAGTCGATCGTGGTCGAGAACAAGCCGGGCGCCGGCGGCACCATCGCCTCCAACGACGTCGCCAAGGCGGCGAAGGACGGCTACACCGCGACCATGATCAGCACCGGCCACACCATCTCGGCCGTGATGTTGAAAGCGCAGCCTTATGACGCCGTGAAAGATTTCGCGGCGGTGGCGATGGTCGCCAATTCCGGCTTCGTCGTCGTTGCGCGCAAGGATTTCCCGGCCAACGATATCAAGGGCCTCGTCGCGCTGGCCAAGGCCTCGCCCGGCAAGCTCAACTTCGCCAGCGTCGGCGTCGGCTCGACGCAGCATTTCGCCGGCGAGCTTCTGGCGCAGATGACCGGCATCAAGGTCACGCACATCCCGTTCCGCGGCACGCCGGCCTTGATGACCGCGCTGCTCGCGGGGCAGGTCGACTACGGCGTCGAGCTCGTGCACGCGGTGCAGGCCAACGTGAAGGCCGGAAATCTCAAGATCCTCGCCGTCGGCTCGACCGGACGCTGGCCCACCATTCCCGATGTGCCGACCGTTGCCGAATCCGGCGTGCCCGGTTACGCGGTCGTCGGCTGGTACGGCTGGGTCTATCCCGCCGGCACGCCGAAGCCGATCGTCGACAAGACCTACGCCGCGATCAAGGAGGTGCTGTCGCGCCCGGCCGTGCGCGAGCAACTCGCCAAGGCGGGCGCCGTCGTCAATCTCGTCGGGCCCGATGCGTTCGGCAAGCACCTTGCCGACGAGGTCGAGAAGTGGCGTAAGGTCCGCGACACCGCCGGGCTCGAACCGAAATAGACGGGGGAATAGTGCCCCCGAGCGTCTGAACGAGGAAGCAATGTCCGATCAAGTCAAAGTGCTCGTCATCTGCGGCTCGCTGCGCAAGGGCTCCTACAACGCCGCGCTGACGCGGGCGCTGCCGGAACTGGTGCCGCCGGGCATGACGCTCGTCTCGGCGCCCGCTCACGACACGATGCCGATGTACAATTCCGACGTTCAGGAAGCGTCCGGCTTTCCGCCGGCGGCGGAGGACCTTGCCGCTGCGATCCGAGCGGCCGACGGCGTCATCATCGTCTCGCCGGAGTACAACTGGACCATTCCCGGCGCGTTGAAGAACGCGATCGACTGGGTGTCGCGGATGAAAGATCAGCCGTTCAAGGAGAAGCCGGTTGCGCTCCAGTCCTGTTCGATGGGTCCGCTCGGCGGCTCGCGCATGCAGTATCACATGCGCATGATGTTCACCTACCTAAATGCCTTCATCTTCGGCACGCCCGAGGTGATCGTGTCGATGGCGCAGAACAAGTTCGACAAGGACCTCAAGCTGACCGACGAGACGACGCGCAAGATCGTCCAGCAGCAGCTCGCCGCCTTCGCCAAGTTCATCGAACGGATGAAGGCGTAATCCTTGTCGTCACCGGGCTTGTCCCGGTGACTCCGATAAGGCGTGCAATGTGCTCACCTAAGCGAGATGGCAGGGACAAGCCCGGCCACGACAGTGGTTACCCTTGCGCGCGCTTCGGGAAAATCTGCGGCCGCATCTTCGGATGGGCCGGCATGGTGCGCGGCGCGTAGGGCGCTTCGGCGCCGAGTTCTTCCGCCGCGTGCCAGGACCAGCGCGGGTCCCACATCGCGCCGCGGCCGATGCAGATAAAATCCGCCTTGCCGGAAGCGACGATGTCTTCGGCTTGCTGCGCGCCGGTGATGAGGCCGACCGACATGGTCGGCAGCCCGGTCGCCTTGCGCACGGCCTCGGCGAACGGTGCGTTGTAGGCCGGCGCGAACGGAATCTTCTGCCGCGCGTCGACCTGGCCGGACGACACGTCCATGTAGTCGCAGCCGAGCGCCTTGAGCGCGCCGGCAAACGCGATCGTGTCGTCGATGGTGGTGCCGCCCTCGACCCAGTCGACCGCCGAGACGCGGATGCCCATCGGTTTGTCGGCCGGCCAGGCCTTGCGCATCGCCGCGAACACTTCGAGCGGATAGCGCATGCGCTTCTCGACCGAGCCGCCGTATTCGTCCGTGCGCTGGTTGGCGAGCGGCGACAGGAACTGGTGGATCAGGTAGCCGTGGCCGCCGTGCATCTCAATGACGTCGTAGCCGATGCGTTCGGCGCGCTGCACGGTCGCGACGTAATCCTTGATCAAGTCCTTCATCTCCGCCTGGGTCAGCGCGTGCGGCACGTGCCAGCCTTCGCCGAACGGGATCGCCGACGGCCCGACCGTCTCCCACGCGCCTTCCTCCTTGGTCAGCGGCTTGGCGCCCATCGCCGGTGGCTGCGTCGAGCCCTTGCGGCCGGCATGGCCGACCTGAAGGCCGTGCTTGGCGATGCCGTACTGCTTGCAGAAGTCGATGACGCGCTTCATCGCCTTCTCGTTGTCGTCGGAGTACATGCCGGCGCACTTATACGTGATGCGGCCGACCGGATTGACGTTGGTCATCTCCGTCATCACCAGCGCGGCGGCGCCAAGCGAGAATTGCCCCAGATGCATCAGGTGCCAGTCGTTGGCGGTGCCGTCGGTCGAGTTGTACTGGCACATCGGCGAGACGACGACGCGGTTCGGCAGCGTCAGGCCACGCATGGTGATCGGCGAGAACAGCGCGCTGGTCATATTCGAAGTTTCCCCATTGGAAAGCCGGCCGCGCAAGGCGGCCTGTTCAATTCGCACGTCTCGAAAGCCGCCGCTAGAGGCTGCCGCCGGCGAGCCAGCGCGCGGCGTCGGCGTCGAGCGCGGCAAGCGCCGGACCGTCGAGGCCGGGCATGTCCGGCTTCACCCGATAGCCGGCGCGGGTCTGTAGATAGGCGAGATGGCGATAGCCTTCGGGGTACTGGTCCAGCAGTTCCGGGTCGAGTGTCACGGCGGCACCCGGCATGACTGGATCGAGGCGGTCCTTCTCGTAAGTGTGCCGGCGCAAGACGATACCCCAGCGGCCATCGCGCTTTTCGAGGAAATCGTAGGCGCGGCCCCAGCAGGTGACGTCGCACAGCACGCCCTCGACCATGCCGCGTTGCGCGATCTCGACCTTGGTGCGCGCGATGGCGCGATTGCCGGCGATGTCGATCGTCGTGCCGCCGAGCATGTGGTGGATGCGCGCGCCGCGCTCATAGCCCTGCTGGCTGACGGCGATGAATTCCTCGAATGTGCCCTGGAACCAGGTCGCCCACATCCGCCCATCGGCATGCCACAGCGTGCGGAAGCGGTCCCACTGCCGCGCGTCGCGCCACAGCACCCAGTTCTCGACGATGTCGCGAATGGCGAGGCGGTCGGCGGTTGTGTCGTCGGGCATATGTACTCCGTCATGCCCGGCCTTGTGCCGGGCATCCACGCCTTTATGGTTTCTGTAACAAGACGTGGATGCCCGCGACAAGCGCGGGCATGACGGAGGAAGAATGACCAGACTTGCAGGCAAGACCGCGATCGTCACCGGCGGCGCCAGGGGCATCGGCGCGCATTATGCGCGGGCGCTGGCCGAACAGGGCGCGCGGGTGATGATCGCCGATATCGAGGACGGTGCGGCGCTGGCGACCGAGATCTGCGGCCAGCACGGCAAGGACGCCGCGGTCGCCGAACGCTTCGACGTCAGCGACGAAGCCTCTGTGAAGCAGCTCGTGGCGAAGACCGCCGAGCGCTTCGGCCGCATCGACGTCCTCGTCAACAACGCCGCGCTCTATGCCAAGCTCAGCCCACGCAACTTCAACGAATGGGACGCCGACCTCTGGGACAGAGTGATGGCGATCAACGTGCGCGGGCCGTATCTCATGGTCCGCCACGTCGCGCCGCAAATGATCGCCCAGAAGAGCGGCAAGATCATCAACATCGCCTCCGGCGCCGCCTACAAGGGCGTGCCGCGCATGCTGCCTTACGTCACCTCCAAGGGCGCCATGCTCGCCTTCACCCGCGCGCTGTCGCGCGAGCTCGGCCAATATGGCATCGCGGTCAACTCGCTCTCGCCGGGCTACATCCTCAGCGACACCGGGCTCGCCAACACGCAGCACGTCGAGGAGGAGCGCGCGCCGGTGCGCAACTCCCGCGCCTTCAAGCGCGACGGCTATCCGGAGGACCTCCTCGGCGCGCTGGTGTTCCTGGCGTCCGCCGACAGCGACTTCGTCACCGGCCAGTCGCTGGTCGTCGACGGCGGCGCGGTCAATAACTAGGTCTTGTCCTGGCTCCTGCCGCATGGCGGGGCGGCTTTTCCGCCATTTCCGCCCGCCTTCCGATCCGCTATAGTGGTTGCAAATCCAACTATCGGCTCCCACGGAGGAACGCCCATGGCGACCGCAACGGCCCATGCCGACCCGAAGCACAACATCCAGAACGCGCGGAAGGCCTATTACGACAAGATCTCCGAATTCCATCTCGCGCCGCTGTGGGAGGTCCTGAAAGGCCTCGTCACGCCGGAGCCGAAGACGCAGATGGTGCCGGTGCTGTGGAAATTCCCGCAGGTCGAGAAGCTGATGCTCGAGGCCGGCGACGTCATCACCGCGGAGGAGGCCGAGCGCCGGGTGCTGGTGCTCGAGAATCCCGGCGATCCCGGCAAGTCGCGCGTCACCAATTCGCTGTTCGCCGGCATCCAGCTCATCATGCCCGGCGAGATCGCCGACGCGCACCAGCACGTCGCCTCCGCCATCCGCTTCGTATTGAAAGGTCGCGGCGCCTACACCGCCGTCGAAGGCGAGAAGGCGGAAATGGAGCACGGCGACTTCATCATCACCGCCAACTGGGCGCCGCACGACCACGGCAATCCCGGAAGTGAGCCGGTCATGTGGCTCGACGTGCTCGATATGCCGACGGTCAATCATTTCCAGGCGTCGTTCGCCAACCACTTCGACGAGAAGATGCAGAACGTCAATCACGAGGACGGCGACTCGTTCGACCGTTACGCGATGGGTGTGCTGCCGGACGGCGCGCCGGCGCAGATGAACCGCTCGCCGGTCATCAATTATCCCTACGCCAAGATGAAGCCGATCCTCGAGCGGCTGAAGAAGACCGGCGACGTCGACAAGCGCCACGGCGCGCGCGTGCGCTACGCCAACCCGATCAACGGCGGCCCGGTGCTGCCCACGATGGGCGCGAACCTCGCGCTGCTGCCGAAGGGCTTCAAGGGCGAGCCCTACCGCTCGACCGACGGCACCGTGTTCTGCGTCGCGGAAGGCTCCGGCACGACGACGATCGACGGCAAGGCGTTCGAATGGGGCGTCAACGACGTGTTCGTGGTGCCGCCGTGGAAGCGCTACCAGCATGCGGTGACCGGCAACGCCGATGCGGTGCTGTTCTCGATCTCCGACAAGCCGGCGCAGGAAGCGCTCGGCATCTGGCGCGAGGGGCAGTAGCCTCTCGCGCGAAAAAACGACACCAGCCGCGCCCGTCGTGCGCGGCTTTTTTATGCGCGAGGACTGGCCGAATCCGCGCCCTTGCGCGTTATCTCCGCCGTTGCGACATTGCAGTCGACGACAGGGAGGATTTTTCGAATGCAGATGCAAGACCTCGTGGCCGGCCGCGGCGCGCTCAAGGCAGTCCGCACCGGCGACGGCCCCGACATCGTGGTGCTGCATTCGCTGCTCGCCGACCGCCACGCCTTCGATCCGGTGCTGCCGGCGCTTGCCGCCAGGCATCGCGTGACGTTGTTCAACCTGCCCGGGTTCCACGGCTCGCAGCCGCCGCTGCTCGCGCTGATGGACGCCTATGTGGCGATCATCGAGGACGGCTTCCAGGAATTCAAAATTGCCAAGGACGCCGTGCTGATCGGCAACGGCTTCGGCGGCACCGTCGCGCTCGCTTTCGCCATCGCGCATCCGGAGCGTATTTCGCGGCTCGTCGTCAGCGACGCGGCCGCCTGCTTCCCGCCGGAGGGCCGCCAGCAGTTCGCGGCGATGGCGCAGAAGGTCGCCGACAACGGCCTCGGCGCGGTCGCCGAGATCGCGGCGAAGCGTGTCTATTCGCCGGCCTATCTCGCGGCGCATCCCGAGAAGATCGAGGAGCGCAAGGCGGTGCTCCTCGGCATCGACCCGAAGGCGTTCCAGGCGGCGTGCCGCATATTGCAGGAGACCGACCTTGTGCCGCTCTTGAGCCACCTGCGCGTGCCGACGCTCGTCGTCTGTGGCGAACACGACCAGGCGACGCCGCCGGCGCTGAACAAGGAGATCGCGGAGAAAGCGACGGGCGCGACATACATCGAGCTGCCCGGCTGCGGCCATTGCCCGCCGCTCGAGCAGCCGGACGCGTTCCTCAAGGCGATCGGCGGGTTCGTCGGGTTGTGAGTTCGTGTCCCGGGCGCGGCGCAACATGCAATGTTGCGACGCAGACCCGGGACCCCGGTTCTATCGCAAGCAAGCGGGGTCCCGGATCTGCGGTGCATCACCTCGCTTCGCTCGCGCTGCACCGCGTCCGGGACACGCGACGTCACCCCAATGCCGCCATCACCGCCTTCGATATCGCCGCGGTGCCGTCCGTGCCGCCGTATTCCATCGGCTTCAAGCCCGCTGCATAGGCTTTGTCGACCGCGCCTTCGATGCGCTGCGCCGCTTCCGCCGCGACGGAAACGTCGTGCTTGTCGGCAAGCCAATCGAGCATCATCGCGGCGGACAGGATCATCGCCGTCGGGTTGGCCTTGCCCTGGCCCATGATGTCGGGCGCGGTGCCGTGGCACGGCTGGAACACGGCATGCGTGTCGCCGATGTCGGCCGACGGCGCGATGCCGAGGCCGCCGATCAGGCCGGCGGCGAGATCGGAGAGGATGTCGCCGAACATGTTCTCCATCACCATCACGTCGAAGCGCTGCGGGCGCAGCACCATCATCGCGGCGCAGGCGTCGACATAGACCATCTCGGTTTCGACGTCCGGAAACTTCGCCTTGCGCTCGTTGAAGATATCGCGCTGCCAGTTGAACGCCTTGAACACGTTGGCCTTGTCGACGAGCGACAATTTGCCGGGTTTGCCGCGCGCCTTGCGCCGCTCGGCGAGCTTGAGCGAGAAGTCGAACAGCCGCTCGGTCTTGTTGCGCGTGACGACGAGCGTCTCGCGCGCGTCGTCGCGCGTGGTCACGCCCTTGCCCATAGACGCGAATAGGCCCTCGGTCGACTCGCGGATCAGCACGAAGTCGATGCCCTTCTCGTGCGCATTGGCGATCGGAGAAGGCACACCGGGGATCAGTCGCGCCGGCCGCACGCCGGCATAGAGGTCGAAGATGAAGCGCAACTCGACCTGCGGCATGATCTCGGTGTTGTCGGGATAGCGGATGCTCGGCAGGCCGCAGGCGCCAAGCAGGATCGCGTCGGCTTCCTCGCACAGCTTGACCGTCGCGGCCGACATCGACTTACCGGTGGCCTTGTACTCCTCGGCGCCGGCGGGAGCTTCGCTGTATCGGAACGACAGGCCCGGCGTCGTCGCCTCAACGCGGCGCAGCACATCGAGCGCGGGCTTCATCACCTCGTGGCCGATTCCGTCTCCCGGAAGCACGGCGATGTGGAAGGCGGAATTGGCGGACATGGTTGGATTTGTCTTTGTGGGCGGGACCTGCACTAAATAGCGAAGGCGTCAGTCCTGCAAGGGTTGAAAGAACATGCCACGCTTCTCCGCGCATCTCGGCTACCTGTATCTCGACCGGCCCTTGCTGCAGCGGATCGACGCCGCGGCGGCCTGCGGCTTCAAGGCGATCGAGGGCCGCTTCCCGGACGTGCCGGCGGCCGACTACAAGCGCGCGGTCGAGCGCAACGGCCTTAAAGTTCTCGGTATCAACACGCCGTCCGGACGCGAGGGCGAGTTCGGTCTCGGTGCGGTCCCGGGGCGCGAGGGGGAATGGCGAGCGGCGTTCGCGCAGGCGCTCGACTATGTTGCCGACGTGGGCGGCCTCGCCATCCATTGTCTTGCCGGCAATGTGCCGCAGGATCGACGGCGCGAGGCGGAGGGCGTGTTCGTCGAAAACCTCAAGCGCGCGGCCGATCAGGCCGCGGCGAAGAACATCAAGCTCTATATCGAGCCGATCAATCCGCGCGATCTGCCGAACTATTTTCTGACGCAGGTCGAGCACGCGGCCGACATCATCGGCAAGGTCGGCAGCAGCAACGTCTTTCTCCAGTACGATTTCTATCACGTGCAGATCGTCGGCGGCGACATCATCGAGCGCTTCAAGACATACCAGCCGCTGATCGCGCATGTGCAGTGTTCGCAGGTGCCGGTGCGGCATGAGCCGGACGCCGACGGCGAGATCAACTATCCGTTCCTGTTCGCGGAGATGGACCGGCTCGGCTATCCGCACTGGATCGGCGCCGAATATCGGCCGCGCACCACCACCGAGGCCGGCCTGGCCTGGGGCGCGCCATACGGCCTGAGGGTGCCCGGTTAACCAGCAAAGTCCTTGAAAACGTGCCGGTTCCGGCTTTGCGAGGCCCGATTCGGCCTGCTAGATTAACCGCTATGTTTGGACGCCGGAAAACGGAAGCGGCCGAGCCCGCGCCCTCGGAGCTCAAGGACGCGGTGCGCGAGGCACGCATCGAGGCGGCCGAGCGTTCGGCCGTCGTCGTCGACCTGCGCGACGCCGAGCTGGCGCGGCTCGAACTGCTCAACGAGGCGCTCGAGCCGGTGTTCAAGGACATTCCCGCCGACGTCGAACTATTCGACCGCGGCATCTCGCGCGGCGACGTGCCGCGCCTGTGGGTCGACGTCGTCGCGCACGTCGCAATGGGGCGCGACAAGCGTCAATACCGCTTCGTGCAGGACACGCGCTACGGCCGCGCCGTGCTGGCCGAGAGCTACGAGGTCGGCGACATCCGCCAGGCGGTGACGCGCTATGTCGCGGGCCGGCTGGTCGAGCGCGAGCGCGCGCTCGCCGACGACGAGGGCCGTCCGGTGGCGCAGAGCGTGCTGCGCGTCGAGCGCAGCCGCCGCCGCTGGCACGCGGTCCGCGTCTTCGTGCTCGGGTTGATCGTCGGCGTCATCGGCCTCGTTGCGCTGGTGCTCATCAGCGCCCCACCGCAATAAGCGGCACTTCGTCCCGCTGCGAAATCGCGCCCCCCGCCGCGATGCCGCGCGATGTCATCGTACAGGTCCACGCGCCCGGCGCGCCGCCGATCCGGTAGAGATTGTAGGCGGCGGCATCGTGCGCGGTCCCCGGCGCCGCCGAGGCGGACGGCACGCCGACTGCCGGCACGCGCGTGCCGCCCGGCCCGTCCAACCAGTTGAGCATGTGGAGATGGTCGTGGCCGTGCAGTACGAGCTCGGCGCCGTGCGCGGCGATGACGCTCAGGAAGCCGGCGGCGTCGGTCAGCCGCTTGTGCGGCTTGGCCTCGCTCACCGGCGGATGGTGGATGAGGATGACACGGAACAGGCCTTCGGCCCTGGTGCGGTTGAGCAGCGCCGTAAGCGCCGCGAGCTGGTTCGGGCCGAGCCGGCCGGTCGCCATGAACGGCGCGGTGGCGACCGCGGTGGACAGGCCGATCAGCGCCACCGGGCCGCGCCGCCGCACATAGGGAAAGCCGACGGCCCCGTCGTCGCCGGTCATGTAGGGCGCCCATTGCGGCGCGTAGCGCACCGCCTGCCGCACATAGGCGTCGTGGTTGCCCGGCACGAAGCTGACGTTCTTGAACGAGTCCAGTTGTTGCAGCCATCTGCGGCCGCGCACGAACTCCTCCTCCAGCGCGATATTGGCGATGTCGCCGGTGATCGCGATGTGGTCCGGCGCCTGCTCCTTCAGGTCGTCGACGAGCCGTTCGAGCACCGCGCGGTCGTGCACGAAGCGGCGCCCGCGCAGCCAATTGATGTAGCCCGTGATGCGCTTGTTCACGAGTTCGCCGATGCGCGGCCTGGGCAGCGGCGCGAGGTGCACGTCGGAGAGATGGGCGAGGGTGAACACTGGTCTGTCATGGCCGGGCTTGTCCCGGCCATCCCGCTTAGGATGGCACAGTGCCTACCTGATCGGGGTCACCGGGTCACGCGCCTATCGGCGCGGCCCGGTGACGACAAGGGGGCTCACGAACTGCCGATCAGGATGCCGGTCAGGAACACCAGCACGCCGCCGACCACGACCTGGAATGCCGCCTGCAGGAACGGCGTATCCATGAATTTCGTGCGGATCCACGAGATCGCCCACAATTCGCAGACGACCACGACGATCGAGACGACTGTCGCCGTGAAGAAATCCGGGATCAGGTAGGGCAGCGTATGGCCGAGGCCGCCGACCGCGGTCATCAGCCCGCACACGGCGCCGCGCAGCCACGGCGTGCCGCGGCCGGTGAGCGAGCCGTCGTCCGACAGCGCCTCGGCAAAGCCCATAGAAATACCGGCGCCGACCGAAGCCGCCATGCCGACGAGGAACGTCTCCCAGGTCTGGTGCGTGGCGAAGGCGGCCGCGAACAGCGGCGCCAAGGTCGACACCGAGCCGTCCATCAACCCGGCGAGGCCCGGCTGCACGTATTGCAGCACGAACATGCGCTTCGCGGTCTCGTCCTCCTTTTCGCGCGCGCCGGGCGTGAGGATGCTTTCCGACAGCTTGTGCGCCAGCGATTCGTGGCCGGCCTCGGCCTCAGCGAGATCGAGGAGCAGCTGCCGCACCGAGACGTCGCGCGTGTTCTTCGCCGCCTGCCGGTAGAAGCGCTCGGCCTGGAATTCCATGTCCTCGGCGAACTTGCGCACTTCGTCGAGGCCGAGCGGCCGCATCAGCCACAGGCTCGACTTGTGCTGGATGAAGCCCTTGACGTCCTGGCGGCGGATCAGCGGCAGGTATTCGCCGAATTTCTGCCGGTAGAGGTCGAACAGGCGCGTCCGGTGCGTGACTTCCTCGTCGGCCATCTCGTCGAAGACCTTGGCCGAGGAGGGGAACTGGTCGCGCAGGCCCTCGGCGAAGCCGCGGTAGATGCGGCTGTCCTCCTCCTCATTGGTGATGGCCAGCGCCAGCACCTCCTGCTCGCTCAGGTCGGAGAAATTCTTCACGGGACGGGCCCCTTCGCAATCGACGGATTGAACGGACCAAGACGTATATTAGAACCGTTCCAAACCGCAACCGTTCGCTTGCCTCGTTTCGGCCCTGCCGGTAACGCCACGTTCAGGGGCAGGGGAGAGAAAGCCCGCAATGACACTGACGCGCCTTCGCCGCCGGCTCGAGCCGGCGATCCGGCCGATGATGCACCTTTACTGGCGCTTCGCCCGCGGCGCGACTCTCGGCGCGCGCGGCATGGTGATCGACGGAAGCGGCCGCGTGTTCCTGGTGAAGCACTCCTATGTCGACGGCTGGCACATGCCCGGCGGCGGGGTGGAGACCGGCGAGACGATGCTGACCGCGCTCACGCGCGAACTGGCCGAGGAGGGCAACATCAAGCTCACCGGCCAGCCGCAGCTGTTCGCCGTCTACTTCAACGGCAGGGTGTCGCGCCGCGACCACGTCGCGCTCTTTATCGTGCGCGACTTCTTGCAGGAGAGCCCACCCAAGCCGAACCGCGAGATCGTCGAGCACGGCTTCTTTGCGCTCGATGCGCTGCCGCCGGATACGGGCCGCGCCACCCGCGCGCGCCTCGACGAGGTCTTCAAGGGCGTCGCGGTCAGCGAGTTGTGGTGAGCGCTCACCCCCGACGGAACAGCGCCAGCTTGATGCCGAATGCAATGAAGATCGCGCCGATGGTGCCGTCGATAAAGCGCTGATACGAGCGCGCGCCGCGCACCATCCCGGCCGCGCGAGCGGTGACGAAGGCGACGATCAGGTTCCACAGCGAGCCGTTGATGTTGAAGATCAGCCCGAGGAAGAACAGCGCCAGCGCCTTCGACGGCGCCGCGGTGTCGACGAACTGCGGCAGGAAGGCGAGGAAGAACAGCGCCACCTTCGGATTGAGCGCGTTGGTGATGAAGCCCTGGCGAAACACGGTCGCAAGCGGCAGCGACGCCTTCGCCGCCGCTACCGCGCTTTCCGCTTGCGCGCGCCGCGTCAACATCATGCGCACGCCGATATAGACGAGATAGGCCGCGCCGCAGAACTTCACCACGGCGAAGGCGGTGGCGGAGGCCGCGATCAGCGCCGAGATGCCGAGCGCGGCGGCGGTGATGTGCACCATGATGCCGCAGCCGACGCCGGCGACCGCGGCGACGCCGCCGCGCAAACCGAGCTGCGTCGAGCGCGCAACGATCAGCGCGGTGTCCGGCCCCGGCGTGATGTTCAGAAGCCAGCCGGCGAGGATAAAGATGAGCAGGTCGTGCGTGCCGAGCATTTCTTGTGCCTTGCGCGATCAGCCGAAGCGGGCGCGGTCGTGCGGCGCGGCGAAGTCGAGCTGCGGCCCGAGCGGCACGATACCGGTCGGGTTCACCTGGCGCTGGCTCCAGTAATAATGCCGCTTGATCTGCTCGAGGCTGACCGTCTCGGCGATGCCGGGCACCTGGTAGAGATCGCGCAGGTAGTTCGACAGGTTCGGGTATTCGTAGATGTGCCGCCAGTTGCACTTGAAGTGCGAATAATAGACGGCGTCGAAGCGGATCAATGTCGGGAAGAAGCGCCAGTCGGCCTCGGTCGGTTGTGCACCGGCGAGGTAGCGCTGCCGCGACAGCAGCTGCTCCATCTCGTCGAGCGTGTCGAACACGTTGCGGAAGGCCTGCTCGTAGGCGGCCTGCGACGTCGCGAAGCCGGCGCGGTAGACGCCGTTGTTGACGTTCGGGAAGATGATGTCGTTGAGGCGGTCGATCTCGGCGCGCAGCGCCGGCGGATAGTAGTCGGTGCGCACGTTGGTGTGCGCGTCGAACGCCGAGTTCAACATGCGGATGATCTCGGACGATTCGTTGTTGACGATCGTCTTGCGCTCCTTGTCCCACAGCACCGGCACGCTGACGCGGCCGGTGTAGCGCGGCGCGGCGACGAGATAGACCTCGGAGAGCTTGGCTTTGCCGTTGACGGCGTCGCCGCTCGAGCCGGACGCGGTATCGAAGGTCCAGCCGTCGCGGCCCATCTCGGGCGAGACGACCGAGAGCGAGATGGCGCTTTCGAGCGCCTTGAGCTTGCGGAAGATGACCGTGCGGTGCGCCCAGGGGCAGGCGAGCGAGACGTAGAGGTGGTAGCGCCCGGCCCCGGCCGCAAAGCCGCCCTCGCCGGAGGGTCCGGGGCTGCCGTCGGCGGTCACCCAGTTGCGGAATTGGGTGGCCGGGCGGATGAAGTGCCCGTCCTTGGTGCGGGACACGTCGTCCTGCCACACGCCGTCGACCAAAAGTCCCATGGGTCCGTCCCGTCTTTGCTTGTCCGGCTCTCATTTAGGATGCCGCGGCGGAGAAGGCCACCGGCAATGGACCTGCGGTATCGGGGGTGCTAATCGGCTCGCATGAACGACCTGGCGCTGACCATACGGGCGGAAAAGCTGGAGGACGATGCCGCGATCGAGCGGCTGCACGAGCGCACCTTCGGCCCGGGCCGCTATGCCCGCACCGCCTTCCGCATCCGCGAGGGGCGGCGGCACCTGTTGCCGGTGTCGTTCACCGCCAGCATCGGCACGCTGCTGGTCGGCTCAGTGCGGCTGACGCCGGTGCGCATCGGGACGACGCCGGCGCTGCTGCTCGGGCCGCTGACGGTCGAGCCGCCGTTCCGCTCGCACGGCATCGGCCGCAAGCTCCTGGAGCGGGCGCTGGCCGACGCCAAGGCGCAGGGCCACCGGCTCGTCTTCCTGGTCGGCGACGAGCCCTATTACGGCCGCGCCGGCTTCAAGAAGGTGCCGAAGAAGCAGGTGACCATGCCCGGGCCGGTCGATCCGGCGCGACTGCTGGTCGCCGAGCTCGCGCCGGGCGCCTTTGACGGCGTCGCAGGCCTGATCCTGCCGGACTGGGAAACTACCACTTCCTGAATTGAGTGCCCGGGATTCTACGGAATTGCCGAGCCGTGCCGCACGGCAGAGGCTCGGTCATCCACCGCAGGAGGGGGGTGCCCGATGAAATTTTCTTCAATTCTCATGGCCGTGGCACTGATACCGTTCGCCGCGCCGGCGCAGGCGCAGCGGCTCGATCTCGACGCCATGACCTGCAAGGAATTCCAGGCGAGCGACAAGCAGACGGCCGCCATGGTGCTGATGTGGCTCGAAGCCTTCTACACCGAGGCGAACGCCAGGCCCGTCGTCGACTTCGACAAGATGAAGTCGGACGGCGAGAAGATCGCCGCCTATTGCGCGAAGAATCCGAGCCACGTCGTCATCATCGCGGCAGACAATGTGCTGGAAAAGAAATGATTGACCCGCTCGTCCCCGCGAAAGCGGGGATCCAGCGCGGCGTGCAAGATTGAGAGTCACGAACTGGATTCCCGATTGCGCGGGAATGAACGGAGCGCTACCGCCCCTCGCGGGCCCAGGTGACGGCGAGCGAGCCGATCAGCAGCAACAGCCCGATCAGGCCGGCGAACACCGGCAAGACGCCGATGCCGCGCACGACCGAGGCGTCGCGCATTTTCAGGCCGATCCAGTCGTCGCCCTTGAACACCGACGCGGTGCGCACCGGCAAGACGCGCGGCACCTCGAGGCCCTTGCCGTCGTCGAGGCGGCGGGCGTCGCCGCCGGTCGCCTCGGCGATTTTCTTCAGCACGTCGGGCGTCGAGGTGACCTCCTGGAATTCGCGCGGATTGGCCGGCCCGACATTGGCCAGCGCGGTCAACTTTCCGTCGGTGGCGCGCCACAGGCCGAGCTCGTTGGCGGTGAGCGTCGATTGCCACAGGCCCGGCTCCTTCGGCTGAAGCTCAAGCGTGCGCGTCGCGCCGGTCGGCGAGGTGAGCGTCACCGCGTTGACGCTGTCGGCCATGGTCTGCCGCTCGATGGTGACGGTGCGGCCGCTGACGTTGAGGCGCAGCGCTTCCTCTTCGAGGTCGGGCTGCTTCATCAGCCAGTGCGACAGCTTGCGCAGCAGGTCGAGGTGCGGGCCGCCGCCCTCATAGCCGCGCGCCCACAGCCAGATGTGATCGGAGAGCAATAACGCGACGCGGCCCTTGCCCTCGCGCGCGAGCACGAGCAGCGGCTTGCCGTCCGGCCCGTCCATGACGGTGGTGCCGCTGGTGCGGCGCACGTTGACGAGGCGGAACCAGCGGCTCCAGTGTGGCGGGCTGGTGTCCGCGCCCTGCAGGCCGCGCGTGACCGGGTGACGTTCGCCGGCCTGCGTCAGCCGCGCGAAGAACGGCTGCTCGGTCGTGTCGCCACTCGGCTCGGCCGGCAAAATTTCGTCGAGCGGCGTGCGCCAGATGCTGCTCGGGCTCGCATAGTCCGGACCCGCGGCGATCATGACCGCGCCGCCGTCGCGCACGTATTTGGCGATGTTCTCGAAATAGATCATCGGCAAGACGCCCTGGCGGGCATAGCGGTCGAAAATGATCAACTGGAATTCGGAAATCTTCTGTTGGAACAGTTCGCGCGTCGGGAAGGCGATCAGCGAGAGCTCGTTGATCGGCGTGCCGTCCTGCTTCTCCGGCGGGCGCAAAATCGTGAAATGGACGAGGTCGACCGAGGCGTCCGACTTCAGGAGGTTGCGCCAGGTGCGCTCGCCCGCATGCGGCTCGCCGGAGACCAGCAGCACGCGCAATTTGTCGCGCACGCCGTCGATGGAGATCACGGCGCGGTTGTTGACCTGCGTCAGCTCGTTCGGCACGGGCGCGGCTTCCACCTCGACGATGTTTTGCCCGGCATGCGGGATCGGCACCGCGACCTTCACCTCGGCGCCGACCGTGACGCTGCGCTGCTCGAGCACCTCGCCGTCCCGCCTGACCGTCACCTGCGCCGTGCCGGCATTGATGCCGTGATCCTCGACACGGAAGCCGATGGTCTGCTTCTGGTTGACGATGCCGAAGCGCGGGGTCTGCGTCAGCACGACGCGGCGGTCGATCTCGTTCTTGTGCCCGGTGATGAGTGCGTGCAGCGGCGCCGCAAACCCGAGCGCGGCGGCGTCGGCCGGCAAATCGTGCACGCGGCCGTCGGTGATCATGATGGCCCCGGCGACGCGGTCGGGCGGCACATCGGCGAGCGTCGAGGACAGCGCCGAGAACAGCCGCGTGCCGTCGTTCTCGCCGTCGGCCTGTCCGGCCTCGGCGACCCGCACTTCGAGGCCGGGAATGTGGTTGAGACGGTCGACCAGCGCCTTGCGCGCCTCTTCGGTCTGCCTGTTTCGGTCGCCGAAGTCCTGGCTCGGGCTCTTGTCGACGATGACGGCGGCGACCGAGGGGATCGGGTCGCGGTCCTCGCGCGTGAACGAGGGGTTGGCGAGCGCCAGCACCATCAGGCCGAGCGCGACGGCGCGCAGCGCCGCGCCGCGGCTGCGCGCGAGCAAGAGCAGCACCGCGATCACCACCGACGCGCCGAACGCTGCCCAGACCACATAGTCGGGCACCAGCGGGGCGAATGAGACGCCGAGGTTCATGCTAACAGGCCATTGCGCGGACGTGTCCGGCGCGAGAGTAGTCGAGAATGCGACGATCTCGCGTCACCACGATCATGTCGCGATCGCGCGCGGTTGCGATGATGATGCGGTCTGCGGGATCGTCCGGGGGCGAACCGGGTAAGCTGCAGGAGCCGGTGAGAATCTCCACCGTTAAGCTGGGAAGATTCGCGGCCATTTTCGTTACGGCTTGGTGAAACCAACTCGCCACCGGCAACGTGGCTGCAAGGCGTCCCTTGCGAACCAGATTCGCAATTTCCCAAGCGCTGATTGGCGACACCTGCAGGCTTTGCTCGGCAATCGCCGTCCGCGACGCTTGTGTCATCTCCGCGCCCTGAGCAAGCCAGAGGACGGCGCACGTGTCGAGCAGAAGGTCACTCATTGAGTAGCCTCCCTTCCTCGGCATTCCATGTGTCACCCGTCGGCATCGTCAGGTCGGTGTCCGGGAAAATGGTTACGGTGCCGGCCATGCATCCCCAAGGATCGCGTTTTTCCGCAACGGTAACCTCACGCGACCGCTGGAACGTGACTTTCCGGCCGCTCAAGTCCACGGCTTCGGTCCGCCATCCGAATTTGAGCCACGCGCGCGCATGCGAGTGGCCGGTCGCGTTGTTGCTCCACCAGGCTTCATGCTCATAGGCGCTCTTCGGAAGTTTGAAACCGAGGACGCGCTCGATTTCGGCGAAGCTCATCCGGTGCAGATGGCCGCCGGCCGACATCAGGAACTGAGGCAATGGTTCGTATTTGCTCATCGCGGAACTCCTATCGCCAATGGCGATAGTATCCTTTCATATTAAGATACTATAGTCAATAGTAACTCACTTACTGCCCCAGCCGTTCCAAGAGCGCCGGGATGTGCACCTGGTCGGCCTTGTAGTTGCCGGTCAGCGCGTACATCACGATGTTGACGCCGGCGCGGAAGGCGAATTCGCGCTGCCGCGGCTCGCCCGGCACCAGCGGCAGCATCGCCTGGCCGTCCGGCCGCATCGCCCAGGCGCCGGCGAAATCGTTCGACGTGATCAGGATCGAGGACACGCCGTCGCCGGCGCGCGCCGGGCGTTCGCTCTCGCCGTTGGTCTCCGCCGGCAGCGCCTCGACCCACAATTTGCCTTCGGTGTAGCGGCCGGGAAAGTCGCGCAACAGGTAGAACGTCTTGGTCAGGACGTGGTCGCGCGGCACCGGCTCAAGCTCGGGGATGTCGAGCGACGACAGGATCGCGCGCAGCGCCACCATGCCCGGGCTCTGCATTGCGCCGTCGGGACCGGGCGGCGCGTCGATGGCGTCGCGCGTGTCGAACAGCACCGTGCCGCCCTGCTTCATGTAGCTGTCGATGCGCTCGAGCGCAGCCTGCGACGGCTTCGGTGCGCTCGGCGAGATCGCCCAGTAGATCAGCGGGAAGAAGGAGAGCTCGTCGCGCGCGGGATCGAGGCCGATCGGATCGCCGGGCTCGAGCGCGGTGCGCTGCGCCAGGAACAGCGTCAATCCATCGAGCCCGGCCTTGCTGACGTCGTCGACCGACGTGTCGCCAGTGACGATGTAGGCGAGGTGCGTCTGCTGCGTTGCCTTGAGCGCGAAGTCGCGCTGCGCGTCGCTCAACGCCGGCGGCCAGTCCGGCTTCGCCGTCGGCGCCTGCGCGCGGGCGTGCCACGGCAGCGCGGCCAGCATGCCGAGGAGGAGCAGCGCCGCGGCGGCGCGGCGGCGGTGGCGCATCGCGGCGATGCCGCCGGACAGCATGATGACGACCAGCGCGTCGAGCATCAGCAACGCGAGCGCCGCCAGGAACACCGGCCCGCGCAGGTCGAGCGGCTCGCCGTGGCGATAGATGTCGACGCGCGCGTTGAGCGGCGCAACGTCGAGCGGCGCCGGGCGGTCGTCGGGCGCCAGCGTGTTGACGGCGACGAGGCCCTCCGGCGGCCCATAGAAGCCGGGCGGGTGCTCGGCATCGCCGCGGCCGGTGAAGTTGCTGGGGATCGGCCTGGCGGTCGGCGGCGGCACCGAGAAGGCGCCGAAGCCGTCGAGCACGCGCGTCGGCGGCACCGCGGCGACGGTGCGGCTGTTAGCGTCGCTGTCGGCCGTCTTCGACGAGGAGGGCGCCGCGCCGGCGAGCGAGACGATGTGGCTCAGCATGTCAACGAAAGCGCCCGACAGAGGAAGGTTCGACCAGCGCGGGTCGGCGGTGACGTGGAACAGCACGATCATGCCCTTGCCGCGGCGCGCCGCGGTGACCAGCGGCGTGCCGTCGCCGAGCGTCGCCCAGGTGCGGCCCGGCAGTTGCGCGTCCGGCTCGGCCAATACCTGGCGCGTGACGGTGACGTCGTTCGGCACCGCCATGCCGTTGAACGGGCTATCGCGCGAGAAGGCGGTGAGCGGCTGCGGCTTGTCCCAGCTCAACGTGCCGCCGAGGATGCGGCCGCCGCGGCGCAGCTTCACCGGCACGAGGCTGTCGTCGTTGGCGGCCAGATGCGGGCCGGCGAAGCGCACCAGCACGCCGCCATCCTCGATCCATTTGGTCAGCGGCTGCAATTGGTCGCCGACATTGCCGACGTCGGCGAGGATCAGCATCGGCAGGTGCTGGTCGAGGAAGCGCTTGACCGCTTCCGCCGGAGCTACGCCTTCGGCGAGCCGCACGTCGGCGAACGGATTGAGCGCGCGCTGGAGATAGTAGTTGGCGCCGAGCAGCGGCTGCGCCCGGTCGGCGTCGCCGCCGGAGACGATGCCGACGGTGCGGCGGCGCCAGCGCTTGTCGAGAAGCTGCACCGCGCCGGCGGAGCGCTCGCCGACGATCTCGAGACGCGCCACGTCGTTGCGGATCTCGACCGGCAGGTTGATCGAGGCTTCGGTTTCCTTCTCGCCGCTCTTGAACGCGAAGGGCGCGTCGCCGAGCGGCAGGCCCTTGAGGTCGATGGCGTTGACCATGCCGTTTTCGGCGGGCCCGCCTTCGGCGCGCAGCACCTTCACCGTCAGCGCGCCGGCGGCGTTGTCGGCGGCGGCGAGCGCATGCGCCGGCGGCAGGCCGCCTTGCACGATACTGAGCGGATGATCGCCGATGACTTGCTTCAAACCGGCGACGAACTCCGCGCCTTTGCCGAGGTCGACGCCATCGGTGAGCCACAACAGCTCGACCCGCGGCGAGGCTTGCAGAAAGCGCGCGATCTGCGGCAGCGCGGCGGCGCGGTCGACGGCGTGCGGCTTCGGCTTGATCTGCTTGAGCGCGACGCGCGCCGCGCCCGCGACCTGCAAAGAGAGATCGCGCGACGTCTCCGACAAGGGCAGCACCGCGACGCCGCGGTCATCGGCCTCGGCGCGGGCGATCAGTTCATCCGCCGTGCGGATGCGCTCGTCCCAGGAGGCGGCGGCGGCCCAGCCGTCGTCGATCAGGACGAGCAGCGGCGCCGAGCGGTCGTTGGCGGCGAGGGGGGGATTCCACAAGGGGCCGGCGGCGGCGACGACAATCAGCGCTGCCAGCAGCAGGCGTAGCAGGATCAGCCACCACGGCGTCCGCGCCGGCGTCTCTTCGCGCGGCGCGATCTCGAACAGCAGCCGCGTCGGCGGGAAGTCGATGCGGCGCGGGCGCGGCGGCACGAGCCGCAACAGCCACCACAGCATGGGCAGCGCCAGAAGCCCGAGCAGCACCAGCGGCTGGGCGAATGCGAGCGGCAATGAGCCGATCAAGCGGCGCTCCCAATGTCGAGCGCGCGCGGGGCCCTTGCGAGCGCGCCCATGCGGGCGTGCAAGGCGAGCAGCAATTCGGTCGCCGGCCGGTCGGTGCGATGCACGGCGAAGCTCCACGATCGCAGGTCGGTGGCGGCGCGGATGGCGTCGCGGTGGCGCGCGATCAAGCCGTGATAGTCGCTACGCCAGGATTCGGCGCGGCCGGCGGTGACACTGCCGGCGCCCTCCGGCTCGATGAACTCGACACGTCCGGAATAAGGGAAGCTCTCCTCGGCCGGATCGACGATCTGCACGACATGGCCGTGCGCTCCCGACGCCGACAATTGCGTGATCGTCGCTTCGACCTCGCCGATCGGGCTCCACAGATCGGACAGCAGGACGACCTCGGACAGCGGGGAGGGCGCGAAGGTCGGCGGCAGGCTCGAGCGCGCGCCGGCATCATGCAGGATCGCCTCGGCCATCTTCTCGATGACGTTGCGGCTCGCCGTCGGTCGCATGAGGCCCAGCACGCCGACGCGTTCGCCGCCCTGCACCAGCACTTCCGCAAGTGCAAATGCGACGACGAGCGACCGGTCGAGCTTGCTTTCGGCCGCCAGCGCCGAGTTAAACAGCATCGACGGCGAGCGGTCCGGCCAGATCCAGATCGTGTGCGAGGCCTCCCATTCGCGCTCGCGCACATAGAGATGGTCGTCGCGCGCCGAGCGGCGCCAGTCGACGTTCTGCGCGGGCTCGCCGGAGACGAAGCGGCGGTACTGCCAGAAATTCTCGCCGGAGCCGGCGCGGCGGCGCCCGTGCAGGCCGTGGATCACGGTCGAGGCGACGCGCCGCGCCTCGAGCACCAGCCGCGGCATCGCCGCGGCCAGCCCGTGCGCACCGGCGCTGGCCTGGCGGACCGCACCGGCTTCGGCGTCTCTGAGGGCGGGCTCCGCCATTGTCCTATCCGAAACGCGCCGTCAGCCGCCGGATGACCCCGGGAACGGTCTCGCCTTCGGCGCGCGCGGCGAAGGTGAGCGCCATGCGGTGCTTGAGGATCGGCTCGGCCAGTTCGAGCACGTCGTCGACCGACGGTGCGAAGCGGCCGTCGAGTAGCGCGCGGGCGCGCACCGCCAGCATCAGCGACTGGCTGGCGCGCGGGCCGGGCCCCCAGGCGATCAGCTTGCCGAGCTCGCCGCCCTCGGGGCCGGGCCGCGCCGAGCGCACCAGCTTGAGGATCGCTTCGACCACGGATTCGCCGACCGGCAGGCGCCGCACCAGACGCTGCGCCGACATCAGGTCCTCCGCCGTCATCGCCGCCTTGGCGCGGCCTTCCTCGGAGCCGGTGGTGTCGAACAGGATGCGCCGCTCGGCCTCGAGATCGGGATAGTCGACGTCGATCTCCATCAGGAAGCGGTCGAGCTGCGCCTCGGGCAGCGGATAGGTGCCTTCCTGCTCCAGCGGGTTCTGCGTCGCCAGCACGTGGAACGGTTTGGGCAGATCGTGCCGCGCGCCTGCGACGGTCACGTGCTGCTCCTGCATCGCCTGGAGCAGCGCCGACTGCGTGCGCGGCGAGGCGCGGTTGATCTCGTCGGCCATCAGGAGCTGCGCGAACACCGGGCCCTGGATGAAGCGGAAGGAGCGCTTGCCGCCCTGGCTCTCTTCCAGCACCTCGGTGCCGAGGATGTCGGACGGCATCAGGTCGGGCGTGAACTGCACGCGGCGTGCGTCGAGACCGAGCGCGATGCCCATGGTGTCGACCAGTTTGGTCTTGGCCAGCCCCGGCACGCCGACGAGCAGCGCATGTCCGCCGGACAACACAGTGACCAGCGCGCGCTCGACCACCATGTCCTGGCCGAAAATGACGCCGCCGATCGCGTCCTTGGCCGCGCGCACATTCGCGGCCGTCGCTTCCGCCGTGCGCACGATCATATCTTCCAGCTTTTCAATGCTTTCGCCGCTTGCCGCCGCCATGGAGTCCGTGTCCTTGTCCGGGCAATAGCGGGCCATTCTCGGCCGACCGCCTTAAAGCCCACGCCAGAAGCGCCATTGCACAAACACATCAAAGGCGAATTGGATGCGCTCCGTAGGCTCCGAATCCACCTCGTTCTCTTGCCCCAAGCTTACGCTATCTTCCCGGCCCCGGACGTTGAATCACGAAGATGCGAACAGCCGTGGCGGACGCATAAACGTAAGGAAAACAATGGCGAAGGAAGGGCGGGGCGGATTGGAGGCGATCGCGGCAACGCTGCCGCGGGGCCGGCGCCCGCCGCCGGTCGAGCGCTGGAATCCGCCGTTTTGCGGCGATATCGACATGCGGATCGCCGCCGACGGCACCTGGTTCTACCAGAAGACGCCGATCGGGCGGGTGGCGCTGGTCAGGCTGTTCGCCTCCGTGCTCAAGAAGGAGGGGGAAAACTATTTCCTCGTCACCCCGGTCGAGAAGGTCGGGATAAAGGTCGAGGACGCGCCCTTCATGGCCGTGGAGATGACGGTGGGGCAGGACGAGCGCGAGAACCGGATGCTGACCTTCCGCACCAATGTCGACGACGAGGTCGCGGCCGGTCCCGGCCATGCGCTGCGCTTCGAAAAAGAGGTAACTGGCGGCCTCAGGCCCTATCTGCATGTGCGCCGCGATCTTTGGGCCAAGGTGACGCGCGCGCTGTTCTACGACCTCGTCGCTCTGGGTGAAGAGCGCGACGTCGCCGGCAAGCGCGTGTTCGGCGTTGCCTCGGGCGGCGAGTTCTTCGCGATGGCCGAGGCCGACACGCTGAAGGAGTTTGCTTGATGCAGCAGGAGGTGAGACCGGCGCCGCGGCTCGACGCGCAGGCGTTCTTCGCGCGCGTGCGCGAGCGGCTGACGCTTGCGACGCCGGCGGGCCTCAACGACCCGAACATCATCCCGAAGCGCGGCGATCATGATGTCGATCCGGTGATGGAGAAGATCGCCGCGGTCAGGCCGATCCGCCCGGCGGCGGTGCTCATCCCGGTGGTCGAGCACGAGGAGCCGACGGTGCTCTTGACGCAGCGCGCGCAGCATCTGCCGGATCATCCGGGGCAGGTGTCGTTCCCCGGCGGCAAGATCGACAAGTCGGACCGCGACCCGACGCACTCGGCGCTGCGCGAAGCGGAAGAAGAGATCGGCCTCGACCGCGGCCATGTCGAGCCGCTCGGCTATCTTGACGTCTACATGACCACGCTCGGCTATCGCATCGTGCCGGTGATCGCGCGGGTGAAGCCGGGCTTTGCGCTGACGCTCAACACGGCGGAGGTCGACAACACCTTCGAGGTGCCGCTCGCCTATGTCATGGACCTCGCCAACATGCAGCGGCATTCGCGCGACTGGAACGGCATGACGCGGCACTATTACGCCATCACTTTCGGCGAGCGTTATATCTGGGGCGTCACCGCCGGCATCCTGCGCAACCTCCACGACCGGATCTATCGCGAATGACGCCGGGGAGGGATAAGGAAGGCGCATGATCCGCACCGGCTTCACCGAGCTGCTGCTGTTCCTGCTGCCGTTCGCGGTCTATGCGGCGTTCCTGTTCGCGACGCGCTCGGGCGTGCTCGACCCGAAGTCGTGGCCGATGCGGCATGTCATGCTGCTCGGCATCGTCGCGCTGCTGCTGGTGATCGGCAGCTTCGTATACCTCGCGCATTTCTCCGGCGCGCCGGTCGGCACCGGCTACGTCCCGGCGCACATGGAGAAGGGCAGGCTCGTGCCGGGGGCGTACAAGTGACCGAGGGCCGCACGGAGGAAAAGCTCGAGGCGCGGTGGCTTCGCGAGGGCGCGGTGCCGCGCCTCCTGTCGGTGCTCAACCGCGACGGCGAGGAGGCCCGCGTCGTCGGCGGCGCAGTGCGCAACCAACTGCTCGGCCAGGCCGTGCACGAATACGATATCGCGACCACCGCCGTGCCGGAGGAGGTGGTGCGGCGCGTCACGGTCGCCGGGTTCAAGGCGGTGCCGACCGGCATCGCGCACGGCACCGTCACCGTCGTCATCGGCAAGCAGCCGTTCGAGGTGACGACCCTGCGCAAGGACGTCGAGACCTACGGCCGCCATGCCAAGGTCGAATTCGGCCGCGACTGGGCCGGCGACGCGCACCGCCGCGACTTCACCATCAACGCGCTGTCGGTGACCGCCGACGGCGCCATCCACGATTACACCGGCGGACTTGCCGATCTTTCGGTACGGCGGGTGCGATTCATCGGCGAGGCGAAGACGCGGATCGCGGAAGACTTCCTGCGCATCCTGCGCTTCTTCCGCTTCCACGCGGCCTACGGCCACGGCGACCCCGACCGCGCCGGGCTTGCCGCCTGCATCGAGGGCCGCGCCGGGCT
The DNA here is from genome assembly GCA_035571935.1 of Pseudolabrys sp. Taxonomy (GTDB): domain Bacteria; phylum Pseudomonadota; class Alphaproteobacteria; order Rhizobiales; family Xanthobacteraceae; genus Pseudolabrys. The sequence goes on from DATNBL010000075.1 coordinate 30,333, forward strand.
CGAGCAGCTCTCGCGCGAGCGCGTGCGCATGGAGATGTTGAAGCTGCTCGCCGCCGCGCGCGCGACGCCGACGCTCGCGGTGATGAGCGAGGCCGGGCTGCTCATGCGGGTCCTCGGCGGCGTGCCCTATCTCGCCGCCTTCGAGATGATGGCCAAGGTCGAGCTCGCCGCCGGTGTCGCGCCCGATGCGGCGCGGCGGCTCGGCGCGCTCGCGGTCGCTATCCCGGAGGACGCCGAGCGGCTGTGGCAGCGGTTGCGCCTGACCAATGCCGAGCATGCGCGGCTCGCCGCCATGGGCGCCGAGTGGCGGGGTCTCTCGCCCGCGCAAGGCGAGCAGACGGCGCGCGCGGCGCTCTACCGGCTCAAGCCCGAGCACTATCTCGATTGCGCGCTGCTCGCCTGGGCGCGCGCGCAGGCGTCCGCGCATGACGAGACGTGGCGCGCATTCGCGACGCTGCCGCAGCGCTGGCAGGCGCCGGAGTTCCCGTTGAAGGCGGCCGACTTCATCGCGCGCGGTGTCGAGAAGGGCCCGGCGCTCGGCGCGGCGATGCGCGTGGCGGAAGCGGCGTGGATCGCGGCGGGCTTTCCGGAGGAGCGCGGCGCGCTCGACGCGATCGCGGCACAGGTCACCCGCGTCTCCTGAGGCCGCGCGGCCTCTCTAGTGTCAATTCTCTGTCCCATATGACGGACGGCGCGACGGGGCTTGCAACCCGCTGCGGGACGTCCGATCTTTACATTTGATAATCGTCAACCCGGGACCCGGCCATGACGCGCCGTGACACGCCGCAAGATCTCGCCCGCCGGATTGCCGCGGGCAATGCGCGCCGCAAGGCGGTCGACGGGTTCCGCCGCCAGACCTTCGCGCTGCCGCGCGAGGCCGCCCGCGCCAAGGCGAAGGAATTCTTCGCCCGCTATCCGAAGGCCGCCTACATGACCGAGATCGAGAGCTGGCGCGTCCTGCCCGGTGACGAGATCGAGTTCACGATGCGGCGCCTGCCGACCGCCGATTGAGGTTGATAAAGGTCAACCCCTCCCTTGCGCGGCGCCGGCTTGCGCGCCGACAGTGCGGCCGCGCCGGAGGGTTGTCCGGCCCCTGACGGCGGTCGCGCGGTGGACATCCTTTCCGGCTTTCACGACATCTCGCTTGCCGCGCTTGCGGTTGTCGCCGCGGTCGCCTTCATCGCCTCGCTGATCGGCGGCGTCGCCGGCTACGGCACCGGCGCGCTGATGCCGCTGGTGCTGGTGCCGATCGTCGGCGCGGCGCCGATCGTGCCGATCATCGCCATCTCGGCGCTGTTCAACAATACAAGCCGCATGTCGGCCTTCCTGCGCTATGTCGACTGGCGGCGCGCGGCGATCGTCACCGTGTGCGCGTCGCCCACCTGCGTCGTCGGCGCCTGGGGCTATGCGCATCTCACGGGCGCGGGGGCGGCCTTCGTCATCGGCGCCATGCTGATCGCCAGCGTGCCGCTGCGACGCGTGCTCAGGCGCCGCGACGTGAAGTTCGGCGATGGCGGGCTCGCGCTCGGCGCGGTCTGCTATGGATTCGTGGTCGGCGGCACGGCCGGCTCGGGCGTGATCCTGCTGTCGCTGCTGCTCGCCTCCGGCGTCGGCAGCGCCGGCGTCATCGCCACCGACGCGGCGATCTCGATCGTCATCGGCATCGTCAAGGTCTCGGTGTTCGGGGTCGCCGGCGTCATCGACGCGCAGGTCGTCGCCTTCGCGCTGCTGATCGGGATCGTCGCGCTCCCCGGCGCGTTCCTCGCGCGCGCCTTCGTCGAGCGCATGCCGATCCACGTGCACACCGCCATCCTCGACGGTGTCGTGATGGTCGGTGGGGCGTTCCTGATCTGGCGCGCGCTATACGGTTGACCCGCGCATGGCGGTGTGGATCGGCGAGCATTTGCCGGTCAGGCCGTCGGCGATCTCGCGCAGCACGGGCACGTGGCAGTACCAGCCACGGGGTCGGAATTTGACCTGGATCGCCTCGATGCGGCGCGCGGCAAGCGTCATGAACGCGTTGAGCCTGATCGCCTCGCGATTGAAGCTGAGGGCGGTGTTCGGCAGGGACTTCTCAAAATTCGCCTTGGTCGCCGGCAGCACCGGGCTGCCCGCCGCCCATTCGCGCGCGGCTTCGATCCTGCGGTGATCGACCTCGAAGCAATAATAGAGCGCGAGCAGCTGATGCTTGGTGCTGAACCAATCGATACCGAGTGAGCCGGCCTTCGGGTTGTCGTGGAGGACCGTCTTCGTCGGCTTGATACTCAATTTGTGATTGGCGGGATCGAAGTTCGGCATGGTGACGTCGCTATCGCAGTCGAAATCGTAGTGGCCGAGCGCCAGTCGCGTCAGCGGGTCGATGTCGACTGCAGTCAGTTTCGCTACGTCGCGGTCGGTGTTCGATCGCCAATCGAGATCGGCTTCGACCTTGCGCGCGAGCATGTCGACATTTTCGCGCAAGCCGGTGCGCAAATCTTCGTAATGCTGGAACATGCCGCGCGATGTCCGCGCCGTCAGTGTGCTGGCGTCGGTGTCGTTCTTGGCGGCGACCGCGTCACGATAATTGAAGAAGAGGTACTGCTGCAGCGTGATAGCCTTGGAGAACTGCGTCGCGGCGTCGGAGTAGGTCGCCTCCGCATTGGCGATCTGTTTGGCGGCTTCCGCGTTCACCTTGGTCTGATAGGCAGATACATATTGAAAGTAGCCGACGACCAGGCTGCTGATGACGGTGAAGACCGATAGTCCCTTGGCGAAGGACAGTTCACGATCGACCAGGCTTGCGGCGTCCTTGATGCGATTCCACCAGCTACGGTTTGCCGTGGTGGTCTGTTGCTGCGGCGTGGCAACCGCGTCGTTTGCGATTTGCTGCGATGACATGGCCGACCTCCCTCGGAGCCCCTCGGCGCCGCGAAATCATGCCACAATCTTGGATTGAGCACTAGGGCCATTTTACAACCGGCGGCATCGACGACAGGATCGAGTCGACGTTGCCACCGGTTTTCAGCCCGAAAATCGTGCCGCGGTCATAAAGCAGGTTGAATTCGACATAGCGGCCGCGGCGCACCAGTTGCTCCTCGCGCTCGGCTTCGGTCCAGGGCGTCGCGACATTATTACGGACGAGGTCCGGATAGACGCCGAGGAAGGCGCGGCCGACGTCCTGGGTGAAGGCGAAGGCGGCGTCCCAGTCGGTTTCGAGATAGTCGTAGAAGATGCCGCCGATGCCGCGCATCTCATGGCGGTGCTTGAGGAAGAAGTATTCGTCGCACCATTTTTTGTACTTATCGTAAGGCGCGACGGGAGCATGCGCATCGCACGCAGCCTGCATCGCTGCGTGGAAGGCGCGCGTGTCGCGGTCATCCTGCGTGCGGCGCTTGTCGAGCAGCGGCGTCAGGTCGGCGCCGCCGCCAAACCAGGCCTTTGTCGTGACGACGAAGCGCGTGTTCATGTGGACGGCCGGCACGTGCGGACTGTGCAAATGCGCGATGAGCGAAATGCCCGAGGCCCAGAAGCGGGGGTCCTGCTCCGCGCCGGGAATCTGGCTGCGGAATTCCGGCGCGAATTCGCCGAACACGGTCGAGCAGTGCACGCCGACCTTCTCGAACACGCGGCCGTGCATCATGGCCATGACGCCGCCGCCGCCATCGGTCCCGCTGTGGTCGGTGCGCTGCCACGGCGTGCGCAGGAAACGCCCGGCGGCGCGGTCGCCGAACGGCGCGGACGCGGGCAGGCCGTCCTCCAGCGCCTCGAAGGCGCGGCAGATGTCGTCGCGCAGGGTCTCGAACCAGGCGCGGGCGCGCGCCTTGCGGGCGTCGAGGGCCGAGGGGTCGGGCAGGGCGGTCATGAGCGGCTCCCTGTGGGTCGGACAGTTTGCCGCAGCGCCTCGCCGGCGACCATGGCGGCGGCCATCGCGACATTGAGCGAGCGCAGGCCGGCCTGGATCGGGATGCGCAGGCGCACGTCGGCGGCGCGGTGCACCGCCTCCGGCACGCCGGCGCTCTCGCGGCCGAACAGGACGATGTCCGCCGCCGTGAAGGCGTGGTCGAGATAGGAGCCTTCGGCCGCGGTGGTCATCAGCACGAGCCGGAGTTCCGCGCCGCGCCGCCAGGTCTCGAACGCGGCGAAGGAGGCGTGGCGAACGATCGTCACCTGGTCGAGATAGTCCATGCCGGCGCGCCGGAAGGCGCGGTCGGTGACCGGAAAGCCGGCCGGCTCGACGATGTGCGCCTCGATCCCGAGGCAGGCGGCGAGCCGCAGGATGGTACCGGTGTTCTGGGGGATGTCGGGCTCGTAGAGGGCGATCCGCATCGGCGAGGTCCGGGCGTGGCGGCGGACCGTCTCAGGCCCGGCAAGACATGTCCGCCAATGACTTGTGCAGCCCGGCGGCTCTGGCGCGATAGCGGGCTTGCACTCCCTCCGCAAGGGTGCCAATAGAACCCCGCCGACGCGCCGTCCTGCCATTCGGAAGGGCTGCCGCAACCGGACCGCCCCCGCCGCCGAGGGAATGCTTCCCGAGGTTTCACGCCGCGGGCGGATGACATTAGCCAGCCGGGGGAGAGGGACAAGACGTGACGACCGTGTCTTCGGCGGAGCACACGCGACGCGACTTCCTGTACATCGCGACCGGCGCGGTCGCGACCGTCGGCGCCGCTGCGGTTCTGGTGCCGCTCATCAACCAGATGAATCCCGACGCCTCCACGATTGCCGCCGGCGCGCCGGTCGATATCGATCTCGGCCCGATCGCCGAAGGGCAGATCGTCAAGGTGTTCTGGCGCTCGAAGCCGATCTTCATCTTCCACCGAACGAAGAAGGACATCGATCTCGCCAAGCAGGTCAACGTCGACTCGCTGCGCGATCCGGAGCCCGATTCGGAGCGCGTGAAGGCGGGCCACGAGCAGTGGCTGATCGTCATCGGCATCTGCACGCATCTCGGCTGTATCCCGCTGCCGCACGAGGGCAATTACGACGGCTGGTTCTGCCCGTGCCACGGCTCGCAGTACGACAGCGCCGGACGCATCCGGCAGGGGCCCGCGCCGAAGAATCTGCCGCTGCCGCCCTACGCATTCACGTCCAACACCAAGATCCGGATCGGCTGATCCGCGGCATTGCTCCAAGAAGGTTGATCATGAGCGGACACTCGACCTACCAGCCGAACAATAAATTTCTGCAATGGCTGGAGACGCGGCTGCCGATCGGCGGGCTGATCCACTCTTCGTTCGTCACCTATCCGACGCCGCGCAACCTGAACTACTGGTGGACGTTCGGCGGCATCCTCTCCTTCATGCTCGCCGTGCAGATCGTCACCGGCGTCGTGCTGGCGATGCATTACACCGCCAACGTCGATCTCGCCTTCAAGTCGGTCGAGATGATCATGCGCGACGTGAACTACGGCTGGCTGCTGCGCTACACGCACGCCAGCGGCGCGTCGATGTTCTTCCTCGCGGTCTACATCCACATGTTCCGCGGCATCTATTACGGGTCGTACAAGGCGCCGCGCGAGGTGCTCTGGATCCTCGGCGTCATCATCTACCTCTTGATGATGGCGACCGGCTTCATGGGCTACGTGCTGGTGTGGGGCCAGATGAGCTTCTGGGCCGCGACCGTCATCACCAACCTGTTCTCCGCGCTGCCTGGCGTCGGCGAGACCATCGTCACCTGGCTGTGGGGCGGCTACGCCGTCGGCAACCCGACGCTCAACCGCTTCTTCTCGCTGCACTACCTCCTGCCGTTCGTGATCGCCGGCGTGGTCGTGCTGCACGTCTGGGCGCTGCACGTCGTCGGCCAGAACAACCCGGCCGGCATCGAGGTGAAATCGGCGAAGGACACGGTGCCGTTCACGCCGTACGCGACGGCCAAGGACTCATTCGCCATCGCGGTGTTCTGCATTCTGTTCGCCTGGATCGTGTTCTACATCCCGAACTACCTGATCCACCCGGACAACTACATCCCGGCGAACCCGGCGGTGACGCCGGCCGAGATCGTGCCCGAATGGTACTACCTGCCGTTCTACGCGATCCTGCGCTCGATCCCGGACAAGCTGCTCGGCGTCGTCGCGCTGTTCTCCTCGATCCTGATCCTGGCCTTCCTGCCCTGGCTCGACACGTCGCGGGTGCGCTCGGCGCGCTACCGGCCGCTGTTTAAGCAGTTCTTCTGGCTGTGGGTGATCGCCTGCGTCGGGCTCGGCTACCTCGGCTCGAAGCCGCCGGAGGGCGCCTATGTGCTGATCTCGCGCATCTTCACGGCGTACTATTTCGGCTTCTTCATCATCATCCTGCCGCTGCTCGGCATCTTCGAAAAGACCAAGCCGCTGCCGAATTCGATTTCGGATTCGGTGTTGCAGAAGGCGTGAGCGGGAAACCGGCCATGACAATGACGCGCACTCTCATCGCCCTCTCGTTCGCCGCCGGCGTCTCGCTCGCGGCGCTGCCGGCCTCCGCCGAGGACCAGCCGACGCCGCCACGGCAGACGTGGTCGTTCGCCGGCCCGTTCGGCATGTACGACCAGGCGCAGCTCCAGCGCGGCTTCAAGATCTATCGCGAGGTCTGCTCGAACTGCCACTCGATGAACTTCCTGTCGTTCCGTAACCTCGCGGACGCGGGCGGGCCCGGCTTCTCGGAAGCGCAGGCGGCGGCGGTCGCAGCCGAGTACAAAATCAAGGACGTCGACGACAAAGGCCAGCCGGTCGAGCGGACCGGGCGTCCCGCCGACTATTTCCCGGCGCCGTTCCCGAACGAGGCCGCAGCGGCGGCCGCCAACGGCGTCGCGCCGCCCGACATGTCGACGCTGGCCAAGGCGCGCGGTTATACCCGCGGCTTCCCCTGGTTCATCTTCGACATCTTCACGCAGTACCAGGAGCTGGGACCCGACTACATCCACGCCATCCTGACCGGCTACGAAGAGACCCCGAAGGGCGTCAAGCTGCCGCAGGGCGGGCACTACAACAAGTATTTCCCCGGCCACAACATCGCCATGCCGCAGCCGTTGCAGGACGGGCAGGTGAAATACGACGACGGCACGCCGGAGACGCTCGACCAGTACGCCAAGGACGTCGCGGCGTTCCTGATGTGGGCGTCGGAGCCGAAGCTCGACCAGCGCCACCGCGTCGGCTTCCAGGTCATCGTCTTCCTGATCGTGCTCTCGGGCCTGCTCTACTTCACCAAGAAGAAGATCTGGCACGAGGCCGAGGCGCCGCGCGAGGCCGCGCACGGCCAGGATCCGGCCAAGACGTCGCTCTGAGTCGTATACGGCGATTTGAATTAGGAAGGGCCCCGCAAGGGGCCCTTCGTCGTTTCGGGTGACGGCAACCCTCACTTCGGCGGCGCGGTGGCTCGGCCGAAGATGAAGCTGTAGTCGGTCGCGTAATTCGGGCCCTGCCCGCCGGACGAGGCGACCGACCCGTAGATATGACAGGTGAGGCAGCCGGTGCCGGGTTGCTGCTTGAACGTCTCGAGCACCGCGTTGACCACCGTCGCGCTGTTCGGGCTGCCGTTGGGCAGCGGCACGTTCACCGGCGGAGTTTCCTTGGCGATGTCGACCGGGCTGAGCGGCCACTGGATATTGACGATCTTGTAGTACTGCCACGGTGACTTCGGGTCGGCTTGCCGGATCAGGTTCTGCATGTAGGCGTTGAGCTGCGGCGTCGACGCCTCGTCGGGCGTGACCTGCACCACCTGTCCGGGGTCGGCATCCTTGACGTTGACCGGGCAGGGTTTGCCGTCCTGCATGCAGTTCGGATTGTAGAAATTGTACTTGCCGGTCGCAGGCTGGCCCTGCACCGGCGCGTTGTCGACCTGCGCGAAGGTGGCCCAGATGCCCTGACCGCTGACCGGCAGGAAGACGTGAAAGCCGACGAGGCCGACCGCCACCGGCACGAATGAGCCGGGCAGGATCGCCTGCACCATGTGGAAGCGGCCGGACTTGCGCTCGGCGTCCGACAGCACCTTCCACGCCGCCTTCACCTCCAGCGCGCCGAGTTGGCCGTATTTCGACGGCCCGGCTGGCAGCACGATGACGTTCGTGGCGCCGAAGGTCGCCTGCGTGTCGGCGTTGTAGAGGCCGTTCTGCACGATGTACTCGTATTCGTCGCGATCGATCGACACTTCGTAATAGACCGGCTTGCCGTTGAGGTCGTAGAGCGTGCCGCCGCCGGCCTGCGTGATCGAGCGCAGGATGTCGGGCGGGATGACGCTCGCGTGCTCGGCGATATTGTTGAGCACCGCGCGCGAGATCTTCGAGCGCATGGTGAGGTTGCGTACCTCGCCGTCGCCGACCTTCTGCGCCAGCGTGCTGCCGAGCGCGGATGAGACGAGCACGCGATTCCACGGGCCCGGATTGCGGCCGCCGGGCGGGAAGGTCTCGTCGACGGTCTTGTAGCTCTCCCAGACCGTCGGCCCCCGGCCGCCGAATTTGGCGTTCTTGTTGGGCACGCCGCGCTGGCCGCGCGTCGCGGGCCAGTTCAGGTAGACGAAGTTCTGCCACATCATGCACTCGAAGCCGAGATTGGTGCGGTCGCCGGCCGATGTGGAGAAGGCCGGCGTCAACGTCGGCGGCGGTTGTGGCGGCGAGCCGCCGCAGCCGAATTTCGGGGCGGCCTGCGCCTGCGCCGCGGTGGCGGCGATCGTCAGCGCGGCGGCGGTGAGGCAGCCAAGCAGTGCTTTGGTCATGAGGATCTCCCGCGAGCGGTCTCGAGCCGGACGGTGACGCTCCGGCGCCACCACTTAAACGGGTACACAACATAAATACAACTATCCCTGCGCGGGCGCGCGGAAGCCCTTGCCGCGGCCGTCATTTGCCCCGTATGTCGCGGGCGGGACGCGGCAATCTGGAAAGGCGCGGCGCAATGGCTCGGGCGGTACTCGGCATCATCGGCGGCTCCGGCATCTACGACCTGCCGGGGCTCGCGAACGTGCGCGAGGAGCGCCTCGAAAGCCCCTGGGGCGAGCCGTCCGGCGCGTTGCGCATCGGCGATATCGGCGGCCTGCCGGTCGTGTTCCTGTCGCGCCACGACAAGGGCCACAGGCTGTCGCCGTCCGACATCAACTACCGCGCCAATATCGACGTCCTGAAACGTGCCGGCGTCACCGACCTCGTCTCGCTGTCGGCCTGCGGCTCGTTCAGGGAAGAGCTGCCGCCCGGCACCTTCGTCATGGTCGATCAGTTCGTCGACCGCACGCATCTGCGGCAAACGTCCTTCTTCGGCAAAGGCTGCGTCGCGCACGTGTCGATGGCGCATCCGGTGGCGCCGCGCCTGCACATCCGCCTCGCCGAGGCCGCGCGCGAGGAGGGTGTCCCGTTCGCCCGCGCCGGCACCTATGTCTGCATCGAGGGGCCGCAGTTCTCCACCTACGCCGAGAGCATGACCTACAAGTCGCTCGGCTACTCGGTGATCGGCATGACCAACATGCCGGAGGCCAAGCTCGCGCGCGAGGCGGAGATTTGTTACGCGACCGTCGCCATGGTCACCGATTTCGACTGCTGGCATCCCGAGCACGACGCCGTCACCGTGCAGGACATCGTGAAAGTGCTGGTCGACAACGCCGAGCGCGCCAAGGGCCTGGTGGCGCGGCTGGCGCGCGATTTCCCCCGCGAGCACGAGGCCTGCCCGATCGGCTCCGACCGCGCGCTCGACACCGCGCTCATCACCGCGCCCGAGGCGCGCGATCCCGTGCTCCTGAAGAAGCTCGACGCGGTCGCGGGCCGGGTGCTGCGCTGATGCCGGGCTTGTGCCGGCAGGCCGCCTCTTCTACGACTTGCGGCGTTCGAGACAGGAACAGCGTGCACTATGGATAAACCCGACCCCGCTCTCGGTCTGCGCGACGCGATCCGGACCATTCCCGACTACCCGAAGCCGGGCGTGATGTTTCGCGACATCACCACGCTGCTCGGCAACGCGCGCGCCTTCCGCCGCGCGGTCGACGAACTGGTGCAGCCCTGGGCCGGCTCGAAGATCGACAAGGTCGCCGGCATCGAGGCGCGCGGCTTCATCCTCGGCGGCGCGGTGGCGCACCAGGTCTCGGCCGGCTTCGTGCCGATCCGCAAGAAGGGCAAGCTTCCGCACAAGCGCGTCAGCGTCACCTACGCGCTCGAATACGGCGAGGACGTCATCGAGATGCACGCCGACGCGCTGGTCGCCGGCGAGCGCGTCGTGCTGGTCGACGACCTGATCGCCACCGGCGGCACGGCGGAGGCGGCGGTGAAGCTGCTGCGCCAGCTCGGCGCGGAGGTGCTCGCCGCCTGCTTCGTCATCGACCTGCCGGACCTCGGCGGCGCGGAAAAGCTGCGCGCGCTCGGCGTGCCGGTGCGCACGCTGATCTCCTTCGGCGGGCATTGACGCCGGCGGCCGGGCGCTCAGTACCCCGGCGCCCCGCGCAGGGTGAAGACGAATGTGGAGCCGGGCCCCTCATTGCCTTCGCACCAGATCGCGCCGCCGTGGCGCTCGACGATCTTCTTGCAGATCGCCAGCCCCAGCCCGCTGCCCTCGTATTTGCCGGTGCCGTGCAGCCGCTCGAACGGCTCGAAGATACGCCGGCGGTTCTTCTCGGCGATGCCGATGCCGTTGTCGCGCACGGCGAAGCGCCAGACATTGTCCGGCTCGGGCTGTGCGTGGATTTCGATCACCGGCGCGGGCATTTCGCAGTATTTCAACCCGTTGCCGATCAGGTTCTGCAATAGCTCGCTGAGTTGCGGCAGGTTGCCGAGCACGGTCGGCAGCGGGCCGTGCTCGACGCGCGCGTGTTGCCGCTCGATGATCGCTTCGAGATTAGAACGCGCCTCCGCCAGCGCCGAGCGCATGTCCACCACATCGAAGCCGACCTCGGCATCCGCCTTGGTATATTCGTAGAGCGCGGTGATCAGCGCATCCATGCGGCGGCCGCATTCGACGATCTGCCGGCACTGGCCGGCGATGGTTTCGCGGTCGGGCGTCTCGGCCTGGAGACCCTTGTCGATATAGCGCGCGAAAGCGCGGATCGCCGTGATCGGCGCGCGCAGATCGTGTACCAGCACGGCGGCGAATTTCTCCAGCTCCTCCTGGCGGCGCGCGAGCTCGCGCCGCAGCGTCGCCTTCTCCATGGCGCTGTCGAGCACGCGGCGGATCGACTGCGCCCTGATGTTGGCCTTCGGGATGTAGTCGGCGGCGCCGCGCTTGAGCGCTTCGGCGGCGATCACCTCGTCGCCGTGGCTGGTGGCCATGACGATGGGCATGAAGGGGAAGCGGGCGTGCAAAGCCGTGACGCCGTGCAGCCCGTCCTGGCCGGGCATGCGGTAATCCACAATGGCGAAATCGAAAGCGCGGCTGTCGCAGGCGGCCAGCGCCGACTCGATATCCACCGCCTCGACGATATCGCCGGCGGTGCCCGAGCCCTCCAGCGCGCGGCGCAGGGCCTTGCGATCGCCCGCGTCGTCGTCGACGATGAGGATATGAATTTTGACCGGCTCGATCTTTTCAAGCGTCACGGCAGCTCCACGATCCGCCAGTAATAATCGACGAGGCTCACGAGATTGAGGAAGTCGTGGCCGGCCGTCGTCTTGAGGATGTAGCCCGCGACGTTGAGGTCGTAGGCCGCGGTCTTGTCCTCGTCCCTTTTCGAGGTCGTGAGGATGAAGGCGACGGTATGGCGCAGGTCGGGATCGGCGCGCAGCGCCTCGATCAGCTGGATGCCGTTCATGCGCGGCATGTTGATGTCGACGAGCAGAATGTAAGGCGACGGCGGCTTCGTCTTGCCGTTCGCGCCCTTGAGCATGTCGAGCGCCTCGACCCCGTCGACGGCGCGCAGGATCGGGTTGGCGATCTTGGCCTTCTTGAACGCCCGCTCGATCGCCTTGGCGTCGCCGTCGTCGTCCTCGACCAGGAGGATATTGAGCGGCCTGCTGTTGGCCGTCGCGATCGTGTTCACGGCTCCGGGCCTCCCAGCTTCTGGCGTTTCGGCCAGGTGAAGCGGAACGTGGCGCCGCGGCCGGCCGGCGAGTCGACTTCGATCCTGCCGCCCGCCACCTCGACGTTCTTGCGCACCAAAGCGAGGCCCATGCCGCTGCCCTCGACCTGGTCGCGTGGCTTGAGCGTCTGGAACATCTTGAACACCTGCTCGTGGAAGCGCGGCGGAATGCCCGGGCCGTCGTCGGAAACCGCGAAGCGATAGAAGGCGCCCGCGTCGGCGACGCTCAGCGCGATGAGGCCGAGCTGCCGGTCGTGATGCTTGATGGCGTTGCCGATGAGGTTCATGAACACGTGTTGCAGCGGCATGCGCGGCAGGCGCACGGCGGCGAAAGCCGGGTCGACCGCGATGGTGAACCGCGCGGGCGGCGAAAGCAGCGCCAGGACGTCGCCGATCAGCTCGTCCACGGCGATCATCTCGGCGAAACGCTCGTCGGTGATGCGGCCGATGCGCGAATATTCGAGCAGGTCGTCGAGCAGCCGTTCCATGCGCGCCACACGGCCGCGCAGCAGCGTCATGTTCTCGCGCGTCTCGTCGGTAAGATGTTCGGCGAGGTCTTCTTCGAGCCAGCGCGAGGCGTTGTCGATGACCCGCAGCGGCGCTTTCAGGTCGTGCGAGGCGGCGTAGGCGAACTCCTCGAGTTCGGTATTCACAGATTCGACGCGCTTGACGGCGGAAGCGGACTTGGCGCGCTCGAGGTCGACGTCCTCGAGAATGTTGAGCAGGGCGCGCTGGCTGTCCTCCAGCAGGCGCTTCTCGTCGCTGAAATCCTCCAGGATATTCAGGATCGCGGTCTGGACCAGCGCGCCGCGGCCGCGCACGGAGTCGAAATCCTCGAGGATGTTCAAAAGTGCCGTCTGCACCAGCGCGAAGCGCCCGCGTTCCTCGGCGAAATCCTCGAGAATGTTCAGAACGGCCGTGTGCAGGCTCGCGAACTGCTGCTTTTCGGCCTCCGAGTCCTCCAGGATATTAAGAGTGGCGCGCTGGAAATCGCGGAGCTCGGCCTGCCGGTCGCTCGGTTCAGTCAGGATGGCATTCGCGCTCATGATGAGCCGTTTCCCGGCATGCGGCCGCTCACGCCTGCTTCTTCTTCAACTCGTCGATCTCTTTCTTCAGCTCGATCATGCGCAGCTCGCGCCCGAGGGTGAGCTTCTGGAACCGCTCCAGCTCCGCCAGGCGCTCGAGTTCCTTGGCGCGCTGGTCGGCGATCTGCGCCTCCGCCTGCTTCTGGGCGGTGACGTCACGCGCGGCGGCGAACACGCCGATGACCTCGCCGCGCTCGTTGCGGTAGACCGAGGCGTTGTAGAGCACGTCGGTGAGGCGGCCGACGCCGTGGCGGATGGTGAGGGGATAATCGGTCACCATCCCTTGCGCGAACACCTGACGGTAGCCTTCCTGCGCCTTTTCGGGCTCGGTGAAGTAGTTCGAGAAGTCGGTGCCGATCAGCTTTTCGCGCGGCACGCCGGTGACCTTGACGGTGGCCTCGTTGACGTCCGTGATCTTGCCGTCGGCGCTGATGGTGACGAGCGGATCGAGCGAGGCCTCGATCAGGCTGCGCGCGTATTGCGAGGCCTGCTTCTGGGCTGTCACGTCGCGCGCGGCGGCGAACACGCCGAGCACGTTGCCGCGCTCGTCGCGGTAGACCGAGGCGTTGTAAAGCACGTCGGTCAGGCCGCCGTCGGCGTGGCGGATAGTGAGGGGATAGTCGGTCACCATGCCTTGCGCGAACACCTGGCGATAGCCTTCCTGCGCCTTGGCCGGCTCAGTGAAGTAGTTCGAGAAGTCGGTGCCGATCAGCCTTTCGCGGTGGACGCCGGTGACCTTGACGGTTGCCTCGTTGACGTCGGTGATCTTGCCGTCGCCGCTGATGGTGACGAGCGGGTCGAGCGAGGCCTCGATCAGGCTGCGCGCGTATTGCGAGGCCTGCTTTTGCGCGGTGACGTCGCGCGCGGCGGCGAACACGCCGAGCACGTTGCCGCGCTCGTCGCGGTAGACCGAGGCGTTGTAGAGCACGTCGGTCAACCCGCCGGTGGCGTGACGCATGGTGAGGGGGAAGTCGGTCACCATGCCCTTGGCGAAGGCTTGCCGGTATCCTTCCTGCGCCTTGGCCGGCTCGGTGAAGTAATTCGAGAAGTCGGTGCCGATCAGGTTCTCGCGCGATACGCCGGTCGCCTTGATGGTCGCCTCGTTGACGTCGGTGATCTTGCCGTCGGCGCTGATGGTGACGAGCGGGTCGAGCGAAGCCTCGATCAGGCTGCGCGCGTACTGCGCCATGCGGATTTCGTCGGAGATGTCCTTGGAGATGAGGAGGAAGCCGATGGCCTTGCCGTTCGGGTCGCGGCGCGGCGTGATGACGAGGCGGGCGGTGAACTGTTCGCCGCTCTTGCGCCGGCGGCCGACGGTGCCCTCGAACTTGCCGTCGCGCAGCGCGTCCTGGAGAATTTTCTGCGGCAGGCGGGCGGCGACATCCTCCGGCGTGTGCAGGATCGAGGAATTCATTTTGCCGACGACCTCGTCCGGCTCGTAGCCGTAGAGGCGCCGAGCGCCTTCGTTCCAGAGCAGGATCTTGCCGGTAAGGTCCTTGGCGATGATCGAATATTCGGTCGAGGATTCCAGGATGTTGGTGATGAAGCCCATTGCCGCCTGCTCGTCGCCAATGATGGCGGTGTCGAACAGGCGCCGGCGCGACGCAGGCGCGAAGGAGGCGGGTTTGGTCCGCTCCCTGGCCTCGGACGGGGATTGACGTGCCATTGTGAGCTCCGCGGAAGTCGGTCGAACGCGTGATCGCGCGCGCCGGCGGCCGCTCACATCTTATGGCTGCGGAAAAGCGGAAATGAAGTAGTACTGTACCCACCACCCGCCGGCGCGCCGATTAAAGGTTTAATTCTCCAGAGAAAATTTCAAATGTTGCCTCACCGCCGGCCATTCACCGGCGATGATGCTGTAGACGACGGTATCGCGCAGCGCCCCGTCACGGCCGATCTGATGGCTGCGCAGGATACCGTCCAGCTTGGCGCCGAGCCGCTCGATGCCTTTGCGGCTGGCGCGGTTGAAGAAGTGTGTGCGGAATTCGACCGCGATACAGTCGAGCCGCTCGAACGCGTGCGTCAACAACATCAATTTGCATTCGGTGTTGAGCGCGGTGCGCTGCACGCGCCTGGCGTACCAGGTCGAGCCGATCTCGACGCGGCGGTTCGGCGCGTCGATGTTCATGTAGGTTGTCATGCCGGCGACGCGGCCTTCCGCGTCGAACACCGTGAACGGCAGCATCGAGCCTTTCGCCTGGAGCGACAGCCGCCGCTCGATCTCCTGCTCCATGCCCTCCGGCGCCGGGATCGCGGTGTACCAGAGCCGCCACAGCTCGCCGTCCTTGACGGCCTCGATCAGGCCGGCGCGGTGCGCCTGCGACAGCGGCTCGAGACGGGCATGCGCGCCCTTCAGGGTGATGGGTTCAGGCCATGGCACGGGGATCGTCCTTCACGAGAGACTGCTAGCGTTTCGGCCCCCACGGGCCGTCGCCGCCGAGCGGCGGCTGGTCGGGCAGGAACGGCTTGCCGCCCTGATCGGGCGCGCCGCCCCAGGGGCCTTCCGGCGCGGCTTGGCTTTCGATCCGGCCCTGCGGCTCCGGCGCGTCGAGCGCCAGCGGGCCGGGGTCGTGGCCGCCCGCGAACTTGACCAGCGCGTCGCAGCGCGCCTCGATCGAGGGGTGCGTGTCGAACAGGTTGGCGAAGCCGGCGCGCGGATTGTCGATGCACATCTCCATGACCGCGGAGTTGGCGTGCGCCAGCTCGCCGCGGCCCTCGATCTTGCGCAGCGCCGAGATCATGGCGTCGGGGTTCTTGGTCAGCTCGACCGAGCCGGAATCGGCGAGGAACTCGCGCTGCCGCGACAGCGCGAAGCGGATGACGATGGCCAGCACCCAGGCCAGCACCACGAGCGCGATGGCGATGATGATGGCGACCGCCGCGCCGCCGCCCTTGCGCTCGCCGTCGCCTGAACTGCGCGAGCGGCGGCCGCCGAAGCCGCCGTACCAGCTCGCCTGGAAGAACAGGCGGAAGATCATCTCGCCGAAGAACGAGACGACGCCGGCGATCACCACCGCGATCACCAGCATGCGCACGTCGCCGTTGCGGATGTGGGTCAACTCGTGGCCGAGCACGGCCTCGAGTTC
Source organism: Pseudolabrys sp. (assembly GCA_035571935.1). Taxonomy (GTDB): domain Bacteria; phylum Pseudomonadota; class Alphaproteobacteria; order Rhizobiales; family Xanthobacteraceae; genus Pseudolabrys. The sequence goes on from DATNBL010000075.1 coordinate 46,434, forward strand.
CTGGTCGTTGAGCGTGTCGATCAGGCCGCGCGTCACGGTGATCGAGTATTGTTTCGGATTGAGGCCGGTGGCGAAGGCGTTCAGCGCCTCGTCGTCGGCGACGCGCAGGGCCGGCATGGTGATGCCGCGCGAGATGCACAGGTTCTCCAGCAGGTTATAGAGCCGCGGCTCCTCGGTTCGCGTCACTGGCGAAGCGCCGGTGATGGCGTCGATCATTGCCTGGTGGAACCTGTAGGCGATGAGGATCCAGACGATCGCGCCGGCGGTGGCGAAGGGGAAAGCCTTGACGAAGTCGTAGGCCGCGGCGCGCAGATAGTAGTCGAGCGGCGCGTTCGGCGCCGACAGCGCCTCGGCCACCAGCGCGCCGGCATAGACCAGCACGTAGACGAGGAGGAACAGGCCGATCAGCAGCGCGACCGACCGGCGCTTGTTCGACTGGATGTGCGTGTAGAGACCGTAGGCGGCCATCGTCTGTTTCCGTCATTCCGGACGCCGCGTGAGCGGCGATCCGGAATCCAGAGGGATAACGCAGAGCCAGTATCTGGATTCCGGGTTTGCGGGCTTCCGCTCGCGCCCCGGAATGACAGAACTCAAAACTTCACGCTCGGCGCTTCGCTCAGCGCGGCGCGCTGCTCGCCGAGATCGAAGAAGGTCTTCGCCGAGAAGCCGAACATGCCGGCGAACAGCGCCGCCGGGAACTGCTGGATGCCGGTATTGTATTCCTGCACCGCGTTGTTGAAGAAGCGGCGCGAGGCGGCGAGCTTGTTCTCGATATCCGACAGGTCCGACTGCAACTGCTGGAAATTCGCGTTGGCTTTCAGGTTCGGGTAGTTCTCCGACAGCGCGAACAGTTGCCGCAATGCGCCGGAGAGCATGTTCTCGGCCGCTACTTTCTGGTCGACGCCGGGCGCGGCGACCGCGGCGTTGCGCGCCTGGATGACGGCCTCGAGCGTGCCGCGCTCGTGCGCGGCGTAGCCCTTCACCGTCTCGACGAGGTTTGGGATCAGGTCATGGCGCTGCTTCAACTGCGCGTCGATGTCGGCGAAGGCCTGGTCGGTGCGCTGCCGCATGGCGACGAGGCCGTTGTAGATGCTGATCGCCCAGATCACGATCACGACAACAACGCCGAGAACGATCCAGCCGGTGGTGGACATTGGAATTGGCTCCGCGCGTATGGGTTCGGAACGGTGAGGGAACCTAGCCCAGATTTGTGGCGCTTTGCCATCGGCACCGGGTTGCCAGGCGGCACCCGCGCACCGCTCCGGGCGGCGGGCCGAAGCAGTTGAATTCGCAAAGAAAAAAGGCCCCGAGCCGAAGCTCGGAGCCTTTTCGCCAGACGGCTATTCGGGGGGTAAGGGGGGAGCCGCCCGACTAAGTCATCGGGCAGATAACTCCGGCTCCCGCGGTTGGTTCCTGCGCGGCTCGCAGGAATCCGAAATTTTTTGCACCGGCTAGTCTATGCGGCGCGTGCGACTTTGGAACCGCGTTTAGCTCGCTTCGCGGAAGCGCACCGCGGCTTCCAGATCGACCGAGACAAGCTGCGACACGCCGCGCTCGGCCATGGTGACCCCGTACAGCCGGTTCATGCGGGCCATGGTGATCGGGTTATGAGTAATGATCACGAAGCGCGTATCGGTCGACTTGATCATCTCGTCGAGAAGATCGCAGAAACGCTCGACATTGTGGTCGTCGAGCGGCGCGTCGACCTCGTCCAGCACGCAGATCGGCGCCGGGTTGGTGAGGAATACCGCAAAGATCAAGGCCATCGCGGTCAGCGCCTGCTCGCCGCCGGACAGCAGCGACAGGGTCGCCGGCTTCTTGCCCGGCGGGCGGGCGAGGATTTCCAGGCCCGCCTCGAGCGGGTCCTCGCTCTCGATCAGCTGCAATTCGGCCGTGCCGCCGCCGAACAGCTGCGTGAACAGGTGCTGGAAGTGCTTGTTGACCTGTTCGAACGAGGCCAGCAGCCGCTCGCGCGCCTCGCGGTTGAGGCTCTGGATGCCCTGGCGCAGCTTGCCGATCGCCTGCACGAGGTCGTCGCGCTCGGCGGTCAGCGAGGTCAACTGCGCCTCGACCTCGGTCAGTTCCTCCTCCGCGCGCAGGTTGACGGCGCCGAGCCGCTCGCGCTCGCGGCGCAGGCGCTCGAGCGTCGCTTCGGTCTCGGCGAGATCGGGCAGGGCGTCTTCGGCCTTCAGCTCGGCCAGCTCGGCTACAGCGGCCGGCTCGACCTCGAGCATGTCGTGGATCTCACGCGCGATGTCGGCGAGGCGGCGCTTGGCGCCCTCATGCCGCTCCTCGGTGCGAGCCAATTCCTCGCGCGCATGGCTGGCGGCTTCCAGCGCGGCGCGGGCGTCGCGGTCGGCCTCGGCCTGCGCGTTCTCGGCCGCCTGAAGACGGTCGGCGCAGGCGCGGCGGTCGGCCTCGGCAAGCTGCACTTCGCTCAGCAGCGCGCCGCGCTTTTCGGCGAACACCTGCGGCGCGTTTTCCAGCTCGGTGCGCGCGGCCTGCGCCTCGGCCATGCGCTGCTCGAGCGTGGCGATCTGGTTGCGCGCGCCGTCCTGGCGCTGCACCGAGGCGGCGCGGTCGGCTTCGAGCGCCTTGAGGCGGCGGTCGGCCAGTTCGGCCTCGCGCACGATGGCCTGCTGCTCGGCGCGCACCTCGGCGAGCACGGCGCGCTTGCCCATGATGTCCTCGCGCACGGTGGCGAGCTCGGCCTCGAAGGTGGCCGCCGGCGCCAGCGCGGCGAGCGCGGTCTCGGCCTGCCGCCGGGCTTCCGCCGCCTCGTCGCGCGTGGCGGTGAGGCGCTGCCGCGCCTCGTCGAGGGCGGAGACGCGCGCGGCGTTGCGGTTCGCCTCGCGCTCGGCCGCCTCGTGCCTGTCGCGGGCCGCGTTCAATTCACGCTGGCGCTCGCGCGAGGCGTTGCGCGCCTCGGTCTCGGCCTCGGCGGCGGTGCGCAGCGCGCCTTCCGCGGCATCCTTCTGCTGACGCGCGGCGTCGAGCTGGGCGCGCGCCGACTGCAATTCGGTTTCGATGTCGGCGAGACGGGCACGCTCGGCGAGACGCCGGGCGGCGCCGGTCGGCGCGTGCGCGGCTGCGGCAAAGCCGTCCCAGCGCCACAGGTCGCCTTCGAGCGTGACAAGGCGCTGGCCGGGCTTGAGTTGCGGCGCAAGGCGGGGGCCGGTCTCCTTGTCGACGACGCCGATCTGGTTGAGGCGGCGCGCCAGCTCTCCGGGCGCCTGCACCCGCGTCAGAAGGGGTTCGGCTCCCCTGGGTAGCGTCGGATCGGCGGGGTCGATGGCCGAGCCCATCCAGCGCATCGGCGCTGACGGATCGGCCGGCGCGTCGAGATCGTCGCCGAGCGCGGCGCCCAGCGCCTTCTCGTAGCCTTTGGCGACCGAGATGTGGTCCATCACCGGCGGCCACATATTCTTGGTCTCGACCGCGAGCACCTTCGACAGCGTCTTGGCCTCGGTCTCGAGCCGTTGCAGGCGCCGCTCGGCCTCGGCGAGCGGGTTGCGCGTCGCCTCGAGCTTGGCCCGCGCGGCCGCATGCGCGATCTCGGCGTCGACAGCGGCGGTCTCCGCGGCGGCGACGGCCTGCTGCACGGCCTCGACGGCGGCTGCGAGCGCGGCAAGGTCGGGGCCGTCGGTGCCCTTCAGGCCTGCAAGCTCGCGCTCGATGCCGGCGATCTCGGTCTCGGCGCGGGCGGCGCGCGCGGCGTGGTCGCGCACCGCGTGCTCGAGCTGGTTGCGCTCGGCGGTGAGCGCGGCGAGCTTGGCGGTGACGTCGGCGAAAATCTTCTCGGCGGCGTTCAATGCCGTATCGGCCTCGGCCACCTTGGTGTCGACGCCCGAGCGGCGGCCGGCATTGGCGTGCGCTTCGGCGCGGATCGTCTCTTCCTCGGCCGCGATGCGCGCGATCGCTTCCTCCGCGTCGGCGGCAAGACGGCGCTCGCGGTCGCTGTCGGCGGCGAACTGGACGAGGCGCTTGTCGAGCTCGGCGATGCGGTCCTTGGCGCGCTGCTCCTCGCGGTCGAGATCGGCGAGCGCCAGATTGAGGCGATGCAGCGCCGCGCCGGCGGCGGCTTCGGCCTCGCGCAATTCGGGCAGCGAGGCGGCGGCGTTGGCTTGCCGCTTGGACGCCTCGACCTCGGCCTCGGTGCGGGCCGCGACCTCGCGCACGCACAAATCCTTGGCGGCGTCGGCCTCGGTGACCTCGATGGTCGCCGCGGTCCAGCGCAGGTGATAGAGCGTCGCTTCCTGCTTGCGCACCTGTGCCGAGACGGTGCGATAACGAATGGCCTGCCGCGCCTGCTTCTTCAGTGCCTCGACCTGACCGGTCAATTGACCGATCACGTCCTCGGCGCGCAGGAGGTTCGTTTCGGCGGCCTTCAGGCGCAGTTCGGCCTCGTGGCGGCGCGCGTGCAGGCCGGAAATGCCGGCGGCCTCTTCAAGAACGCGGCGTCGCTGCTCGGGCTTGGCCTGGATGATCTCGCCGATGCGGCCCTGATGCACGAGCGCGGGTGAACGTGCGCCGGTCGAGGCGTCGGCGAACAGGATCTGCACGTCGCGGGCGCGCACGTCGCGGCCGTTGATGCGATAGTTGGAGCCGGCCTCGCGCTCGATGCGGCGCGCGATCTCCAGCATGTCGGTGTCGTTGAACGCGGCCGGCGCGCCGCGGTCGGAATTGTCGATCGTCATCGCGACTTCGGCGTTATTGCGCGCCGGGCGCGACGTGTTGCCGGAGAAGATGACATCGTCCATGGACGAGGCGCGCATCGATTTGTACGAAGACTCGCCCATCACCCAGCGCAGCGCCTCGACGAGGTTCGACTTGCCGCAGCCGTTCGGGCCGACGACGCCGGTCAGCCCGGGCTCGATAAGGAAATCGGTCGGTTCGACGAACGACTTGAAGCCGAGGAGGCGCAGCCGGGTGAGCTTCATACGTCTACTTCTCTTGAATCGTCGGGCGCGCTCCGGCAGGACGAGCCGAAGGCGGCGCCGGACAAGGTCTTGGACCTGAGCACATGCCGACCGGGGTCGATCCCGGGCACGGTCCATCGCTGTACCGCATTGGCCTGGAGAATGAACAGCCTAGGCCCGGTCGGCAACAGCGACGCGCGAATCAGGCGCGGTTTTCCAGATATTTCAGGGACTCAGGCGGCAAAATTGCGGCGGCTGCCGGCTGCTCCGCGCGGGCGGTGCGGAAACGGCCCGATATCGCCGGTTTGCGGCCCGCGGCGGCAATTGCAAATGCCGCCGGCGAATTTTGCGTTGGATAGGGCGGCGGCGGGGTTGCGCCGGGGCGAGCCGGCGCCGATCAGGCGAATCGGTGCCAGCTTCAGCCCTTCTTCTCGCCGAGCATCGCGTCGATGGTCTTCGACATCTCGTCGATCGTCAGCGCGCCGACCGCGCGCTTGCCGTTGATGAAGAATGTCGGCGTCGAGTCCACCTGGAACTCCTTGATCGCGCGCTGGCGCACGTCCTCGATGCCGGACAGGAGCTTCTGGTTGGCGAGGCAGGCGTCGAACGTCTTCTCGGTGAAGCCCGCCTGCTTGGCGATGGTCATCAGCGGCGGGATCGGCTTCTCGACTGCCCAGGTGCGCTGCTGCGCGAACATGGTGTCGATCATCGCGTAGTACTTGCTCGAATCGAGTTCGCCGGCGCAGCGCGCCAGCATGAAGGCGGCGGCGGCGAGATTGTCGAGCGGGAATTCGCGGAAGATGTAACGCACCTTGCCGGCGTCGATGTAGCGCTTCTTCAATTCCGGGAAGGTCGTTTCCTGGAAGTGGGCGCAGTGCGGGCAGGTCATCGAGGCGTATTCGACGACGGTGACCGGCGCCTTGGCGTCGCCCATCACCATGTCCGGCAGCGCCTCCGGCTTCATAAGGTCCGACATCGGCACCTGGTCCGGACCGGCCGCGGCCGCGAACGAAAGCGGGAGTGCGGTGAGCACGGTGCTGGCCAGCATCACCGCGGCGGTGCGCTGGCAGAATTCACGGCGGTTGATCGGCAAGGAAGGCTCCTGGGTACGGTCCGCTTTTCGCGCGTTGGCCTAGCTGGACCGGACGATTGTGGCAATGCCGGGCCGGTCCGCCAAGCCGGGGGCGGTTTGTCACTTTCGTTTGATGGCGGCGCCCAGGCGGCCGACGGCCTGCCTCAGCGCCTCGTCCTCGATGCCCGGCAGGGTCTCGGCGATGCGCCGGGCGGCCTCAGGGTCGGGCGGGGCGGGGGCCTTTTGCGGCGCTCGGCGGCGCAAGGGCGCCTGGCGCAGCGCGATGCGGCCGATCGCCTGCCAGCCGAAGAAGCGGTTCACCCGTTCCAAAATGACCGCCGACAGGTGCTGGATTTCGAGCGCCGCCGGCCCCTCGACCCGCAGCACGAGGGTGGCGGGTTCCGGCGTCTCCTCGTCGCGGACGCGGGGCCAGTTGATCTTGAGAGGCTCGCTTGAGGCGGCGATCTCGGTGCCGACGATGTCGGCCCAGCGCGACAGGATCTCGGCCGAGGCGAAGCCTTGCGCCTTGAGCACGCCGGTCAGGGTCGGCGCCAGAAGGTCCGACAGCGGCCGGGGAAAACTGCGGCTGGGCTTGCTCATCAAGGGGTCAGTCGTGCCATCGTCGCCGCCATGAAGCCAGCGGCGCGTGCGAAGCGGACGAAGAATAACGGGGAGGTTTTGCCTTCCGCCGATCTTCCTTCACCTCCCCCCTTGAGGGGGAGGTCGGCGAGCGAAGCGAGCCGGGAGGGGGGTAAGCCGAAAGCGCGGAGCAAGAATACCCCCCTCCCTAGCCCTACCCCCCAAGGGGGGAGGGGACATTCTGAGCAAGCGGTTCGGACCAAACGCAACATCGATCCACATTCGCTTCTCGCCTGGTACGACCGCCATGCCCGCGTGCTGCCGTGGCGGGCGCGGCGCGGCGCGCGCGCGGCGCCTTACCGGGTCTGGCTGTCCGAGATCATGCTTCAGCAGACGACGGTCAAAGCCGTCGCGCCCTATTACGCGCGCTTCCTCGCACAATGGCCGGACGTCGCGGCGCTGGCGGCGGCGAAGCTCGACGATGTGCTGCGCGCCTGGGCGGGGCTCGGCTATTACGCGCGCGCCCGCAATCTGCACGCCTGCGCGCAGGCGGTGGCGGAGCGGCAAGGCGGCGTTTTTCCGGACACGCTTGAAGGCTTGCGCGCGCTGCCCGGCATCGGCGACTACACCGCGGCGGCGATCGGCGCCATCGCCTATGACGCGCCGGCAGTGCCGGTCGACGGCAATGTCGAGCGCGTGGTGACAAGGCTCTACGCGGTCGAGCAGGAATTGCCGGCGGCGAAGCCTCGGATCAAGGAACTGGCGGCGTCGCTCTTGCCGCCCTCGCGCTCCGGCGACTTCGCGCAGGCGCTGATGGACCTCGGTGCGACCATCTGCACGCCGAAGAAACCCGCCTGCGCGCTGTGTCCGTGGAATGACGCCTGCCTCGCGCGCTCGCGCGGCGAGCAGGAGGCCTACCCGCGCAAGGCGCCGAAGCGCGAAGGCAAGTTGCGGCGCGGCGCGGCCTTCGTCGCGCTGCGCGCCGACGGCGCGATCCTCCTGCGGACGCGGCCCGACAAGGGCCTGCTGGCGAAGATGACCGAGGTGCCTGGCAGCGACTGGTCGCACGATTTCGACGTCGCCTGCGCGCTGCGGTCGGCGCCCGCGCTGCGCGGCAAGCCGAAGTGGCGCAAGCTTCCCGGCGCCGTCAGCCACGTGTTCACGCATTTCCCGTTGCAACTGACGGTGTTCGCGGCCACGGTGCCGCGCGGCGCACCGGCGCCGAAGGGCATGCGCTGGGTGGGCCTCGCGCGCGCCGGCGAGGAGGCGCTGCCGAACGTGATGCGCAAGGTCATCGCGCACGCGCTCGAAGGGAAGACTTGAGGGAGAGACGGATGTCCGCCGACCAATGGAGCCCGAGCCTGCGCTACCCCGACCCGGCGGTGCGCTCGCTCGACAAGAAATTCGACAAGTACCGGCTGCCGCTCGCCAGCGTCGAGCGGCTGTGGACCGGCGCACGCTGGGGCGAGGGTCCGGTGTGGTTCGGCGACGGGCGTTACCTGTTGTGGAGCGACGTGCCGGGCGATTGCATCCGGCGATGGGACGAGGAGACCGGCGCGGTCAGCTATTTCCGCAAGCCGTCGAACCACTCCAACGGCAACACGCGCGACCGCCAGGGGCGGCTCGTCACCTGCGAGCACCTGTCGCGGCGCGTCACGCGCACCGAACATGACGGCACCATCACCGTCATCTGCGACCGCTTCGAGGGCAAGCGGCTGAATTCGCCGAACGACGTGGTGGTGAAGTCCGACGGCTCGATCTGGTTCACTGATCCGCATTTCGGCATCATCAGCAATTACGAGGGCGAGATCGCCGACAGCGAATTGCCGATGAACGTCTACCGCGTCGACGGCACGTCGGGCGCGGTGACGGTCGTCGCCGACGGCATCAAGGCGCCGAACGGGCTTGCCTTCTCGCCGGACGAGAAGATCCTCTACATCGTGGAGTCGCGCAGCGAGCCACGCCGCATCCTGGCGTTCGACGTCGCGGCGAGCGGCGACAGGATTTCGAACGGCCGCATCGTCATCGACGCGGGCCCCGGCGGCACGCCGGACGGTTTCCGCTGCGACGTCGACGGCAACCTGTGGTGCGGCTGGGGCATGACGGCGGAATTCGACGGCGTGCGCGTGTTCACGGCCGCCGGCGAGCCGATCGGCCACATCGCGCTGCCGGAGCGTTGTGCCAATCTGTGTTTCGGCGGCCGCCTGCGCAACCGGCTGTTCATGGCGGCGAGCCATTCGCTCTATTCGCTCTACGTCAACACGCAAGGCGCGAAGGGTGGGTGAGGGACACTGACGTGCCACAGGTGTTCTTCACCTCTCCCATAGGGAGAGGTCGACCGCGCGCAGCGCGGGCGGGTGAGGGGTTATAGAACTGAGAGTCATGGACCCCCTCACCCCAACCCTCTCCCCAACGGGGAGAGGGAGCGCGCCGTCGTTCGTGGACGTGCCGGAGCTCAAATCGCCGGTATCCCCGACGCCACCGCGAGCATCGCGTTCTCGGCCTGCTCGACGTGGTCGGGACGGCGCGCCTTGCGCTTCTTCTGGGCGGCGAGCGCCTTCTTGTTGATCTTGCGCATGGCGATGCCGTTGAGCTTCTTGTCGGTCGCCTTCTCCTCCTTGAGGTTGGCGGCAAGAAGCTTCGCCACCGCCGAATGCCCGAGCAGCTTCGCCCAGGCGACGAGCGTCCCGTAGCGCGTCATCTCGTAATGCTCGACCGCCTGCGCGGCCGCGATCAGCGCCGCGTTGAGCACCATCTTGTCGTCGACCTCGCCGGCGATCTCGTTGGCCTCGTCGATGATGCCGTCGATGGCCGGGCAGCGCGTGCCCTTCGGCTTCTGTTTGAGCGCCTTGAAGGCGCGGTCGAGCCTTTTGATCTGCCCTTTGGTCTGGCGCAGGTGCAGGTTGAAGCCCTTCTTGAGCTCGGCGTCGGACGCCTTCGCCGCCATCTCGGGCAGCGCCTGCGCGATCCTGTTCTCGGCGTAATAGATGTCCTGCAGCGTGTGCAGGAACAGGTCGTCGACCGTCTCGATATCGGATGTGAACCAGCCCATGTCGTCGCCTCCTTTGCGGGGTTCCGCTTGCAGCAATAAGCGCGAGGCGCGGCACGGGTTCCCAAAAGGCGCGAAGCCCGCTAGGAAATCGGGTGAGATTTCTTTCGACACATGGGGAAACGAGATGAGTATCCAGCGTATCGACGTGGGCGCCCGCATGAGCAAGGCGGTGGTCAACGGCAATACCGTCTATCTGGCGGGCATCGTCGCCGACAAGGCGAAGGGCAAGAGCGTCACCGAGCAAACGAAGGACATCCTCGGCCAGATCGACGGCTTCCTGGCCAAGGCCGGCACCGACAAGTCGAAGCTGCTGACGGCGAACATCTGGATCACCGACATGGCCAACTTCGCCGAGATGAACGCGGTGTGGGACGCCTGGGTGTCGCCCGGCAACACGCCGGCGCGTGCCACAGTCGAGGCGCAGCTCGCGGCGCCGGACTACAAGGTCGAGATCATGGTGACGGCGGCGAAATAGGCGGTCCGTCATGTCCTTCGACTTCACGCCGTTCTTCGCCGCGAACCTGCCGCCGGCGGCTGCGCGCTGGGCCGGCTGGGCGAAGTACAACTTCACCTTCGGCAACAACGATCCCGACGGCATCGCCATCGACGACCTGAAGGCCGCGGCCGAGGCGGCGCTGACGCGCGAAGGGCGGCGGCTCGCCGACTACCGGATGCTGTCCGGGCCGCAGGGCTACCGGCCGCTGCGCGAGTTCCTGGTCAGGAAGCTCAAGCGCGACGCCGGCATCGACTGCACCGCCGACGACATTCTGATCCTGTCCGGCTCGCTGCAGGGCCTCGATCTCGTCAACGCCGCGCTGACCGAGCGCGGCGACACCGTCATCTGCGAGCGCGATTGCTACGAGGGCACGCTCAATCGCTATGCGCGCCGCGGCGTTGGCGTCGCCGGCATCCCGGTCGACAAAGGCGGCATGCGCATGGAAGCGCTCGAGCAGGCGCTCGAGGAGCTCAAGCAAAAGGGCGTGCGGCCGAAATTCATCTACACCATCGCCACGGTGCAGAACCCGACCGGCACGGTGCTCGACGTGGACCGCCGCCGCCAACTGCTCGCGCTCGCCGAGCACTACGGCGTGCCGGTCTTCGAGGACGACTGCTACGCCGACCTGACCTGGAGCGGCGCGCGGCCGCCGGCGCTCTACGCGATGAGCCCGTCGCAGAACGTCATCCATCTCGGCTCGTTCTCCAAGACCATCGCGCCGGCGCTGCGCGTCGGCTTCATGGTGGCGCCGTGGGCGATCCTGTCGCGCCTCCTGCCGCTCAAGACCGACGCCGGCTCGGGCGGACTGGAGCAACTGATGCTCGCCGAATATTGCGAGGCGCATTTTGCCACGCACGTGCCGGCCCTGCGCCAGCGCTTCAAGGCCAAGCTCGACACGATGGTGGCGGCGCTCAACGAGCAGTTCGGCACCGCGGCCGAGTTCGACTATCCGCCGGGCGGCATCTTCCTCTGGGTCAAGCTGCCGGACAGCGTCGACGCCATGAAGCTGCGCGAAAAGGCGCTGGCCGCCGGCGTGCAGATCAATCCCGGCCCGGAATGGTCGATCGACAAGGCCTACAGCAGGAGCCGCATCCGGCTGTGCTTCGCCAGCCCCTCGCACGACGAAATTCGCGACGGCATCGCCGTGCTGGCCGAGGTCTGCCGCAAGGAGTTCGGCGTGCCCGAGCGCAGCGGCAACATCCAGCGGGCGCGGGGCTGACGATGAGCGGAGAGCCCGGCATCCTCGCGATCTGGAACGACACGAAACCGGGCCGCGAGGCCGACTTCGAGGCCTGGTTCCAGGGTGAGCATCTGGCCGAGCGCCTCGGCGTGCCGGGATTCCGCTTCGGGCGGCGGCACGAGGCGATCTCGGGCGCGCCGCGCTTCTTCGTGTTCTACGTGACCGACGGACCGGAAGTGCTGACGTCGAAGGCCTATCTCGACCGCGTCGACAATCCGACGCCGATGACGAGCATGGTGATGTCGGAAGTGTTCATGAACATGAACCGCACCGTGTGCCGGCGCGCGGCGCGACGCGGCGGTCCGCGCGGCGCTTTTGCGGTGACGTTGCGCTTCAACGCGATGCCGGACGAGGCGGCGATGTTGCCGGTGCTCGACGCGCTGGTGCAGGACAGCGGCGTCGCCTCCGCCGAATTGTGGGTCGCCGCCGATGCGGCCGCGCCGGTTTCCGCCGAAGAGAAGCTGCGCGGCGGCGACAGGAAGATCAAAGCCTGCCTGACCGTCGACACCCTGCGGCAGGCGACGGCCGAGGCGCTGGGCGCGCGGCTCGCCCGTCAATATCCGGCGGCCGACACCGGCGTCTATCGCGTGCTGTGCACGCTCGGGTCCGGAGGCTGACGCATGGACACGCTGCTGCCGCTGGCCGAACGGATCGCCGCACGACTGATTGCGCGCAAGGAGACGATCGCCGTCGCCGAGTCTTCGACCGGCGGGCTGATCGCCGCGGCGCTGCTGGCGCTGCCGGGGGCGTCGGCTTATTTCGCCGGCGGCGCGGTGGTCTACACGAAGGCCTCGCGCGCCGGCCTCATGGGCATCGGCGACGCCGAGATGAAAGGCCTGCGGCCTTCGACCGAAGCCTATGCGTTGTTGCTGGCTCGCCGCGCGCGCGAGCGCATGGGCGCGACCTGGGGCGTTGCCGAGACCGGCGCTACCGGCCCGGCCGGCAATCGTTACGGCGACGCCGCCGGCCACACCTGCATCGCGGTGGCGGGCCCCGTCGAACGCGCCATCACGCTCGAAACCGGCAGCGCCGACCGTCGCGCCAACATGGACGCATTCGCGAGAAGGGCGCTGGAGGTGCTTCACGAGGCCATTGCCTCGGCATCCTGATCACCGCGCCTATAAGCATGCCTTGCAGTTGCCATAATTAGTAACATATATGATACTATCTAAATGCGAGTACTGGAATATCTGGATCTGAGCGGTCGGAGCCCCTTCGGGCGCTGGTTCGAGCGGCTCGATGCCGTCTCAGCGGCAAAGGTCACCATCGCGGTAGCCCGGCTTGCGCAAGGCAACGTCTCGAATGTCAAAGGCGTCGGTCACGGTGTGTTCGAGAGCCGGATCGACTTCGGCCCCGGCTACCGCATCTACTTTGGCCGAGACGGTGACGTTCTGGTGATCCTGCTCGGTGGCGGGACTAAGGCACGGCAGAGCAGTGACATCGGTGCCGCGCATGAGCGATGGGACGACTATAAGAGACGGAAGAGGAATTGAGATGCCGCTGACCCGCGAGTTCAAAGACACTGTCAAGGCGCGTGCCGACCACGATCCGAAATTTCGTGCGGCGCTGCTGAAGGAAGCGGTTGAGCAGTTGCTCGCGGGCGATACCGATGCCGGCAAGGCGGTGCTGCGCGACTATATCAACGCGACTGTCGGCTTTGAGCGGCTGTCCCGGGAGACGGGTACGCCGGCGAAGAGCCTGATGCGGATGTTCGGCCCGAAAGGAAATCCGCGCGCGGACAATCTCTTTACCGTCATCGCGAAGCTGCAGAAGACTTCCGGCGTGAAGCTCGGAGTGGCCGTCGCGCGCTAGGCGCTACTCCGCCGCCTCGCTCATCTCCTCGCGCACCTGGGCGCGGAAGGTGTCGATCGAGGTCAGGCCTTTCGATGTCTCGACGTGCCAGAAGGTCCAGCCGTTGCAGGCGTCCAGCCCCTGCGCCAGCGCGCCGATGCGGTGGATCGAGCCGACCTTCTCGCCGAACGACAGCGCGCCGTCGGCGCGCACCAGTGCCTTGTGCCGCTTCTTGGCGTCGGTGAGCCGCGCGCCGGGCGAAACCAGCCCGCGTTCGATCAGCGCCGAGAACGGAACGCGCGGTGCCTCGCGCGCGGTGACGAAGGGCGCGATCGACGGCGCGTCGAGCGGCTGCGTCGCGTCGATGCGCTTCTGCGCTTCCTTGGCGTATTTCGTTTCGCGCTCGAAGCCGATGAAGCGGCGTCCGAGATGCTTGGCGACGGCGCCGGTCGTGCCCGTGCCGGAGAAAGGATCGAGCACGAGGTCGTCGACCCGCGATGACGACAGGATGACGCGGGCGAGCAGCGATTCCGGCTTCTGCGTCGGGTGCAGTTTCTTGCCGTCGCCGCCTTTCAGCCGCTCCTCGCCGGTGCACAGCGGGATCGTCCAGTCGGAACGGACCTGGACGTCCTCGTTGCCGGCTTTCAACACCTCGTAATTGAACGTGTAGCCCTTGCCGCCTTCCTCGCGCGACGCCCAGATCAGGGTCTCGTGCGCATTGGTGAAGCGGCGGCCGCGGAAGTTCGGCATCGGGTTGGTCTTGCGCCAGATGACGTCGTTCAGGATCCAGAAGCCGAGATCCTGCATCATCGCGCCGACGCGGAAGATGTTGTGGTACGAGCCGATCACCCAGATCGTGCCGGACGGCTTCAGGACGCGGCGCGCGGCCAAGAGCCAGGCGCGCGTGAAATCGTCATAGGCCTGGAAACTTGCGAACTTGTCCCAGTCGTCGGTGACGGCGTCGACGTGCGAATCGTCGGGACGCTTCAGGTCGCTGGCGAGCTGGAGGTTATAGGGCGGGTCTGCGAAGACGAGGTCGACGCTCGCGGCCGGCAATTTTGCCATTTCGGCAACGCAATCGCCGACGACGATGCGATGCGAGGCGGACTCTGAAACTCCACGGGGCGCCCGTGAGGGCGCCCCGCGACGCGACACAACCATGACTCAGAACTCTGACTCACAGACGACGCGGTCGGCGACGCGGGACCTACAACCGACAGGCCCACATCATGCGGCCGGACGGTGAAAAAACGGTTTATGGAAAGCGCCTTCGACTGGGCAAATTCTGCCGATTTAACGAGAGGTTAGCGACGGTAGCATGCGCCCGCTTTGCGCCGGTTCGATGCGCCGGATCGCGGCCTTCTTTCCCGCGCGAGGCGGAACGACCATATTGGCGCCACGGGTGACGGAGGAATTCTGATGCGTTGGGACGATTTCCGCCGCAGCGACAATGTCGAGGACGATCGCGGCGGTGGAGGTTTCGGCGGCGGCGGCTTCGGCCTGCCGTTCGGCGGCGGCGGATTGGGCATCGGCACCGTCGTCGTGCTCGGCATCATCGGTTACGCGCTCGGCATCGACCCGAGCGTGCTGATCGGCGGCGCCGAGATGATGAATCGCGGCTCCTATCAGCCGCGCTACGAGCAGACCGTCCGCCGCAGCGCGCCCAATGACAAGATGGGCGACTTCGTCGCCGCCGTGCTCGGCAATAGCGAGGACGTCTGGATCGCGGTGTTCAAGGAGAGCAACCAGACCTACCGGCCGCCGAAGCTGCGGCTCTACAGCGGCAGCGAGCCGGGCGGCTGCGGCCAGGCACAGGCGGCGATGGGCCCGTTCTACTGCCCGAACGACCGCCGCATCTATCTCGACACGTCGTTCTTCCGCGACATGCAGGTGCGCTTCCACGGCTGCTCCGGCAAGGCGTGCGAGTTCGCCGAGGCCTATGTGATCGCGCACGAGGTCGGCCATCACGTGCAGAACCTGCTCGGCATCCTGCCGAAGGCGCACAACGCGCAGCGCGCAGCCGGCAGCAAGGCCGAGGCCAACCGCATCCAGGTGCGCGTCGAATTGCAGGCCGACTGTTTCGGCGGCGTCTGGGCCAACCGTTCCAACCAGCGCTGGAAGGCGCTCGAGCCCGGCGACGTCGAGGCGGCATTGCAGACGGCCTCCGCGATCGGCGACGACCGGCTACAGAAGCAGGCGCGGGGTTATGTGGTGCCGGATTCGTTCACGCACGGCACCTCGGCGCAGCGCCAGCGTTGGTTCTCGATCGGCTTCAAGGACGGCAAGGTGTCGGCGTGCAATACGTTCGGCGCGGCGCAGCTCTGAATCGCGTGTCCCGGGCGCAGCGCAACATGCAATGTTGCGCTGCTGACCCGGGACCCAGCTAATATCGAGGTCCCGGATCTGCGGTGCACCGCTTACGCGCTGCACCGCGTCCGGGACACGAGGAAGGGAACCATGCCCGGCATCGACGAGAGCAAATCATTCGTGCCGCTGCGCATCGCGGTGCTGACCGTGTCCGACACGCGCGAATTTGCCGACGACAAGTCGGGATCGACGCTCGTCGAGCGGCTTGAAAAGGCCGGGCACGTGCTGGCCGGCCGCAAGATCGTCAAGGACGAAGTCGACGCAATCCGCGCGCAGGTGAAGGCGTGGATCGCCGACAAATCGATCGACGTCGTCATCTCGACCGGCGGCACCGGCTTCACCGGACGCGACGTGACGCCGGAGGCGGTCGAGCCTTTGTTCGAGAAAAAGATGGAGGGCTTTGCGACGCTGTTCCTGCTGGTCAGCTACCAGAAGATCGGCACCTCGGCGGTGCAGACGCGTGCCACGGCCGGCGTGGCGAATGCGACCTACATCTTCTGCCTGCCGGGCTCGCCCGGCGCCTGCAAGGACGCCTGGGACGACATCCTGGTGCATCAACTCGACTACCGCTACCGGCCGTGCAATTTCGTCGAGATCCTGCCGCGGCTCGACGAGCACCTGCGCCGGCCGAAGGCCAGGGGCGCGACGGCGTAGGCTTCGCAACTCGCCGCGCTCCTGTTCCCTCCCCCTTTCAGGGGGAGGTGAAGACACTACAACTCCAAATCCCAGTGCTCGGACACGACCTCTTTGCCGAATGACACCTTCGTCTCGCTCGTCGTGAGCGTGAAGCCGCGGCTGGCGTAGATCTTGCGCGCGGCGACGAGTTCGGCGTGCGTCCACAGGGTGATGCGCCGGTAGCCGGCCGCGCGCGCGAACGTGATGCATTCGTCGACCAGCCGCGAGCCGAGATGCAGGCCGCGCGCCCTGTCATCGACCAGCAGCAGGCGGATGCGGGCGACCTCGTCGGAGTCGCGCACGAGGAAGATGCAGCCGGCGTTCTCGCCGTTCATCTCGGCGATCCAGCAGCGCTCGCGCTTCGGATCGTTCTTTTTGGCGAAATCGGCGACGATGCCGGCGACGAGGCCCTCGAACGGCTCGTCCCAGCCGAATTCCTCCGCGTAGAGCGTGCCGTGCCGCGCGACAATCCAGCCGAAGTCGCCGACGGCTGGCGCGCGCAGCGTGTAAGTCCTTTCGGCGGGTGCCGCCTTGCCGAGCAAAGCCTCGATCTCGGCCATCGCGCCGGCGAGGCGCTTGCGCTCGCCCGCGGTCAGCACCGCGAGCATTTGGCCGATCTGCTCCTGCGAGCGCGCCTCGAACGGCGCCATGGCCTTGCGGCCGCGCGCGGTGATGGCGATGTCGCTTGCGCGCGCGTCGGCCTTCGAGGTGCGCCGTGAGACGAAGCCGCGCTTCTCGAACGCGCGCAACGTGCGGCTGAGATAACCGGCGTCGAGGTCGAGCGCGCGGCCGATGTCGCGCGCCGAGGTCGCGCCGTGCGCGATCTCGTAGAGCACGCGCATCTCGCCGGCGGAGTAGGGGCTGTCGAGGTAGTTCTTCTTCAGGACGCCGATCTGGCGCGTGTAGAAGCGGTTGAAGCGGCGTACGGCCTCGATCTGGTCACGTCCGGGCATGGAGGAAGCCTCGGACGGTTAGTTGATAAAGTCAAGTAAGTGTGTGCGCCGGCCGCGCCGCCGCCGAGAGCAGGGCGATGCGGCGGCGGCCGAGCGTTTTCAGAAGCGCCGCCTCGGCGTCGTCGCCCGAAGCATGGCCGCCGAGGCCGTCGTAGAGGCGGCGGCCGATGAGCAGGCCCTGGTCGGGGTTCAGGGGTGGGCCAAACAGCGCGGCGCGGACGGCCGCGACGGCGGCGGCGATCCCCGGCTCGGTGAATTCGTCGGCGCGGCGGCGGAAGACGGCGGCGCGTTCTACCTCGCTGCCGCCGATGAATTGCTCGACCGCCTCGACCCAGCCTGTCTCGGGCACGGTGCCCGGCCGCAGGAACAGCATCCACGGCGTGCGCGCCGACTGCGCCGCGCTCTTGAGGCGCGCGCCTGTGGGCGCGTCGGCGGCGAGATAGCGGCAGCCGGCAAGGTCGGCGACCTCGGCGGTCGCGTCCTTCGAGCCGGCATCGGCAATGATGACCTCGGCGATCAGCCCCGCCGTCGCGCCGGCGACCAAAGGCGCCAGCGTCTGGACCAGCGCCCGCTCCGATTCGCGTGTGGGGATGATGACCGTGAGCATGGAACCCGCGAGGTATCCGGCGACTTGCCTCCATATCAAGTGGCGGCGCGTCCGGCAGGCACAAAATCGAGGCAGGTGTGCCCTGTCGTGCCGGTTTCCGAAAATGTTCTTGTTTCGTTCACATCGCCTCGCTAGGGTGAAAGCATGGCTCGTTCGAACACAGCCCCGCGACGCCCGCCGGTTGAGGAGCTGCCCTCCGCACCGGCGGGCGGCAAAGGCGGCGTCTATCAGGACGTCAGCGACATGCTCGGCGTGGTCGTCGAGCATGAGCGCCGCCGCGGCCGCGGCGCGCAGTCGAACGCCGTGGGGCGCTTCGAGCCGCACGCGCGCGTCGCCTTCGACGACGGCTGGCGCACGCTCGACGATCTGCCGCCGTTCAAGACGATCGTGCAGGCGGACGCGACGCGCAAGATCATCACCCGCAACGACAGTCCCGACATCGGCTTCGACCGGTCGATCAATCCCTATCGCGGCTGCGAGCACGGCTGCGTCTACTGTTTCGCGCGGCCGACGCACGCCTATCTCGGCCTGTCGCCGGGCCTCGATTTCGAGTCGAAGCTGTTCGTGAAGCCGGAGGCGGCGGAACTGCTGGAGAAGGAACTGGCCTCGCCCACCTACCAGCCGAAGGTCATCGCCATCGGCACCAACACCGACCCGTACCAGCCGATCGAGCGCAAATATCAGGTGATGCGCCGCATCCTCGAAGTGCTGGAGCGTGCCGGCCATCCGGTCGGCATCGTCACCAAATCGGCGCTGGTGCTGCGCGACATCGACATCCTCGCCCGCATGGCCGAGCGCAAGCTGGCGAAGGTCGCGCTGTCGGTGACGACGCTCGACGCCGAGCTGGCGCGCAAGATGGAGCCGCGCGCGGCGACGCCGATGCGGCGCCTCGAGGCCTTGCGGCAATTGTCGCACGCCGGCGTGCCGACGACGGTGATGGTCGCGCCGGTCATCCCGGCGCTCAACGACAGCGAGATGGAGCGCATCCTCGAGGCGGCGCAGGTCGCCGGCGTCAAGGAAGCGGGCTACGTGCTGCTGCGCCTGCCGCTCGAGGTGCGCGACCTTTTCCGCGAATGGCTGATGGCGAACTATCCCGACCGCTATCGCCACGTGATGAAGCTCGTGCGCGACACCCGCGACGGCAAGGACTACGACTCGCAGTGGGGTACGCGCATGAAGGGCACCGGGCCTTACGCCTGGATGCTCGGCCGTCGCTTCGAGGTCGCGTGCGAGCGGCTCGGGCTGAACACCGCGCGCACGAGCCTGACGACGCAGCACTTCCGCAAGCCGAAGCGGGATGATGCGCAGTTGCGCCTGTTCTGACCGGGTTCCCGCAGCCTGACCGCTTCCGGTCCCCGCATTCCACACCGGACGCATCGAATCGTTGACAGGGCAGGGCGCGCGGGCGCTGATCGGGCCATGCCGCGTCCCGCCAAACCCGCCCCGCGCCTGCCGCTGAAGGAGCCCGTGCTGCGCCCCAGCTTCCGGCGCGAGCGGCGCCTGATCGCCAAGGGCGTCTGGCCGGTCGCCGGCTGCGACGAAGCCGGGCGCGGGCCGCTCGCCGGCCCGGTGGTCGCCGCCGCCGTGATCCTCGATCCGGCGCGCATTCCGCGCGGCCTCAACGATTCCAAGAAGCTCGACGCCGAAGAACGCGAGCGGCTCTACCTGAAGATCTGCGCCACCGCGCAGGTCTCGGTCGCCTTCGGCTCGATCGAGCGCATCGACCGCGACAACATCCTGCGCGCCTCGCTGTGGGCGCTGGCGCGCGCGGTCAAGGCGCTGCCGGTCCGGCCGCAAAAGGTCTTCGTCGACGGCAACATCAAGATCGATTGCGGCTGCGACTGTGAGGCGGTGGTCTCCGGCGACGCGCTACTGCTGTCGATCGCCGCCGCCTCGATCGTTGCCAAGGTGACGCGCGACCGGCTGATGGCCCGCATTGGCCTCGCGCATCCCGGCTACGGCTTCGAGCGCCACATGGGCTACAGCGTGCCGGAGCACTTCGCCGCGCTGAAAAAGCTCGGTCCCTGCGCGCACCACCGCAAGTCGTTCGCGCCGGTCGCCGAGAAGCTCCTGACGGGTGCTTCCGACGAGACCATCGCCGAGTTGTTGCCTCTTTAGAGACGGACCTTTATTCCTGCGCGTGTCCCGGCGCTGACGCGCCGGACCCTCCCCTTTCAGGGGAGGGATTAAGAAAGCCAGCGCGGGCCGATGCACTCCGTTTCCCTGCTCATCGAATGTCTGCGCGGACGGCCGCGGTTCGTGTTCTGGACCGCCGCCCTGAGCCAGGCCGTGCTCTGGGCAGTGCTGCCGGCGCTGTTTTACGCCGCGCCCCCGAGCGAAGTGCCGCTGCTGCTCGCGATCGGCCACGAATATCTGCTCGGAAGCTATCAGGGGCCGCCGCTGGCCTTCTGGCTCGGCGAGACCGCCTTCCGCATCGGCGGCCTGTTCGGCGTCTACGTGCTGGCGCAGGCGGCGATCGTGACGACCTACTGGGCCGTGTTCATGCTCGGCCGCGCCATCGTCGGCATGCGCCACGCGGTGCTTGCGGTGCTGCTGATGGGCGGCATCGCCGCTTTCACGCTGCCGAGCGTCGACTTCGGCCCGGCGATCCTGGCCGCGCCGTTCTGGGCGCTGGCGCTGCTGCACTACTGGCGCGCCGCCGGCGAAGACCGCCGCGGCTACTGGTTCCTCCTCGCCATCGACCTCGGGCTGTTGCTGCTGACGAGCTATGTCGGCCTCATCCTGGTCGCCCTGCTCGTCATCTTCACCGCCGGCACGCGGGCGCGCCACGCGCTCGTCCACAGCGAGCCGTGGATCGCGCTCATCCTGCTCGCAATCGTCGTCTTCCCACACGCGCTGTGGCTGGCGAAATCCTGGGGCCTCGTCCTGGGCGGCCTCGCCGACGCCGCCTCGCTCGCCGGCAAGCCGCGGCCCTGGCTCTGGCTCTCGAGCGCGCTGATCGCCTCGCATTTCGGCGTCGTGCTGATGGTGCTGCTCGCCAGCGGCTATCCGCGCCGGCGCAAGCAGCGCGCGCCGGAAATCGACCGGACCATGCACGCGACGCCGCTGGCGCGCGCCTACGTCTATTGCTTCGCGCTGCTGCCGGCGCTGGTCGCGATCGCCATCGCGCTCGATACCGGGCGGCTCGGGCCGCTCGAGCGCGTGACGCCGCTGGTCGTGCTCACCGGGCTTGCGGTCATCCTCGCCGCGGGCGAGCGCATCCATCTTTATCGCGAGGGCCTCGTCTCGACCGCCTGGGTCGGGCTGCTCGTCGCGCCGCCGCTGCTGGCTGTGCTCAGCATCGCCGTGATGCCGTGGGTGACGCGCTCCGAGCTGGCCGTCGCGCAGCCGGCGCGGGCCGAGGCGACCTTCTTTGCCGACTCCTTCCAGCGCCGCACCGGCAAGCCGCTGCGCTACGTCGCCGGCGACCCGCAGCTCGCGCTGCTCGTCGCCATGGCCGCGCCGAGCCGGCCGCATGTCTATTTCGACTGGGCGCCGGAGCGCAGCCCCTGGGCGAGCCCGGCCGATCTGCGCCGCGACGGCGCCGTGCTGGCGTGGCCGGCACCGGAAACCTCGCGCAACGCGCCGCAGCGGCTCGCCACGCAGTTCCCCGAGCTGGTGCCGGAGGTGCCCCGCTCCTTCGAGCGGCCGGTGCAGGGCTTCCTGCCGCTTCTGCGGCTCGGCTGGGCGGTGATCCGGCCCGCTCAGCCGCAATAGTCGCCCCGCAAATAACGGTGCATCGCTGCCAATTTCGCTTTGCCGAGCCCGGCCGCTTGCGCCGATAACTAGGCGCGGGAGCCCTCGCACGTGCGCATTGCCGCGAGGGCGGGCAGCGCAAGCGGGGGAGACGACCCAATGTCGACACAGACGAGCGGGCAGGACCGGGGCTCGGGCTTCGCGGGCTGGGCCGAGCGCTATTTCCGGCTGAGCGAGCAGGGCACCAGCGTCCGCACCGAATTCATCGCCGGCCTCACCACCTTCCTGACGATGGTCTACATCGTCTTCGTCAACCCGGCGATCCTCGGCAAGACCGGAATGGACACCGGCGCGGTGTTCGTCGCGACCTGCATCGCCGCCGCGGTCTCGACCATGGTGATGGCGCTCTACGCCAACTACCCGATCGCGCTGGCGCCGGGCATGGGCATCAACGCCTTCTTCGCCTTCACCGTCGTGCTCACCTACAAATACACCTGGCAGCAGGCGCTCGCCGCCGTGTTCTGCTCCGGCGTCATCTTCTTCCTGATCTCGGTGTTCCGCATCCGGCAGTACGTGATCGAGTCGATCCCGCACAACTTGAAGCTCGCGGTCGCCGCCGGCGTCGGCCTGTTTCTCGGCATCATCGCGCTCGAGGAATCCAAGATCGTGGTGGCGCATCCGGCGACGCTTGTCACGCTCGGCGACCTGCGCCACTGGGAGCCGATCCTGATGCTGCTCGGCTTCGTGCTGATCGCCGCGCTCAACTATCGCCGCGTCATGGGCGGCACGCTGATCGGCATCCTCGTCGTGGCGATCATCGGCATTCCGCTCGGGCTGACGCATTATTCCGGCATCGTCTCGATGCCGCCGTCGATTGCGCCGACCTTGTTCCAGCTCGACTTCTCGCGCGTCGCCGAAGGCACGTTCCTCATCGTCATATTGTCGATCCTGTTCATCGACGTGTTCGACAACGCCGGCACGCTGATCGGCGTCACGCAGCGCACCGGGCTGATGAAGGACGGCAAGCTCGCGCGCATGAAGGAGGCGCTGATCGCCGACAGCTTCGCCGCGATGTTCGGCTCGATCATCGGCACCTCGACGACGACGAGCTACATCGAGAGCGCGGCCGGCGTCTCCGCCGGCGGCCGCACCGGCCTGACGGCGGCCTTCGTGTCGATCTTCTTCCTGCTGGCGCTCTTCTTCGCGCCGCTCGCCGGCATGATCCCGGCCTACGCGACGGCGGCGGCGCTGTTCTACGTCGCCTGCGTCATGGTGCGCTCGCTGGCCGACATCGACTGGGAGGACATCACCGAATACGGGCCGGCAGTGGTCGCGGCCGTCACGATGCCGCTGACCTATTCGATCGCGACCGGCATCGGCCTCGGCTTCATCACTTACGCGGTGGTGAAGATCCTCGCCGGAAAGTTCAAGGAGGCGTCGCCGGCCGTGCTGGTGCTGGCGGTGATCTTCGCGGCGAAGTTCGCGATCACGGGGTGAACGCGCGCGGCGCGCTCAGTTGAGCGGTTTCGACAGCGTCATGCCGAAATAGTTCGGCAGCGGCGACGAGCTGTCCTTGGTGATGCCGCCGAGGCGCTTGGGGTCGATCGCCTCGATGCCGACGCGGTTCGCCGGCTCGTCGCGCTTGGCGTTGAATTGCAAGACCGAGTCGCCGAGGTCGACGCGGCCCGGATTGAAGCCGCCGCTTCCCGGCTGCGGCGGCGTGTAATTGAACTTGCCGGTGTCGTAGGCCGAGGGCGGCAGCGAAAAGGTTTCCGGCTTGAGCGTCGTCACCGGCTTGGCATTGGCGTCTGGCGCGCCCGGATCCTGCGCAGCGGCCGGGGCGGCCATCGCGGCAACGGCGAAGACGGAGGCGAGCAACAGCAACAGACGCATGGGTGGATTCTACCAAAGGCGGCGGCGCGGAGCCACCGCCAGCGACATTCAGCCGCTGAGCGCCTTTTTTATGGCGAGGAAGTCGCGCCAGGCGAATCGCTTCTGCAAAGGGCTGCGCAGCAGGAAGGCCGGATGGAACGTCGGCATCGCGCGAATGTCGCGCGCGCCGGTGTGAAATGGGAACCAGCGGCCGCGAATCTTGGTGATGCCGCTCTGCCCAAGCAGCGTCTGCGAGGATGGGCCGCCAAGGCACACCAGAACGTCGGGATTGGCGAGTTCGATCTGCCGCTTGATGAAGGGCAGGCAGATCTGCGTCTCCTGCGGCGTCGGCGTGCGGTTCCCAGGCGGGTGCCACGGCACAACATTGGCGATGTAGACCGAGTTCCGGTCGAGCCCGATCGCCGCCAGCATCCGGTCGAGCAGCTTGCCGGAGCGGCCGATGAAGGGCAGGCCCTCGATGTCCTCGTCGCGGCCGGGCGCTTCGCCGACCAGCATAAGCCGCGCCTCCGGGTTGCCGTCGGCGAACACGAGCTGCGTCGCCGACGCCTTGAGCGCGCAGCCGTCGAAGCGTTCGAGGATGGCGCGCAGCTCCGCGAGCGTCGCCGCGCTCTTCGCAGCCTCGCGCGCTTCCATGGCGGCGGCCTCGGGGACGGCAGGAGCCAGCGCCGGCGCGGCGACCATTGGACGCTGCGGCGCGGCCGATTTCGGCGCGGCCGGGACCGCGGGCCGGGCGGGAGCGGGCTCCGCGAAGCGGTCGACCGGCTCCTCGCCGACAAGCGCGTCGGCGCCGGCTTCCAGATAGAAGTCGAGCAGCGCGCGGGCGGTTGTCGGCTCGGTCGGCATCGTGGCAGTTATCTAGCACGTTGTTGCCGCGGCGGCGCAAACGTGAACAATGACCGGGTCAGGAGCGACGCACATGGCCGAACTGCCCGCCCGCGAGGCGATGGAATTCGACGTGGTGATCGTCGGCGCGGGCCCCGCGGGCCTCGCCGCCGCGATCCGTCTCAAGCAGGTCAACGCCGAAGTTTCGGTCGTGGTGGTGGAGAAGGGCTCCGAGGTCGGCGCCCACATCCTCTCCGGCGCGGTGGTCGACCCTTCCGGCCTCGACAGGCTGCTGCCGGACTGGCGCAACGACGACTCGCCGCTCCGCACGCAGGTCAGCGACGACCGCTTCTATTACCTCGGCCAAACCGGCGCCGTGCGCCTGCCGAACTTCATGATGCCGCCGCTGATGAGCAATCACGGCAACTACATCGTCTCGCTCGGCGAGGTATGCCGCTGGCTCGGGCAGAAAGCGGAGGCTCTCGGCGTCGAGATCTATCCGGGCTTTGCCGCCGCCGAGGTGCTTTACGATGCGCACGGCGCGGTGGCGGGTGTCGCCACCGGCGACATGGGCATCGGCAAGAACAACGCGCCGAAGGACAGTTTCACGCGCGGCATGGAGCTGCGCGCCAAGTACACGTTGTTTGGCGAGGGCGCGCGCGGCAACCTCGGCAAGGATCTGATCGCGAAGTTCGGTCTCGGCGAGGGGCGCGAGCCGCAGAAGTTCGGCATCGGGCTGAAGGAGCTCTGGCAGGTCAGGCTGGAGAAGCACCGCAAAGGTCTTGTGCAGCATTCCTTCGGCTGGCCGCTCGACGGTTCGACCGGCGGCGGCTCGTTCCTCTATCACTTCGACGACAATCTCGTGTCGGTCGGCTTCGTCGTGCACCTGAACTACACGAACCCGTATCTGTCGCCGTTCGAGGAATTCCAGCGCTTCAAGACGCATCCGCTGGTGCGCGACACGTTCGAGGGCGGCAAGCGCCTCGTCTACGGCGCGCGCGCGTTGACGGAAGGCGGCTGGCAATCGGTGCCGAAGTTGACTTTCCCGGGCGGCGCGCTGATCGGCTGCGACGCCGGCTTCATGAACGTGCCGCGCATCAAGGGCAGCCACAACGCGATGCTGTCCGGCATCATGGCGGCGGAGGCGGCCGCGGCCGCGCTCGCCGCCGGCCGCGCACATGACGAGCTTGCCGATTACGACGCCGGCTGGCGCGGCTCGGCCATCGGCAAGGACCTGAAGCGCGTGCGCAACGCCAAGCCGCTGTGGTCGAGGTTCGGCACGCTCGCCGGCATCGCGCTCGGCGGCCTCGACATGTGGACCAACACGTTCGGCTTCTCGCTGTTCGGCACGCTCGGCCACGGCAAGCCCGACTATGCGAGCCTCAAGCCGGCGGCCGCGTGCGCGCCGATCGCCTACCCGAAGCCCGACGGCAAGCTCACCTTCGACCGGCTCTCGTCGGTCTTCCTGTCGAACACGAATCACGAGGAGGACCAGCCGCCGCACCTGAAGGTGAAGGACATGGACCTTCAGAAGCGCTCGGAGCACGACGTTTTCGCCGGGCCGTCCTCACGCTATTGCCCCGCGGGGGTCTACGAATGGATCGAGGAGGGCGGCGCGCCTAAATTCGTCATCAACGCGCAGAACTGCGTCCACTGCAAAACCTGCGACATCAAGGACCCGAATCAGAACATCGTCTGGGTGCCGCCGGAAGGCGGCGGCGGGCCGAATTATCCGAACATGTGATCGGGGGCGGTGCCGCCACGGCCACGTTCCTGCCACACCGCGGCGGTCAATCTCGCCGCCGTTCTTGCCGGGACAGCGCAAAAAGGCCATTCTGCGTCCAACCTCGGCGGTTCGCGCGCCGGCGCAGCGGCCGCATCATTGGAGCCTCGCCCGTGACATTTTCGAGCCTTGTCCGCGCCCTCGCGGGCACCGCGCTTGCCGGTCTTCTCTTCGTCGCGCCGATCGAGATATCCGCGCAGCCGGGCAACCCGGCGCAGGACTTTTCCGGCTTCACGGCGGCCGGCAGCTACCTCGCCGCGCGGCACGCCGGCCTTGAGCGCGACGCCATCGCGGCGGCCGGATTCTACCGCGATGCCTTGCGGCGCGACCCGAAGAACGGCGAATTGCTCGATCGCGCGTTCCTGTCGCTCCTGGTCGGCGGCGATATCGACGGCGCGGTGAAGTACGCCGAGCGCGTGGTGAAAGCCGACAAGACCGACCGCGTCGCGCGGCTGGTGCTCGGCGTCAGCGCGCTCAAGCACAAGCGCTTCCCGGCGGCGCGCCGCGATCTGGCGCAGTCGGTGCGCGGCCCTATCACCGATCTCACCGCGACCCTGCTCACGGCCTGGGGCCAGTACGGCGCCGGCGAGGTCAAGCCTGCGGTCGCCGGCATCGACAAGCTGCAGGGGCCGGACTGGTACGCCATTTTCAAGGACCTGCACGCCGGCATGATCCTCGACGTCGCCGGCCAGGAGAAGGACGCCGGCATCAGGCTCGAGCAGGCCTACAAGCTCGATTCGTCGGCGCTGCGCGTCGTCGAGGCCTGGGGCAGCTGGATTTCGCGCAACCGCTCGCCGGCCGAGGCACTGACGATCTTCGAGACATTCGACAAGCAGGTGCCGCGCCATCCGCTGGTCGTCGCTGCGATGGCCAGGCTGAAGAAGGGCGAGAAGCTGCCGCCGCTCGTCGACAACGCGCAGAACGGCGCCGCCGAGGCGCTGTATGGTCTCGGCGCCTCGCTCGGCCGCCGCGGCGGCGAGGACCTCGGGCTCGTCTATCTCCAGCTCGCGCTTTATCTCACGCCCAACCACCCGCTGGCGCTGCTCTCGCTCGCCGATCTCTACGAGTCGCTGAAGAAGCCGGAGCTGGCGATCAAGGCCTACGAGCGCATCGCGCAGGCCTCGCCTTTGCATCGCAACGCCGCGATCCAGATGGCGACCGATCTCGACGCGCTCGACCGCGCCGATGAAGCCGAAAAGCATCTCACCGCGCTGGTCAAGGAATTCCCGGACGACATGGAGGCGATCGTCGCGCTCGGCAACGTGCAGCGCGGCCACAAGAAGTTCGCCGAATGCGCCGACACTTACTCGAAGGCCGTGAAGGTGCTCGGCACGCCGGAGAAGGCCAACTGGGTGCTGTTCTATTTCCGCGGCATCTGCTTCGAGCGCTCGCACAAATGGCCGGAAGCCGAAGCCGACCTGAAGAAGGCGCTGGTACTCTATCCCGACCAGCCGCAGGTGCTCAATTATCTCGGCTATTCCTGGATCGACCAGGGCGCGCATCTCGACGACGGCATGACGATGATCAAGAAGGCCGTGTCGCAGCGCCCCGACGACGGCTACATCGTCGACTCGCTCGGCTGGGCGTATTTCCGGCTCGGCGACTATGACGAGTCGGTCAAACAGCTCGAGCGCGCGATCGAGCTCAAGCCCGAAGACCCGACCATCAACGACCATCTCGGCGACGCCTACTGGCGCGTCGGGCGCACGCTCGAGGCGCAGTTCCAGTGGGCGCACGCGCGCGACCTGAAACCCGATCCGGAAGAGCTGCCGAAGATCCTGGAGAAGCTGAAGATCGGCTTGCCGGAGGAGACGTCCTCGCAGGCCAACAAGGCGCCGGTGAAGAAGGAAGGCAACGGCGGGTAGGGCGATCTCCGCTCATTCCCGCGTAAGCGGGAATCCAGCGCTGGGTCCCCGCTTTCGCGGGGACGAACGGATGCTACAAAGCGCCGATGAGCACCACGACCGCCTTCGCCCCCGCTAAGATCAACCTGACCTTGCGCATCGTCGGCCGCCGCGCCGACGGCTATCACGAACTGGAAAGCCTCGTCGCTTTCGCCGATGCCGGCGACACGCTCACCTTGAGGCCGGGGCCTGAGACGGCGCTTGCCGTCGATGGGCCGTTCGCCGGCGCCTGCGGCGAGACGCGGGACAATCTCGTGCTCAAGGCGGCGGCGGCGCTTGGCCAGCGCGTGCCGGGCCTGCGCGGCGGCGCGTTCCACCTCGACAAGTCGCTGCCGGTGGCCGCGGGCATCGGCGGCGGCTCGTCGGACGCCGCGGCGGCGCTCAGGCTCCTCGCCGGCGCCAACGGCATCGTGCCCGGCGATCCGCGCCTCGCCGAGGCCGCGCTCGCGGTCGGCGCCGACGTGCCGGTTTGCGTGACGGCCAAGGCGCGGGTGATGCGCGGCATCGGCGAAGTGCTGTCGCCGCCCATCGCCATGTCGCGGCTGCCGGCAGTGCTGGTCAATCCGGGTGTGGCGACCGCGACGCGTGACGTGTTCAGGGCCTTCGCCGGCATGCACGGCGACGCAAAGCCGCTCGGCGACGTGCCGGCGACGGGCCTCGTCGACTTCCTGCGCGCGCACGGCAACGATCTCACTGCGGCGGCGATCGCTTGCGTACCCGTGATCGGCGACGTCCTCGACGTGCTCGTCGCGCTGCCGGGCGTGCAACTCGCACGCATGTCGGGCTCCGGCTCGACCTGCTTCGCGCTGTTCGAGACCGCGCCGGCCGCGTCGGCGGCGGCTGAGACGCTGCGCGCGGCGCGGCCGGACTGGTGGGTCGCGGCCACCACGCTCGGCTGAGCCGTGCGGCCCACCGCCTTGCAAAAGGCCCGATTTGCGTGAGAACTGTCGGTCCCGAACCGGCCTCGTCGCGCCGGCACCTACGGAGAAGACGCATGAAGACCGGCTGGCTTGCCGTCGCATTCGCCGCCACCGCGCTCCTCGCCGCCGATCCGGCGCTGGCCCGGGCGCGTCACAGGCCGGCGCCGCCGCCGCAATGCGTCGACCGGCCGGTCGAGTTCTCCTGGCTCGGCATCCTCACCAACGAGCGGCCGACGGCGAACGGCTGCGCGCCCGCGGTCAACGAATTCGGCTACTACGTCGGCCAGGACCCGGACCCGAACATCCGCTTCCAGCTGCAGCGCCAGCCGCAGACGGGTTACGAGTCGACTTTGGGTCAGTGAGGCGTCCTGGTGCGTTTTCGTCCTGGTTTGAATCGGGGCGGCCACTTTTCACCTCTCCCATAGGGAGAGGTCGGATCGCCGAAGGCGATCCGGGTGAGGGGTTACAAAAGTCGAGACGCCTGAACCCCCTCACCCTAACCCTCTCCCCACAGGGGAGAGGGAACGCGCCGTGCTCGCGGCGACGTTTCCGACGTCAGCGGAAATGCCCTAGAACGCCCGCGCGATCGAGAAGTCGACCGCCTCTTCCAGCGCCTGCTTGACCGCCGAGTCGGGCGCCAGCGCCAGCGCGTCCTTGGCGATGGCGCCGTAGTGCCGGGCGCGGCCGAGCGTGTCCTCGATCGCGTGGTGCTTGGCGATCAGCGCCAGCGCGTTCTCGAGATCGCCATCCTCGACCTTGCCCTCGACCAGAGTCCGGTTCCAGAAGGCGCGCTCGCTCTCGTTGCCGCGCCGGAACGACAGCACCACCGGCAGCGTCACTTTGCCCTCGCGGAAGTCGTCGCCGACGTTCTTGCCGAGCTTGGCCGACTTGCCGCCGTAGTCGAGCGCGTCGTCGACGAGCTGGAAGGCGATGCCGAGGTTCATGCCGAAGGAGCGGCAGGCGGCCTGCTCGGCCTTCTCCTTGCTGGCGAGCGCCGGGCCCACTTCGCAGGCGGCGGCGAACAGTTCCGCGGTCTTGCCGCGGATCACCGCGAGATATTCGTCCTCGTTGGTGGCGGTGTTCTTGGCGGTGCCGAGCTGCATCACCTCGCCTTCGGCGATCACGGTCGCCGCCGACGACAGGATGTCGAGCGCGTGGAGGCTACCGACCTCGACCATCATCCGGAATGCCTGGCCAAGCAGGAAGTCGCCGACCAATACGCTCGCCTCGTTGCCCCACACCATGCGGGCCGCGAGCTTGCCGCGGCGCATGTCGCTCTCGTCGACGACGTCGTCGTGCAGGAGCGTCGCCGTGTGCATGAACTCGACTGCCGCGGCGAGCTTGATGTGGCCGTCGCCGGTGTAGCCGGCGAGCTTGGCCATGGCGATGGTCAGCATCGGGCGCAGGCGCTTGCCCCCCGACGAGATCAGGTGGTTGGCGACCTCCGGGATCATGGTGACCTCGGAGCCGGTGCGGGCGACGATGGCCGCGTTGACGCGCTCCATGTCCGCGGCGACGAGGTCGACGAGGCGGTTGAGCGTGGCGGATCGCGGGTGCTCGAAGGGGACGACGACGGCCAAAATCGGACTCCGGTTCAGACAAGGCTCGCGAGCATAGAAACCGCGTGTTAAGCCGGCAAGTGCGTTGGTTCCATGGGGTTGCCGCGCGACGTATGCTATGGGCGCGGGCGGGGGAATCGGCCGGTGGCTGAAGGTTCGACGAAAGCGGATGGGAGCGCCTTGGGCGGCTATCGCATCGCCGTGCTGGTGCCGTGCTACAACGAGGCCGTCGCGGTCGCGCGGGTCGTGCGCGACTTCCGCGCGGCGCTGCCTGCCGCCACGGTCTTCGTCTACGACAACAACTCGACCGACGACACGATCGCGGTGGCGCGCGCGGCCGGCGCCGAGGTGTTCCGCGAGGCGCGGCAGGGCAAGGGCTTTGTCGTGCGCCGCATGTTCACCGACATCGAGGCCGACATCTACGTCCTGGTCGACGGCGACGCCACCTACGACGCGCCGAGCGCGCCGCGCCTGATCGCCCGCCTGATCGGGGACCGCTGCGACATGGTCGTGGGCACGCGCGTCGAGGAGGCCAAGGCCGCCTACCGCGCCGGCCATCGCGCCGGCAACCGGCTCCTGACCGGCTTCGTCGCCAACGTGTTCGGCCGCAGCTTCACCGACATGCTGTCGGGCTACCGCGTGTTCTCGCGCCGCTTCGTCAAGTCGTTCCCGCTGCTGTCGGCGGGCTTCGAGATCGAGACCGAGCTGACCGTACACGCGCTTGAGCTCGGCCTCACCGTGGCCGAGATCGAGACGCCCTATTACGCGCGGCCGGAGGGCTCGCTGTCGAAGCTCAGCACCTGGAGCGACGGCTTCCGCATCCTGTGGACCATCCTTCAGCTCTACCGGTCGGAGCGGCCGCTGCGCTTCTTCGGTGCCTTCGGCGTGGCGCTGGCGCTCGCCGCGATCGGTTTCGCCGTGCCGGTCTTCGTCACCTTCGCCGAGACCGGGCTGGTGCCGCGGCTGCCGACGGCGATCCTGTCGACCGGCCTGATGCTCGCCGCTTTCCTGTCGTTCTCGGTCGGCCTCATCCTCGACACCGTGAGCCGCGGTCGGCGTGAGATGAAGCTGCTCGCCTATCTCGCGCACCGCGCGCCGGGCGAGGAGCGCAGGCGCAACCCCCATGCGTGAGATCGTCCGCACCAACGACGCCGTGCTGGTGACGGCGATCGACGCGCTGTTCAAGGCCGCGCGCATCGAGCACATGGTGCTCGACCAGAACATGAGCGTGCTCGAAGGCTCGCTCGGCGTCTTGCCGCGGCGCATCCTGGTCGCCGACGAGCAGGAGCTGCGCGCCCGCCGCCTGCTCGAGGATGCCGGGCTCGGCCACGAGCTGCGCCCCGAGGAGCGCTGAGGCGTGGATACCAGCGACGACGCCGTGCTCGGCGGCCGCCTGGTGCTGCGACAGCCGCTCAAGGGCCATCGCGTCGGCCACGATGCCATCCTGCTTGCGGCGGCGACCGGCGGCGTGGCGCACGAGCATGCCGTCGAGTTCGGCGCAGGCGTCGGCGCGGCGGGGCTGGCGCTGGCGCGGCGTGTGCCGGGCCTCATGGCGACGCTGGTCGAGATCGATCCGGCGCTGGCCGCGCTCGCCGCGCACAACGCCGAGTGCAACGGGCTTTCCGAACGGGTGCGGACGGTGACCGCCGATGCCGAGGATCGGACCGCGCTTGCCGCCGCCGGCCTCATGCCGGGCACTTTCGACCGCGTGCTGATGAACCCGCCCTTCAACGATCCCGCCCGCAGCACCGTCTCGCCCGATGCGCGGCGCCGTCTGGCGCATGTGGCCGATCCCGGCCTCCTGTGGCGCTGGCTCGGTAGCGCGGCGGCGCTGCTCAAGCCGGATGGCGTGCTGACCCTGATCTGGCGCGCCGATGCGCGCGACGAGGTGCTCGCCGCGCTGCGCGAAGGTTTCGGCGGCGCCGCCGTGCTGCCGGTGCTGCCCCGCCCGGACGCCGCGGCGATCCGGATTCTGGTGCGGGCGGTGAAGGGCGCGTCCCCCGGACTGCGGGAGGAACCCGGCCTTGTGCTCAATGATGCGGCGGGGCGTCCGTCCGCCGCGGCCGAGGCTATCCTGCGCGGCGGCGGCGTGCTGCCGCTCGCGGCGGATGCCTAGGTTCTGCGCAGGATCTGCCGCCAGCGGCGGCTGACGAGGCTGCGGCGCGGCTCTTGCGCGCTTTCGCGGCCGAGATGCGAGAGCGCGACAATGGCTCCGATCAATACGAACAGCAGTGTGAGTTTCGGGTCCATCGTCCTTCTCCCGCGAATCTGCCCCCAGCAGCCCCGCGTGTCGCAAGAAGCATTCCAATCGTTAAAACGCGGCAAATGTCCGGACCATGTGGTCACGAGCGCGTGACGACTCTGCCGCGGCGGATAAACACCACGTAATTATCGCGGCTTAATGCGTCGCTTTTGACTCGATGATGGGCAAGTGCCTTAAGTCCCGGTCTGACCTTGCGAGCGCGCCTATGGCCCTGATCGACAAACTGCACCGCTTGCTGCCGCCGTTCCTGCGGCCGGACATTCCCGTTGTTCCGGTGGTGCGGCTCTCCGGCACGATTGGCATGGCGACGCCGCTCAAGCCCGGGCTGATGCTGTCGAGCGTGTCGCGCGCGCTCGAGCGCGCCTTCTCCATCTCCGGCGCCCGCGCCGTAGCGCTCGCCATCAACTCGCCGGGCGGCTCGCCGTCGCAGTCGCATCTGATCTTCCGGCGCATCCGGGCGCTCGCTGAAGAGAAGAGCCTGCCGGTCTACGCCTTCATCGAGGACGTCGGCGCCTCCGGCGGCTACATGCTCGCCTGCGCCGCCGACGAGATCGTGTGCGATCCCTATTCCATCGTCGGCTCGATCGGTGTGGTCGGCGGCACGTTCGGCTTCGTCGAGCTGATGCACAAGCTCGGCATCGAGCGGCGCGTCTACACCGCCGGCGAGCGCAAGGTCATGCTCGACCCGTTCCAGCCGGAGAAGCCGGAGGACGTCGCCCGCATCAAGGCGGTGCAGGCCGACATGCACGCTAACTTCATCGCGCTGGTGAAGGCGCGGCGCGGCGCGCGCCTGGCCGGTTCCGACGACACCTTGTTCTCGGGCGAGTTTTGGACCGCCAACCGCGCCATCGAGCTCGGGCTTGCCGACCGCATCGGCGACCTGCGCTCGGCGATGCGCGAGCGTTATGGCGAGAAGGTGCGGCTGCGGCTGATCGAGGGCGACCGCAGCCTGCTCGGGCGGAGACTCGCCGGGGTCGGCGGCGCGCTGTCGACCGAGGGGCTCGCCGACGACGTGATCTCGGCTGCGGAAGCGCGCGCGCTTTGGTCGCGTTACGGGCTGTGAGTCGCGGTACCGTGCTACTGGCCGCGAATTCGCCACCATTCGCTAAGAGTGTTAGCCTACTCTGGCGTGGGTAAGGAGAAGCCGATGCCGCACATTCTGTTGTCGCCGCTCGTCAAATGGACTTTCGCCGCCGCCGGCGGCGCCGTCCTGGTGCATTGGGTGGTGACCGAGGTGAAGCGCGTCAACGAGGAGCTCGAGGCGCGCCGCGCCCGCGTGCGCATCCGCGACCAGGAGCGCCGCCCGACGCTGCGCCGCGACCCCATGACCGGCGAGTTCAGACTGTAGCCCGCTCGTCCCCGCGCGCGGACGTCGGGTTTACCCGATGTCCGCAGTATTTAAGTGCGCAAGTCGGCTAGAGCCGACTTGCGATGGGGACCCAGCGCCGAATCGCGTCACCGACAGCTCCCGCTGGATTCCCGCTTTCGCGGGAATGAGCGGGTTTGTGGGCCTTGCTTGACCCCCCAAACCACCGCCGATAGGGTCCGCCACCTTTCAAAGACGCAAGAACCCGAAAGCGATGGCTGACCTTCCCGCCGGTGCCGCGGCGCGTGCGGCCAATCTCGACCCCGCGCGCTCGTTCCAGGGCCTGATCCTCACGCTCCAGCAGTATTGGGCGGGGCAGGGCTGCGTCATTCTCCAGCCCTACGACATGGAGGTCGGCGCCGGCACCTTCCATCCGGCGACGACGTTGCGCGCGCTCGGGCCGCGGCCGTGGAAGGCGGCCTACGTGCAGCCCTCGCGCCGGCCCAAGGACGGCCGCTACGGCGAGAATCCGAACCGGCTGCAGCACTACTATCAGTTCCAGGCGGTGCTGAAGCCGTCACCGGCCGACATTCAGGACCTCTACCTCAATTCGCTCAAGGCCATCGGCATCGACCCGACGATCCACGACATCCGCTTCGTCGAGGACGATTGGGAGAGCCCGACGCTCGGCGCCTGGGGCCTCGGCTGGGAATGCTGGTGCGACGGCATGGAAGTCTCGCAGTTCACGTACTTCCAGCAGGTCGCCGGCATCGAATGCGCGCCGGTCACCGGCGAATTGACATACGGGCTCGAGCGGCTGGCGATGTACGTGCAGGGCGTCGAGCGCGTCTACGATCTCAACTTCAACGGTCTCGACGGCGACCGCAAGGTCACCTACGGCGACGTGTTCCTGCAGGCTGAGCGCGAATACTCGAAGCACAATTTCGAGGTTGCCGACACCGCGATGCTGTTCGAGCAGTTCAAGATGGCCGAAGGCGCCTGCCAGAAGTATCTCGCCGCCGGCTGGAACGCCGAGCGCACCCGCCACGCGATGGCGCTGCCGGCTTACGACCAGTGCATCAAGGCGAGCCACGTCTTCAATTTGCTCGACGCGCGCGGCGTGATCTCGGTGACCGAGCGGCAGAGCTACATCCTGCGCGTGCGCGAACTGGCCAAAGCCTGCGGCGAAGCCTGGCTCGCCACCGCGGGCGGCGGGGCTTAGTCTTTCTTCACCCTCCCCTGGAGGGGGAGGGTCGCCGCCGAAGGCGGCGGGGTGGGGTGATCGGCAATGCCGAAGTCTCCGATCGATGCATTCAATCGCAAGACGGCACACCGTCTCCGAATGAATACGACGGCGGCGGAAGTCAGGCTCTGGCGCCGCCTGCGGCAGTTTGAGACCCGCGGAACGCACTTTCGCCGCCAAGTCCCTATCGGCAACTTCGTCGTCGATTTTGCCTGCATGGCCGCGCACCTCGTTATCGAGGTCGACGGATCGCAGCATGGCGACGAGGCGGGCCGGTTTCGCGACGGCGAGCGCACCCGCTGGCTGGAGGCGGAGGGCTATCGGGTGCTCAGGTTCTGGAACAGCGAAGTAAGTCAGAACTTGCCCGGCGTGCTGGACGTGATCTATGCCGCGCTTTATGGCTCTCGCGACGCCTACCCACGCGCGCTGACTCACGCCCGTCAGCCCCGCGTTCACCCCACCCCGACGCGCTCCGCGCGCCGACCCTCCCCCTCCAGGGGAGGGTGAAGGAAATTAAATGCCCGACCTTCTGCTCGAACTGTTCTCCGAAGAGATCCCGGCGCGGATGCAGGCGCGCGCGGCCGACGACCTGCGCAAGATGGTCACCGACCGCCTCGTCGCCGCCGGCCTCGTCTACGAGGGCGCGAAGGCCTTCGCCACGCCGCGCCGTCTCGCGCTGACCGTGCACGGCGTTCCGGCGCAGCAGCCGGACGTGAAGGAGGAACGGAAAGGTCCGAAGGTCGGCGCGCCGGAGCAGGCCATCGCCGGGTTCCTGCGCGCGGCGGGTCTTTCGTCCATCGATCAGGCCAAAGTGCAGGCCGACAAGAAGGGCGACTTCTACGTCGCCGTCACCGAGAAGAAGGGCCAACCGGCGATTAACGTCATCGGGACAATCGTGCCCGAGGTCGTGCGCGCCTTCCCGTGGCCGAAGTCGATGCGCTGGGGCTCAGGGAAACTCAACTGGGTGCGGCCGCTGCACTCCATCGTCGCCACCTTCGGACCGGAAACGGAAGAGCCGGAGATCGTGCGCTTCGCCATCGACGGCATCGAGGCCGGCAACGTCACGCGCGGCCACCGCTTCATGGCCCCTAGCGCGATCACGGTGAAGCGCTTCGACGATTACGTGGCGAAGCTCAACAGCGCCAAAGTCGTGCTCGACGCCGCGCGCCGCGCCGACATGATCCTGCACGACGCGCGCAATCTCGCGTTTGCGCAAGGCCACGAGCTGGTCGAGGACGAGGCGCTGCTGGCGGCAGTCGCCGGGCTCGTCGAATGGCCGGTCACGCTGATGGGCGCGTTCGACAAAGACTTCCTCGCGATCCCCGACGAGGTCATCCGCGCCACCATCCGCGCCAACCAGAAGTGCTTCGTGCTGCGCGATCCGCAGACGGCGAAGCTCGTCAACAAGTTCATTCTTGTCGCCAACGAAGAGGCGGCCGACGGCGGCAAGGCGATCGTCGCCGGCAACGAGCGCGTCATCCGCGCGCGGCTGTCCGACGCCAAGTTCTTCTACGCCACCGATCTGAAGACGAAGCTCGAGGAGCGGCTGCCGAAGTTCTCACAGATCGTGTTCCACGAGAAGCTCGGCAC
>DATNBL010000076.1:0-12300 GCA_035571935.1 Pseudolabrys sp.
TGGTGGGCCCGCCTGGACTCGAACCAGGAACCAGACCGTTATGAGCGGTCGGCTCTAACCATTGAGCTACGGGCCCTGAAGGGCAGTCTACCAGCAACGCGGGTGGCCGGGCACCGGCGCGCCGGCCCTCGTCCGGGCGGTCCACAGGCCGCCAGACGGCGCCCGCTCACATGCGCAGCAGGCGCCTGGCGTTGCCGCTCAATATCTTGGTCTTGTCCTCGTCGGACAGCGGCACGCCGGCCATCCACTCCACCGCCGGCCTGTTGTCCTGTACGAACGGCCAGTCGACCGCGAACAGGATGTGGTCGACGCCCATCTCCATGACGCAGCACAAGAGCGCGGGATTGGAGAAGAAGCCGCTGGTCGTCAGGTAGAAGTTCTTCGAGAAGATGTCGCGGAAGCTCATCGGCTTCTGTCCCGGCCGCTTGAGCGCGGAATCGATGCGCCACAGCAGGAACGGGATGGTCTCGCCGAAATGGCCGAGGACGACCTTCAGGTTCGGGTGCTTCTCAAACACGCCGGAGAGGACGAGGCGGATCGCCTGCGTCGCCGTCTCGACCGTGAAGCCCCAGGCCGGGCGCACGACGAGCGGGAAGTCCTTCACGTACTCCTGGTAATAGACCTCGGTAACGCGCGCGTCCGGCAGCGACGGGTGGAAATAGACCGGCACGTCGAGCTTCTCGGCGCGGGCGTAGATCGGCCAGAATTTCTTCAGGTCGAGAAACTCACCGTTCGACAGGCCGTGGATCATCGCGCCCTTGAAGCCATGCTTGGTGACGCAGCGCTCGAGCTCGTCGGCGGCGGCTTCCGGATTGGCGGTCGGCAGCGCGGCGAAGGCGGCGAAGCGCTTCGGATTGGTGGCGCAGAACGCGGCAAGCCGGTCATTGACCTCTTGCGTGAGCTTGACGGCGATGTCAGCCGCCAGCTTCTGGGTTGAGGGCGCGCCGTGCGACAGGACCTGCACGTCGATGCCGGCCTCGTCCATCTCCTTCAGCCGCAGGACGCCGGAGTCGTAGAGCCGCTTGTCGGTCTCGCCGCCGCGCCCGGCCTCGAGCCCGGTATAGTGCTTGGTCAGCGCCGGGTCCCAGTAATGCTCCTCGATAGCAATAATCGGGCAGTTCGGCTTGGTCATCATCGGTTCCCCCCGTCCTTGTTCTTTACGGCCGGCACTAGGTAGCAACCGGCGGCGGCTCTGTCACGGGCATGGCTGATGCAGTTAGGCCACGCGTCGGCCCGCGTGTCGCCGGATTTCCTCATTTGCGTTTTGTGATTCGCCCGACTCAGTTAGTCATCGCAGCAATGCTGCCATTGCTCCGCATTATCCCGATCGGCGGCGTGGGTGCCGCCGTTCTGATTCTGGTGCTCGCGCTGACGCCGCCGCGCGAGCCGCGGAACGGCGTCTCGCCGGAGATGGTGCTGGCCCGCGGGCCCCTGATCGACCGCAACGAGCATCCGGAATGGCCGCAATTCCTGATCCAGACGGCGTTCCGGCGCGCCGGAGAACTGCTCAAACTGCGCGACTTGCCGGACACGCCGACGCTGACCGAGCCGATCGTGCTGCCGCGGCAGCGGCCGGTGATCGCGGCCGTGCCGCCTCCGCCTGCGCCGCCGCCCGACTCTGGCGTCGAGAGCGCGGCAAAGGCACTCGATGTCGCGAGGCGCGATGATCCCGCGACGGCACCGGCGACAACCGACATCGTGAAAGCGCCCGTGCCGGATACCGCAGCCGCGCCGGTGCCGCCGCCCGCCCCGCCAGCGCCGGAGATGAAGGTCGCCGTGCTGCCGCAGGAACGGCCCGCGGTCGAGCCCGACCGCGACGTCACCGGCTCGATCGGCGCCGGGAGCGACGCCACCATTCCGGTCGATATCGGCGAGATGTCGTCAAACGAGCTGCCGATCGTGCTGCCGCGCGAGCGGCCGCCGATCCTGCGCGTCATGGAGCGCGAGCGCTCCTCGCACCTTGCCCCGCACAAGCGCAAGCCGCGCCGCATCAGGACCGCGGCGAAGCCCGCCAATCCGGCGAACGTGCAGCCGGCGAGCGAAATCAACCTGTTCGAGGCGCTGTTCGACAACAGCAAGACCAGCCAGCGCGCTGCCGCGGCGCCGGCGGCCAAGCGCGGCAAAGCCGCGAGCGCGGACAATCCGTCCTACCCGCCGGTCGTGACCTATCCCTTCAATGCGAAATAATAGAGGGAGCTGCCCGGCGCGGCCCCGTAGGGGTCAGCGCCGGACCGGATCTCCGTCAGCGGAAATTCATGCCCGCCGGGGACATTTCAGCGAAGCTCGCGGTCGTCGCGCCATCGTTTGACGGCGCGTGCTTGAACGACGAGACGCCGGGCATGTCCGCGCCCTTGCGCTTGGCCGCATAGAAGTAGCCCGCCGCATAATAATGCACGGCGCGGTCGGCATTGCCGCCGGCGACGCGATAGGCGCCAGCGAGATACTTGACGGCATAGTTCATGTTGGTGTCGGCATCGAGCAGGCCGGCGGCGCCGCCGCCATAGCCGAGCGCGCGGGCGGTCGCGAGCTTGATCTGCATGAGGCCGTAATTGCCCCGCGAGACGACGCGCGGATTGCCGCGGCTTTCGCGCCGGAT
The DNA here is from genome assembly GCA_035571935.1 of Pseudolabrys sp. Lineage (GTDB taxonomy): Bacteria > Pseudomonadota > Alphaproteobacteria > Rhizobiales > Xanthobacteraceae > Pseudolabrys. The sequence goes on from DATNBL010000076.1 coordinate 2,597, forward strand.
CACCCGCCGCACCAGCGATTCCGGCACACCGTTCTCGGCCGCGTACTTGCTGATCAGCATGTCGAGATTGCCGTTGGCGTCGAGGGAGCCCCTCGCCCGGTCGCGCGCGGCGAGCGGTGAGAAGGCGGCGGCGATCAGAAGCAGGGACGTGGCAAGGCAGAAGCTGCGAATCATGTCGTCTCCGGGTTTTTGGGGATGCCGGGAACTCGCGGACAACCCTGGCGACTTTGTGGCGCAACCGGGGGGACTGATCGCCGTTCCATCACGAATTGCTGCGGTCTATGACTTAACCTTTACGCGGCGAGCGCTCCGCTACGGCCGCGAGAGGCGCCGCGCCTGCAAACCGGCCGGCACGCCCGCCTTGACGCATCTCAAATCGCGATTTCGACCGGCATCTAGAGTTCCCGCTTCATAACCTAAGGGGAACCCGATGCCGACCGATATTGCGATGACCGTCGCTGTGATCACGTTGGTCTTCGTGCTGTTCGCCGCCGCGATGGCATGGGCCGACTTCTACAGCAGCCGCGCGCCGAAATAGCGCGGAGCCCGCCTGGCTCACCAGTCGCCGAACGGAAGCTTGCGGTGCGCTTCGGTCGCCTGTTTCTGCGCCTCGGCGTAAACATCCATGAAGGTGGCGATCGCCGAGAAGAGGCGGCCGAACACGGCGGCGGGGGAAGCAATCAGCGCCTGCGAGGCGCGCAGCGTCAGTGCAGTCATTTTGCTCTAGTCCTCAAGGTCGAAGGGCAAAGGCCGATGAGCCGATGGGCTCACCAGCCGCGGTTTGACAGGAAGCGGCGCTCGATCTCGCGCTCGCCCTCGTCTGTGAACTTGCCGCCGGTGCGCGTGAGGTAGAGCGCGATCTCGCGCTCGGCCTGGCGCATGCGCGCCTCCTGCGCCGCCACGATCAGGCGCCGCAGCAGGCCGGGCTTGCGCGCGGTCTTCACGCCGGACGTCAGGCCGGACTTGGGCTCGGTGGTCAGGACGTCACGCGCGGTGACGGCAGAGTGGACAAAAGCCATGGCTCAATCTCCTTCGGGAGCTGATCCAGGAGCGTTTCTCGTGGGGGTTTCTTCTCTTGTTGCAACGCAATATAGACGGTTTGCACCGCAACAGAAGCGGTCTAACCGCATGTGATCCATACGGAATTCACATACGGGCCGTCATCAGCGCTTAACAAAGACGTTTTGTTTCCGTGGAATCGGTTGCGGCGGAACTTTCCTTGCCTGGCGCCGGCCACGGCGACCGAAACCGTCGCCAACCGCCAAGCCATGCAAATCAGGCACCCCGGCCCGGCCCGCCTGCCTTTCTCCTTCCGCATCGTGGCGGGACGGGTTGGCCGGCACGAAACCGCGCGTTCCGCTCTCGCGTTGCCGCAGCACATCATCCGCATCACGAGGAGAGACACGATGGCGGCGACCGCCGAATTGAAAAAGAGCGACGAGGCCGACGCGCGCGGTCTCGAGCTCGGCAGAAAGGAAGGCGAGGCTTTCGGGCGCATTCTCAAGCACATGCTTGAGGAGGTCGCCGACGGCGGCCAGGAGATCGCGCAGGGCGACTACCTCATCGCCTTTGCTTTCGAGAAAGCCGAGGGCATGTACATCCCGCGCAACGGCAAGCTCGAATGGATGGCGCCGGAGCACGAGAACATCCACATCGAAGTTTCGGTGCGCGACAAGGCCGACGGCCGCATGATCCCGGGGCTGGACATCGAGGTCACGCTGACGGACGCGGACGGCAAGGAGATCGGTACCCACAAGCAGCCGCTGCTATGGCACCCGTATCTCTACCATTACGGCCGCAACTGGGTCATTCCGGGCGACGGCGTCTATTCGCTGCGCGTGCGCTTCCCGGCGCCGCAATTCCACCGCCACGACAAAACCAACGGCAAACGGTTCACCGAGGCCGGCGACGTGACGTTCAGGAACGTCAAGCTCAAGACGGGCCGCGAGTAGCGGGGTTTCTTATCCCTCCCTTTGAGGGGGATAAAAGCGCCGGCATGAGCAAGAAGAAGATACCGCAGAAGAAGATGATCAAGCGCTCGACCACGGGCGCCCCGGCTGGCGTCAACCCCTCGGGCGGCCCGGGCACCGGCACGATGCTGAACGCGAAGTCGACGAGCACCGGCAACGCCGGGACCGGCGCCGGCGCGGCCGGCGGCGAGGCGTGCCGCAGGCCGAGGCCGCGGCTGCGGTGCCGGCCAGAAGCACGCTGGCAAGGGCGAGCAAGTCGGTCGTGCGCATGATGATCCTTTCCGCCGCCGCCACGCTCGGAGCGCCGCGGCGTCATGGGTTGGCGTATCTCGATGTGCGCAAACCAACGTCCCCGGCGGAAACGGCGCTCCTGGAACTCGTCTCTTGCTCCCTGCTCAGATCGTGGGGCGCATATGCGCGCTTTGCATTTCCGCCCGCCCCCGCCTATATCGGGAACCGAGTTCCCGATTAAACCCCGCGTGGCCCGCGGGGTTTTCATTTCAAGAAGAACGAGGACAACCCGCATGGCCAAGAAGCCGGGAAGCAACAACAAAGGCGAATGGGTGTTCTTCGACGTCGTCTACGAGGACGGCTCGCAGCGCTCGAACCGTCGTGTGCCTGCCGAACTGCTCGGCGGCCTGGAGAAGGACGAGCCCGCCCGCGGCTTCATCATCGAGCAGGACCGCGAGATCGCCGAGAAGTCGGGGCGCGCGCCGCTCGCCATCAAGAGCATCGCCCGCACCGGAGCGAAGAAGAAGGGCTAGATGAGCCGCGCCTTCGTCAAGGAAACGGATGCGGAGACGCCCGTCCCGCCGGAGCGGCCGGTTTCGTTGCATCCGAATTTCGTCACGGCGGAAGGGCTTCCGGCGATCGAGGCCGAGCTCGCGCGGCTCGACAAGGCGCACGCCGCGGCCGTGCGCGCGGAGGACCGCGAGGCGATTGCGCTGACGCAGCGCGACCAGCGCTACTGGACCGCGCGCCGCGCCTCGGCGCAGGTGGTCGGCGCTCCGCCCGCGGACGGCTATGTCCATTTTGGCTCGGTCGTGACGCTCACGCGCGTCGACGGCCGCCGCCAGACCTTCCGCATCGTCGGCGAGGACGAGGCCGACCCGGCGCGCGGCACGGTCTCTTATGTGTCGCCGCTGGCGCGGGCGCTGACCGGCCGCGGAGTCGGCGATCGGGTCAGCCTCGGCGGCGACGAGGCCGAGATTCTCTCCATCGCCTGAGCGGATTGCGCTGCGCGCGAAGGGGCCGCTACCATGGCGCCCTGTCCGCAAGCGAGAGAGGAAACGCCCGATGCCCAAGGCCTATTGGATCACGGTCTATCGCGCCGTGAACGACCCCGACAAGCTCACCGCCTATGCCAAGCTCGCCGCGCCGGCGACCAAGCCGTTCGGCGCGAAGTATCTCGCGCGCGGCACCGCGCAGGCGGCCTACGAGCACGGGCAGAAAGAACGCGTCGTCGTCACCGAATTTCCCTCGCTGGCGCAGGCGATCGCCGCGCATGATTCACCCGCCTACCAGGAAGCCGTGCGCGTGCTCGGCGACGGCGCCGTCCGCGACGTGCGCATGATCGAGGCCGCGGAATAGGCATCCCGGCACCCCGCCTCCTCACCGCTCGCCTCCTGCGCTAACCTGCCGCGCAGGAGGACGACACCATGCGCCCGATCGCTTCTGCCTGCCTCTCCGCCTTCGCCTTAATCCACATTGCGAGCCATCCCGCCGCCGCGCAGCAGCGCGACGTCGCCGGCAGCCGCGACTATCCCGGCATCGGCCGCTTCGGCGGCAGCATCGTCACCGGCTATCAGGCCAAGGACTTCGATGCGGCGCGCATGCAGGCCGCGCCCTTCGCTAACAGCAAGGCGGTGAAGCCGTTGCGGCTGGAAGGCCGCGTGACCCGCGTCGCCTATCGCACCGGCCCGGGCCCGTCGATCCTGGAAGTCTCGCGCAATTTCGAGAACCAGCTCACCAAGGCCGGCTTCGAGACCTTGCTCGCCTGCGACACCGATCAATGCGGCGGCATTCCGTTCAGCGAGCAGATCGACGTCCTGCCGGTGCCGCAGATGTGGGTCGACGGCTTCAATTTCCGGTACTTCGCCGCCCACAAGAAGAGCGACAATGCGGACATCTATGCCAGCGTCGTCACCAGCAAGAACAACGACGATGTCACCACCGAGCTCGTCGTTGCCGTGGTCGGCGCGATGGAGAACAAGATGGTCGACGCCGCGGCGATGGCCAAGGGCCTCGGCGAGAAGGGCCATATCGCGCTCTACGGGATCTATTTCGACACCGACAAGGCGACGCTGAAGAAGGAGAGCGCGCCGACGCTGGCCGAAATGGCGAAGCTCCTGACCGGCCAGCCGCAGATGCGCGTGTTCATCGTCGGCCACACCGACAGCCAGGGCAGCTACGAGCACAACATGACCCTGTCGCGCCAGCGCGCCGAGTCCGTTGCCGCGGCGCTGATCGGCTCGCACCGGATCGCGCGCGACCGACTTTACACCGCCGGCGTCGGCTATCTGGCGCCGATCGGCTCCAACGCGACCGACGACGGCCGCGCCCTCAATCGCCGCGTCGAGCTGGTCGTGCCGTAGCGCCGCAAATCCGTGCACGGCAGGCTCACGCAGACGTGTGAATTCGTGTCGTGCCGCGGGCCGATTGCGGCGGTATAGCGGGACAATATTTCAGGGGAGACCCGCCATGCCTATCCGCCCTGCTTTGCTGCTCGCTGCCGCGCCCGCCTTCCTCATCGCCTTCGCGCTGTCGACCGCGCCGTTCCGCGCCCAGGCCGAAACGCCGATCGTCGTCCCGGCTCCGGCAGCCGATGCGCCAGCGCCCGCCGGCCTCGAGACCGCTGTCATCGCCGGCGGCTGCTTCTGGGGCATCCAGGCCGTCTACCAGCACGTCAAAGGCGTGACCAACGCCGTCTCCGGTTACGCCGGCGGCACGCAGAAGGACGCCGACTATGAGACCGTGAGCTCAGGCCGCACCGGCCATGCCGAGAGCGTGCGCGTGACCTTCGACCCGAAGCAGGTCTCCTACGGCAAGATTTTGCAGATCTATTTCTCGGTGGCGCACGATCCGACGCAGCTCAACTACCAGGGCCCCGACCACGGCCCGCAGTATCGCTCGGAGATCTTCCCGCAATCGGACGCGCAGCGTGAGACCGCGAAGGCCTATATCGCGCAGCTGGACGCAGCGCATGTGTTCAAGCGGCCGATCGTCACCAAGATCGACGTGCAGAAGGCGGCGTTCTTCCCGGCTGAGAACTATCATCAGGACTACGCCTTCCGAAATCCGTACCAGCCCTATATCGCCTTCAACGACGCGCCGAAGGTGACGAATTTGAAGAAGCTGTTTCCCGACGTCTGGCGCGACAAGCCGGTGCTGGTGGCCGACGCGATCAAGAGCCAGTAACGCACCTCACCGTTCGTCCCCGCGAAAGCCGAGACCCAGCGCCGACTCTCAATTTACAAACAGACCTGGGTTCCCGCTTGCGCGGGAACGGACGGAGTGCGTGGCGGCGCTCTAGGGGTGGCCGCCGAGCTTCTCGGCGAACAGAACCAGTGCGCGGCGGTAGAGCTCCGACGTATTCCACTCGCGCATGACGTCGAAATTGGCGCTGCCCTGGCGATAGGGCTCGCCGGCGCGCCAGCCGTTGGTCTTCAAAAGATTGGCGGTCGAGGCGAGCACGTCCGGCACGCTGTGGCGTAGGTCGACGTGGCCGTTACCGTCGAAATCGACGCCGTACTTGATGTAGGACGACGGCAGGAACTGCGTCTGGCCGATCTCGCCGGCATAAGCGCCGATGAGTTGGTCGGGCGGCAGGTCGCCGCGCTGCAAAATCTTGAGCGCCGCGATGAGTTCGCGCTGAAACAGCTCGGTGCGGCGGCAGTCGTGCGCGAGCGTCGCCAGCGTCCGGATCACCGGCAACTTGCCCATGTCGCCGCTGCCGTTGTCGCTCTCCATCGTCCAGATCGCCATCAGCAATTCCTTCGGCACGCCGAAGCGCGCCTCGACCCGCTTGAGCAGCGCGGCATGGCGTTGCATCAGCGTGGCGGCGCGCTTGACGCGCGCCGGACCGACGCGGGTGGCGATGAACTTCTCGAAATTGCCTTCGCGGCGGAACGTGGCGGCCTGGCGCTTGTCGAAGGCCATCACTTTCGCGTCGGGCGCCAGCCCGGCAAAGGCCGAACTGACGATGGCGGCCGAGACGCCCTGCGCCTGCGCGTCGCGCGCCATCTGGCGCAGGAAGCCGTCGAAAGAGCCGCCGCATTGGGCGGCGGCGGCCGGAGCGGCAAGACCGAGGGACAACAACAAAGCTGCAAAAGCGCGCCGGATCATGAAAACCTCGTTGGTTCCCCCCGGAACGGCGCGACCATGCCGCAAACTGACGCCGGGCGGAAGCCCGCGCGCTCGGCCGGCATTCACGCCGGAACGGCCTTCGCCAGATAGTCGATCGCCGCGGCGGAGCCGCCCTTGCCGTGGGGGATGCCGAGCGCCGCCAGCGCCATCTCGACGACGCTCAAGGTGCCGAGCATCATCGGCGCGTTGACGTGGCCCATGTGCGCGATGCGGAAGCCCTTGCCCTCGTGCCGGCCGAGCGCGCGGCCGAGCACGACGCCGCATTGCTTCGCGCAGTAATCGACCAAAGGCTGCATGGTGGCGCCGGTCGGCGTCACCACCGCCGTCACCGTGTCGCAGCGCTCCTGCGCCTCCGCGACGTTGAAACCGAGCGCCTGGCCTTCCGCCCAGACGCCGACCGCGCGGCGCGTCGCTTCCGCCAGCAGGCGATGGCGCGCGAACACGTTCTCCAGGCCTTCAGCGAAGATCAGGTCGAAGGCCGCGCGCATCGCGAACAGCAACTGCTCGGGCGGCGTGCCGCAATATTTGTGGTAGTGCACCTCGCCCTCGCGGAACGTCCAGTCCCAGTAGGGCGTGCGCATGTTCGCTTTCGGGTGTCGCTCGCGCGCGCGCGGCGAGGCCGCCGTAAAGCCGAGCCCCGGCGGGGTCATCAGCCCCTTCTGCGAACCCGCCATGGCGACGTCGACGCCCCAGGCGTCCATCTCGAACGGCACGCAGCCGAGGGAAGCGACCGTGTCGACCATCAACAGCGCGTCGTGGCCGGCGGCGCGCACGGCTTCGCCGATCGCCTTGATGTCGTTGACGACGCCGGACGCCGTGTCGATCTGCGCCACTAGGATCGCCTTGATCTCGCCCTTGGTGTCCTGCTTCAGCCGCGCCTCGACCGCGTCGGGCCGCACGGCGCGGCGGAAATCGCCGGGCAGGATCTCGACCTCGGCGCCGAGCATCCGCGCCGCCTCGCCCCAGCCGATGGCGAACCGGCCGCTCTCGAGCACCAGCACCTTATCGCCGCGCGAGAGCACGTTGGTCAGCGCCGCCTCCCACACGCCGTGGCCGTTGGCGGCGTAGATGTAGGTCGGGCCTTGCGTACGGAAGATGCGCTTCAAATCGGCGAGCAGGCCGTCGGTGAGCGCGACCATCGGCCCGGCGTAAATGTCGACCGCCGGCCGGTGCATGGCGGCGAGGACGGCATCGGGAATGACGGTCGGACCAGGGATGGCGAGGAATTCACGGCCGGCGGCAAGGGACATGGGGGCTTCTTAAGCTCGATGTTGTGCAGTTTCGCGCATGACTAGCACGTCCGCAGCGGGCGTCCGATCACGAATAGTCATGGGAGGTATCAATCCGCGGAGGTGCCCTACTCGGCGGCGACTTGCGACAGTTCGCCGGCCGCGGCCATGCGGTCGTGCAGCGCGATCGAATCGAGATCGAACCCGTTCGGCCAGGTCAGCGCGCCGAGCTCGACAAACACGCGCGCGAAGAATGCGGGGTCCTTCAACGGCCGCACCATTTCGCCATCGCGCGCCGCGGTCGACGAAAAGTCGTGCACGCCGCTGGACCCATTTGAAAACGCGACGCGCAGCCTGTAGCCGTCGACGTACTTCACCGACACGACGTCAATCATCGGCGGGACCTGCGACCCGGAAGCAGCGACCGTCGGTTTGGGCATGTCGCCAGTTCTCCATCAGTTCGGCCTGCCTCAACAGCACCCAGGACTTTACCAAATTCGCCTGCGTGCGGGGAAGCGAGCCGCGGATGACCGCGCCGTCACCGATGCGCACGAGCGCTTTGAACTCCCCGTAGATCGCATGCACGTGCGGCGGGTTGTGATCTTCAAAGAACATCTGAATGATGATTCCGCTGAAGATCGCGATGGTCGGCATGGCCGACAACTACCACAGGTTGCAGGCCGTAGAAAGTCCGGCGGTTCACGGCCTCACGCCGGCGGGATGGGGCGCGGCTTGCCGTTGTCGTCGATGGCGACGAAGATGAAATTGGCGTCCGTGACCTTCTCGTGGATCTGCGTCTGGAAGCGTCGCGCCCAGGCCTCGACGTGGATGGTCATCGAGGTGCGGCCAACGCCCTCGACCGCGGTGTAGACCTCGAGCACGTCGCCGACCCGCACGGGCCTTATGAACTTCATCGCCTCGACCGCGATGGTGACGACGCGGCCGCGCGCGCGCTCGACGCCGGCGATGCCGCCGGCCTGGTCCATGCGCGAGAGCACCCAGCCGCCGAAGATGTCGCCGTTGGCGTTGGTGTCCGCCGGCATGGCGCTGATGCGCACCGTCAATGTGCCGCGCGGATGGGTGTCGTCGGTCATGGGGCCTCCTTCATCCGCGCATGGAAGCGCGGCGCGGCGACGCAGGCAAGCGCGAGGGCGGGCTTTGGGCCTGGCGTCTCCATTTCGCTGTCACCGCCGGGCCTGACCCGGCGATCTCGGTCAGGCGGGCGCTGTGCCTCCCTAAACGAGATGGCCGGGACAAGCCCGGCCATGACGAAGAAAGGCGATGCTAGCGCCGCGATCAGTTATCCAGGAACGACCGCAGCTTCCGCGACCTCGACGGATGCTTCAGCTTGCGCAGCGCCTTCGCCTCGATCTGACGGATGCGTTCGCGCGTCACCGAGAACTGCTGGCCGACCTCCTCGAGCGTGTGGTCGGTGTTCATGCCGATGCCGAAGCGCATGCGCAGCACGCGCTCCTCGCGCGGCGTCAGCGAGGCGAGCACGCGCGTCGTCGTCTCGCGCAGGTTCGACTGGATCGCCGCGTCGATCGGCAGGATCGCGTTCTTGTCCTCGATGAAATCGCCGAGGTGCGAGTCTTCCTCGTCGCCGATCGGCGTCTCGAGCGAGAGCGGCTCCTTGGCGATCTTGAGGACCTTGCGCACCTTCTCGAGCGGCATACCGAGCTTCTCGGCGAGCTCCTCCGGGGTCGGTTCGCGGCCGATCTCGTTGAGCATCTGCCGGCTCGTGCGCACGATCTTGTTGATCGTCTCGATCATGTGCACCGGGATGCGGATGGTGCGCGCCTGGTCGGCGATCGAGCGCGTGATCGCCTGGCGGATCCACCACGTGGCGTAGGTCGAGAACTTGTAGCCGCGGCGGTACTCGAACTTGTCGACCGCCTTCATCAGGCCGATGTTGCCTTCCTGGATCAGGTCGAGGAATTGCAGGCCGCGGTTGGTGTATTTCTTGGCGATGGAGATGACGAGGCGCAGGTTCGCCTCGACCATTTCCTTCTTCGCCTGGCGGGCCTCGCGCTCGCCCTTCTGCACCATCTGCACGATCTTGCGGAATTCGGCGATCTCGACACCGGTCTGCGCGGCAAGGTCGTGCACCATGCCGCGGATGTCCTTGATCTTGTCCTTC
>DATNBL010000077.1:0-3818 GCA_035571935.1 Pseudolabrys sp.
GGCAGCACGACGCTCTCGACGACGCCCAACAGGAAGCGATCCGCCATCAGCAACGCAACGTTGGTGATGAGCCCGGTCGCCGAGGCGAGGATGCCCCACGCGATCAACCCCCAGAAGATCAGCCGCTTCGCGCTGTGCTTCTCGGCATAATGCGCGCCCGGAATCTGGAAGAAGAAATAGCCGAGGAAGAACAGGCCGCCCAACAGCGACCCCGTCTCGCCCGAGATGCCGAGATCCTTGGCCATGCCGGCGGCCGCGCCAAATCCGTAGTTGGCGCGGTCGAGATAAGCCAGGCTGTAGGTGACGAACGCGACCGGGACGAGACGCAGCCATCGGTCGGGGGCGAGTGCCGGGCTCGGCGCAGCCATTCGGGCCTCCTTGGCATCCCTCTAGGGCAGTCGTGGCGTCCTATGGCTTAGGAACGCAGCGGTGTGGACGAAGGGTCCGCCTGACCTGGCACCATTCGTCGGCGTCCGGATAGCTTCTTTCCGGCGGGCGCTCGGCTCCTAGCGAGTGCGGATCCGGCAGCACGGAAGCTGCCCTCGCCTCTCGCTATGGCAGCGCGAAGGCGACCAGAGCGTCGCCCGGCGTCGTGCCGAGCTTGGCGTGGCCGCCCGCGGCGACGACGACGAACTGCTTGCCGTCCGCGCGGAGGCGGAAGGTCATCGGCATGGCCTGCGCGCCGGCGGGCAGGCGCCCCTTCCAGAGTTCGGCGCCCGTCTCGACGTCGAAGGCGCGCAGGTAGTTGTCCATCGCCGATGCGACGAAGACGAGGCCGCTGGCGGTGACGACCGGACCGCCCAGATTGGGCGTGCCGGCGAGCGGCGGGCGGTTTGGAAACAGGTCGGACGTCGTCCCCAGCGGCACGCTCCAGCGTATCATTCCGGCGGAGAGATCGACCGCGACCAGCGCGCCCCACGGCGGCGGATTGCAGGGCGCGCCGGAAGGCGACGTTAGGACGCGACGGCTCATGCCGTAGGGGGTGCCGTGCTGCGGCGAAACCTCGGCGCGGAACTTCCCTTGCTTGGCCTCTTTCTCGACCGCCTCGTAGCGATCGCGCTGGATGAGATGGACCTCCATCGGCAGGATGTTGACGTTGGTCACGAAGATCTGGCGCTCGGGGTCGAACGCGCCGCTGCTCCAATTCATGCCGCCGAGATTGCCCGGAAAGGCGATCGTGCCGCCGACGCTCGGCGGCGTGTAGATGCCGTCGGAGCGGAGCTTCCTCATCTGCTCGCGGCACGCAGCCCTGTCCTCCTCGGTCGGTCCCCAGGCGTCGGCGGCACTGAGGGTCTGCGGCACGAGCGGCGGCGGCGCGACCGGAAAGGGCTGCGTCGGCGACGCCCGTTCGCCCTCGGCGTCGCTCCGCGGCACCGGCCGCTCCTCGACGCGGAACACCGGCTCGCCGGTGTCACGACGGAGCACGAAGAGATTTCCGGTCTTGTTGCCCTGGATGACGACGGGAATGGCGTTTCCGCCGCGCCGGAGCGTCGCCAGAATGGGCTGCGCGGCGGTGTCGTAATCCCAGAGGTCGTGGTGCACGAGCTGGAAGCCCCAGACCAGCTTGCCGGTCTCGGCCGACAGGGCCACCACCGAGTCGGCCCATCGGTTGTCGCCGGGCCGCTTCAGCCCATGGTAGTCGGGGCTGGGGCTGCCAGTGGGAACGAAGACCAGGCCGTGCTCGCGATCGACGGAGATCGCGGACCAGGCGTTGCCGGCGCCGGTCGGCGCGAGGCTCGCCGCGATCGGCTGCCAGCGCCAGCGCAGCTTTCCGGTCCTCGCGTCGAAGGCGCGCACGGCGCCGTCGGGGCTGTCGACACGGTCGTTGTCGGCAATCGACGAGCCCACGACGACGAGGTCTCCCGCAACCGCCGGCGACGACGTCTCCTCGAACTCACCGCGGCGCCGGATATTGGCGATGCCTTGCTTCAGGTCGATTTCGCCGGCGGTGCCGAAGCCACTGCACGGCTGCCCGGTGGCGGCATCGAGCGCGATGAGCCGGGCATCGATCGTCGCGATGAAGATACGCCGATGGCAAGGCTCGCCATCGCCGCTGCGCGAATCGCGCCACAGCGCGACGCCGCGGTTGAGCAGTCCCTCGGAGTAGGGCGCGCGCAGGTCAACTTTTGGATCGAAGGACCACTTCGCGGCGCCGGTCTCGGGATCGAGCGCGACGACGCGGTTGAACGGCGTGCTCAGATACATCGTGCCATCGGCGACGATAGGCGTGGCTTCGAACTCGCGTTTCGCGCCGAGACCTCCCTCGCCGGTGACATCGCCGGTGTGGTACTCCCAAGCGATCTTCAGCGACGCGACGTTCGTCTTGTCGATTTGGGTAAGCGGCGAATAGCGCATCCCGCCGGCGTCGCCGCCATAGAACCGCCAATCCGCGACGGGAGCGCCGGCCGGCGTCTGCGCGAGCGCCGGATCGCGCGCGCTCAAGGCGGCGACGAAGAGTGCGAAAACCGCGGTCCTGTGCATAAGCCTCAGCCTCCCCGGTGGATCAGTCCGTGCCATGAATCGGCCGCCCGCGTCATGTCGCGCAGCGGCCTTGCTCTCCGGCTTTGCCCTGCCCTGCACCGTCTCCTACTATCCGGCGGCCGACGCTTGCGAGACCCGAGCTTGTCCGGATCTGCCGACCGCGAGAGTTCTTCCAGACCCGTCCCTCCGCCGGAAGCGACGGGTGACGGCGCGCCCCGCGCCGGTGACGGGTGGCGCCCGCTTGGGATGAGCGGTGACGCATTGTGGCCGAGCGGCATCGCGCGGCGAACGCTGTCATACGGCTACGCCGCCGCAGTGGCGGGAGTGGGCGCCGTCAACGCCATCAACGTCATCACCACCCATCACGACGAGCCGCGCTACGGCCTTGCCGCCCCGATCATCTGGGAGGGGACGAGCTGGGTCACCTTCATCACGTTCCTGTTCATCGCCTGGCTTGCCTACCGCATCGCGCCGCCGGCCGTCCGGCCGCGCTGGAAGCTCTTGGTCCATGCCCCGGCCGTGGCGCTGTTCTCGCTGGGCCATGTCGCGGGCTTCATCGCCCTGCGCAAGCTGATCTATTGGCTCGGGGGCGCGAGTTATCACTACGGCGCCCTCTTTGGCAATTTCGCCTACGAGCTCGGCAAGGACGCGTTCGGCTACGTCCTGTTCGTCGCGGCCCTGGCGCTGATCGAGCATCTGCTGTGCCAGCCGTCGCCGGTCGAGACGCCGACGCGGACGCCAACCTTCGACATCCGTGACGGCGCCAAGCTCACGCGCGTCCGGCTCGACCACATCCTGGCGGTTGCCTCGGCCGGCAACTACGTCGAATTCGTGCTCGCGGGCGGGCGCCGGCTGCTGATGCGCGCGCCGCTAACCGCGATCGAGAGAGAGCTGGGCTCGCGCGGCTTCCTGCGCACGCACCGATCGTGGCTGGTGAACGCGGCGCAGGTGACCGCGCTCAGGCCGGAGGGGTCGGGCGACTATGCGGTGGAGCTGGGGAGCGTGACCGTGCCGCTGTCGCGCCGGTTCCCGGAAGCGTTGGCAAGGCTGCGGAGCGGGGTCGCGGCGCCGAGAGCGCCGGTCTAAGGCAGGCAGTAGAGCTTGCCGAACTCTTGGCCGCCATAGCGCCGGCGCCGGAACGCCGCTAGGCGTGCTCCGGTGCGATGCGGAAGTCGGCGTCCCAACCCAATTCCGCCCGCGCCTTCTCCGTCGCGATATGCTTGTTCGGCTGCGCGATGTTGTAGGCGCCGGGCCGGCCCCGATCGATGGCGAGCACGGCGGCATAAGCGGCCGCATCGACATGCACCGGGGCGGACTTCGAGGGCACCGCCGAATGG
>DATNBL010000078.1:0-119145 GCA_035571935.1 Pseudolabrys sp.
ATCAATATGCGCGAGCTCGACACCAAGTCCCTCAACGACATCGCCGATCAAGAGCCGGGCGGGTACGAAAAATTGCTGACGTCGCTGTACGATGAGTTTGCGCGTCTGTATCCGCAATATTTTCATTCGCTTCGTGAAGCGGCTAAGCTGTCTTACGCGGCGCAGTGGCTTAAAGCGCGGCACGCGAGGCTCGTGCTCGGCGCGATACACCGTGCGGTCTGGAACGGACCGGACGATGTGGCCGGTACCGTCATGTTGACGATGTCGCCGTCACATTCGCGGCGCGGCGTCGAACGCAGCGAGATGTCGATCCAGGGTGGCGTGTCGCTGCAGGCCCCCGTGCCGAGCCGGACCATGCCGGCCGATCCGTCGGTCACCCCGGCTATGGGGCGCACCGGCTGCCAGCCAGGCACGGGAGGCGGCAACGCCGGGTCGATCGGCCGTTCGGGCGGCAGCGCGGTACTCTTGATCGACTGCGATGATTTTTCGCGGCCGATTACGTTCATCCGGGACAAGAGCTTGGGCAAGGGGCCTGCGAAATTGGCCCGGCCGCCTGCCAGCACAAGCAACGCGCCATCGTCTGCTCCGCAGACTGCCAGCGAGACCGAGCCTTCCATCCCAGTATCCCCTTCGTCGGTTCCCGCCGTATCGACCCCCGAGAATCCGATCATCGCCGCGCATTCGTCCGCGCCGCCTCCGCCGCCGCGCGCGCCGGCCCGGCGCCAGGCCGCCGCGCCTCCCGACTGCAAGTCGCATTCGGGGACGCATTTCTTCGGCGAAGCGGCCAACGCGGAGGGTGTCGACCTGTGCGACAGCGACGCTCCGAAGGTCGATCTGTCGAAGCCGGTTCCATCGTTGAAAGAGAATGGCCCCCAGAAAGGTCTGAAGATCAAGGGGCCGCCTGCGCCGGAAACCGCGTGCGGAGCTTTGAGCCGCGAGCTGATCGAGATCGCCGGTGCGGCCCGCGCCGCCGCTCTCGCCGCCGACTCGTATGGAACGCACGCTCTTGCAGAACGACCGCCAACACGTGGACCGATGGGTTTCGTCGTCTTGAGCGACAGCCTCCCGGCAATGCGCGCTCTGCTGCCGGGAGTCAGCGACAAAACGATCCGCGAACTCACGGCGCCGGATCATTCCGATTACCGCGCCATCGTGTATCGAGACCCGCTTACCAAGGCCATCCATGTGACATTCCGCGGCACGCAGAGCTCGCAGGATTGGGAACAGGGCAACATCCCGCAGGCTCTCGGCTTCGATTCGGAGTACTACCGGAAGGCCGCGGAATTGGGCCGGCTGCTCAAGCAGGCCGCCGACGCCGAAGGTGTCCGTCTCGAGATTGTCGGGCACTCGATGGGTGGCGGAATGGCCGCGGACGCGACCTTGGCTGCGGTTGCGCAGTGCGAGCGCAATCCGGCGATCGCATGCAATGTTCATGGCACCACATTCAATGCAGCGGGTTTGCACGCCAGCTCCATGCCGAGGAACTCCCTCGCAACGGCAAACCGATATATCGACTCCTATGTCGTTCCGGGCGAGATGCTCACCGCTCTTCAGGACATTCGCGCCTTTCCAAAGCGGTACAGCGAGCCGGTTGAACGGCTGCTGAGCGATATCGCTCTCGGCATCGATGTTGCCAATGCGGCTCCTGAGTCCGTCGGCCGGCGGACGACGTTGCCGCTCGATTGGTTTCCGCGCCCATCCATCCTTAAGGCTGTCTACGATTGGAAGGCGCTGCTCGACGACGTACTCATTCCGCTGGAGCTGCACCGGATGCGCAGTGTGCGGCAAGCCATTCTCCGGCGCAGCGAGGACCTTAAGCGCCAGTATACAACGCGCTGCGCCCTGCCGAAGGTGGCCCGCGTTGCCTTGAACGCCGTTTCCGCCGACCCGCCGGCGCCGAAGGCGTTGCAAGAGCGTATCGACGGCAGCGTCGACTGGAACGATGCGCGCCGGCATCTGCAACTGCTCAAAAAATTGCGTTCGAATACGGATTTGACCACCGCCGAAAGGGCCGAACTGGCGGCCGGCTCCAGCAATTTTTCGCGGGCCAGGCAGGCCTTGAGCGACCTACGACGGGCCGCGCCCGACGAGATGGAGGAGGTAAGGCTCCTCAAGATTCCGGTGCTGAGACGCTCGCTGGCAGTTGCGGAAAAGGACGTTGTGGGGGCGAACAGCACTATCGACAGCAGCCGGGACATCGGCATGCTCGGATCGGCGATGATCACCGGAGACGCTGCAGCGCGTGCCATCGCCTCTGCCTGGGCGATCTCCTGCCCGTTTCCCAACGTATGTCCGCCGGCGATGTTTCTTCTTGCCCGCGGTCTGCCGAGTGCGGCTGCAGAGGTCGGTAATACGGGGCAAGAGGCTTGGACGCTTCTTTCGGAAAAATACCAAGAGCACAGGGTAGCTGGGTCAATCGGCCGAAACGGTGCCCCCGGCGCCGGTAATCCTCCGGGCCGTGCGGACGCCGCGGCTGGAGGCGAGGACAACGCCAAGATCGCGCTCGCGGGAGCGAAAGGAATCATTGCCGGACACGAAGCCATTGATGGCGCGGCCAAGCTCGGGACCGCCGCAGGCATGAAGGCGATTTGGACTCACGCCCATCTCGACGCTTGGCAGCGGATCGGCGGGGGCCTCTCTGCGCTCGATAACTGGTCGCAATTCGTGAAACAGCGCAAAATGCGGATCAAGGCTGGCCAAACAAGCTGGTCGGCGGAAGAGAAACAGGCATTCGGCCATTTCTTTGGCGATGCGGGGACCGCGCTCGGATTCAAAGGAGGCGGTGTGATCACGGCCGGCGCGGACGTCGTGAAAGGCATGTCTGATTTTCGCGCGGCGCGGGCCTTGGTCGCGCCGGTGGCAGGCCCCGCGAATTCCATTCTCCGATCCAAGCTCTCGGCCCGGGAGAGCGCCCTCAGCTTGCAGCGAGAATTGTTGAGATTCGATGCGGTTGAACCACAACGGCCTGTCCAGGCCTCGAGCGCCGAGGCGGGCGCTGCCAACGCCGGGTCTAGACCATGAAGCAGTCAAGACGTTCCAGCTGGCTGATAGGCGCAATTCTCGGCACACTCTGCGCTTGTATCGCGGCGAGCCGTGCGAACGCTGCGCCGGTCGTCGAATTCCAGGATGGTATGCTGGCGCGTGGCGAGGTGATCGGATCGGATCTTGTCCTTCGTTGGCGGTTTCTCAGTCCGTTGCCACATCCCCTCGATTCCATAACGGCGAGTGTGCACGGCCGGCCGCTCGGGGTGCCGCGGATACAGCCTTATCCGAGATCCGGCGACCGCACATTGGCGGCATTCCTGGTCGACACCGGGGAGCGTGCGCGCGCGTCCGAGATCGCCAATGACAGCGCGACCATACTGGCGTTGATGGCGCAGCTCAGGTCTTACCACGACGGACTCGTCATCACGTACAGCCAGGATGCGGCGATGCTCGCAGCAAAATCTGGACAAGCGGCCGACTTGGTCGATGCGATTCTTTCGCTTGGTCCGGAACAGGAAAAATCGTTTCGCGACAAGGCCATTCTCAAAGCGCTAGATATCATGGCCGCCGCGCCGGTCTCACGGCGCGTGCTATTCGTTCTGACCGACGGCCATTCCGATGAACAGCCGCGAGTCGATCAGGTCGTCGCGGCAGCACAGCGGGCCGGCACGATGGTGACGTTCATCGTCGCGCACAGTCTTGGATTGCGCAGTGTCGACCCAGAGCCGATTGCAACCATAGCCGCGCGCACGGGCGGCGAGCTGATCACAGCCACGACACTCGACGCATTCCTGCGGAACCCGTTCGCGATGGTTGACAGCGGCGGCGAGGCTAACTTGCCGCTGGAGCGCGGCTTTATGCTGCCGTGGGAGCTTGGCTCCAATATTGATGTGCGAATGAACTATGGCGCGCACTCGCTGGCGCTTGCGATACCGGCCTCGCTTCCTCGCGCCAGCATGCCGCAGATCGTGGCGGCGCTGCGTGCCGCGCCGAACAGGCTGGTACTAGGCGGGATTGTCGCCGTGGCAATCGTGCTAGCCGCCATCTGGACACGGCGGTGGCGCAGGCGGGCCGCTGCAACCGGCGGGGCCAAAGGCGGCGAGCGCGAGCCCAGATCGGTAGCTCTGGCTACGCTCGAAGATGTCGAACTGGGAACGCTATATCCGGTCACGACTCCGCTTGTCAGAATCGGACGCAACAAGGAAAACGATGTCGTCCTTGATGAGGTGAGTGTGGGGCGCTTTCATGCTATCCTGCAACAGATCGGGGACAGCAGCTTCTCGATCGTCGACCAGTCGAGCGCAAATGGCACGCTGATCAACAACAAGAAGATAGAGACGGCGACGCTCACGTCGGGCGATCTCATCACGCTGGGTTCGAAGGTGCTGCGCTTCCATGGCGGAGCTCTGGTCGTAGGGCGACCCGGGACGGGCTGAGAATTGTCGGGAGCGATCAGCAGGAGCTTTCCGGGAGCGGGAAAATTCAAAGAGACGCGGATTCATGCATGTTTTGGACGATGATTAGGACGATCCCGTTTGTCATGTTGGTGGCCCCAATCTTGTGCTGCCCGATGGCCTCGGGCGCACAGCGTTTGCCAACGGACTCCATCGTGGTCGCGCAAGGTGGCAGTACGGGCGGCTCGATCGGCAAGCACGCCAAGTCGGCTGTCGGCACCGCCAAGGATGGACCGCGGCCGGCAAGACCTGCAAAGAAATCAAGTGTAGGAAACGTGGCCAAGCGTAGTCCGGCGGGTTCCGCAAGCCGCTGCGGTGGCCTTGCCGGCGTCTGGACAGCGAACGGATGGTGGAACGGCTTGTACGGGCGCGGGGACGTCGTCCTTAATGCGGACGGTTCGGCGCGTCATGTCAGCGGAATCGTTGGCAAATGGTCGTGCAAGGGCGATCAATTCGTTATGGATTGGACCGATTGGGCGCATGGCGAAGGGACCGTTTCTGCCGATGGCAATACGATCGCTTATGATGGGGGAGGCACAATGACGCGAGGCCGATGATTTCTGGCGGACCTCCACTTTAGCTTGCTGAACGTCGCTTGTGTGGCGCACTCCGGCCCACTGCGGACGAGAGGATCGACAGATGACGACCGCGGATCGCAATCCAATCGCAGTCCAGAACATAGGTTCGAACCGGTATATTGTTCCATCAGGCCGCTCGCAGCCCGGTGCAGCTTCGGAGGCAGGCGAAGTCAGGCTAGTGGGCTGGCGATTGTCTTTCCTGATGATGCTTCTGGCCATCTGCATCGCACCTGCGCCGTGGACAAAGGCCTTGGCGACTGGCGTTATCGTCGCGCAGGCGGGAAGCGTCGGTGGCTCGATCGGAAAACGCGAAAAATCGGCCGCAGGTGCCGTGTCGTCTGGGCCCGCGCATTCAGGGCGCCATTCACGCAATGCGAAGACGCGCGCTTCCAAATCACAGCGCGCCGCTCGGTCGACAGAGCCCCAGCGCCGCGGGCGCATCTCCATGGTAGGTCGATGGGAATGGAATGCAGTATGCCCGGTCGTCGGAACGCTGCACGGCTTCGTGATTCTGCGGCAAGGCCAGGATGGCAGCATCGTCGGCGAGTATGGTCACACGAATTCATGGGACCAGGGAGTGATTGTGGGAGGGACTTTTGATGGCCGCACGTTTTCATTCGTGCGCCAGAAGTTCGACGCGGATGGATCCGTCCAGGTGTGGACGTTGAATGTGACGCAGTCCGGAGCGCACCTTCACGCAACGGGGGCGCTTAAGACGCTGCTTGGCCCTTGCAACGTGGCTACTGATAAAATGTGACCGGCATCAGCGGCTCATATGGACCTTGCCTAGGCTATCGAGAAGTTTCTTGCCGTCGGCCGAAAGCTTGACCCTTCCAGGTTTCCCGTCGGGCCATTCGATGTGCAGTTGGCCATTCTGGCAGAACCATTTGCCGCTGATTCCAGCGCTATGATAGGCGGTGCCATCGGCGTTAAACACGGTGTCGTTCTGACCGAAGAGACCAGAAGCCCAACTCGACCAATGTCCTGCGATATCCGGGCAAGCGGTTTTGTGACCGGGTCGTTGGACGCGGACCGAGGGTTTCGCCATTCGACGCGGCTGTGATTTCGGAGCGACCGAGCCAGCTGCCGATTTGCCCTTCAGCCCGATGCTTCCGCCGGCACTGCCCGCTTGGGCCAGAATTACGGAACGTGCCACGGCGGACCCATGAAGCAGCGGAACCGTAAGGGCAACCGCGAGCAGAATTTTGCGTCCCGCCTTCAAGTGATACGAATGAGACATGACTTCTCCGCGGCGAGTGCGCTTGCCGAATTCCATTCAATACGAATTTTAATTTCGAACGCAAGCGAACGTCTGCGGACGATGCTGCAGCCCAGATTTGCGCTGGTACGAACGCTGGGATGGCTCCAAAAACGTGCAGAAATTCGCATGAAGTATCAATATCTTATATGCTATAGGCGATTCCGCCCCTGGGCACCATTACCTTGTCCGAGACAGTCCGGCCAACTCGGGCGCTCGCGGATCGCGGCGGGTACCGATCCGCGGGCCGCAACGTACACTCGGCAAGATCGTCTCCGCGGCATCCCGAAATGGCTGCCATCGCGGCAACGCCGCGGACCATTCGTCGCAATCGCTTTTTCGTGTCGTCGTTTCGCGCCAGCGGCCATCAGAGCAGGGGCGCCGATGCCGGCGCGCTAGCACTATTGTTGCGCCGAAGCTTCGTGCGCCTCCCATTGCTCGGCGCTCGCGCCAGCCAGCGCCCGCACGCGTTCCTCGTCCTTGGCGAATTCGGCGGCCGGCCCGGCCCATACTACCTTGCCGTCATCGAGCACGTAGGCGCGATCCGCGATCTCGACCGCGGCTCGCACGTTTTGCTCGACCAGCAGCACCGAAATGCCTTGCTCGCGCGCCGAGGTCACGACGCGGAAGACCTCCTGCACGATCAGCGGCGCAAGGCCTTGGCTCGGCTCGTCGAGCAGCAGCAGCTTCGGATTGAGCAGCAGCGCGCGCGCGATGGCGAGCATCTCCTGCTCGCCGCCGGACAATTGCCGGCCCTTGTTGGTCTTGCGCTGCGCGAGGCGCGGAAACAGCTCGTAGACGCGCTCGACCGTCCACGGCCCGGGCCGCTCCAGCGGCACCTTGAGGTTCTCTTCGACCGTTAAATTGGCGAAGATGCGCCGTCCCTCCGGGACATAGCCGACGCCGAGCGCGGCGGTGCGGTAGGGCGGCCAATCGCGCGTCGACTGGCCGAAAATCCGCACGGTGCCCTCGCGCGCGTGGGTGAGGCCAACGAGACTGCGCAAGGTCGTCGTCTTGCCGGCGCCGTTGCGGCCGAGCAGCGTGACGATCTCGCCTTCGCGTACCTCGAGGCCGACGCCGTGCAGGATATGGCTCTTGCCGTAGAAGGTGTGCAGGCCCTCGGCCTGGAGCGCGATCGCGGTCATGCGGCCGCCTTTCCGAGATAGGCGGCCTGAACGGCCTCGTTGGCCGCAATTTCGCGCGGCGTGCCCTCCGCCAGCATCTTGCCTTCCGCCAGCACCATGATGCGGTCGGCCAGATGAAACACGACGCGCATGTCGTGCTCGATCAGCACGATGGTGAGCTTCTGGTCGCGATGCAGCTTCCGGATGAGCTGGGTGATCTCGTAGGTTTCCTGGTCGCCCATGCCGGCGGTCGGCTCGTCGAGGAGCAGCAGCCGCGGCTTCAGAGCCAGCGCCATCATGATCTCGTTGGCGCGCTGGTCCCCGTGCGAAAGCTCGCCGACGAGGCGGCCGGCCTTTTGCGCGAGGCCGCCCATCTGCAGGAGCTCATCGACCCGCGCGCCGACCTCGTCGCTTTCCTTCGCCGACTGCCAGAAGCGCAGGCGGAAGCCGCTCGCCGACTCCACGGCGATGCGCAGGTTTTCGCGCACGGTCAGTTCGGGGAAAACCTCGGTAATCTGGAACGTGCGCGCAATGCCCCGCCAGACGCGCTGCGCTGGCGGCAGGGCGGTGATGTCGTCGCCGTCGAACACGATGCGGCCCGCGCTCGGCATGAGGAAGCCGCTGATCATGTTGAAGAAGGTCGTCTTGCCGGCGCCATTGGGGCCGATGACGGCGCGCAGTTCGCCGGCCTCGACCGACATCGAGACGCCGTTGACCGCGACTAGATTGCCGAAGCGCCTGGAGACGTTCTCGACCCGCACAAAGCTCATGACGTGGCTTTCCCCCGGATGACTCCGAGCAGGCCGCGCGGGAAGAACAGAACGACGAGCATGAATAGCAAGCCGACGAAGGACATCCAGTTCACCGTGACGCTGGACAGGTAATCCTGCAGCACGACGAAGACCGCGGCGCCGAGCAGCGGTCCCCAGAAGCTCCGCATCCCGCCCATCACCGCCATCATCACGAAGTCGCCGGACTGGCTGTAATGCAGGCCCTTCGGATCGGCGAAGTTGTTGAGCAGCGCGTACAGCGCGCCCGCGAACCCGGCGAAGAAGCAGGACAGCGTGAAGACGATCCAGATATGCCGCTCGATCGGAATGCCCAGGAAGCGCGCGCGGCGCTCGTTCTCGCGGATTGCGAGCATCGTGCGGCCGAACGGCGAGCGCAGGATGAAGCCCATCACGGCGGCGGCCAGCGCGAAGCAGACCAGAACGAAATAATAGAAATTGTTCGCGTTCGACAGGATATCGATCTGGAACGCGCCGAAGTCGAGCGGCTGGCGCGAGAAGCCGCGCAGGCCGTCGTCGCCGCCGGTGACCGAGCTCCACTGGAATGCGATGTAGTAGAAGACCTGGCCAAACGCGATCGTCACCATGGCGAAATAGACGCCGCGGCGGCGCACGATCAGCATGCCGAGCAGGGCGCCGGCGATGCCGCCGAGCAGCGTGCCGGCGATGACGGAGAGCGGCGTGCTCGGCGCGAGATATTTAAGGGCGAAGCCCGCGCCGTAAGCGCCGAGGCCGAAATAAGCGGCGTGGCCGAACGACAGCACGCCGGCAAAGCCGAGTAGGAAGTTGACCGCCATGGCGGCGAGCCCGAGCACAAGCACGCGCGTGCCGAGCGCGGTGTAGCCCCCGAGCGGCGGCATCCAGTAGGGCGCGAGGATGAGCACCGCCCAGATGCAGGCGAGGATGAGCAGCTTTCGGGGATTCGACGGCTTCATGTCATCATGCCTTCTTCGCCGAGCAGGCCGCGCGGACGGATCAGCAGCACCACGGCCATCAGCACGTACATGATCGCCTCGCTCGCGGCGGGCAGGAACACCGCCGTCAGTCCGGACGCGACGCCGATCAGCAAGCCGCCGAGCAGCGTGCCGGTCAGGCTGCCGACGCCGCCGACGATGATCGCGATGAAGCTCGGCATCAGCAGGCCTGAGCCCATTGTCGGCTCGAGGCCGAGCTGCCCGGCGGCGAGCACGCCGCTCAAGCCGGCGAGGAAGATGCCGACGGCGAAGTTCAAGGACCGAAGCGTGCGCACATTGATGCCGAGCGCCGCGACGGTCTCCAGATCGAGCGTACCTGCGCGAATGCGGATGCCGAGGCGGCTGTAGCGCAGCAGGAGGAACAGCACGGAGACGGCGACGATCACCATCCCCACCATGAACAGCCGATAGCCGGTGATGAAGAAGAAGTCGTAGCTCAGCGGCTGCGACAACAGCGGCGGGACCGTCACGGGTTTGCCCTGCGCGCCCCAGATGAAGCGTGTGCCGTCTTCCAGGATGAAGGCGAGCCCGAAGGTCAGGAGCAGGCTGTAGAGCGGATCACGCCCGTACAACGGCCGGATCAGCACGCGTTCGACGGCGAGCCCGATCAGCGCGGTCAGCGGCGGCGCGATCAACAGCGCGCCCCAGAATCCGACATAGGGCGTGATGGTGTAGGCGATGTAGCCGCCGACGACGAGAAAGCCGCCGTGCGCGAAATTGATCACGTTAGAGAGGTTGAGAATGAGCGACAGACCCAGGGCCATCAGCACGTAGAAGGCACCAATGATCACGCCATTGGTGACGTTGAACAGCAGCAACTGCAGCATGGTGGTCTCGTTGTGAGCGGCGCAAGGACGGGCGCGCCTGGGGGCGATCGCTCCCAGGCGCGAGGGGCGCGTCAGCTCAGACGGGCCACTGCAGCTTGCAGCCGGTATCCGCCACGGGCGGATTGACCTGGTCGCCGGCGATCATGTTGTCGACCTGGAACAGGTCCTCCGGATCGCCCGCGGGCTTTTGCAGGGCCTTGCCGACGAAAGCGGTGGTCATCAGCTGATGATCGCCTTCGCGGTAATAGACCTTGTTCGGTTGCAGCTTGACCTCGGGCGGCAATTCGAGATTGGCGAGCGCCTTGGCGAGCTTGACGCCGTCGAGCGTCTTGGCTGCGTTGGCCGCGAGCGCGTAGCTGTGCACCGAGGTATAGCCGAACCAGGTGCGGGCGGTCGGTACTTTGCCGCCGCTGCGCTTGCGGATATCGGCGACGAACTGGTCGAGGCCCGGCGTGCCGGACTGCTTCCAGTACCATTCGAACATCCAGATGCCGACGCGCGCTTCCGGCGGCATCGCCTCCAGCGATTCCAGCTCCTGCTGCAGGCCGGCGACGTGGACCTGCTTGTCGATGCCGAACTGCGCGATCTGCTTGAGGCAGTTCACCATGTCGGAGCCCTGCGGCAGGACCAGCAGCACATCCGGGTTCGCCGCGCGCGCCTTGATGAGATAGGCCGAGAAGTCGGCAGTGCCGAGCGGCGTGAGCTCGTTGCCGGTCATCGTGCCGCCAAGCTTCTGCAGGTTGGCCGCGGCCGCCTGCTGCAGCGTATGGCCGAACGCGTAGTCCGGCGTGATGAAGTGCCACTTCTTGCCGTAGTTCTTGAACAGAAGCTCGGAGACCGAGTTCGCTTCCGCGCGCGTCGTGTTGCAGACGCGGAAGACGTTCCACTTGCAGTCCTTGCCGGTGATGCCGTCGGTATGGCCGCCGGAGACGACGTGCAGCACCTTCTTCTCGTTGGTGACCTGCGCCATCGCCTGCGCGATGCCGGAATTCACGTCGCCGATGATGAACTGCACCTGGTCGCGCTCGATCAGCTTGCGCGTCTTCTGCACGCCGGTGCCGACGTCGTTGGCGGAATCCTCGACCAGCAATTCGAGCGGACGGCCGAGCACGCCGCCCTTGGCGTTGATCTGCTCGACGGCATATTTCGCGCCGATCACTTCGTTCTGCGCAACCGCGGCATAGACGCCGGTGAGCGGATCGACCATGCCGATCTTGATCGCGTCGGCGGCGCGCGCCGAAATGACGAAGGGCGAGGCCAGTTGTGCCGCGCCGGCCGCAAGGGCCGTCTTCAGCACCGTGCGCCGATCCAGTGTAAATGTGGTTTTCTTGGTCATCTGTCGTCCCCTTAGTGGTGTTTGCGGTGTACCGCTCACCGCCTACCGCCGCTGACATTAGCGGTCTTCCGATAGGGGCGCCACCTCTGTTGCTTGTTGGTGCTCAAGCACGAATGGGCGAATGGCTGAGGAAGGCCGACAGTGCTCTCGATCAACCTCGATGCTGTCAATAAATTTGGAAGGGCGGATGCCGCGATCATGGGGATCCGCCGCAACTCAACCTCTACCGCCGTTTCCAGCCTGACGCTTCATGTGCCTCTCCACAACCAGCGTCCGCTCCAACAGCTTCGAAGCGAAATACAGGTCGTCGACACGTTGTGCAGGCGGTCCTCCGCCCTTCCGATCGGCCCGAACGCGCCGGCTGCTTCCGGCCGGGAGTCCTCATTGGAGGGGCGATGGCGCTATCCTGCCAGCTATGCCGCCATCTGTCTTATAAAGAGGTAGTATCTTGTTATATGGCGGCGGAAGCCCGCCCGCGCGGCGGGGGGCTTTAAGTGGCGCACATTTGCTCGGCAAGCTGACTCGGGGATGCCCCTACATAATTGATTCTGAATCCCACTTCGGCGCGCGTTCCGGTGGATCGGCGATCCTCATCTGCACCTTACGAAGCGCAAACAGGCGCTGCATCTCGTCCTCGCTCAGCGCGAAGTCGAAGATATCAAGGTTCTCGACGATGTGACGCTCCTCTAGCGCGCGCGGCACGGCAGCGACGCCCGGCTGCTGCACCAGCCAGCGCAGGCAGATCTGCGCGTGTGTCTTTTGGTGCGCCCTCGCGATTTCGCCGACGACGGAGTCGCTGAGCAACTTGCCGCGCGCCACCGGGCAATAGGCCGTGAGGATCATACCGTGCCGCTTCAGCGCGGCCAGCATGCGACCCTGCGGCAAATAGGCGTGGTACTCGATCTGATTCGTCACCAGCGGCTCAGGACAGACATTGACCGCTTCCTCGAGCATCGCCAGCGTGAAATTCGACACGCCGATGTGCCGGGCCATGCCTTGTCGCTTTGCCTTGGCGAGCGCGCCGAGCGTCTCCCTGAACGGCACTTTCGGCTGCGGCCAGTGCACCAGCAACAGGTCGACGTAATCGAGACGAAGCGTCTTCAGGCTGGTCTCGATCGAACGCATGAAATCCGCTTCGCGCGCGTTCTCTTCCGTGACCTTGGTGGTGACGAACAATTCACCGCGCGCGATACCGCTCGCACGGATGCCTTCGCCGACAAATTGCTCGGTGCCGTATTTGCGCGCGGTGTCGATGTGGCGATAGCCGGCGGCGATGGCGGTCGCCACGAGTTCGGCCGGGCGCTGCGGCAACTCCATCGTGCCGTAGCCGATGACCGGAATGGTTGCACCGTGCGCCGAGATCGTAGGGGCTCGCAGTTTTTCCATCGTGAAATCCTTCAGCGTCCCGCCGAGCGATCGAGAGATGATGACCGAACCGCAGAGCTCCGCAAGTCCGATGCGCGCGCATGCAATATCGAAGGCCGCCGCAGCCAATGCGCGTGTTGCCGACGGCATTGCTTCCACTTATGATCAATAAAACCGCGCCATCAGAGCGCAGATAAAGCGGACTGAGAAACGCCTAAGTGTGATTGATCGCGCCGGCCGATACGCATGCGTTGGGCCGCCGGGTCAAGCGGGGAGGTGCGTCGATGGCTCCCGACACATACGAGGCCGCCCAATGGCGTCGGCTGCGCTGCAGCCGTTGCGGCCACAATCAACATTGCCCGCCCGGCAGCATCGTCACGGCGGCACCGGCAGACGGCCTGCTCGCACCGAGGCAGGCCGTTTTTATTTGCAGCTCAGGTCAGCAAGGCCGCAAAGGCCAACAGGGAGGACGTCATGGGTAAGTTCGATGTCTCGCGGCGCGCGTTTGTCGAAGGCGGTCTTGGCCTGACGGTGGCGAATTTCATTCCCGGAACGGCGCCGTTCGCCGAAGCTGCGACCATGGAAGAGAGCACGATCGCGGCCGCCAAGAAGGTCGGCGCCGCGAACGTCAACGGCATGATCTGGTCGCCGTATTTCGTGCCGATGCAGCCGGTAATCGCCGAATTCACCAAGGCGACCGGCATCGGCGTCGGCGGCGTGCAGGACATCTCGATCTTCGACGCGCCGCAGAGGGCGATGGCGGAAGCGTTGTCGCGGTCGCCGCAGTTCGACTTCATCCACATCGACTCGAACATGATCCCGTCGCTGGCCTCGGCCGGCTATCTCGAGCCGCTCGACGAGTACATCAAGAATTCCGGCTTCCACTACGACGTCGTTGCCGGGTACGACAACTTCATGAAATACGACGGGCACACCTATGGCGTGCCGACCGACGGCAACGTGCACATCCAGTACACGCGCAAGGACCTCGTCGATAATCCGGACAACAAAAAGCGCTTCGCCGACAAGTTCGGTACCGAGTTGAAGGTCCCGGAGACGTGGGAGGATAACCTGCGTCTGCAGGAGTTCCTGATGGACCCGTCCAAGGATCTCTACGGCTCCGGCAACCTGCGCAACCGGGCCAATGGCGTGACCTGGTGGTACATGATCTTTTATAGCGCCGGCGGCTTCCCCTTCGACGATGACATGAAGCCCACGCTCAACACCCCGGCCGGCCAGTACGCCGTCGACATCTATCTGCAGGACAAGAAGGTGAACCACCCCGAGGCGGCGAACTGGGGCACGCCCCAGATGATCCCGCGCATCGCGCAGGGCCATGTCGTGAGCTGCCAGTACTGGGACGGCACCTGCAAGACGATCAAGAACCCGAAGCAATCGAAGACGGTCGACCAGTTCTATTACAGCGTCATCCCCGGCTCGAAGTTCACCGGCAAGATGATGCACCGCTCGATCTCGTCGCCGCTCGCCGCGATCCTCGTCAACAAGTACTCGCCGCGCAAGGCGCAGGCCGCGTATCTCGCGCTGTGGCTCGGGTCGGGCAAGAACTCGGTCCCGATCGTGTCCGACCCGGTGAACGCGTTCAACGACGCATGGTCGAACGCGCATTTCGCGGCCAAGCCCGTGATCGACGCCTACACCCAGCCGGGTATCGACGCGATCAAGAAGAACTTCGAAGTCGTCGCGCCGCCGATCTATCTCACCGGCTATCTCGAATTCCAGGATGCGCTCGGCAAGAACCTCTCGGAAGCCTATGTCGGCCAGTTGCCGGCCAAGGACGTGCTGTCGAAGACCGAGGAGGAATGGAATAAGATCGTCGGGCGTATCGGCCGCAGCAAGCTGAAGAAGGACCTTGTCAGCTACAAGGCTGCAATGCCGAAGCTCGCGGTCCCGGCCTGACGCGGGCGGAATGCGTCGTCCATGGGGCGGCGAGCGGGCGGCATCCGGCTCGCACGCCGCCAGGTGGAGATGAGGAATGGCCGTCACCGCAATCCCGCACGTTGACGCTCCGCCCGCGGTGGCACCGCGCGCGGTGTCACGCGCCCGCGCGATCAAGCGTTTCAAGCTGACATTGCTGCTGCCGATGGCGGCTCTGTTTCTGTTCGTGCTGACGCCGGTGCTGCTATTGCAGCTTTATTTCTCGGTGCATCAGTGGACCGTCTATCTCAGCTCATGGTGGGACGCAGACTATGTCGGCCTCGACCTGTTCCGCGAGGTGCTGACCGATCCCCGTTTTGGCTGGGCCGTCCTGCGTTCGCTCGCCTTTGCGGCCGGCTCGACCGTCGGCTGCTTCGTGTTCGGATTCCTGCTCGCCTACCTGATGTACAAGCCGTTTCGCGGGCAGGCCTTCTTCTACATCATCTTCATTCTGCCGATGCTCACCGTGCCGGTGGTGGTCGCCTACACCGCCGAGATGCTGCTCTACCGCAGCGGCCCGATCAACGACCTGATCTCGCACGTGCTGCACGTCAACTTCCAGGTTTCGTGGCTGACCGATCCGCACATCGCGTTGTTGACCTGCGCGCTGCTCGAAATCTGGAACTGGACGCCGTTCTCTTTCATCATCATGCTCGCCGGCCTCGCGGCGATCCCGAAGGAGCCGATCGAGGCGGCGGAAATTCTCGGCGCCTCGAAATGGCGTATCTTCTGGGAGGTGCAGGTGCCGCTGCTGCGGCCGGTGATCCTGCTGGCGCTGGTGCTGCGTTTCCTTGAGGCGATGGCCGAATTCCCCAAGACCTGGGCGCTGTTCCAGGGCGGCCCCGGCTCGGCGACCGAAACGCTGCCGGTCTACATCTTCATGACGACCTGGCAGTACTTCGAAATCTCCAAGGGCGCGGCGATGTCCTACCTCGTGATGATGCTGATGGTGGTCATCGTGCTGATCGCCATCCAGCTCCTGCGCCGCGAGAAGCGTGCGCTCGACCAGATGTACGCGGCCGGCGATCCGGCGGCGGAGGCGTGACATGGCAATGACCAAGACACAGCGCCGCAGGATAGCGTCGGCCGTTCGCTACACTGTCCTCATCTTCTGGGGGATTACCGCCGCGTTCCCGATCTACTGGATGGTCAGCACCTCGTTCAAGCCGGACTACCAGTGGTTCTCGTGGCCGCCGGTCTATTTCCCGAGCCCGCCGACGCTCGACAATTACCTGAATGTCTGGTTCGGCGCGCAGCAATACGCCGGCACGCAGTACGCGATCTCGTCGCAGAAGCCGCTGCTCTCGCTGTGGAACTCGACCGTGATCGCCACCACCTCGACGTTCCTGTCGGTGCTGTTCGGCTCGATCCTCGCCTACGGCGTGTCGCGCTATCGGATTTTGTCCGAAGCGCGCATGTTCCAGCTGTTGATGCTGCGCATGATCCCGCCGATCGTCGTCGCCGCGCCGCTGTCGCTTTACTATTCGGCGCTGGGGCTGCTCGACACGCGCACCGGTCTGATCCTCGTCTATTTCCTCACCACGTTGCCTTACGCGGTGTGGATGACCAAGAGCTTCATCGATGAGGTGCCGCTCGAGGTCGAGCAGGCGGCCGCGATCCTCGGCGCGTCGCGCTGGCGCACCATCGTCGAGGTGGTGCTGCCGCTGATCCGCTCGGGACTGGTGGCGACGTTCCTGTTCATCCTGATCCTGACCTGGAGCGAGTACCTGCTCGCCTTGATCATCACCAAGACGCAGGTGTCGACGCTGCCGATCGAGCTGTCGAAATATCAGGGATCGACCGAGGGCCGCGTGTACGGCCGGCAGGCGGCGCTCGCCGTCGGCATCACGGTGCCGCTGATGATCGTCGGGCTGATCATCCGCAAGCATCTGGCGCGTGGCTTCAGCTTCGGAATGGTACGGAGATAACAGTGGCGCGTATCGAACTGGTCAACCTGCACAAGTCGTTCGGCGCGGTCGCGGCCGTCAAGAACCTCAGCATGGAGATCGAGGACGGCGAATTCGTCGTCTTCGTCGGGCCTTCCGGCTGCGGCAAGACGACCACGCTGCGCATGATCGCCGGCTTCGAGGATCCGACCTCGGGTGAAATCCGCATCGCCGGCAAGGTCGTGAACGACCTCGAGCCCGGCGACCGCGGCCTTGGCATGGTGTTCCAGAGCCATGCGTTGTTCCCGCACAAGAATGTGGCGCAAAACATCGAATTCGGGCTGCGCATGAAGAAGGTGCCGCCGGCCGAGCGCGTCAAGCGCGTGCAGGAGGTCGCCGAGATGGTCCGCATCACCCATCTTCTCGGCAAGATGCCCGGCCAGTGCTCGGGTGGTGAATCGCAGCGCGTCGCGCTCGCCCGCACGCTGGTGACGAACCCGTCCACTTTCCTGCTCGACGAGCCCCTGTCGAGCCTCGACGCCAAATTGCGCCGCGAACTGCGCGCCGAATGCGATCGTCTGCACCAGGCGCTCAACCGCACCTTCATCTACGTCACGCACGACCAGGAAGAAGCGATGACGCTCGCTGACCGCATCGTCGTCATGCGCGCGGGCGAGGTTGAGCAGGTCGGCTCGCCGATGGACATCTACGCCAACCCGGTGAGCTATTTCGTCGCCGATTTCTTTGGTTCGCCGTCGATGAACCTGATCGCCGGTGAGGTCGTGCAGAACGGCGCCGGAGTGCGCTTTCACTCGGCGAGCTTCGATATCGCGCTGCCGCCGCGCTTTAGCGGCGCCAAGCCGGGAGCGGCGACGCTCGGCATCCGCCCCGAGCATGTCGGCGTCGGCAGCAACGGCGGCGCGGCGCAGGCCGCGTCATTGCCGGTACGGCTGGTCGAGCCGCTCGGCCGCGACACGCTCCTCTATTTCGACACCGGCGCCGAGCGCGCCTTTGTCGCGATCAGCGAAGGGCTGGCGATGGCCGACGTGCAGGTCGGCGCGCCGCTGTCGCTGTCGTTCGATCCGGAGCGCCTGCATCTGTTCGGCGCAGACGGGCGCCGCTTCCGGCCGAACGCCTGATCGACTTTCCGCAAAGAGCCAATCCACGGTAGGGGCGAGCGATGGATTATCGCGAGAAGAGTGAGGTTCGCGACGGCATGCGCATCGACTGGGACATGCCGATTCCGATGGAGGACGGCATCGTCCTGCGCTGCGACGTTTACCGGCCTGTGGCCGAGGGCAAGTACCCGGTCATCATGACCTACGGCCCTTACGGCAAGTGGCTGCACTTCGAGGACCTCTACACCGACCAGTGGCGGCGCATGTGCGCAGACCAGCCGGACGTGCCGACCGGCTCGACCAACAAATACCAGTGCTGGGAGGTGGTCGATCCGGAGAAATGGGTGCCGGACGGCTATGTCTGCATCCGCGTCGACTCGCGCGGCGCTGGCCGCTCGCCGGGCGTCATCGACATCTGGTCGCTGCGCGAGGCGCAGGATCTGGCGCAATGCGTCGACTGGGCCGGCGTGCAGCCGTGGTCGAACGGCAAGGTCGGGCTGAACGGCATTTCCTATTACGCGGAGAACCAGTGGCAGGCGGCTGCGCTGCAGCCGAAGCACCTCGCCGCGATCTGCACGTGGGAGGGCGCGGCCGACTTTTACCGCGACATGGCGCATCACGGCGGCATCTTCTGCCGCGGCTTCGTGCAGGACTGGTCGCGCGCGCAGGTCTACACCGTGCAGCACGGCCGCGGCAGGCGCGGTTTCAAGAGCAGCATGAACGGCGACTGGGTGTCCGGCCCGGAGACGCTCACCGAGGAAGAACTCGGCCGCAACCGCCGCGACTTCTACGAGGACTGTCTCTCGCGCAAGCTCGACACGGACGACTACTGGCAGTCGCGCATGCCCGACTGGAGCAAGGTCAAGGTGCCGCTCCTGTCGACGGCGAACTGGGGCGGGCAGGGGCTGCACCCGCGCGGTAATTTCGAGGGCTTCGTGCGCTCCGCCTCCAAGGACAAGTGGCTCGAGGTGCACGGCATCGAGCACTGGACGCATTTCTACACGAATTACGGCCTCGACCTGCAGAAGCGCTTCTTCGGCCATTTCCTCAAAGGCGATGACACCGGCTGGAGCCGGCAGCCGAAGGTGCAGCTCCAGGTCCGCCATCCCGGCGAGAAATTCGTCGAGCGGCACGAGAGCGAATGGCCGCTCAAGCGCACGCAGTGGACGAAGTTCTATATCGAGCCCGTCGGCATGAAGATGTCGCCGACGCCTCCGGCGAAGGCCGGCGCGGTGACCTATGCGGGCCTGGGTGACGGCGTCACGTTCCTGAGCGCGCCGCTCGAGCAGGACACCGAGATCACCGGGCCGATCGCCGCGAAACTGTGGGTTTCGTCGGCGACAGAGGACGCCGACCTGTTCCTGGTCGTGCGCGTGTTCACGCCAGACCTCAAGGAAGTGACCTTCCAGGGCGCGCTCGACGCGCACACGCCGATCGCGCAAGGCTGGCTGCGCTGCTCGCATCGCAAGCTCGACAAGAAACTGACGCTGCCGTACCGGCCGTATCACACGCATGACGAGGAGCAGAAGCTCAAGCCCGGCGAGGTCTATGAGGTCGACGTCGAGGTGTGGCCGACCTGCATCGCCGTGCCGAAGGGCCATCGCCTCGCGCTGTCGGTGCGCGGCAAGGACTACGTCTTCCCCGGTGAGCCGGGCGAAGGGCTGGAAACGCTCGGCAAGGTATGGACCGGCTGCGCCGTGTTCACGCATGACGATCCCCGCGACCGGCCGCCGTCGGTCTTCGGCGGCGACGTGACCCTGCACACCGGGCCGCAGCGGCAGGCCTATCTGCTGCTGCCCGTCATCCCGAAGAAGTAAGCCGTCATTGGAGCACGACACATGAGCTACCGTGAGGTGAGCGAAATCCGCGACGGCATGCGCATCGATTGGGACATGCCGATCGAGATGGACGACGGGCTCGTCCTGCGCTGCGACATCTTCCGGCCGATCAAGAAAGGCCGCTATCCGGTCATCCTCAGCCACGGCCCCTACGGCAAGTGGCTGCACTTCGAGGACGGCTACAAGACCGCTTGGAAGCGCATGGAGGAGAAGCAGCCGGACGTGATGGCCGGCTCGAGCAACAAATACCAGAGCTGGGAAGTGTGCGATCCGGAGAAGTGGGTGCCGGACGGCTACGTCGTCGTGCGCGTCGACTCGCGCGGCTGCGGCCGCTCACCCGGCTACGTCGAGCACTGGTCGCCGCGCGAGACAAAGGATTTCGCCAACTGCATCGAGTGGGCCGGCGTGCAGCCGTGGTCGAACGGCAAGGTCGGCCTGTCCGGCATCTCCTATTACGCGATCAACCAGTGGCAGGTGGCGAGCCTGCAGCCGAAGCACCTCGCGGCCATCTGCGTCTGGGAAGGCTTCGCCGACTTCTATCGCGAGCTCAGCCACAACGGCGGCATCTACAACACCTTCGGCCAGAACTGGTACGACATGCAGGTCAAGACCGTGCAGTACGGTCTGGGCAGCAAAGGCCACCGCAGCCGCATGAACGGCGACTGGGTATCCGGGCCGGAGACACTGACCGAAGAGGAAATGGGCGCCAACCGCTACGATCTCGGCAGGACCTATTTCGCGCACCCCTTCGACGACGATTACTACAAGGCGATGGCGCCGGACTGGTCGAAGGTGAAGGTGCCGATGCTGTCGGCGGCGAACTGGGGCGGCCAGCCGCTGCATCCGCGCGGTAATTACGAGGGCTACTATCGCGCGGCCTCGAAGCAGAAATGGCTCGAGGTGCACGGCATCGAGCACTGGACGCACTACTACACCGACTACGGCGTCGGGCTGCAAAAGCGGTTCTTCGGCCATTTCCTCAAGGGGGAGAAGAACGGCTGGGACAAGCAGCCGAAGGTGCAGCTCAATGTGCGCCATCCCGGCGAGCGCTTCGTCATCCGCCACGAGGATGCCTGGCCATTGCCGTCGACGCAATGGACAAAATTTCATCTGGTGGCCGACGGTCACCGGCTCGAGACGTCACCTGACAAGGCCGCCGCCAAGGTCACGTTCGACGCGCTGAGCGACGGCGTCACCTTCCTCACCGCGCCGATGGCCGAGGCGACCGAGATCACCGGCCCCGTCGCGGCGAAACTCTGCGTCTCGTCGTCGACCGCGGACGCCGATATCTTCCTCGTGCTGCGCGTGTTCTCGCCCGACATGAAGGAGGTCGTGTTCCAGGGCGCGCTCGACCCGCATACGCCGATCGGTCAGGGCTGGCTGCGCGCCTCGCACCGCAAGCTGGACAAGAAGCTGTCGCTGCCGTTCAGGCCCTATCACACGCACGACGGCAAGCAGCCGTTGAAGCCGGGCGAGGTCTACGAACTCGACATCGAGATCATCCCGACCTGCATCGTCGTGCCGAAGGGCTATCGTGTCGCCTTGAGCGTGCGCGGCTGCGACTACGTCTATCCCGGCGGCTCGGGCGGAAAGCTCTCCAACATGAAGAACGAGTTCACCGGCAACGGACCGTTCCTGCACAACGATCCGCGCGACCGGCCGCTGTCGATCTACGGCGGCAGGACGACCATTCATCTCGGCGGCGGCCGCGACAACTTCGTGCAGCTGCCAATCATCCCGCCGCGAAAGGCCGGCCCGGCAAAGATCGAGAAGCAGATCCGACGCGCGGCTAGGAAGAAACGGACCTAGCGCGGCGAGCGTTTTTCGACCTGGGGTCGCCGACGGAACTATATCCGGTTGTGGCCCAAAGCCGACGTGAGCGGCGCTGCCACGCTCGTTCTGAAGTGACCGGCCGGCTTTTGCGGCTGGTTTTTCGAAGCAAAATAAGACATTCGCGCACCACCTGTTGCAAACTTGGCATCGGCGCTGCCGTGGCGATGGATTGATCTGGACCTTTGGCCGTTGATACGTTGCTGCAACGACGTCCGAAAATGCGCGGGAAATCCGCGCAAAAACCAGGATGGGGAGGAAGCAATGCACAACAAGAATCGAACAGGCGTAAACCGGCGCAATATTCTGAAAGGCGCGGCGGCGCTCGGCACGTTTCCGCTGGTCAATGTTGCGCGCGGCTGGGCGGCCGATGAGACGATCGGTAATTTTCCCGCCGGCGTGAAGGGCGACAGCGTCTTCATCGGATTGACGTGCCCGTTGACCGGGCCCTACTCCGCGGAAGGCGGCGACCTGCAGAAAGGATATGAACTCGCGATCGGTCACCTCAACAGCGGCGGCGGCCTCGTCAGCAAGGTTTCGACGCTTTCCGGCAAGGGCGTGCTGGGCAAGAAGATCGAATACAAGGTCGCCGACACGCAGACACAGCCCGGCCCGGCCGTTCAGGCGGCGAGCAACTTCATCACCAACAACAAAGCTATCATGATCACGGGTTGCTCGAGCAGCGCCACCGCGATCGCTCTGGAGAAGGTTGCGCAGCGCTACCGCGTGCTCAACATGGTCGGCGCCAGCGGCGCCAACGAGACGACCGGCAAGGATTGCCAGCGCTACGCGTTCCGCTCGCAGCCGAGCGCCTACATGGCTGCGAAGGCGCTGGCGCCGGTCCTCGGCAAGGAACTCGGCAAGAACCGCAAGGCGGCCTACCTCGTGCCCGATTACGCCTACGGGCATTCAGTGTTCGACTCGACGTCGAAGTTCACGCAGGAGCAGCTCGGCTGGAAGGTCGTCGACCAGCAGCTCTGCCCGGTCGGCACGGCGGACTACAGCTCGTTCCTTCTCAACATCGCCAACAGCGGCGCGGACGTTTTCGTCAACGTCGCCTTCGGCAACGACTCGGTCGCCTCGACCAAGCAGGCCAAACAGTTCGGCGTCCTCGACAAGATGAAAATGATCGTGCCAAACCTGTCGTCCTTCCAGGGCAAGGAGGTCGGCGCGGAAATCATGCAGGGCGTGTATGGCACGCTCGATTTCTGGTGGACGCTCGCCGAGACGATCCCGGAAGCGAAGGTTTTTGTCGATGCGTTCGAGGCCAAGTACAAGTACAAGCCGCGCTGGACCGCGCACATCGCCTATACCCAGCTGATCGTCTGGGCGGACGCGGTGGAGCGCGCCAAGACGTTCAACCCGATCTCGGTCATCAAGGCGCTCGAAGCCGAGCACAAGCTCAAGATGCCGCTGGGCGAGGTCTATTATCGCGGCTGCGATCACCAGCAGGTGCGGGCCGTGCCGGTCGTCGTCGGCAAGAAGCCGAGCGAGATGCGCAATCCGGAGGACATCTACAAGGTCGTCGGGCTTACGCCCGGCCCGGATGTCGTGCCGCCTTGCGACTCGGTCGGCTGCAAATTGCCGTCCTACTGATCGCTTCGCGCCGCAAGATGGAGTGGCTATGAACTGGGCCTTGTTGTGGGCGCAGCTTTTCAATGGGCTGACGCTCGGGGCCCTGCTCGTGCTCGTCGCGATGGGGCTGACGATCATCTTCGGCGCCCTGGGCGTGATCAATTTCGCCCATGGCGCCTTTTACATGGTCGGCGCCTATGCCGGCTTCGTCACGTACGAGGTGACCCATTCATTCGTAGTGGCGATGGCGGCGGGCGCGTGCGTGCTCCTGCTACTCGGGTTGGGGCTCGAGCGCATTCTGGTGCGCTACTACTATCGCCGGCCGCATGAGGACCAGATCCTGATGACGTTCGGCCTCGGCATCATCATGGTCGAGGCCGTTCGCGGCTATTTCGGCGGCATCTCGCAACGCCTGCCGGTGCCGCACTGGGGCACCGGCGCGGTCAATCTCGGCTTCCTCTATTATCCGACCTACCGCGTCGAGGTGCTCGGCATCGTCGCAGCGGCGCTGATCGTTCTCTATATCCTGCTCTACCGCACGCGGCTCGGGCTGATCGTGCGCGCCGGCATCGAAGATCAGTTGATGGTCAACATTCTCGGCATCAATGTGCGGCGCACCTTCCTCGTCGTATTCGGCCTCGGCAGCATGGCGGCCGGCTTCGCTGGCGTCATCAACGCGCCGATTGTGACGGTCGTGCCCGACATGGGCACGCTGGTGCTGGTGCAGTCCTTCGTCGTCGTCGTGATCGGCGGCGTCGGCTCGTTCTGGGGCGCGCTGGTCGGCGGCCTCATTGCCGGCGAAATCATCAGTCTCACCGCGATGGTGCAGCCGGCCTATTCCGAAGTGATGCTGTTTGCCGCGATGGCCATTGTCCTGATCCTCAGGCCGCAGGGTCTGTTCGGCGTCCAGGGACGGCAATGACGGTGCCGGAATCGCCGACCCGCGGGTTCGTTCGCCGATGGTGGCCGGAAGCGGTGGCCGCCGCCGCGCTGATCGTCTTTCCGTCCGCCTTCTCGCTGATCGGCGGCACGGCGGACATGGCTGACCGCATCCTGATCTGGGGCATCTTTGGCTTCGGCTTCGATATCCTGTTCGGCTTCACCGGCCTCTTGTCGTTCGGGCAGGCGGCGTTCTTCGGTTCCGGCGGGTTCATGACCGCCTATCTGCTGACCGCCGGGATATTGGAAAATGCCGTCCCGGCGCTGGTCATCGGCACGATATTCGCCGCCGTCCTGGGCGCGGTCATCGGCGCCCTGTCGCTGCGCCGATCCGGCATCTATTTCGCGATGCTCACGCTGGCCTTCGGCGAGATGTTCTATTTCCTCGATATCTCGCCGATGAAGTCGTTCACCGGCGGTGAGAACGGGCTCTCCGGCGTCCCCGCGACCCATATCGGCATCGGCAGCTGGTTCGTCGAACTGCATACGCCCGAGGAGATGTACTGGGTCATCGCGATCCTGTTCCTGATTGGGTTCTGGCTCGCCCGGCGGATCGTGCAATCGTCTTTCGGCGCCGTGCTGGTCTCGATTCGCGAGAATGAAGTGCGTGCGCGCACGCTCGGCCACGACGTGCAGAAATACAAGCTCGCCGCCTTCGTGATCGCGGCGGCCTACGGCGGCGTGGCGGGCAGCCTGTTCGGGCTGTTCCAGGGCTACATGCCGCCCGACGGTTTCTATCTCGAGACGTCCGGGCAACTGGTGGTGCAGACGATCATGGGCGGCGCCGGCACGCTGATCGGGCCGACGGTCGGGGCGCTGATCTGGATTTACCTGCGCACGGCCTTGCAGCAATTGCCGCTCATCGGCCCCGTCTGGAAGATGGTGCTCGGCATCGTCTTCGTGCTCATCGTCACCGTGTTCCGGCGCGGCATTTGCGGCGGCATCGTCCTGCTGTGGGAGCGGCTCGCCGGCGCGCGGGCCGAAGACGCGCCGCTGCCGGCCGTTCCGGCCGCGCCGCGCGAACAGACGCCGGCCGCGCGGGCGCCGCTGACGCAGAACGTCATCCTCGAAGCAAAAGACCTGACCAAGCGCTATGGCGGGCTCACGGCCGTCGACAAGGTCTCGTTCCAGGTGATGGAAGGCGAGATCAGGGCGCTGATCGGCCCGAACGGCGCAGGCAAGACGACGTTCTTCAACATGCTGGCGGGCGCGATCCCGCCGACGAGCGGCGAGATGTTCTTCCGCGGTGAGCGCATCACGACCGCGGGCAGCACCGCGATCTGCCAGCGCGGCCTCGTCAAGAGCTTCCAGATCAACCAGCTGTTTCCGGGCCTGACGGTCCGGGACAACATCCGCATTCCGGCGATCGCGCGGACCTATGGCAAATTCCATCCGTCGATGCTGCGGAGCGTGAAGGAGACCGGCGCGCTCAACGAGCTGATCGCGCAATCGCTCGCTGCGGTCCATCTCTCCGAGCGCGCCAACGCGCCGGCGCGTGAACTCGCCTACGGCGAGAAACGGCGTTTGGAGATCGGGCTGGCGCTGGCGACAAGGCCGAGCACGCTGCTTCTGGACGAGCCGACCGCCGGCATGAGCGCGTCCGAGCGGCAGGATACGATCCGCCTGCTCAGGAGCATCGCCGCCGGCATGACGATCGTGATCGTCGAGCACGACATGGACGTCGTGTTCGGCCTCGCCGACCGCGTCACCGTGCTGTTCAATGGCCGCAAGATCGCCGAGGGCGCACCCGACGCGATCAAGGCCAACCCCGAAGTGCGCGCCGCCTATCTCGGCAATCCGGTGCGAAAATGAGCCTGCTCGAGGTCGACAAGATCAACACCTTCTACGGCGAGGCGCACGCGCTGTTCGACGTCTCGCTGCGCGTCGAGCAGCACGAGGTCGTCGCGCTGCTCGGCCGCAACGGTGCCGGTAAGAGCACCACGCTGAATACCGTCATGGGCGTGCTGGTGCCGAAGTCCGGCGCGATCCGGTTCGGCGGCAAGGATATCGCGTCGCTGCCGCCCTATGAGATCGCGCAGCGCGGGCTGCAACTGGTGCCTGAAGAGCGCCGCATCATCGGCACCCTGACCGTCGAGGAGAATATCGTTCTCGCGACGCTGACGGCGGAAAACCCGTGGCCGATCGAGCGCGCGTACGAGATGTTCCCGCGGCTTGCCGAGCGCAAGCGAAACCGCGGCCGTGACCTCTCGGGCGGCGAGCAGCAGATGCTCGCCATCGCGCGGGCGCTGGTGCGCGAGCCCAAGCTGATCCTGCTCGACGAGCCGTTCGAGGGGCTGGCGCCGATCATCGTGCAGGACCTGATCGCGGTGTGCCGCAAGATCGCCGAGGCGGGGCAGACTATCGTCATCGTCGAGCAGAACGTCGACGCCGCGCTCGGCCTCGCGCACCGCTGCTACGTGCTCAACAACGGTCACGTCGTGTTCGAAGGGGCGCCGGACACGCTGCGCAAGGATCCGGAATTCATGCACCGCCATCTCGGCGTCGAGGCGTGAGCGGGGCAGGCGGCCGCTATTCCGCCGCCTGGCTGACCGAGCCCTGGCCGAGGAGATATTCGCGGTCCATCTCGAAGATGTGGCTGAAGAACTTCGTCACCGCCCTGATGCGGGACAGATGGCTCTGCTCGGCGCGGACCGAGAGCCAGACGTCGCGCTTGACCGCGATATCCGGGAACAGGCGTTGCAATCCGTGCACGCCGGACGCCACGAAGGTCGGCAGCATCACGATGCCGAGCCCGCCGATCGCGGCATTGCATTGGGCGAGGATGCTGTTGCTGTAGAACACCATGCGCGGGTTTTCGACCACGTCGTCGAGCCAGCGCACGGCGTCGATCGTCAGCAGTTCCTCGATGTAGCCGACGAACCGATGCTCGGCGAGCTCGGAAAGCGTGTGCGGCTCGCCGTGGCGCCGCACATAGGCGGGCGAGCAGTAGAGGTGCATGGCGACGGAGCCGACGCGCTTGCTGGTGAGCCCCGGTGTCCGCGGGTTGAAGAAGCTGAGGAAGACGTCGGCTTCCTTCCGCGACAGGTCGACGGTCTGCGGAATGCTGACGAGCTCGAGCATCACACCGGCATCGAACTGCTGCAACAGCGGCAGGCGATGCGCGACATACTGGCTGGCGAGCCCCTCCATGGTGGCGACGCGCACGACCTGGGCCGCGCCGGCGCTGCCGATGACGACGGCGTCCTCGAGCGCGCTGGCGTGAACGTCCATGTTCTCGATGTGCTTGAGCAGTTCGTGCGCGTCGGTGCGCACGGTGACGCCCTTGCGCGTGCGATTGAGCAGCTTCACCGACAGGACCGATTCGAGCTTGCCGACACGGCGGCAGACGGTCGAATGATCGAGGCGAAGTTTCTTCGCCGCGGCGTGAACGCTCCCCTGGCGGGCGACCTCAAGGAACACCCGCAGATCGTCCCATTTCACGGATGTCCGGCCCACCTCATCCTCCGCGCGTTCCGGGGCATCTTAGTCCATGACAGCGTACGACTTTTGGCGGCATTCCAACACAGGCTGGTGCAAAAAAACCCATCCCGGAATGCCGGCCGGCCGGGCGATAAAACCCGTCAAGGTGGGTGCTGCGGCGAACGGGTTGTGCAGACTAAATGCGGGTTTACAGGACACAGGTGGTGGTCGTCGGCGGGGGTGCCGCGGGGTGCTACGCCGCACTCAATCTGTGCCGGGCCGGCATCGAGACCATCATCGTCTGCAAGGGGCTTGTCGGCAAAAGCGGTGCGTCGCTGTTTGCCGGCAATCTGGTGGTGTCCGGACGGCTGCTCGGCAACACGGAAGAGCAGGCGCGCGACACCGCAGAGTTCCTGATCAAGTATCACAATCAATTTCTAATCGATCAGGACTGGGCGAAGCGCTGCGGCGCGTGGATCGCCAACGTCTACTATCCCGAACTGGAGGAGGCCGGGCTCTATTTCCGGCGCGACGACGAGGGCAACATGGTCGTCAGCCCCGGCAGGATCCGCAGCGTCGCCGCCAACGTGCAGGGCAATTCGGGCGTGCCGTTCATGGACCTGCGGCGCAAGCAGGTCATCAAGGCGGGCATCGAGACGATCGAGGAGACCGTGGTGACCGCGTTATTGCGCAACGCCGACGGCTCCGTCGCCGGTGTGTTCGGCCTCCAGGTGTTGACCGGCGAGTATGTCGTCGTGCTGGCGCGGGCGACCATTCTCGCCACCGGGTATTCCGACCGCCTGCATGCGCGCTCGACCGGCACGCGCGAGATGTCGGCGGATGGCATCGCCATGGCGTGGCGCGCCGGCGCCAGCATGGTCAACCTCGAAATGCAGTGGTGGCACACAAACGACGTTGCCTATCCGCCGACCTGGCAGCGCATGCAGATCTATCCGAACCCGATGCTCGGCTCGGAGAAGTCGGCGCGCATGGTCAATTCGGACGGCGAGGAGTTCTTCGATCAGCAGAAGGATGATCCGCTCGCCTTCGGGCCGTACACGGTGCAGCTCAAGGCGCTGGCCAAACAGGTGCACGCCGGCAAGGCGCGCTACACGGGAGGATACTACGCCGGCTTCGACCACTGCTCGGCCGAGGAGGTGGAGGCCTATACGAGCTATGCCAAGGTGTATCGCCAGCTCGGCATGGATTTCCCCAAGACGTTGATCGAGACCGCCGTCACGGCGCATTACCGGCAGGGCGGCATCGATGTCGACACCGAAACGATGGCCTCGTCTGTGCCTGGGCTCTATGTCGCCGGCGGGCTCGGCGGGCACTGCAACGGGCTGATCGCGCTCGTCACCTATGACGGCAAGGTCGTCGCCGACAGCGTCGCCGCGGACCTTGGCCGACTGCGCGAGCCGGACTTGCCGGAGGCGCAGATCGCGAACGAGCGGAAGCGTCTCGAGAGCCTGCGCGAGTGTGACGCGCCGGGGGCACCGTGCGCGCCGGGCGATATCAAGGAGGCGGTCCGTGCGCTGATGTGGGACAAGGCCGGCGTCGAGAAGGACGCCGGCAGCCTCAACGAGGCGCTCGAGGAATTCTCGCGCATGCGGCGCGAAATGCTGCCGCGGATGCGCGCCAAGACGGCCGTGCGCGCGGTGAACTACGACTGGCTCGACGCCATCGATTGCGTGAACATGATCGAGGCGGCCGAGCTCGTCGTGCTCTCCTCGCTGCAGCGCGAGGAAAGCCGCGGCCCCTTCATGCGGCGGGATTTCCCCGACACCGACAATGAGAACTGGCTGACGGCGAACCTGTTGCACAAGGCCGGCAACGGCTATCGCTTCGAGAAGCGGCCCTACAATCTGTCGATGATCCAGCCGGATTTCGCCCGCGCCAACAATCTCGAGGTGCCGTGGTGAACGTCGCGGGGCAGGAGGCCGGCGGCGCGATCGAGGCGCGGCGGCTCGGCCAGGGTGAAAACTTCGACAGCCTGCGCGCGCGCAACGAAAGGATCGCGAT
Organism: Pseudolabrys sp.; assembly: GCA_035571935.1. Classification (GTDB taxonomy): domain Bacteria; phylum Pseudomonadota; class Alphaproteobacteria; order Rhizobiales; family Xanthobacteraceae; genus Pseudolabrys. Next base: position 29,253 of record DATNBL010000078.1, read on the forward strand.
CGGCGCGCCGATCACCGTGCGCATCCTGCGCGGCGACGGCAGACACGGCACGCGCTGGCAGGCGTTTCGCACGCCGTATCAGAAAGCGATGCGCGTGCTCGACGCGCTCAATGCGATCGCCCTCGGCGATGCACCGGACCTGGCGTTCCGCTGGTTCTGCGGCTCCAAGATGTGCGGCACCTGCGCCGTCCGCATGAACGGCCGCGAGGTTCTGGCCTGCTGGGAGGCGGTCGAGCCGGACATGCGGATCGAGCCGCTGCGCAACCTGCCGGTCGTCCGCGACCTCGTCGTCGACCGGACGCCGTATGAGCGGAAGGTGGCTTCGTTCGAGCCGTGGCTTACGCGCGCCCGGCCGTACCCCGGCTTTCCCGAGCCGCTGTCGCATCGGGACATCGACCACGCCTCGAAAGCGCTCGACTGCATCAGCTGCATGTCGTGCTACTCGGCGTGTCCTGTCGTGCGGCTCGGACCATTGACCGATTTCGCCGGGCCGGCGCCATTGGTGCAACTGGGGCAGACCGCGCTCGATCCGCGGCAGGATCAGGAGCAGGTCGCCCGCGCGCTCGCGCAGTCGGGCATCTTCAATTGCGTGTCCTGCTACAAGTGCGAGGAGGTGTGCCCCGCGCACATCCCGATCGTCACGGGCGTCATCGAGCCGTTGAAGGCGAAGGCAGCCCAGCTTCTGCCGCAGATGGCGCGGCACTCGTTGGCCTTTCGCGCCGTCGTATCGCTGCGCGGCCGGATCGATCCGGGCGAACTCATTCTGCGTGTGCAGGGGTTGCGCGCATTCTCGGTTCTGCCGCGCCTGCTGCGCCTTCTGGCTCGGGGCAAGATCAAGCCGCTGCGGACACTGCTTCTCCTCAAGACGGCCGCTGCCCGTGCGGCAAGCCGGATCCTCAAGCGCACAGGACGGTCATCGTGAAATTCGCGTACTATCCCGGCTGCTCGGCGCGCAGCACCTGCGCGGAGCTCAATATCGCGACGCATCGTGTCGCGGAGAGGCTCGGGCTCGAGCTCGTGCCGCTCGAGTCGGCGACCTGCACCGGGGCACGCGAACTGCGGGCGATCGACCCGCTGGGCTTCTACACCCTCAATGTGCGCATCCTTGCGCTTGCGGAGCGCGACGGCTTGCCTCTGATGACCATCTGCAACACCTGCACGCTCAACCTGCTCGACGCGCATGCGGCCGTCTGTGCGGACGCGGAGCTGCTGGGTAAGGTGAACGAGGCCTTGCGGGACGAGGGGCTTTGCTATGGGCGCTCGACGCGGATCAGCCATTTCCTCTGGGTGCTGTACGAGGACATCGGCGAGGAGAAATTGCGCGGCCTTGTCACCCAGCCGCTCAAGGGACTTACGGTCGCGGCGTTTTATGGCTGCCACATTACGCGCCCGCCTGGCCGGTACCAGTTCGTCGATTCACGCAACAATGTCGCGCTCGAAAGACTTGCGACGCTGCTCGGTTGCGAGCCGATCGATTACAGCGGGCGGACGGAGTGCTGCGGTTTCCATACGGCCGCGCATGACGAGCGCATCGCCATCAAGCTGACCGGCCAGCATATCCTTTCCGCGAAGGAGAACGGCGCCAAGACGATGGTCACGCCATGCCCGTTGTGCCACACCGTTCTCGACGGCTTCCAGAATGAGATCGCGAAGGACATCGGCCGCGACCTGGACATGCCGATCCTGCATTTGCCTCAGTTAGTGGGACTCGCGCTGGGCCTGTCGCGCGACGAACTGAATATCGACCGGCACATGATTGGCTTTGACGCGTTTGCTTGAGGTCATGTGAGGACGTGAGGCGTTGCGCTCGCGGCGTTAGGCGCCGCACCTTTCGCGCATCTCGGCGGGCAGCGACTCCCAGGCGCGGATCAACTCCCCGACCGACGCGGCCTGCATCTTCCTCACGAGATTGCCGCGATGGAGCTTCACCGTCACCTCGCTGATGCCGAGGTCGAAGGCGATCTGCTTGTTCAGGCGTCCGCGCGCGACGCCGCGGAACACCTGGCGCTCGCGTTCGGTGAGGGTCTCCAGCCGTTCGAGGTGCTGCCTGACGACAAGAGCTTCCGCCCTGTTCGCGATGTCCTTCTCGATGCCGGCGGCGATGGCGTCCAGCAGCGCCTGGTCGCGGACCGGCTTGGTCAGGAAGTCGATGGCCCCCGCCTTCATCGCCAGCACCGACATCGGGATGTCGCCATGACCCGTCAGAAAGATGATCGGCGTGGCGTCGCCCTGGTCCAGCAGCTGACGCTGGAGATCGAGGCCGCTCACGCCGGGCATGCGCACATCCGCGACGATGCAGCTCGGCCGGTTCGGAAGCTCGGCCGCCAGCATGTCTTGCGTCGAGACGAAGCTGACGACGTCGAGGCCGACCGACACGACGAGTGCGTGCAGCGCCTCGCGCACGTTTTCATCGTCATCCACGATAATGACCAGAGGCCGGTTCGCCTCCGCGCAGGGCGCGATCCTGAAGCGATTCGATAGAGTGCTCTGACCGCTCGCTGACATGGCCTGTTCTCCTGCTCCATCAGGCGCCGCCGCTTGCCGCAAGGCGCCCCCGCCGCCGCTTGAGCTCCCGGCAACGCGCCGAGAGCGGCATTCTTGCGCATCGTCCGGTCCGGATTGGCGCGCGGCATTGTCCGTGCCGCGTAGACCATGGGGACCGGAAAGAGGGCCGCGAGCCGTCTCACCGCGGCATGCCTCGATACCCGCAAACGATCTAACGTGCGCCGGCCTTGAAGTAACTAAGCCAATTGGTGGACCGGGTAGATCGATAGTAGGGGTGGCTTGCGGAGCGCGGCTTCCGGCCATTGTAGGGTCTTGGCGCCGGAGCAGGTCACACACGACCTCGTGCGTGCGACGTTTTGTCCGTCTCGGGAACACCGGCACATAGTACCTGGTCGCGATCCACGCCTCGCCCCGGTGAGGCGCTCTGCGTCAGCCTCCCGCGAGAGGCTGACGTAAGCGGGCCGGGAACCGATTTACGACGGCAAGCGCCAACGTCCCGGCCGGTGCCGCAGGCCGATCAATGGCTGTTCAAGTCCGGCTCGTAGTCGAGCGAGGACGGCGACAGCATGCTCTTGCTCGGGCTGAGCGAGAACGACGCCAGACCGCCGGCCCTGGCGTAGGCATCTTCCGCGCGGCGCGAGACGTGCCGGCGCGGCGAGAGCGACCGGGCGTAGACGGAGCCGGCGGCCGGGATCGCCGCGCTGGGGCCGCCGCCGTAGATCTCGCTGGCGTCGCTGGCGTAGGCGGTAGATCCGAGCGCGAGCATGGCGATCGCGACGGCGACCGAAAGCTTGGTGTTGATGGACATTTGGAGTCTCCTGTCTGTTATGGACCAGCAGGTTTGCCGTCCAGACAATCGACTATTTAGCGAGCCGCGCCCGAGATATTAGCGGGGCACCGCTCGAACTCACCTTTCGACGGATTCAAACAATCGATCGGCGGCATCGGCGGGCAATTTCGCGCGGCCGGAAACCTGACGGTGGTGCGCGCGCCGCGAACGGTCAGGCGCTGATCGACCGTGCCTGCCATCGCCGCGGCCAGCGCCGCGATGATCTTCAGGCCGCTGCGGCGCGTCGAGGGCTGAAGCCCGGCGCAGCGCGTGCCATTGTCCGACACGCGACATTGCATTTGACCGTCCGCGCTGGCCAGAACGACGCGGATGTCGCCGCCGCTTTCCGCAAAGGCATGGCGCGCCGAATTGGTGATCAGCTCGGACACGATCATGCCGAGCATCCAGCACTGCGCCGCCGTGGCGTATTGCCGGTCCGCGACCAGGGTCAGCGTGATGCCGCGTTGCGCGAGTCGTGAGCGGCTGATCGCGTTGCACAGCCCGCCGAGATAGCCGGCCGCGTCGATCAGCTCGTCGCGTTCCGGCATAGCCAGCGCGTGATGCACCTCCGCATGGCTGTACAGGCATTCGATCATGCCCTCGCATGCCGCCTTGGCCTTGGCATCGGCCAGGTCGCGCGACGCCCGCTGCATCAGGCCAATCAGCGAGGCGAACTCGTTGTTGATGCGATGGGTCATCTCGCGCAGCAGCAGCACGGCGCCGGCGGCGTCCCGGTCCGGCGCGAGATCGGCGGGAACATCGAAAGAGTGACGGATGTCGACGGAAGCGCGGTGCATCATGATGGCCTACATATCGAATCGAGGTTCGCTCCGGATGACTTCATCGTGCAGCAACAAAGGCCGTTCGCACATTCTCCTGAGAGCAGCCGGGGCAAGACGCTTGCATAGCCGGCCTGCCCAAAGGGATAGCCGCCGCCGGCGGCGGGCGGTGGATCACTGCCGCAACCTCGCCGCGAGGAAATCGACAAACTTGCGGACCCTCGGCGCCGTCTGCGAGCGCGGTTGCAGCACGGCGTGGATGTCAGGCGCCGCCGGCTCGTGATCGGGGAGCACGCGGAGCAGCCGCGCGGACGTCAGGTGATCGGTCACGGCGGCCTGCGGCAGCAAGGCGATGCCGAGGCCCGACAGGGCGGCCTGGCGCAGCGCCGCGACGTTGTTGGCAAGGAAAACATGGGCCGGCCGCACCTTGTGCATTTCGGCGTCCCTGGTGAACTGCCATTCCACCACCGCGCCGGCGCCGGAAACGGCGAGGCACTTGTGGCATCGCAGATCGTCGACATCGGCGGGGGGCGGATTGGCGGCGAGATAGGCCGGCGCCGCGCAGAGCACGAGCCGCGCGCATCCGAGCCTGCGTGTCAGCAACGTCGAGTCGGAGAGCGAGCCGGCGCGGATGGCGAGATCGTGGCCTTCGCCGACCAGGTCGACCATCCGATGCGACGACGTCACCTGGAACGAGAATCCCGACGCGTTCCCGATGAACTCGCAGATGAGCCCGGTGACCTGATCCTCGACCAGGGGGCAGGTGTTGAGCTTGATCAGACCGGATGGCGTCGAATGCGTCAGCCGCACCGCGCATTCCGCTTCTTCCAGATCGGCCAGGATGCGGACGCAGTGGTCGTAATAGGTCTTGCCGGCGTTGGTCAGGCTCAGGCTTCTGGTCGTCCGGTTGAGCAGGCGCGCGCCGAGCCTGCTCTCGAGCGATTGTACGCGTGTGCTGACGACCGGCGGCGAGAGGCCGAGTTGCCGCGCCGCCGCGGTGAAGCCGGTCGCTTCGACGACCCGCACGAAAGTCGATATCTCGATCAGGCTGTTCAATGTCGGCTCCGCGAATGGTGTGTGACGGAGGCTTGGGCGTGATCGGATAATGGCGTGGCGCCGGCGCGTTCGGCAGTCCCCTGAGGTCGAATCCGGTAGAACCTGCGAGCGCGTGCCGGTACCGGTCCGGCTAAGCAGGACCATTCTTTCGTTTAGGTTTGAGCGCACCGCGGCGATACGTGCGAAAGCCTCGCCGGGCCAAGGGCGGCTGAGCGGCTACTCCCGCCCGTCCGACGCCAGGTCGAAGGTCCGCACGCCTTCCGGAGCGGCGGGCCGCTCGAGTACGTTCGGATGGCGCAAAGTGCGGACGGCATCGTGATAGCCGGCGCGCCAGTGCTCCTTCATGCTGGAGCGGGAGAACTCGTAGTCCTTCGAATCGCCTTCGTAGCTTTTCGCGCGATAGATGAGGTGAACGATATTGTAGACCTTGTGCGACGCCACCGACTGCAACAGCTGCGCTTCCGGTTTCGTCTTGAGTTCGTCCGGCAGTTCCGCGAGCAGATCCGCCATCGCGTGGCGCAGCCGCTGGACGTAGCGGATGAACTCGGTTGCCGCGCGTGTCCGGCTGGAGAACTGGATGTCCTTCTGCCGCGTCGCCACCTCCGCGATCGTGCGCGGGCGGTCGCCGCGCGCGCTCCATAGGTCGATCTGGAAAGCGAGGGTGTCGAGTTGCGGCCGGCTGTCGATGACCCACTGGAGCGGCGTATTCGAAACCAGGCCGCCGTCCCAGTAGTGCTCGCCTTCGATCTCGACAGCCGGAAAGCCCGGCGGCAGGGCTCCGCTTGCCATGATGTGCTCGGGTCCGATCCGGTGCGTCTTGGTGTCGAAATAGACGAAGTTGCCGGTGCGGACGTTGACCGCGCCGACGCTCAGCCGCAGCGGGCCGGCGTTGATGCGGTCGAAATCGACCAGACGCTCGAGTGTCGATTTCAGCTCGGCGGTGTCGTAGACGCTGGTGGCGCCGAGTGTGCCGTCCTGATGCAGCCACGGTCCCGGAAAGCGCGGCTTGAAGAAGCCGGGAACGCCGCGCATGAGCGTCAGGCCGGCCTCGGCTTGATTGAGCCATTTTCGCCCGGCGTCGCCGGGCGCCAAGAACGAACCGTGCGGCGGACTGAAGGGGCACCACGCGTTGGACGTGATGCCGTCCCAGAAGTTCCGCAACTTCTCGACGCGCGCCTCCGGCGGGTTGCCTGCGATGAGAGCCGCGTTGATCGCGCCGATCGAGATGCCGGCGACCCAGTCCGGCTGCACGCCGCGTTCCACCATCGCCTCGTAGACGCCGGCCTGGTAGGCGCCGAGCGCGCCGCCGCCCTGCAAGAGCAACGCGACGCATTCGAACGGCAAGCCGGATGCGCTCTTGTTGACGTGTGGCAAGGCGGAAATTGGAAGCGGCTTCGACATGGCGACTGCTTTCTCGTGGATTTGCCCGACCGCAGAGATAGGCGCGGCCGGTTGGAAAATTGATGCGGCGCCGGTGAAAGGTATTGTCCCGGCTTCGGAAAAGTGATGCCGGCGCGCGGCAATGTCCTCAGGAGGCCAGTGCGCAAGGCTCGGCCGCGCTGGCGGCGTCCTGCTCGCGATGGCGCTCGGCCTTTTGCGCAAGATTGAGCGCGGTGTTGATCAGGCCGACATGGCTGAAGGCCTGCGGGAAGTTTCCCAGCATGCGACCTGAGACGGGCTCGTACTCCTCGGCGAGCAACCCGACGTCGTTGCGCAGCGCCAGCAGGCGCCGGAACAGCCCGTGCGCGTCCGCGAGCCGGCCCTGCAAAACGTAATTGTCGGCGAGCCAGAAATTGCACGCGAGGAAGGCGCCTTCGCCTTCCGGCAGCCCGTCGACTTCCGGGTCGGTCCGGTAGCGCGAGACGAGGCCGCCTTGTGCCATCAATTCCCGCTCGATTGCGGCGACCGTGCCGCGCATCCGTTCATGGCCGGCGGGCAGGAATCCGACCAGCGGAATTTGCAGCAGGCTGGCGTCGACATGCCGCGCGCCATAGTGCTGGACGAACGAGCCGATCTCCTCGTTGAACCCGTTACGCATGACCTCGTGATGCACGCCGTCGGCGGCGGCGCGCCAGCGCCGCGCGGTCGCCGCGTCGCCCGCCATCGCTGCCATCCTGGCGGCGCGGTCGAACGCGACCCAGCACATGACCTTGGAATGCGTGAAGTGGCGCCGGCCGGCGCGGATTTCCCAGATGCCTTCGTCGGGCTCGTGCCACACGCGTTCGAGATGCTCGAGGATGGCGTCGCGGTATTCGTTGTGACGATCGATCGGCGCAAGGCCGCCTTTGACTGCTTCGAACATCGCGTCGGCGACTTCGCCATAGACGTCGAGCTGCAATTGGTCGGCGGCGGCGTTGCCGACTCGCACGGGCCGCGAGCCGCGATGGCCGGGCAGCCATTTCACTTCCCATTCGGGCAGGTGCCGTTCGCCGGCGACGCCGTAGAGGATCTGCATCCGCGCGGGACTGCCGGCGGCGGCGCGCAGCAGCCAGTCGCGCCACGCTTCCGCCTCGTCATAGTAGCCGGCGCTCATCAACGCGCGCAGGGTGAAGGCCGCGTCGCGCAGCCAGCAGAAGCGGTAGTCCCAGTTCCGCTGCCCGCCGATCTGCTCGGGTAGCGACGTGGTCGCCGCCGCCACGATGCCGCCGGTCGGCTCGTAAGTGAGCGCCTTGAGCACCGTCAGCGATTGGCGCACGACCTCGGTATAGGGGCCGACATTGGGGCATAGCGCCGTCCATTGCCGCCAATAGGCCTCGGTGCGCACCAGCGCCGCGAACGCGTCGACCGGCGGCGAGGGCGCCTTGCCGAGCGTGTCGTGGTGGAGAACGAAGGAGGTTGCCTCGCCCGCCGACACTGTGAAACGGCTGACGGTACGCAGGTCCTCGCCCTTGGTCGCAACCTGGGTGCGCAACGTGAGGATGTCCGGCCCGGCGATCGCCCTGATGCCGTTGCCGTCCTCGTTGCGCGTGACCCACGGGACGGTCGAGCCGTAGCCGAAGCGGATGAGAAGCTCGCTGCGGAAATCGACATAGCCGGTGACGCCGAAGACGATCCGCACGAGCGCCGATGTTCCCTCGCGCAAAGGCATGAAGTCGATGAGCTTCGCCGTGCCGGTTGCGGTTTCGAACTCGGTCTCCAGGATCAGCGTGCCGGGGCGATAGGCGCGCCGGACGCGGGTCGGTCTGCCGCTCGGGGCGATGCGCCAGCGGCCGTTGTCCTTCTTGCCGAGCAGGGCCGCGAAGCAGGCCGGGCTGTCGAAGCGGGGCCAGCACAGCCAGTCGATGGAGCCGTTCCTCGCCACCAGCGCCGCGCTCTGGCAGTCGCCGATGAATGCGTAGTCTTCAATGCGCGATGACATGTGAGCCGACGGGAATCCCCGGTCCCTGAGATGTGGAGCGTCCGATCCCGGGAAGATGCGTTGCCGGCGCCGGAAAATAATGGGCGTTTGCCGAAAACTGCTTTCGGCCCGGGCCGGCAGTGCGGGGCTGCGCCTCCACCCGCCACCGCTGTTCGACGCCGCCGAATGCACTGTTCGGCGCCGGCCGATTTATCGCGGCTTGCGCATGGCCATATCCAGCCTCGGGCACTTTCCCGCAGCAAGCGAAATTCACGCCGTTCGAGGTGGACACATGAGCGCTATCGGACTTGTCGGGCTCGAATTCCAGCGGCGGCGGTTCGGCGGCGTCGCGCCGCGTCTGGCGCGTTATCTGAAGCTTTCGCCGCGGCGCCTGCTGCTGGCCGGCGTGGCGATCGCGGCCATTGCCGGAGCCGCCGACTACGGCTGGTATTACTGGACCACGGGCCGTTTCGAAGTGTCGACCGACGACGCCTATGTGCGGGCGGACTCGACGATCATCGCGCCGAAGGTCAGCGGCTACCTGCGCGCCGTGCAGGTTGCGGATAACGAGCACGTCAAGGCCGGGCAGGTGCTCGCCCGGATCGACGACCGCGACTACGCGGTCGCGCTGGCGCAGGCGCAGGCCGACGTCGCCGCGTCGCAAGGCGAGATCGATAACATCAAGGCGACGATCGTCCGCCAGCAGGCGGTGATCGCGCAGGCCGCCGGCACCGTCGCCGTCGACGAGGCCGCGCTCACCTTCGCCGAGCAGGACTACGCCCGCTACGTCAGTCTTGCCAGCCGCGGCGCTGGCACCGTGCAGATGGCGCAGCAGGCGACATCGAAACGCGATTCCGCCCGGGCGGCGCTCGTCCGCGACAAGGCGGCGCTGACGGCCGCGAAGGGGCAGACCGACGTCCTGCGCGCGCAATTGACGCAGGCGAGCGCCACGCTCGCGCACAAGCGCGCCGCCGAAAGGAAGGCGGAGCTCGACCTCGGCTATACCACGATCACCGCGCCGGTCGACGGCGTCGTCGGCAATCGCACCCTGCGCGTCGGGCAATTCGTCCAGGCAGGAACCGCGCTCATGGCCGTGGTGCCGATGCAGAGCGCCTACATCGTCGCGAACTTCAAGGAGACGCAGCTGACCGATATCCGCAAGGGTCAGCCGGTCGCAATCGAGGTCGACAGCTTCCCGAACGCGCAGATCAGGGGCCATGTCGACAGCATCGCGCCGGCCAGTGCCGGGGAATTCGCGTTGCTTCCGCCCGACAACGCCACCGGCAACTTCACCAAGGTCGTGCAGCGCATTCCCGTTAAGATCGTCCTCGACTCGCCGGACGACGCCGCCGGCCGTCTGCGGCCCGGAATGTCGGTCGAGCCGGTGGTGAATACCAAGGGCACCACGGCGGATGACCAGCATACCCCGCGCACCGCGATGAAATAGAAGCAGCGCCCCAACCGCCGCGAGGCTCGTCATGAACGACATTCCAGCGCCCGGCCACGACACTCCCGGCAGCGAAGGCGCGAGCCTGCGGGTCTGGATATCGGTGGCGGCCGGCCTCATCGGCGCGTTCATGGCCGTCCTCAACATCCAGATCACCAACGCTTCGCTGCTCGACATCGAGGGCGGCATCGGCACCGGCGTCGACAACGGCGCCTGGATATCGACCGCCTACCTGATCGGCGAGATCATCGTCATTCCGCTGACCGATTATCTCAGCCGCGTGTTCTCGTTCAGGATCTACTTGATCGCCAACGCGATCCTGTTCCTCTTCTTCTCCGTCGCCTGCGCATTCTCCGCCAATCTCGGGCAGATGATTGCGCTGCGGGCGTTGCAGGGCTTCAGCGGCGGCGTCCTCATCCCGATGTCGTTCACATTGGTGCTGACCAAGTTGCCGAAGCGGCAGCAGCCCGCGGGCCTGGCGCTGTTCGCGATCACGGCGACATTCGCGCCGGCGATCGGCCCGACCATCGGCGGCTATCTGACCGAGAATTTCGGCTGGCAGTACGTGTTCTTCGTCAATCTGGTGCCGGGCTGCTTCATGGTCGCCGGGCTGATCTGGACGCTCGATGCCGCGCCGATGCGGCTCGGGCTCCTGAAGGAGGGGGACTGGAGCGGCATCGCCACGATGGCAATCGGCCTCGCCGCGTTGCAGACCGTGCTCGAGGAGGGCAACAAGGACGACTGGTTCGGATCGGCCTTCATCGTCCGGCTGAGCGTTATCGCAGCCGTGTTCCTGACGCTGTTCATCTGGATCGAGCTCGTCCGCGCAAAGCCGCTGGTCGAGCTGCGAATGCTATTGCGCCGCAATTTCGGCCTCGGCACGCTGGCGAACTTCCTGCTCGGCTTCGCGCTCTACGGATCGGTGTTCATCCTGCCGCAGTATCTCGGCCAGGTGCACGGGTACAACGCCGAGCAGATCGGCTCGGTCATGGCCTGGACCGGGCTGCCGCAGCTCGTGATCATCCCGTTCGTGCCGAAGCTGATGTCCAAATACGATTCCCGGCTGATCGTGTCGGTGGGCTTCTGCATCTTTGCCGGAAGCTGCCTCATGAACACGCACATGTCCGTCGCTTACGCGGGCGATCAGATGTGGATCCCCAACATCGTGCGCGCGGCCGGGCAGGCGCTGGTTCTGGCGCCGTTGACGGGCGTGGCGATGATCGGCGTCGCCGCGAACGAATCGGGCGCTGCGTCGGGCGTGTTCAACATGATGCGCAATCTCGGCGGCGCGTTCGGCACCGCCATTCTCGCGACCATCGTGACAAAGCGCGAGCAATACAGCTCGAACGTCATCGGCACGTCGGTCACGATGTTCCGTGACAGCGTGCGCGAGCGCATCGCCCACATGGAAAGCTACTTTTCCGCGCATGGCACCGTCGACCCGGCGGCCGCGCATCATCAGGCGATCGTCGCGCTCGGCAAGATCGTGCGCCGGCAATCGCTGATCCTGGGCTTCAGCTACACCTTCGCGGTGCTCGGGGTAGTGCTGGTGGCGGCCGCGGTGCTGGTCATCATGACGAAGAAGGGACACGCGAGTGGCGTGGCGGCGCACTGACCGTCCGCGCCGGACGCCGCCGCGTTTGCTCCGATGATCCGCCACATGAAAAAAGAAGGCGGCCGGTCCTGGCTGGGACCGGCCGCCGGCGGGCCCGGCAGGTGGGGAGGCGCCGCCGGGCGCGCAAACTCAAGTCCGGATTCGCCGGCCGGATGGCGCGGCGAACCGCCCCGTCAGTGCAGGTCGTCCCAGGAGCGGCCGTGGCCCTGGCGCCATTTCGGTCCCGGGCCGCGCATGTAGTGGAGGTCCGGCCGGTACGACACGAACATCCGGGTCACCGCGGCCTTCCAGGCCCGCGAGATCCAGCTTCGGAGCATGCCGGCCCTGCTCGGGCGCCTGGGCGGGATGACGGGCTTCATTCGACGTCTCCGAATGCGTTTTGCTGTCTTGCGGAGACATGGGGTGCGGCATGCGCCACATAATTGGCGGCGGAGCGAATACTCTGTTAGCCGGCTGCGAACATCGCCGGGTCTAGGCGGCCTAGACCAAAGGATAGTTACAAATCGGCGCCGTTCTGGCGAAATCAGTCCGATCGCAACATCCTGGGATCGGGCCGCCTTGTTCTGCGCCCAATCCGCTCGGAGCGGGAGCGGGATCGGGAGAAGCCGCGCTGCCGGCGAGTGCGCCGGGGCGGGCCTTCCCGCGGAGGCCGATGCCGCATCGCGTGGAGCAGGGATGACGAGCTCCGGATTCTTTCCAGTGTCGGCGGGTGGCCGGGCCTAGGGAACAGCCCACATCAGCCTGCCGCCCGCACGCCGCGCGCCGGCCGCAATGGGGATGTCGCCGTAATGCCGCATACTGGAACGACCTCGGATCCCCGCATGAATTTGCAGGCAGTAAGCGGCCGTGCGGGTGTTGCGGGGACCAGGCTCTGTGCCGGGTCCGGCGATGAGCGCGAACTGCGCAAGGAACGGGCGACGCCGTCCCCCGGTCCGCCCGCGGCGCCCGATACCGACGAGGCGCGCGCGCTCAAGATCGTGGACGGCATGCCCGCCCACGCCTGGGCGGCCGATGCCGCCGGGCAAATCACCTATGCGAGCCCAAGCACGTTCGCGTATCTCGGCGTGGCGCAGGAGACGCTGAATTCGCCCGACGGCGAGGACGAATTCGGATGGCGACGATTGATTCATCCCGACGACTATGAGCGCGTGGCCGCCAGATGGCGCCATTGTCTGCGAACCGGCGACCATTACGACGCCGAGCATCGTCTGCGGCGCGCGGACGGCGTCTACCGCTGGGTCCGCAATTCCGGGCGGCCGTCGCGCGACGCCGACGGCAACATCGCCGGCTGGTACGGCACGACGATCGACATCGAGGACCTCAAGCAGGTCGAGGCCGAGCTGCGCGCGCGAGAACGGGAACTGTCGCATCTCGTGGACATGGTCCCCAGCCATCTCTGGCGGCTGACGCCGGACGGCGAGCCGATCTTCTTCAACAAGCGCATGGTCGATTTTCTCGGCCTCGACGTCGCAGACACCGACCGGCCGGGCAAGAGCCGGCTGGATGTGGTTATCGAAGCCGTCCATCCCGACGACGCCGCCGCGTTCAGGGGCGCGCTCGAGCATTGCCTTGCCACCGGCGAGAACTTCGCCCTGCGATATCGCCTTCGCCGGGCCGACGGCGTCTACCACTGGATGTCGAGCCGCGGCGAGCCGGTGCGCGATGAAAACGGCCGCATTGTCCAGTGGTACGGTCTCTGCCACGACATTGACGACCAGATGCGCGCTGAAGAGGCGCTGCGCGGCCGGGAACGCGAGCTCTCGAAGCTCGTGGACATGGTTCCGAGCCTGCTATGGCGTCTCGATCCTGGCGGCGAGCCGATCTTCTTTAACCGGCGCTCGATCGATTTTCTCGGGCTCGACGCCTCGGCCTTCGACAAGCCCGGCACCAGCCGGTTCGACGCCGTGATCGCGTCGATCGTGCATCCCCAAGACGCCCCCGCCGTCGCCGAAGCTCTGGGCCGCTGCCTCGCCACCGGCGCGCAGTTCTTCATGAGGTATCGCCTGCGCCGGGTGGATGGCGTCTACCGCTGGATGTCGGGCCGCGCCGAACCGTTGCGGGACGACCACGGCCGTATCGTCCAGTGGTACGGCCTCACGGTCGACATCGACGACCAGATGCAGGCCGAGGAGGCGTTGCGGCGCAGCGAGCATCGGCTTCAGCAGATGATCGACGCCGTGCCGGTCCGGATCTGGAGTGCGACGCCGACCGGCGGGCCGATCTACTTCAACAAGAGATATCAGGACTATCTGCGTTCGGTGATCCCGGAATTCGATTCGCTCGAGCAGCCGAGCATCGAGCGCTTCGTGCAGGAGCTGATCCATCCGGACGACGCGGCGACGGTGCTCCACACGCTGGGAGAGTCCTTCGAGACCGGCAGCTCCACCGTGATGCGCTTCCGCTGGCGCGAACGCGACGGTACCTATCGTTGGGCGGAGTGCAGGGTCGAGCCACGCCGCGATCCGGACGGGACGATCGGGCAATGGTACGGCGTGTCGCTCGACATCGACGACGAGGTGCGCGCGCAGGAGGCGCTGCAGCAGGCCTCCGAGAGGCTCGCCACCGCGACGCAAGCCGCGAGCCTCGCCGAGCTGTCGGCGTCCATCGCCCATGAGGTGAACCAGCCGCTGGCCGCCATCGTCGCGAACTCGCATGCGTGCCACCGCTGGCTCGGCAGCGACCCGCCCAACCTAGAGCGCGTGCGCAGCACCGTCGAGCGGATCATCCGCAACGCAAATTCCGCCGCGTCGGTCGTCAGCCGGATACGCGCTTTGTTCCGGCAGACCATCGAGACGCGAAGCCGTTCGAGCTTGGACGGCCTCGTCACGGAAGCGCGCGGGCTGCTCGCGCAACTTGCCGTGAAAGTCCAGGCGTCGATCCAGACGCGCGTCGAAAGCGATATTCCGCCGATCCCGTTCGACCGGGTGCAGATACAGCAGGTCCTCATCAACCTCATGCGCAACGGTCTCGAGGCCATGCAGGCGAGCCCCGGACCGAGAACGTTGCGGGTCGGCGCGCGACGGGACGGAAATTTCGTGCGCGTCGAGGTCGGCGATTCCGGCCCCGGCGTCGAGAACCCCGACAAGATATTCGATGCATTCTTCACCACGAAAGAGAGCGGCATGGGAATGGGCCTCGCGATCTCGCGGTCGATCGTCGAGTCGCATGGCGGGCGATTATGGGTCGAAGGGGGCAAGGGACGAGGGGCGACCTTCGTCTTCACCCTGCCAATCGAGCCTCCGGACGCATGATGAAGCGCATGATAGCCGTCGTAGACGATGATCTCGATCTTCTGGATTCGCTCGAGAACCTGCTCGAATCCACGGGCTATTCCGTCCGCACCTTCTCGTCCGCCAGGACGCTGATCGACGCCGGACTGACCGGTATCGATTGCCTCATCACCGATATCGGCATGCCTGAGATGGATGGCTTCGATCTGTATGATTTTGCGAAGAAGGAGAGGCCGGACCTGCCGGTCTTCCTGATCACCGGACGTCACGAGTTCGGCGACCAGCGCCGGGCCGGCGCGAAAGACGTCAACGGCTTCTTCCGCAAGCCGTTCGATTGGCCCGCCTTGCTGGCTGCGATCGGCAACGTCTTGCACGAGTAGGGCGGACCGGCGCCGGCTTGGCTCACCTGAACCTTGGCATTGCTCGGTAATGCTTGCGCCCAGTAGGCGAACGCCGTCGGCCGGCACATCTTCAAGCCATGCCGGCACACGGACCGTGTGCGCCACCCTTTCGATCAGGACACAAGTCGATGAGCACGATCACGAGCGCGGACGGAACGGTCATTTATTACAAGGACTGGGGCCCGAAGAACGCCCAGCCAATCGTGTTCCACCACGGCTGGCCGCTGAGCGCCGACGATTGGGATACGCAGATGCTGTATTTCGCCGGCAAGGGCTACCGCGTCGTCGCCCATGACCGGCGCGGTCACGGCCGTTCGGCGCAAGTGAGCGGCGGTCACGACATGGACCACTACGCCGCCGATGCCGCGGCCGTAATGGAGCATCTCGATCTGAAGAATGCCGTCCACGTCGGTCATTCCACCGGCGGCGGCGAGGCAACTCGCTACGTCGCGCGGCACGGCCAGCCGCAGGGCCGTGTCGCCAAGCTCGTGCTGATCGGCGCCGTGCCGCCGCTGCTGCTGAAAACGCCCGCCAATCCCGGCGGCCTGCCGATCGAGGTGTTCGACGGCTTGCGCGCGGCGCTCGCGGCGAACCGGGCGCAGTTCTATCTCGATTTCGCCGGCGGGCCTTTCTACAGCTTCAACCGGCCGGGCGCGAAGCCGATCCCGGGCGTCATCCAGAACTGGTGGCGCCAGGCCATGATCGGCGGCGCCAAGGCGCAACACGACGGCATCAAGGCCTTCTCCGAGACCGATTTCACCGAGGACCTCAAGATCATCGGCGTGCCGTCGCTCGTCATGCACGGCGAGGACGACCAGATCGTGCCGATCGCCGATTCGGCGCCGCTGTCGGCGAAGCTCCTGAAGAACGCGACGCTCAAGACCTACAAGGCATTTCCGCACGGCATGTGCACGACCCATGCCGACGTCGTGAACCGGGATCTGCTCGCCTTCATCGAGGCATAACGCGGCAAGCGCCGCTCACAACCCATCGGGAGAACCGAAATGATCAAGCGCTTCCTGTGCGCCGCCGCGCTGGTAACGATCACCGCCACTGCCGCCTTGCCTGGCAACGCGCCGGTGCAGGTGAAGATCGTCTACGATCACGCGCTGCCGAACGTCCCGGGCAAGAGCATCAAGGGCGTGCTGGTCGAATACGCGCCCGGCGCGTCTTCGCCGGGGCATGTTCACCCGAAGTCGGCCTTCATCTACGCGACGGTGCTCGAGGGCGCGATCCGGAGCAAGGTCAATGACGGCCCGGTGAAGACGTATCGCGCGGGCGAAAGCTTTTCGGAGTTTCCCGGCGATCGTCACAGCGTCAGCGCGAATGCGAGCGCGACGGAGCCCGCGCGCCTGCTCGCGGTGTTCGTGGTCGACACCGGAGAAACGAAGCTGACGACGCCGCTGAAATGATGTCGCGCGGCGGACGCGGCCGAAGGAGCATGAGATGAAGGAACAGGAAGTGCGCGAGCGCGCATTTGCCATGCCGTTGACGAGTCCGGCCTATCCGATCGGTCCATACCGGTTCTACCACCGCGAATTCCTCGTCATCACCTACCGCACCGATCCGCGGAAGCTGCGCGAGGTCGTGCCCGAGCCGCTCGAGGTCACCGACCCGGTGGTCAAATTCGAGTTCATCCGCATGCCGGATTCGACCGGCTTCGGCGACTACACCGAAAGCGGACAGGTCATTCCGGTGTCGTTCAACGGCCGCAAGGGCAGCTACTCCCACTGCATGTTCCTCAACGACCATCCGCCGATCGCCGGCGGCCGCGAGCTCTGGGGCTTTCCGAAGAAGCTCGCCGAGCCGACGTTGAAGGCGGAAATCGACACGCTGATCGGCAAGCTGCACTACGGGTCGCTGCCGATCGCCATCGGCACGATGGGCTACAAGCACAGGCAGGCCGACCTCGCGGCGGTCGAAGCGTCGCTGCTCGCGCCTAATTTCCTGCTCAAGATCATCCCACATGTCGACGGCACGACGCGCATCTGCGAGCTGGTCGAATATCGGTTGAGCGACGTCGACCTGAAGGGAGCGTGGACCGGCCCGGCCGAGCTCACGCTGTTCTCGCACGCGCTGGCGCCGCTCGCCGAGCTCCCCGTCCTCGAGGTCGTCTCCGGCACGCACATCATCGCCGATCTCACGCTCGAACTCGGCAAGGTCGTCCACGATTACCTGGCCTGAGGCCGGCGGCAAGCAAGGGAAAATCACATGCGTCTGGAGAACAAGGTCGCGGTCGTCACCGGCGCGGCGAGCGGCATCGGCAAGGAAATCGCCCGCCTGTTCGCGCGCGAGGGCGCGAAGGTCGCGATTGCCGACCTCGACCTCAGAGCGGCCGGCGCGACCGCGCGTGAGATCGACGCGAGCGGCAGGAACGCCATCGGCGTCGCGATGGACGTCGCCGACGAAGCCCAGGTTGAAACCGGCGTCGACAAGGTCATCAAGACGTTCGGCGCCATCGACATCCTGGTCAGCAACGCCGGTGTTCAGATCGTCGCGCCGCTCGTCGACTTCGAGTTCGGCAAATGGAAGAAGCTGCTGGCGATCCACCTCGACGGCGCATTCCTGACAACGCGCGCCGCCCTGCGCCAGATGTACCGGCAGAACAGCGGCGCCATCATCTACATGGGGTCGGTGCATTCGAAGGAGGCGTCCGTGCTCAAAGCGCCCTACGTCACCGCCAAGCACGGCCTGATCGGGCTGGCGAAGGTCGTCGCCAAGGAAGGCGCCGCGCACGGCGTGCGCGCCAACGTCATCTGTCCCGGCTTCGTGCGGACGCCGCTGGTCGACAGGCAGATCCCCGAGCAGGCGAAGGAACTCGGCATCTCCGAAGCCGAGGTCGTCAAAAATATCATGCTGAAGGAAACCGTCGACGGCGAATTCACGACCGTCGACGACGTGGCTCAGACCGCCTTGTTCCTGGCCTCGTTCGGCTCGAACGCGCTCACGGGACAATCGGTGGTCGTCAGCCACGGCTGGTTCATGCAATAGCAACGCTCAAACGAGGAGATGAATCCATGAAGATCGTCGTGATAGGCGGGACC
This sequence comes from Pseudolabrys sp., assembly GCA_035571935.1. Taxonomy (GTDB): domain Bacteria; phylum Pseudomonadota; class Alphaproteobacteria; order Rhizobiales; family Xanthobacteraceae; genus Pseudolabrys. The sequence continues at coordinate 47,496 of DATNBL010000078.1, forward strand.
GGGCTGGTCGGGTCCAAGGTCGTCGATGTTTTGAAGCGGAAGGGCTACGAGGCGGTCGCCGCGGCCCCGAGCACCGGCGTGAATACCGTTACCGGCGCGGGTCTGGCGGAGGCGCTTGCCGGCGCTAACGTCGTCGTCGACGTGTCGAACGCGCCCACGTTCGAGGACAAGGCCGCGATGGAGTTCTTCCAGGCCGCGGGAAAGAACGTGACGCAGGCCGAGATCGGCGCCGGCATCAAGCACCACGTCGCCCTCTCGGTCGTCGGCACCGACCGCCTCCAGGACAGCGGCTATTTCCGCGCCAAGCTGGCGCAGGAAGAGATCATCAAGAAATCGCCGATCCCGTACACCATCGTGCACGCCACGCAGTTCTTCGAGTTCGTTCGTCCCATCGCCCAGTTCTCGACCGTGGACGGCGCCGTGCGCCTGCCGCCGGTGTTGTTCCAGCCGATGGCGGCGGCGGACGTCGCGGCTGCCGTGGCCGACGTCGCGCTCGCCAAGCCGGTCAACGGCACGATCGAGATCGGCGGGCCGGACATGTTCACGCTCGACGGCGCGATCCGCGAGGCGCTCGCCTTCGACAAGGACCCGCGCAAGGTGATCGCCGACCCGCAGGCGAGCTATTACGGAATCAAGGTGAGCGAGAAAGCGCTCGTTCCCGGCCCGGGCGCGCGCCTGGGATCGACGAAGTTCGACTGGTGGCTCGCGCACGCGCCGGCAGCGCATCAAGGCTGACCGAACGGCGCCCGGCTCACACCGCCCAGTCGGCTTTCTGCAGGCGTTTTGCCGCCAGGTCGATGAATGCACGCACTTTCGGCGACAGGTGCTGACGGTGCGGATAGCTCGCGTCGATCGTCATGGAGATCGGCGTGCACTCGGCCAGCGTCTGGACGAGTTCGCCGCCGCGCAAGCCGTCGGCGACCAGGAAGCTTGGAACGTAGATCAGGCCCTGGCCCAACGTGGCCGCGATGCGCAGCGCGTCGGGGCTGTTCACCTGCAAATTTCCGGCCGGCCGCACCACTTGCGTGCCGTCCGGGGTTTCAAAGTGCCATTCCCTGTTCCAGGGGGAGTCGTAGTAGGTGATGCAATTGTGGCCGGCGATGTCGGCCGCGTGTTTGGGATGTCCGCGCCGCGCGAAATAGGCGGGGGCGCCGCAAAGGACGTAGCGATACGTCGCCAGATGGCGAACGATCAGGCTCTGGTCCGAGACCGGCGTGCGAATACAGAGGTCGAACGCCTCCTCGACCATATCGACTTCACGGCTGGTCGACGTCATTCGCACGGCGACATCGGGATAAAGAGCGGTGTATTCCGCGACGATCGGCGCAAGAACCAGCGGGATGATGGGCGCGACATTGAGCTGGAGCATGCCGCGCGGCTGCGAGCGCAGGCGCTCGGCGATCTGGTCGGCATCGTTGAGCTCGGCGAGGATCTGCTGGCAGCGCTCGAAATAGGCCTGGCCAACCTCGGTCAGGCTGAGCTTGCGCGTGCTGCGGTTGAGCAGCCGCACGCCGAGATGGTCCTCCAGCGTCTTGACGTGTCCCGTCACGACGCTCGGCGAGACGTTCAGCCGCCGCGCCGCCGCCGAGAAGCCGGCGTTCTCGACGACCTTCACGAACGACGTCATGCAGGTGAGGCGGTCCATTGTTCTTCCTGCCACTGCGCCGGGCCCTTGCGCGGCATCCCGCGGGCATACGCGGCCACATTGGGATGCCGACCGAGGCGTGACAATCGCGCGGCGCCGGAAATACCTTTCTGATTATCAGAACAATCACGGCCGGTGGCGGTAACGCCTGCCGCACACCTCGACCGCTGGCTCATGCCGTCTCGAACATCGGCGAGTCTCGCAAAGCCGACATCCGCGGCGGCCCGCGCCGGCTCGCCGCGCACGGCGGAATAGACTTGTATCTGCAATGGTTTATGAGGTATACGCGAACTCGTTTCCGGGCTCCATATCTCACCGCGAACCGTCGTCATCGTCCGGCGCTTGACGTGCGAGGGTTTCCATTGAACGCACTTGCCGCGCGCGAGACGATCCTCCGTTGAACGCATCCGACCACAGCACGCTCGATTTCCCTTACGCCGCGCCGCCGGCGTTCGGCGACACCATCGAGGTTGCTCCCGGCATCCTGTGGACGCGGCTGCCGCTGCCGTTCCGGCTCGATCACGTCAACGTCTACCTGATCGAGGACGACGGCGGCTTCGCCGTGCTCGACACCGGCGTCGATACCGCCGACAGCCGCGCCGTGTGGGAGCGGCTCATCGCCGGCGCGCTGCGCGGCAAGCCGGTGACGAAGGTCATCGTCACGCACTTCCATCCCGACCACATCGGGCTCGCCGGCTGGCTTTGCCGCCGCTTCGACGCGCCGCTCTATACGAGCCAGACGACCTATCTCTCCTCGATCAACATCTCGGTCCGCCCGGACGCGCTCGAGGCCGCGCATTACCGAGACTTCTATCTGCGGCACGGCCTCGATGCCGACGTCGCCGCGCTGGTGGCGACGCAGGGACATTCTTATTTGCGCCTCGTGCACCCGCTCGAGCCGACCTTCCGCCGCATCGTCGCCGGCGACACGCTGACGATCGGCGGCCGCGCCTTCCGGCTGCTCTCAGGCGACGGGCACGCGCCGGAGCAGATCATGCTGGTGTCGGACGCCGACGGTCTGTTCCTCGCCGCCGATCAGGTGCTGGCCAAGATCACGCCCAATGTCAGCGTCTGGGCGGTCGAGCCCTATGGCGATCCGCTCGGGCTCTACCTGCGCTCGCTGCGCACGCTCAGGGAGCAGGTGGCGGCGGACGTGCTGGTCCTGCCCGGGCATCAACTCGTCTTCCGCGGCCTGCAAGTACGTATCGGCGAGCTCATCGCCCACCACGACCTGCGCTGCGAACTGATCGTGCGCGCCTGCGCGGCGCAGCCGCATTCCGCCGCGGAGATGGTCCCGGTGCTGTTCCCGAAGGCGCTCGATCCGCACCAGATGAGCTTCGCGTTTTCTGAGACGCAGGCGCACATCAATTATTTGATCGGCCGCGGCGCGCTGGTGGCGGCCGTCGGCAAGGACGGCATCGAGCGGGTCGGCGTCCCGCGCTGATGGGGGCGGAGGGGCGAGACGGCCCGCGTTTTACGTGGGAACATTCTTCGTGATTCGCCGATTCTCCCTGCGGACTCCAACGGGGACGCCCATGGCCCAACGCGCGAATGCAAGGAAGAAGCTGACGACCTACCACGCGACGATGATCGTCACCCGCACCGAGGAATGGTGCGTCGACGCCGCGAGCGAGGAGGAAGCGCTCGCTTTGCTCGAAGCCGGCGAGGGGCACCGCTGCGACACCGGCGCGGCGGAACACGTCGAGCTCGGCGAGATGCATACGAGTCATTGAGGACGTCGCCCTGAGGTGCCCGGCGCGGAACGCGCCGGGCCTCGAAGGGCTTGTGAGTCAGAGATCCTTCGAGGCGCGCCACCCCAAGTCGGCCTTGGTGGTTGCGCACCTCAGGATGACGGAACGTCACACCTGCTCGGCGTTGAGATACGCAAGTCGCGCGCCGCAATAGGCAGTTACGATGCCGAGCGCCAGCGCGGTCAGCCCGGCGGCCACGTCCGGCGTGCCGCTGCCTTCGCCGCCTTTGCTCATCACGCCGCCGACGGTGGCCGCCGCGAAGACGAGCGCGACGAGGAACCGCTGCGCCAGCCTGTAGACGAAGGTTCGCTCGCGCGCCGCGGCGATAAGATAGGCCGAGGTCGCCCAGCCGCCGGCAAAGCCCGCCGCCGCGATCGCCCACCATGACAACGCCGCGACGAATTGCACCGGCGCGGCAAGCCCGCCGTCGCGCAGCACCTTGTCCATGCCGAAGCCGAGCACGGTCAGCGCGATATGCAGCACCAGCGCCGCGAACACGCCGCAGGCGATGGCGGTGATGTAGTGCAGGCGGCGGGTGGCGTCGGCGTCCATGGGCCTCGTCTTCGCAAGCGGTCGCCCGCACCATAGCCGATCGCGCCGCCGGCAGAAGCCGCCGTGGCGGGGGAATAGCGGCCCCGTCCGGCGGTTCATCCTGGATGGAGCGGGCCTGGAACGCCTCCGCGGGCGGCCGGTTTTCAGGGCAACGCCGAATTCACAGATGGGGCATTCGGCCTTCGTCTAATCGAAGCTGCCAAGTCCCTTGGAGATGCTTGCCTTTCCCGGCGATTGCAAGCTATGAAATCTCGCGCGGGGATCGGGGATTGATTGTCCCTCAGGCGGCCTTTAATGCTGAGGCCGGGGATAAATAAGGGCAACAAAGTAGCGTTAAGGGAGGATGCGTTCTGAGCTCGCATCGACATAGCGGCGCGGTCAGCCTGGTGGAGCGCCTCGTCCGCAAGAAGGACTTCTACGCCGGCGGCCTCATGATCCTGTTCGGGCTCGTGATGTCGCTCAAGGGCCCGAGCTATCGCCTCGGCACCCTGATGCACATGGGGCCCGGGTTCCTGCCGACCGCGCTCGGCATCCTCCTCATCCTGCTCGGCGTCGCCATCGCGGGCGGCTCGCTCGCCACCGCCGACGGCGAGGAGGAGGACATCCTCCCCGAGAACCGCGAATGGCTGGCCTGGGCCGCCATCCTCTGCTCGCCGCTCGCCTTCATGCTGTTCGGCGCCTATTTCGGCATGGCGCCGGGCACGTTCGCCTGCGTCTTCGTCGCGGCGATGGGCGACCGCGACGCGACGCTCAAGAACTCGCTGATCCTTTCGGCGCTCGTTACCGTGTTAGGTGTCGGGCTGTTCTCCTATTTGCTGCAGATCCCGATGCCCGTGTTCGCGTGGAGGGGTCTGTGATTTCAACCGCCCTGACGGACCTCTGGTACGGCTTCGGCGTCGCGCTCGAGCCGCACAACATCATGTGGTGCTTCATCGGCGTGCTCGTCGGCAACATGGTCGGGGTGCTGCCGGGCATGGGCCCGCTTGCCACCATCTCGATACTTCTGCCGCTGACCTTCGGCATCAAGCCGGTCGGGGCCATCCTGATGCTCGCCGGCGTCATGTATGGCGCACAATACGGTGGTGCGATCTGCTCCATCCTGTTGAACCTGCCGTGTCACCCGCCGCACGCGGTGACATGTCTGGACGGCTTCCCGATGACCAAACAGGGACGCGGCGGCGCAGCGCTCGGTGCCACTGTGTTCGCCTCGTTCGTGGGCGCATCGTGGGGCATCACCGAAATGATCTTCCTCGCGCCCGTCCTGGTACGGGTGGCGATGGAGTTCGGGCCGGCCGAGATATGTTCGCTGATGCTGCTCGGCCTGCTGGCGGGCTCGACGCTCGCGCGCGGCTCACCGGTCAAGGGCGTCGCCATGACCGTGCTCGGGCTGATGCTCGGCATTGTCGGCACCGACATCGAGACCGGGTCCGAACGCTTCACCTTCGCCATGACGCATCTCGACGACGGCATCGAGTTGATCGCGCTGGCGCTCGGCCTGTTTGGCATCGGCGAGTTCATGAATTCGGTCAACCAGGTGTCGACCGTCAACGCCAAGTACGCCAACGTCACGCTCAAGGATATGCGGCCCTCGCGTGAAGAATGGCGGCGCACCATCGCGCCGATGTTCCGCGGTACTTTGGTCGGCAGCCTCTGCTCTCTGATCCCCGGCACCGGCCCGACCATCGCCTCGTTCGTGGCCTACGCGACCGAGAAGAAGGTTTCGAAGACGCCGGAGAAGTTCGGCACAGGCATGATCGAGGGCGTGGTCTGCCCCGAGGCGGCGACGCATTCCTCGATCCAGGGCGACTTCATCCCGACCATGAGCCTGGGCATCCCCGGCGATGCCGTCATGGCGCTGCTGCTCGGCGCGCTGATGATCCAGGGCATCGTCCCGGGTCCGCAGCTTATCAAGGAGCATCCGGATATCTTCTGGGGCCTCGTCGCCAGCTTCTGGATCGGCAACATCCTGCTCGTCATCCTCAACGTGCCGCTGATCGGCATCTGGGTGAAGCTGCTGACGATCCCGTACAAGTACCTCTATCCGAGCGCGATGTTCTTCGCCTGCATCGGCGTCTATGCCGCCAACAACGACATGTTCCAGGTCGGCGAAATGGCGCTCATCGGCTTCGTCGGCTACATCCTGCTGCGTCTAGGCTTCCATCCCGCGCCGATCCTCTTGGGGTTCGTGCTCGGGCCGCGGTTCGAGGAGAACTTCCGGCGCGCCATGTTGATCTCGCGCGGCGACATCATGGTGTTCGTCGAGCGGCCGATCTCGGCGGTGTTCATCGCGCTGTGCGTGATCCTGATCGGATTGCAGGTCTATGTCCGCCTGCGGCCGAAGAAGCCGGGCGACGTGGTCGTGCCCGCGGCGGCGGAATAGCCCGCCGTCACACGAAATGGTGATGCCCGGCCTCGCGCCGGGCATTTGCTTTGTGAAGGGTGCGGGCTCGCCGGGACGGCGGCCGGCCATTAAATAGGGGCGGAGAGAACGCGGGAGCCTCGACCATGCCTAAGCAATACGCCGTCACCCACAGCGACGCCGAGTGGCGCACGATTCTTACCCCCGAGCAGTTCTACATCATGCGCCAGCATGGCACCGAGATGCCGGGCTCGTGCGCGCTCTTGCATGAAAAGCGGGCCGGCACCTTCCGTTGCGCGGCGTGCGACCAGCCGCTGTTCGAATCGAAGCTGAAATTTGAGAGCGGCACCGGCTGGCCGAGCTTCAACGATCCGCTCCCCGGCGCGGTCGAGAGCGACGTCGACGACAGTCACGGCATGGTGCGCGACGAGGTGCATTGCAGCCGCTGCGGCAGCCACCTCGGCCACGTGTTCGAGGACGGCCCGCCGCCGACCGGCCTGCGCTACTGCATCAACGGCGTCGCGCTCAAGTTCGAGGCTAAGTAAGGGGCAACCGTTCATTCCCGCTATCGCGGGAATGAGCGGCGCCGGCCTCACGCCTCGCCGATCTCCTTCAGGATCTCGTCGGTGTGCTGGCCGAGCAGCGGCGCCGGGTTCTCGCTCGCCGCGCGCCAGCCGTCGATGACGATCGGCGTGCGCACGCCGGGGATCGAGCCCTTCTTCGCCGCCTTGCTCGGCAGATCGAGCTTCATGCCGCGGGCGATCACCTGCGGATCGGCAAACACCTGCTCGACGTCGTTGATGGGACCCGCCGGCACGCCCTGCGCCTCGAGCCTCGCCAGCAAGTCGTCGCGCTTCATCTTGGAGGTCAGCGCGGAAAGCTTGCCGATCAGCTCCTCGCGGTGCTTCAGCCGGCCGACATTGTTGCCGTACTCCGGATTTTGCGCCAGCTCCGGCGCGCCGAGCACGTTGCAGAACTTGACGTACTGGCTGTCGTTGCCGGTGGCGACGATGGCGTAGCCGTCGGAGGTCGGGAACACCTGATAGGGCACGATATTGGCGTGCGCGTTGCCGATGCGCTTCGGGATCTTGCCGGAGACGAGATAATTGAGCGCCTGGTTCGACAGCACGCCGACGGTGGAATCGACCAAGGCCGTGTCGACATAGGCGCCCTTGCCGGTGCGCTGGCGCTCCTGCAACGCGGCGAGGATGCCGATCACCGAATAGCAGCCGGTGAAGATGTCCGACATCGGAATGCCGATGCGCGTCGGCTCGCCGTCCGGCATACCGGTCAGATCCATGACGCCGCCCATGCCCTGCGCCATCAGGTCGTAGCCTGCGCGCTTGGCGTAGGGGCCGTCCTGGCCGAAGCCGGTCACCGAGCAGTAGATCAGCCGCGGGCACTCGTCCTTCAGGCTCTTGTAGTCGAGGCCGAACTTGGCGAGCCCGCCGACCTTAAAGTTCTCGATCAGCACGTCGGAGCGGGCGGCGAGCTTGCGCACGAGGCGGCGGCCCTCCTCGCTCTCGAAGTCGAGCTCGATCGAGCGCTTGCCGCGGTTGGCCGAATGGAAATAGGCCGAGCCGATCGGCTTGCCGTCGGCGCCCTCGACGAAGGGCGGGCCCCAGCCGCGCGTGTCGTCGCCGGCGCCCTTGCGCTCGACCTTGATTACGTCGGCACCGAGATCGGCGATCATCTGCCCGGCCCAGGGACCCGCCAGGATGCGGGCCAGTTCGAGGACACGCAGACCCGCCAACGGCTTCGGCATGGTGAAATCGCTCCTTGAAATCAATGCGGAAGGGAGGTGTTCGCGCCGCCTTATAGGACCAACATTGCGGCCTTACCAGAGGCGGAAATGCCATCCGGACCATGGGCTTGCCGCCGAAATTCCCGAGCGGCTATGGTGCCCCGGCACTCCGCCCGCTAAGGTGGAACGGGGCGGCTAGAGCCGTTTTTTTGCGATCGCCATGCCGGCGTGACCATACGGCGGGCGGTCGCTCTCAAAAAAGAGAACCAAGGAGGAGGAAACATGAAAATCAAGACATTGCTCGCCACCGCTGCCGCGGCGGTCCTGCTGTCGGCCACGGCGCACGCGCAGACAACATTGCGCGCCTCGCACCAGTTTCCCGGCGGCAAGGGCGACATCCGCGACGACATGGTGCAGATGATCGCCAAGGAAGCGGCCGCCGCCAATGTCGGCCTCACCGTGCAGGTCTATCCGGGCGCCTCGCTATTCAAGCCGAACGACCAGTGGAACGCCATGGTCAACGGCCAGCTCGACATCACGCTGTTCCCGCTCGACTACGCCAGCGGCAAGGTGCCGACTTTCTCGGCGACCCTGATGCCCGGCCTCATCCGCAGCCAGGATCGCGCCAAGCGCATCAACGACTCGCAGTTCATGAAGGACATTCGCGCCGAGATCGAGAAGCACGGCGTCATGGTCCTGTCCGACGCCTGGTTCGCCGGCGGCATGGCGGCGAAGGGCAAGTGCATTGTTCACCCTGACGACCTGAAAGGCATGAAATTCCGCGCCGCCGGTCCGACCTTCGCGGGGATGTGGGAAGCGGCCGGCGCCTCGATCGTCTCGCCGCCGTCCAACGAAATCTACAATGCTTTCCAGACCGGCGTTGTCGGTGGGACGGACACGAGCCTCGGCACGTTCGGGTCGACCCGGCTCTACGAGGTCACCGATTGCCTGACCGCGCCGGGCAACAATGCGCTGTGGTTCATGTACGAGCCGGTGCTGATGTCGAAGAAGACGTTTGCGCGCCTCAACAAGCAGCAGCAGGACGCGATCATCAAGGCCGGCAAGGATGCGCAGGCCATGTATGAGAAGAAGGCCGACGCCGAGAACCAGAAGACGATCAAGCTCTTCGAGGAGCACAAGGTAAAGGTGGTGACACTCTCCGACGCCGACTATAACGCGTGGATTGCGCTCGCTAAGAAGACCTCCTACCAGCGCTTCGACAAGGATGTGGCGAACGGTCAGAAGCTGATCGACGAGGCGCTCTCCGTTAAGTAAGGCTAGCGGACGCCGTAGGCCGGCGGGCGTAACACCCGCCGGCTTGCTTATCCGGACGTCTCGCGAGGCCGGGGAAGCCAGCGCGGACAAGGGGACCGGCCGCGCCGGCTGGGCTTCGAGGGGCTTATGGACACTTACATTCGGACGATGGCGTTCCTGTCGCGCGTGTCGGGTATCGCCGCCGCATTCCTGATCGGGATCGCCGTGCTCGTGATCTGCGACATGGTGGTCGAGCGCTACGTGCTCAATCTTACCACCATCTGGCAGATCGACGTCGTTACTTACGCCATCGTGGGCGCCACCTTCGTCGGCAGCGCCTACGTGCTGATGACGCGCGGTCACGTCAACGTCGAGATCCTGCCGCTGCACTCGGGCCCGCGCGTGCGTTACTGGCTGGCGCTGGCGACCGGGCTGTTGGCGCTTGCCTTCTGTGTGGTGCTTTGGGTCGTGTGCACACAATATTGGTATCAGGCCTATTCCGAAGGCTGGAAATCCAACACCGTCTGGCGCGCGCGCCTCTGGATTCCCTACCTGTCGATGCCGATCGGCCTCGGCCTGCTGGTGCTGCAATACATCGCCGAGCTTCTCGCTTTGGTGACCGGCCGCGCCCATCCGTTCGGCCTGGCGCCGGCCGCCGACGCCGAGCAGATCGCGCTTGAACAGGCAAAAGCCGCGCTCGGAGACGCCCCATGAGCCCGACCACCGAAGGCGGGCTCGTCCTCGTCGCCACGCTCATCATGCTGGTGTCCGGCATTCCCGTGGCTTTCGGCCTCGGCGCGGTGTCGATCGTCTTCCTGCTCATCTTCCAGGGCATCGACAGCTTTCACGTCGTCGCCGAGACCTTCTGGTCGGGCCTCGATGACTTCACGCTGGTCGCCATCCCGATGTTCGTGATGATGGGCGCGGCGATCGGATCCTCGCCCGCGGGCAAGGACCTTTACGAGGCGCTCGACCGCTGGCTCTACCGGCTGCCCGGCGGCCTCGTCATCGCCAACCTCGGCGCCTGCGCCATCTTCGCGGCGCTGACCGGCTCATCGCCGGCCTGCTGCGCCGCCATCGGCAAGATGGGCATCCCGGAGATGCGCCGCCGCGGCTATCCCGACGACGTCGCCACCGGCTCGATCTGCGCCGGCGGCACGCTCGGCATCCTGATCCCGCCGTCGGTCACCTTCATCCTCTACGGCATTGCCACCGAGACCTCGATCGGCCGCCTATTCATCGCCGGTGTGTTGCCGGGCTTGATGCTCACCGGCCTGTTCATGTTGTGGACGATCTTCATCATCTGGAAGCGCGGCTTCCGCTCGCACGCGATCGACTTCCGCTATTCGTGGAAGGAGAAGTTTACGTCGATCCCGAAGATCGCGCCGTTCCTGGTAATCATCTTCGGCGTGATGTACGCGCTCTACGGCGGCATTGCGACGCCATCCGAGGCGGCCGGCGTCGGCGCCGCGCTCTGTCTGATTCTTGCGATTCTCATCTACCGACTTTGGACGCCGAAACAGATTTGGCAAATCCTGCGCGACACGATGCGCGAGTCGGTGATGATCCTGACCATCATCGCGGCCGCCGTGCTGTTCGGCTACATGCTGACGTCGCTCTACCTGACGCAGACGCTGGCGCAGGGCATCGCCGACATGCACGCCAACAGGTGGGTGTTGATGTTCCTCATCAACATCTTCCTCCTGGTGTGCGGCTTCTTCATTCCGCCGGCGGCCATCATCCTGATGACCTCGCCGATCCTGCTGCCGATCATCACCGCCGCCGGCTTCGATCCGGTCTGGTTCGGCGTGATCCTGACCATCAACATGGAGATCGGCCTGATCCACCCGCCGGTCGGCCTGAACATCTACATCGTCAACGCGATCGCGCCGGACGTGCCGCTGGTGAAGGTGATGTGGGGGACAATGCCCTACGTCCTCTGTATGATGCTGGCGATCGTGATCTTGTGCTTCTTTCCGGAAATCGCCACATGGCTTCCAAACTACCTGATGGGGCCGGGCAAGTGATACCGCCGCGGCCCGCATCGCGGCCGCGGAGCGCCTGATGAACACGTCCTTCTTCGGAGAGTTGCTGCAGACCATCTCCGACCGCGGGCGCGCGCTGCTCAACCGCGAGCGCCGCGGCCAGGATCCGCTCCGCTCCGAGAGCCTGATCGAGCTGTGCGAGGACCTGTTGTCCGGGCGCGGCGAAGCCTCGGGCGTCGCGCTGGCCCGCGAAATCCTCACCCGTTACGCCGAATTGCGTACCGGCCCGCGCGTCGCCTTTTTCGAGGCGCTGGCGCAGCGTTTCGGCACTGACGGCGAGCAGCTCAACAAGGCGATCGCCGCCTGGAAGGAGGCGCCGGACGACGCCACCGCGCGGGAAGTGCATACCGCGTCCGAGCCGCGCCGGCAGGAGCTGTTCCGCAGGCTCAACCTCGCGCCCGGCGGCACCGCCGCGCTGGTGCGCATGCGCGAGCAGCTGATGAGCGCGCTCGACCACCGCGACGACCTCGCCGCGGTCGACGACGATTTCGTGCATCTGTTCTCGTCCTGGTTCAACCGCGGCTTCCTGGTGCTGCGCCGCATCGACTGGTCGACGCCGGCTATCGTGCTCGAGAAGATCATCCGCTACGAGGCGGTGCACGCGATCCACGACTGGGACGACCTGCGCCGCCGCATCGACCCGCCGGACCGGCGCTGCTACGCCTTCTTCCATCCGGCGCTCAACGACGATCCGCTGATCTTCGTCGAGGTCGCTTTCACCCGCGACATTCCCGGCGCCATAGCGCCGATCCTGGCGCCCGACCGCGAGCCGACCGAGCTCGACCGCGCGCGCACCGCGGTGTTCTACTCGATCTCCAATTGCCAGCGCGGGCTCGCCGGCGTGTCGTTCGGCAGCTTCCTGATCAAGCAGGTGGTCGAGGAAATCGGCCGCGACATGCCGAAGCTCAACACCTTCGTGACGCTGTCGCCGGTGACGCATTTCGCGTCGTGGCTTGCGGCCGAGCGCGCCGACGTGAACTCGATCGCGCTTTCGGCGGCCGACAAGGAGACATTCGCCGCGCTCGATGCGCCGGACTGGTGGCGTGACGCGGCGACGGCGGACGCGGTGCGCGAGCCGCTGCTGCGCGCCGCCGCCTGGTATTTCCTGCGCGCCAAGAACAAACGCGGCGCGCCGCTCGACGCGGTCGCGCGCTTCCATCTCGGCAACGGCGCGCGGCTCGAGCGGCTCAACTGGCCCGGTGACATGTCCGAGCGCGCGATCAAGCAGGCGCAGGGCCTGATGGTGAACTACCTCTACGATCTCGACGACATCGAGAAGAACCATGAGGCCTTCGCCGAGAGCCGCACCGTGGTTGCCTCGTCCGCCGTGCAGCGCCACCTGCGCACGGTCGAATTGGTGCCGGTCGCGGGGTAGCCGGAAAAGTTCACGACTTCCCGAACACCGGCACGATGGCGCCGCGGGTGACGCGGTTTTCGGGTGAGGCGAGGAACACGATGGTCGCGGCGACCTCCTCGACCTTCGGCCAGGCGGCGAAATCGGCTTTCGGCATCGCCGCACGGTTGGCCGGTGTGTCCATGATCGACGGCGCCACGGCGTTGACCAGAATGCCGTCCTTCGCCGCCTCTTCGGCCAGCGCCATGGTCAGCGCCGCGACGCCGGACTTGGCGATGGTGTAGGCGCTCATGCCGGCGCCGAGCCGCGGCTCGAGCGCGGGACGCGCGGCGACATTGACGATGCGGCCGCCGTTTGTGCCGAACGCATTCACCGCGGCGCGGCAGCATAAAAAGCACGAGACGAGGTTCTGCTCGATCTGCGCCATCAGCGCGGCCCTGTCCGTGTCCGCAACCTTGCCCATCGCGAAGCCACCGGCGATATGGATCGACGCCCACAGCGGCGACCCGGCCTGCGCGTAGACCTTCGCGACGTCTGCCTCCGCGGCGAGATCGCGCACGGCGACCAGCGCGACGCTCTTTTCGGCGCGGTGCGCGAAGCGCTGCATCTCGGCCTCGTGCACGTAGGGCACGACGCAGCGCGCGCCCTGTCCGATCAGGTTCGCGACGACCGCGGCGCCGAGCGCGCCGGCGCCGCCGGTGACCACGACGGTGCGATTGGCGAAGTTCATGCGGTTACCCCGTCATCCCCGTCCGCGCTTGGCGCGCATCGGCAGCACCTGGAATTCCAGCCAGTTGGTAAGCTCGCCGGTGCGCAGCTTCTTGTCCAGCACGTTCGACGACACGCCATGCCGCCACGACAGCCGCTTGCAGCCGGGATCGCGGTCGAGCAGGTCGAGGTCCTCGGCGTAACTTTTCATGTCGGTCTCGCTGGCGAAGAAGCCTTCCGCGATCAGCCGCGTGCCGATGCGGCGCACGATGGCGGCGAGCTCGCGTAGCGGATATTCCGGATGGTACTGCACCGCCCAGGCGGTCGCGCCGTTGACGCGGATTTCCACCGCCTGCACCTGCGACACGGCGTTGGCCGCGAGCACGGTCGTGCCCGGCGCCACCGTCTCGACCTCGTCGAGGTGCACGGTCGGCGCGTTAAACACGTCCGCCTTGCCGGCATACATCGGGTGCTTGCGGCCGTGGTCGGTGAGGCGGATGCCGCGGCCGAAGCCGATCTCGCGGCCCTGCGGATTGCGGCGCACGGTGCCGCCGGCGGCCGCGGTGATGATCTGAAGCCCCCAGCATGAGCCGAAGATCGGCGTGCCCGTTGCGAGCGCCGCGCGCACCAGCTCGATCTGGCGCATGACCTCCCGCCCGCCATTGTAGACGTGCAGACTGGAGCCGGTGATGGCGATGCCGTCATAGCCTTCCAGCGCCGCGCCGGCGGGCAGGGCGGCGGCCATGTCGCCGGGATAGCAGGCGTCGACGGCGGTGCCCGGCATCAGGTCCTGAAGCAGGGCGGCATAGTTCCGGCTGGCGACTGTGCCGCCGGCCGCGACGTGCTCGGCCATGGTGGCAGGGGAGTTGCCTTCGATGACGAGGAGGCGCGGGGAGGGCATTCCGATGGACCTGGGCAGGGCGGGACGCGGCCAATGACCGTCCCGATATGGCCAAGCTGTGGCGATTCCGCAATTGCGGGTTGGGAATCGCCGCTTTAATCGACGTTAACAGGCGCCGATTAACATTCCGCCACCCGCCGCCCTCGCCCGCGGCCTGAAAGGACCGGGCCTCACCCTCATGGCCGACTTCGACATCGCCATCATCGGCGGCGGCATCAACGGCGCCGGCATCGCCCGTGACGCCGCCGGCCGTGGCCTGAAGGTGCTGCTGGCCGAGATGAACGATCTCGGCTCCGGCACGTCGTCGGCCTCGACCAAGCTCATCCACGGCGGCCTGCGCTATCTCGAGCACGGCGCCTTCCGCCTCGTGCGTGAGGCGCTGACCGAGCGCGAAGTGCTCCTGCGCATGGCGCCGCATGTGATCCGGCCGATGCGCTTCATGCTGCCGCCGAAGTCGGGGCTGCGCGCGCCGCTGAAGCTCCGCTTCGGCCTGTGGCTCTACGACCGGCTTGGCGCGCGCAAGCTCCTGCCACCGACGCGGAGCGTCGACCTGACGCACCATCCGGTGGGGCAGCCGTTACAGCGCAGTTTTCGCTACGGATTCGAGTATTCCGACTGCCGGGTCGACGACGCACGCCTGGTGCTCCTCACCGCGCTCAGTGCGCGTGAGTGCGGCGCCGACATCCGCACGCACACCAAGGTCACGCGCACCGAGCGCCGCGCCGAGGACTGGGAACTGGTGCTCAATAATCGGGGCCGCCGCCAGGTTGCGACCGCGCGCGTCCTCGTCAATGCTGCCGGCCCCTGGATCCGCGAGGTCGCCGACACCATCCTGCGCACGCCGCTGGCAAAGCCGGTGCGACTCGTGAAGGGCAGCCACATCGTCGTGCGCCGCCGCTTCGAGCACGACACGGGCTACATATTGCAGGCCGACGATGGCCGCGTCGTGTTCGCACTGCCCTTCGCCGACGACTTCACCATGATCGGCACCACCGACGAGAAGTTCGTCGGCGACGTCAACACGCCGGCGCCGGACGCGCGCGAGATCCTCTATCTCTGCGAGGTGTTCAACCAGTATTTTCGCGACAAGGTCACGCCGGACGAGCTCGCATGGTCTTTTTGCGGCGTGCGCGCGCTGGCCGACGACGGCAGCGACCGGCCCGAAGACGTGACCCGCGATTACGAGCTCGTGCTGGAGAAGCCGTTCCGGCAGGCGCCGCTGCTCACCGTCTACGGCGGCAAGATCACGACCTACCGGCGGCTGGCGGAAGCCGCGGTGGCGAAGATCGGCCCGTTCTTCACGACGCGCGGGCCGTGGACCGCGGCCTCGCACCTGCCGGGCGGCGACTTTGCGCCGGAGGACTTCTACGACCAGGTGGCGGCGGCGATCGCCCGCTGGCCGTTTCTGTCGGAGCCGCAGGCACGGCGCATGGTGCGCGCCTACGGCACGCGCATCGCCATGATCCTCGGCGAAGCGCACACCCTGGACGACCTCGGCCCGCGCCTGACCGCGGACCTGACCGGCGCGGAACTGCGCTATCTGGTCGAGCAGGAATGGGCCGAAACCGCCGACGACGTGCTCTGGCGCCGCACCCGGCTCGGGTTGAAGGCCAGCGCCGACGAGCGCATCGCCATCAACCAGTTCATCGTCTCGCTCGGGGCCCGCTGAGCGGCGTCCAGCGGCCTCATGGTTGATCGCGGGTTAACGCGATCCCCCAAGATTCATAACCGTATTTTATTAGGAATGCAGGATTCTGTGATCAACTTGCTAGCCAAAGAAACCTCGTGGGGCACACGATGCAGACCGATGTCGCCGCTCGCTTTGCCAGCGCGCGAATTCTGCTGGTGGATGACGAGCAGTATATGCGCAAGGTGGTGCGCACCATGCTCTTGGGCATGGGCGTGCGCCATATCGCCGAGGCTCATGACGGGCCGACCGGCTTGCAGATGATCCGGCATCAGGCGCCGGACGTCGTTATTCTCGATTGGGAAATGCCGGGGCTCAACGGCGCGACCTTCGTGCGCATGGTGCGCTCGCCCGAGACCTTCCCGCTGCCCGACGTGCCGATCATCATGCTCACCGGCCACGGCGAGCGCGCGCGCGTCATCGAGGCGGTGTGCGTCGGCGCCAACGAGTTCCTACTCAAGCCGGTGTCGACCAACGCGCTGCGCGAGCGGTTGACCGCGGTGCTGATGAATCCGCGCCGCATGGTCAGCAGCGGGCCCTATTACGGCCCGGCGCCGCGCAAGCTCGCGACCGCGATCTATGCCGACAACGACAAGGCGATCGCCAATCTGGTGATGCTCAACTGACGTCCGGCTACTGCACCTGGATGCCGGCGCGCTTGATGACGTCGGCCCATTTGGCGATCTCCGCCTTCTCCATCGGCTCGATGTCCTTGAGCGCCGTGTCCATCGGCACGCCGGCATCCCTGATGATGCGCTCCTGAACCGAAGGCGTGGCCGCTGCCTTCCTGATCTCGGCGTAGAGCTTGTCGACGACCGCCTGCGGCGTCTTCTTCGGCGCCCATAGGCCGAACCAGACGTAGTTCTGATAGCCAGGCACGCCCGCTTCGGCGATGGTCGGCACGTCCGGCAGAAGCGGCGAACGCTTCGTGCCGGTGACGGCGAGCGCACGCACCGAGCCGCCCCTGATCTGGCCGAGCGCGCTGGCGAGATTGTCGAAGAAGACCGGCGTGCGGCCGGAAATCACGTCCGAATAGGCCGGCGACGCGCCGCGATAGGGTACGTGCGTCATGTCCACGCCCGCCATCAGCTTGAACAGTTCGGCGGACAGATGCTGTCCGGTGCCGTTGCCCGCCGAGGCGAAATTGATCTCGCCCGGCTTCGCCTTGGCCATGGCGATGAGCTCCTTCACCGATTTGGCCGGGAAGTCCTTGCTCACCACCAGCACGAACGGAAATTCCGCCATCATGCCGACCGGCGTGAAGTCGCGGATCGAATCGTAGGGCAGCTTGCGGAACAGGCTCGGATTGACCGCCAGGTTGGCGGTGAGGCCGGCGAGCAAAGTGTAGCCGTCCGGCGGCGCCTTGGCGGCGGCTTCGGTGCCGACGATCGTGCCGGCGCCCGGCTTGTTCTCGACCAGCACCGTCTTGCCAAGCTGCTCGGAAAGCTGCTGCGCGAAGATGCGCGAGATGATGTCGGTGCCGCCGCCGGGCGGCTGCGCGACGATGATGGAGATCGACCGCGCCGGGAAGTCTTCCGCCGCGGCCAGCGTAACCGCGGCGGTCAAGGCACAAGCGGCGGCAAGCGCCGGAATCAGTCGACGAAGCATTGGCGTCCCCCGAGTGGTGTTGTCGCCGACAGGCTTCGCGGCCTATCGATTTTCGTTGTGGTGACGTTACAGTCGGCTATGGACGCTGTCCATTAGCCGCGCCGTCCCGGAGACACACCTTGCCGTCCGCGCTGATCGCCATCGACCAGGGCACGACCTCGACCCGCGCCATCGCGTTCGACGCGGCGCTCAACCCGCTGGCGGTTTCACAGGTTGAATTGCGGCAAATTTATCCGGCGCCCGGCGAAGTCGAGCACGATCCGGAGGAGATCTGGAGCGCGGTCCTCGCAACCATGCGCGAGTGCCTCGCCAAGGCGAAGCTCGCGCCTTCCGACATCGGCGCCATCGGCATCACCAACCAACGCGAAACGACGGTCATCTGGGATCGCGCAACGGGCAAGCCGATCCACAACGCCATCGTCTGGCAGGACCGTCGCACGGCGGCTTTGTGCGATCGGCTGCGCGCCGAGGGCCGCGAACCCGGCGTGACGGCAAAGACGGGATTGCTCCTCGACCCGTATTTCTCCGCCAGCAAGATCGCCTGGCTGCTCGACAACGTCGCTGGCGCGCGCCAGGCGGCCGAAGCGGGCCGGCTCGCCTTCGGCACCATCGACACCTTTCTGCTCTGGCGGCTCACCGAAGGCCGCGTGCACGCGACCGACGCGACCAACGCCGCGCGCACCTTGCTGTTCGATATCGGCAAGGGCGAATGGGACGCCGATCTCTGCCGCCTGTTCGGCGTTCCGAGGACGATGCTGCCCGAGGTGCGCGACTGCGACGCCGACTTCGGGATGACCTCGCTGTTCGGCGGCTCGATCGCCATCCGCGGAATTGCCGGCGACCAGCAGGCCGCGACTGTCGGCCACGGCTGCTTCAAGCCGGGCATGATCAAGTCGACCTACGGTACCGGCTGCTTCGCCGTGCTCAACACCGGGGCCGAGCGTGTCGCCTCGAGGAACCGGCTGCTCACCACCATCGCCTATCAACTCGGCGGCAAGCGCACCTATGCGCTCGAGGGCGCGCTGTTCGTCGCCGGCGCGGCGGTGCAGTGGCTGCGCGACGCGCTCAAGATCATTGCCGCCGCCGCCGACGCCGGGCCGCTTGCCGCGCGCGCCGATCCGGCCGAGCAGGTCTACCTGGTGCCGGCCTTCGTCGGCCTCGGCGCGCCCTACTGGGACGCGCAGGCGCGCGGGGCGATCTTCGGGCTGACGCGGAACTCCGGCGCCGCGGAGATTGCGCGCGCGACGCTTGAATCGGTCGGCTTCCAGACCCGCGACCTCATCGAGGCCATGCGCGCCGACTGCCCCGCGGCCTTTGGCGGCCCGACGGTGCTTCGCGTCGACGGCGGCATGACCCGCAGCGAGCCGACGATGCAGTTCCTCGCCGACATGCTGGCGCTGCCGGTCGAGCGGCCGAAGGTCATGGAGACGACGGCGGTCGGCGCCGCCTATCTGGCCGGCCGCGCCGCCGGCCTGTGCCCGGACCTCGACGGTTTCGCCGCGCAATGGCAGTGCGAGCGGCGCTTTGCCCCGCGCATGGCCGAGCCCGAGCGCGCGCGCCGCTACGCCGGCTGGCGCGACGCCGTGCGCCGCACGCTGACGTAAGCGCCGGACCTGTCCACCGCGCCCTTTTCTCCCGTTGAGACGGCGGCCATTGGCCGCTAGCGTCACGGCTCGAACGGAGCCGGGCGAGGGGAACGATGGGGGAGGGCACGGCGCCGCTGGTGCGCTTCGAGGCGGTGACGAAGCGCTTCGGCGCGGTGACCGCCGTCGACCGCCTGTCGCTCGACATCGCCTGGGGCGAATTCTTCGCGCTGCTCGGCCCGTCCGGTTGCGGCAAGACCACACTGCTCCGCATGCTCGCCGGCTTCGAGACGCCGAGCGAAGGCCGCATCCTGCTCGACGGCGAGGACATCAGCGGGATGCCGCCGCACCTGCGGCCGGTGAACATGATGTTTCAGAACTATGCCCTATTTCCTCATCTCAACGTCGAGAAGAATGTCGGCTTCGGCCTGCGCCAGGAGAAAGTGAGCCGCCGCGAGATCGCCGCGCGCGTCGCGGCGATGCTGGCTCTGGTGAAGCTCGAGGGCTACGGCCGCCGCCGTATCGATCAGCTCTCCGGCGGCCAGAAGCAGCGCGTCGCGCTCGCCCGCGCGCTCATCAAAAAACCGAGCGTGCTGCTGCTCGACGAGCCGCTCGCCGCGCTCGACAAGAAGCTGCGCGCCGAGACGCAGTTCGAGCTGATGGAATTGCAGCGCAAGCTCGGCACCTCGTTCGTCATCGTCACACACGATCAGAACGAAGCGATGACGGTCGCCGGCCGTATCGCGGTGATGGATCGCGGCCGGCTCGCGCAGGTGGCGAGCCCGGCCGAGGTCTACGAGCGGCCGGCCTCGCGCTGGGTCGCCGACTTCATCGGCGACGTGACCTTGATCGAGGGGCGCTTCTCGGCGCCGGGCGTGATGCAGACGATGATCGGCCAGTTGCGCGTTGCCGGCGAGCGAGCGGCGCTGGGTGAGACGGTGTGGCTGGCGCTGCGGCCGGAGAAAATCGTCATCTCCGCCGAACGGCCCGCGGGTGACGTCAATGCCGTCGCCGGCACGGTGCACGAGGCGGGCTATCGCGGCGACATGTCGGTCTACAAGGTTCGGCTCGGCGACCGCTCGCTGATGCAGGCCGCCGTCGCCAATACCGGGCGCGGCCGGCGCGGCTTTTCGGCCGGAGAAGTGGTGTGGCTGTCGTGGCCGGCCGATGCCGGCATGGTGCTGACGCAATGAGCGCCAAAGTCAAACGCGTCGGCGGCGGCCGCCTGACGGTCCTCATCCCCTATCTCTGGCTCGCGGCCTTTTTCCTCGTGCCCTTCGTCATCGTGGTGAAGATCAGCCTGTCGGAGACGGCGATGGCGCTGCCGCCATACACGCCGGTACTCGACGTGTTGGCGGGATGGGACGGCGTCAAGCAATTCGCCGCGCAACTCTCGCTCGACTCGTATCGGCTGCTCGGCTCCGACGAGCTCTATCTCAATTCGTATCTGAAAAGCCTCGAGGTCGCGGGCGTCTCGACGGCGCTGCTCATGCTGATCGGCTATCCGCTCGCCTACGGCATTGCGCGGTGCCCACGCGGCCTGCAGCCGCTTCTGGTGATGCTGGTGGTGCTGCCGTTCTGGACGTCGTTCCTGATCCGCGTTTACGCCTGGATCAACATCCTGCAGCGCGACGGGCTGCTCAACGACGTGCTGATGCGGCTGCACCTGATCGATGCGCCTGTTGCGTGGCTCGCCTCCGACACCGCGATCTATATCGGCGTCGTCTATTCGTATCTGCCGTTCATGGTGCTGCCGCTCTACGCGTCGCTCGAAAAGATCGATCCGAGCCTGATCGAGGCCGCCGCCGATCTCGGCTGTCCGCGCTGGAAGTCGTTCTGGCGCGTGACGTTTCCGTTGTCATGGCCCGGTCTCGCCGCCGGGGCGCTGCTCTGCTTCATCCCGATCACCGGCGAATTCGTCATTCCCGATCTGCTCGGCGGCTCGCGCTCGCTGATGATCGGGCAGACGCTGTGGACCGAGTTCTTCTCCAACCGCGACTGGCCTGCCGCCTCGGCGATCGCGGTGGCGCTGCTCGCCCTGCTGCTGATCCCGATCCTCGTCTACGAGCGCCTGCAGAAGTGCGCCATCGGCGAGGCGCCGTGATGCAGCGCACCTCCGCCTTCAACGTCGTATCGGTGGCGCTCGGCCTCGCCTTCCTTTACCTGCCGATCGCCATATTGGTCATCTACTCGTTCAACGCCTCGCGCCTCGTCACCGTCTGGGGCGGCTGGTCACTCGAGTGGTATCGCGAATTGCTGCGCGACCAGGCGATCCTCGATGCAGCCTGGATGAGCCTGCGCATCGGCGCGCTGTCGGCGACGGCCGCGACGGTGCTCGGCACGCTCGCCGCCGTGGCACTCACCCGCGCGGGCCGCTTCCGCGGTCGCCTCCTGTTCTCCGGCATGGTCTATGCGCCGCTGGTCATGCCGGAAGTCATCACCGGCCTGTCGCTGCTGTTGCTGTTCGTCGCGGCCAATGTCGACCGCGGCTTCTGGACCGTCACGGCCGCGCACACGACTTTGACCATGTGCTTCGTCACCGTCATCGTGCAGTCGCGGCTGATCGGTTTCGACCGCAGCCTCGAGGAAGCGGCGATGGATTTGGGCTGCCCGCCGCTCAGGACGTTTTTGACCGTCACGCTGCCGCTGATCCTGCCGGCGGTGGCGGCCGGCTGGATGCTCGCCTTCTCGCTGTCGCTCGACGATCTCGTCATCGCCAGCTTCACCACCGGCCCCGGCGCGACGACTTTGCCGATCCGCATCTATTCGCAGGTGCGCCTCGGCGTGAAGCCGGAGATCAACGCCATCTGCACCATCATCGTCGCGGTGGTGGCGCTGGCGACGATCGCGTCTTCGCTCATCGCCAAGCGCGGCGCAGTCCGCCGCGCGCGCGAAGGCCTGGGCGTGCAGGTCTGAAGACTTACTGAGGCTTGTCGGCGGCGACGGGCTGCGGCGCCTGTTCGGCCGCCGGGACCGCGTCGGCGCGCGGCGCGCCGGTCAGCCGCTCGATGGCGGAGCGGACACGGTCGCGCGCCCGCTGATCGCGGATGGCGTCGAGCAGCGGCGCGGCGGCGCCGGAGCGGCGCAGCAGCGCCTCCGGATCGGGCAGCATGATCGGGTCGTCCCACGAGCCTTGCACGATGAAGGGCAGCGAGAACGGCGTGCCGCCCGGCCGCGAGGCCGTCACCAGCGCGGCGGTGCCTTTGAGATCGAGATCGCGCTCGGGGATCGAGGCCGCGCCGGTCAACGCCATGTGTACGGCGGCACCGGTGATGGTCATGTCCTGCACGGCGGCCTGGCCGTTGACGATCTTGAGATCGAGGCTGAGCTTGTCGAACGGCGTGCGCCCGGTGCGGAATTCGCCGCCGCCCGAGAGCGGCCTGCGTTCGAGCCGGCGCAGGAGCTGCGCGACGTCAAGCCCGGCGATGGCGCCGTTGTGGCCGGTGAGCGAGGCGGTGCCGTTGAGCGTATGTGTGACGCCGAGCACGCTGTCGCCCTTGCCCTCGAGCGACACCGCGATGTTGCCCTTGCCCTCCAGCCGGCGCAGCCCGAACAGCTGGTTCAGGCACGTTTCGAGATCGACGTCCTCGAAATTCAATTGCGACTTCACGTCGACGCTGTCGTTGCGGTCGGCGAGCGAGAGCGAGCCCTTGACCACGCCGCCATAGGCTTGCGCTTCGCCGACGGTGATGGCGAGCTCGCCTCCGCGCAGATTGGCGCCGATGGCGGTGCGGCCGAATTCGGCGTTCGAGACGATCACCTTGCCGGCCGAGAGCCGCAGATCGAAGTCGCTGCCCGTCAGGCCGTCGAGCCCGATCCGGCTCGAACTCCAGCCGTGCTGGTTGGCGGCCAGGAGCCGCATCGTCGAGACGTAGGGCGTGAGGTCGAGCTTGTCGGCGGCGAGCGTGCCCTGCAGCGTCTTGCGGCCGTCGACGACGAATGTGAGCACGCCCTCGGCGGTGTTGCCATCGAGCTCGACGTTGACACCGGACAGCCCGATCGTGCCGCCGACGACGTTGGTCTGCGCCTTGATGGCGAAGCGGCCGAAGCCGCCGCCCGGCAGCGGCTTCTGTCCGGCCCAGGCGAACGCGTCGCGCAGCGATGGCGAGTCGGCGGCGAGCGTGCCCTCGATCTTCACCGTCGGGACGACACTGACCGCGCCTTCGAAGGCGACTTTGCCCGGCCTGCCGCTGATGCGCAGCTTCAGCCCGGTGCGGCCGCCAGCGAGCGCGGCCGGGAAATCGGCGAGCGTCATGCTCGCGTCGACAGGCTGCTCGTGCCAGACGAAGCGGCCGGTGGCGCCGAAGGTCTTGGAGATCGACGGCCAGGCGAGTGAGAAATTCACATCCTCGAGCTGCTCGGTGGCGCCATAGGCGAGGTCATGCAGTGTCACCGTGCCGCCGTCGATGCGCATTTCGGAGAAGGCCGCCGGACGGTGCTCGCCCGGCTTCTTGCTTTTCGCCAGCGCGGCGATCAGCCCCGCCCAATTCGACTGGCCGTTCGGCCCGAAGTCGATGGCGATACGCGGATGCTCGAGCGCGACGTCGGCGATTTCGACGCGGCCGATCAGCAGCGGGAAGAAGCGCAGCCGCGCGGTCAGCCGCTCGGCGGTGAGCGCGGGACTTTTCGCGTCGCCGAGCGCGACATCCTCGAAGGTGACGCTGCCACTTGGAAACAGCGACACTTCCGCCGGCCCGCGCAGGATCGGGTCGAGGCCGGTGACGCTGCGAATCTCGTTCAACGCCTGCTGGCGCACCGTGTCGGCGGACAGCAGGAGATGACCGGCCGCGACAAGTACGCCGGCCGCCACCACGACGGCAAGCAGCGCAAATCCCAGGCGTTTGAAGCCGGCCGCGGGGGTCAAAAGGAGGGTTCCGGTTGTTTTCGGCGTCTCGCGCCGGCGGACTATAGCATCGGTCCTGCGAGGGCCAACCTTGGGTGGCTTCTGTGACCCTTTCAAGGCCGGGCCATGCACAGGCGCGCCTTGCTATTTCGCCAGCACGCGCGTGGCGGGGAAGGCGACCTCGACCAGCGTGCCAGTGTCGACCTCGCTGGTGATGCGGAAGCGGGCGTGGTTGGCCTCCGCCAGCGCCTTGGTGATCGGCAGGCCGAGGCCGGTGCCGGTCGCGCCCCAGCGCGCCGAAGTCGAAAGCTGCCGGAACGGCTCGAGCGCGGTCTGCAATTCCTTCTCGCTCATGCCCTGCCCGGTATCACGCACGCGCAGGCTGACCTCGTGGTCGTCGTTGATCGCGGTCGAGACGATGATCTGGCCGCCGGCGCCGGTGAACTTGATCGAATTGGACAGGATGTTGAGCGCGATCTGGCGCACCGAGCGCGCGTCGGCGACGATCGGCGGCAGGTTGGCGTTGAGCGAGGTGCGGATGATGACGCGCTCGCGGTTCGCCTCCTGCTGCATGATGGCGACGGACTGCTGCACGAGGTCGTTGAGGTTGATGGTGACGAAGGTGAGGTCAAGCTTTCCGGCCTCGATTTTCGAGAGATCGAGCAGATCGTTCAGCAGCGAAATCAAGTGCTCGCCGGAGGTGTGGATGTCCTTCAGGTATTGCCGGTAGCGCTCGTTGCCGACCGGGCCGAAGCGTTCGTCCATCATCACTTCCGAAAAGCCGATGATGGCGTTGAGCGGCGTGCGGATCTCGTGGCTGATCTTGGCGAGGAATTCCGATTTTGCGGTCGAGGCTTTCTCGGCGTCCTGGCGCGCGTTGATCAGTTCTTCCTCGTTACGCTTCCAGGCGGTGATGTCGCGCAGCACGGCGCAATATTTGTCGCCGTCCTCGATGCGTCCGACCGTGATGAAGAGCGGCACCAGGCCGCCGCGCTTGACGCGGCCGATGGCCTCGCGGCCGGCGTCGGGCAGCCGCGCGCCGCCCTCGCGGGCGAGGCGGCCGAGTGCGTCGTGGAGCGGGCGCCGGCTTTCCGGCACGAACAGGTCGTCGAGTGACAGTTCGGCGAGTTCGCCCGCCTCGTAGCCAAACAAGGCCGCGGCGCTGCGGTTGGCCGAGAGCACGCGGCCGGCGCGGTCCAGCACGACGACGCCGTCGGTCGCGGTGTCGAGGATGGCGTTGAGCTCGCCGTTCTCGCGCGCCAGCCGTTCGAGCGACGCGCCGGCGGCCGCCGAATGCGTCCGGTCCTCGGCCGGCGTCTGCGTATTGATCATCAGCACCAGGGCGTTCTCGTCCTGCCAGGCGACGCTGAAGAGGCGGCCCTCGACCGGCTTGTTGTTGCCGTTGACGGTGGTGATGGTGATGGTCTTGCCGCCGTTGTTGCCGGCGCCGCCGGCGCCGCTCTCGATGAAAAGGCTGTCGAGGCCGCCGGCGTTGGCGAGCGCTTCCAGAGTCGGATAGCCGGTCCAGTCGAGGAAGGCGCGGTTGGCGTAGAGCAGGGTGTTGAGCCGATAGACGAGGATGCCGACCGGCAGCCGCTCGAGGATAGGCCGGCCCTCATTGGCGTCGCGCGAAGCGTCGCCATTGCGCGCCACGGCCGGCCGCTCGGACGGCGCGGGCGCGACGAACGGCTCCTCGACGACGTCGTCGGGTTTCGACGGCGGCTTCTTCAGCCGCTCGGACAATTCGCGCGCCAGTTCCTGGAAGGCGCTGTGCTCGTTCGGGCTGAGCGAGGGCTGCTCGGCGGCCGGCGGCGTTTCAGCCTTCGGCGGCTCGGCCGCCGGTGCGGGCGGCGGCGCCGGGAACGGCAGGACCTTTCCGGCCGGCTCGTCGCGCGGCGGCCCGGCGCTGTGCGGCTGCAAGGGCGGCGCGCTCGCCCGCTGGCGCTGCAGGCGCTCGAGCCTGTCCATGTCGCGGCAGATGCCGAAGCCGCGGAAGCCTGCGAACCGGCGGTCGCGGTCGTACACCGGCAGCGCCGACATCTCGATCGGCAGCCGTTCGCTCGTGCCGTCCACCGGCCAGTCGATGACGATGCCGCTCCAGGTGTCGCGCGCGGCGAGCGCCTGTGTCATGCGGCCGTCGCCATCGACCTTGAGCGCGGCGGCGATCTCCGGCCACGGCCGGTCGAGCACGGCCGCGGTCTGAGGCCCGATGAGGCGCGTGAACTCGGCGGTGCCGAGCGTGAAGCGCGTGTCGGCGTCCATCTGCCACACGAACCGGAACGAGCCCCGCCGCGGCCGCAGTTCGGCGGTCACGGGGTTCGGCACGATCGGCGGCGCCAGCGGCACGGGTTCGGGCGCCCGCGGCGTCGCGGCGGCTGAGGTGAAGGCGGTCAGCAGCGCGACGGTCGCGCCGGCGCCGAGCTTGAGCATCGCCACCGAGCCGGCGGCGCTGCCGCCTTGCGCGGCGCCGGTGCGGCTTGCTTCGGCGGCCACGGTGGCGGCGTCGAGCGCGACCAGGTCGCGCCGCTCGCCCAGCCGTGCCGTGGCGGCCGGTTGCGCCTCGATCAGTTCGCCGTCGGCGGTGAAGACAGCGGCCGGCGGCTCGATATCGCGCAGCAGGCGCCTGGCGCGCTCGGGCAGCGCGAGTTCCTTTCCGGCGCGCTCGGTCGAGACGACGAGCACGGCGGCGGTCTTGTCGGCCAAGGTGATCTTGGAGCACAGGCAGATGAGCGTGCCGCCGAGCGCCGCGCCGAAGCCGCGCAGGCGCTCGAGCCGCGGCGCGCCGTCTTGCGGCAACGTCGTGGCGAGCCGCGCGATCTGCACCGCGGCGGAATGCTGCGGACCGAACTCGATCGCCGCCGCCGACTGCGGCGAGGGCGCGTCGAAGATCGCGGCTGCCACCGGATTGGCCCAGAGGATGTGCCGCGTCGCGGCGCTCCACAGCCATACCGGCGCGGGGCTCAGGGCCTGCGCCGCGAGCCGCGAATCGTTCAGCCAGCCGAATGGAAGCGTGGGCTCACTCATCGCGTGGTCATACGGATTACGCCTAACAAAGCTTTAATACGGCTGCTTTCGCACGAGGTCCACGACGCGCGCCCGGCTGACCCCCGCGAAGCCTTGCTAACCTTAATTTTTGAGGGCGTGCGGCGTTGAATCGTCACAATCGAGGCGCGTAGTTGGCATCCATGGGCGGCCGGCGGAAAGGAGAGGTTCCAATGGCGAGTGACAACAGCAGGTTCGACATGCCCGCCGAGATGCGGGCTTTTGCGGAGAAAGGGCTCGAGCAGGCGAAAACCGCCTTCGACGCCTTCGCCACGGCGGCTCAGCAGGCCGCTGCCGCGACGCAGACCCAGGTCATGTCGGCGCAGTCCGGCGCGCGGGAACTCGGCCAGCTCGCGCTGCGCTACACCGAGCGCAACATCTCGTCGTCCTTCGAATTCGCGCACAAACTCATGCACGCGAAGGACGCCGGCGAGGTGGCCGCTCTGCACACGGATTACGTCAGCAGCCAGATGGCGGCCTTGAGCGAGCAGGCGCATGAACTCGGCCGCCGGGCCGGCAAGATGGGCGCGGCCCCGACCAGCCACTGATTCGGGTTGGCGCCCTAGATCCAGCTCCCGGCGGCCCCGCTAAGGTGCTGCCGGAACGTGGATTTTATGGCTGATTGTGCGTCGCAATATTTTTGTTGCATTGCAATATTTTCGTGCTATAGTTCTTAACGGACCCGCACCGGAGGCCTCGTTCCTGGCTCCGCGGGGCGGGGGCCACCAACGGGCACGAGCCGCTTTCGAGAGGGTGGCGGCTCGCTCCTCTGCCGGATACCGCCCTCCATCCAAGGATGAGTGTCATGGCTGAAACCACCACCACCACCACGGCGACCACGCCGAAGTCCAAGAAACCGGTCGCGTCCGCCGCGCCCGCTTTCGAAACCCCGAAGTTCGAACTGCCGAAGTTCGAAATCCCGAAATTCGAGATTCCGTCGATGGAAATGCCGGCGGCTTTCCGCGAGCTCGCCGAAAAGAGCCTCGCGCAGGCCAAGGAGAACTACGAGAAGGTCAAGACGGCGGCCGAGCAGGCCACCGACGTTCTCGAGGAGACCTACAGCACGGCCTCCAAGGGCTGCTCCGACTACGGCCTCAAGCTGATCGAGACTGCCCGCGCCAATTCCAACGCCGCCTTCGATCTTATGACCGACATTGCCACGGCGAAGTCCTATGCTGAGGTGGTCGAGAAGACGACGGCGTTCATGCGCTCGCAGTTCGAGACCATGACGGCGCAGGCCCGCGAGCTCACCGAGCACGCCCAGAAGGTCGCCACCGAGGCGTCCGAGCCGCTCAAGGACAGCTTCACCAGCTTCGGCAAGGCCGCCTGATCCGGCCTGCGTCGATCGCGTGAACCTACCGCAAGGCCCGGGCGACCAACCCGGGCCTTCGCTTTTCGGGGCATGCGGCCGGGGCAAATCGAACCTTGCCAAACCGGTGGCCTAACCCTAGTTTCCGGCCCGTCCGTTTCAACGGGCCGACCCTGCAGGTGTAGCTCAGTTGGTTAGAGCGCTGGTCTGTGGAACCAGAGGTCGGTGGTTCGAGTCCACCCACCTGTACCATTCGCCGCCGGGCTGCCACGGACGCCGCTGATCTCTTTTTCCTGTCTGGCCGCCCGCACGCGTTGCGCACGCGACTCAAACGGTCCTCGAAAGCAAAACGCCGGCGACTTCCGCCGCCGGCGCTTTCGTTTGCTGTTTGGATCGGTCAGCGCGTGTAGTTGCGGCCGTTGTTGCCGACGCGCGGCCGGTACACCGGCGCCTGCGACGGCCCACCGCCGAACAGGAAATCGAAGAAGTTGCCGCCGCCGCCAAATCCGCGATTGCCGCCGGCGTACATGCCCGCCGGCATCTTGACGGGCTTCGCCGACGTGTTCGGCGGCCGCTCGACCGGAATGTCGGCGACGCGGCGCTCGCTGCCCTTCAGGATCTCGATCATCCGCGCGTCGCGGCCGTAGACGTCGTCGCGGAATTGCAGCTTGCCGTCGCTGTCGACGAAGGCGGTCTGGTAAGTCAGATGCACCCACACCGGCCGCTGGAAATTGATGTTGATCTCGTTGTTGCCGTACATCTTCTCGATGCGCGCTTCGGTGTAGTGCTCCTTCGCATCGACCAGCGACAACAGCTTGACCGCGTAGGTCTCTGGGTTCTGCACCCGCATGCAGCCGTGGCTGTAGGCGCGCTTGTCGCGCGCGAACAGGTATTTGTCCGGCGTGTCGTGCTGGTAGACCAGGAATTTGTTCGGGAAGTTGAAGCGGATGCGGCCGAGCGCGTTGCCCGCTCCCGGCGGCTGGTAGATACGCACGGTGCCGTCCGGGTTCTGCTCGATCTTGAGGCCGATGCGCTCGAGCGCGTCCGGATCCTCCTGCAGCGCCGGCAGGTACTCGTTCTCGATGATCGACGGCGGCACGTTCCAGGTCGGGTTGACCGTGATGAACTTCATCTCGGCGCTGGTCATCGGCGTCGCCGTCTTGCCCGGCTTACCGGCGACGATCTTGGTATGCCAGTAGACCTGGCCGCGGTCATAGAGCGTCAGCGTGTAGTCCGGCACGTTGACGATGACGTGCAGTTCGCCGAGGTCGCGCGGCAGCCAGCGCCAGCGCTCCATGTTGACGACGATGGTGTCGATCTTGTTCTGCAGCGAGCGGTGCTTGCTCTGGACGACCTTCTGCCCGTTGAGCGCGCGCATGGTGTTGGGACCGAGCATGCCGTCGGAGCCGAGATCGGCGCTGAGCTGGAACGCCTTGACGGCTTCCATCACCTTGTCGTCGTAGAGCGGGTTGTTCTTGTCGCCGGCGACGTCGAGCCGCTTGCGCAGCGCGACGACGCGCTCGTCCTTCATGCCGGGACGGAGGATCTTGCCCTCGGCGACATGCACTTGCGGCGCGGCCGGTTTGTCCTCGGCCTTGGGCTCGTCGCTCTTGCCGTTGCGCAATTCGGCGAGCTTCTCGCGCAGCGCCTTGAATTCCGGCTGTTGCGGATTGTAGGCGTCGAGCACCTTGGCGGCGTCGTCGCTGTCCGACAGCTTGGCCAGCACCTGCGCCGGTTCGGGCGCGACTTCGTGGAACGAGATATCCGCGCTGACGCGCGTATACGAGATACGGCCGGTCTGCGCATGACGCGCGAAGGTCAGCGCCGATTCGGTGAGCTTGAGCTCGGCTTCGGCGAGCTGGTCGGCGCTCATGCCGGCCTTGAAGGCGGGCGCCGGATAATCGGCCGGGTCGAGCCCGACCTGATCGGCGCGCGCGAGATAATCGATCGCCGACTTCGCGCGCGCGGTCGCGGCGCCGTCATGCGACCAGATCGGCGCGTAGTTGTGCTGCTTGTAGAACGCCTCGACGCCGGCGCGGTCCGCCTTGCGGCCGATCGTGCGATCGAACGGCTTGCCGGCGATGATGTCGCGCAATTTGTCGGAGACGGCCTGATCGTTGACGCCGCTCGCGGTGACGGCCGGCTTCGCGGGCTCGGCGGCGGGAGTAGCGGCGCTCTGCGTCGGCGCCACAGCGTCGGGCTTGGCCGCTTCGGCTTTCGGCGCATCCATCGCGGCCGCTGCCGGCGTCAGGTCCTTCGCGGTCGGCGGTGGCGGCAGCGACGTGTCCGGGACCGGCACGCCCGCGTCCATCTTCTGCTGGTCCGCCTGCTGCGCCATGCCGGCATGGCTGGCGAGCACCAGAGCGAGCCCGAGCGCCGTCGAGGCCAGAAGGCTGTTGAACCGGACGCTTTTCACCGCGTGTCTCCCAGGACTGCGGGGCCGTCGGCGGGCCCCCAATTGTCGGTCGTTGACGCAATATACCCGACTGAATTCAAAACGATGCGTTAGCATCGCCGCCGCGGCGAAGAATTGCCTACTGTGACTATTTTGCAAGGCGGCAACCGCCTGATTTCAGCCGCAAATCCTCAGCGCGCGAGCTTGCAAATCCTGGCACAGATTTCGGTTCATAAGATTGCCGTTGATGCCGAATTTACGCGCCGGTCCGGTGACATTTTCGTGAGGAAGGGCGTCCTCAACCTGCGGGTGTCGGCTATCCCGCAAACCGTCCGCGTTTCGGCCAAAAAAAACCGGGCCCCACGAAGGGGGCCCGGTTGGTCAGTATACCGTCGTGGGGGACGGCAACATCTTCCAGAGGGGAACATGCTGCTGCACCGGCGACTCTGGGAGGACATCCGCCCGGCGCATCAGCGAGCCCGCAATATGCGGCGATGACGGAACCCCGGCAACGTCCGGCGCCGCATGTCAGCCATGCAGCCCACCTGACCATGCAATTTCACGCGCGTGTCATGGTCGACCGCGCGTTCAACGATGCGAAAGTGAAATCAGAAGTGCCAGCGCTGCGCGTTGGCGACGAGGAAGTCGCGGAAAACCTGGATGCGCGCCACCGATTTCAATTCTTCCGGATAGACGAAGTAGGCGTCGAGCGCGAGCGGCTCGCCTTCGCTGAACAGTTGCACCAGACCACCGTTCTCCTCGACCAGATAGTCCGGCAGGATCGCGACACCGATGCCCTTCTGGCACGCGCGCAGCACGCCGAGCACGTTGTTCTCGGTGAGGCTCGGCATGCGCGGCCCCTTGCCGTCGCGCGAGACCTCGAGCAGCCAGCGCCGGTTCTGCAAATGCGCGGGCACGACGCCGCCGCCGAGCACAATGATGCGGTGACTGTCGAGATCTTCGTGCGTGCGCGGCGTGCCGAAACGCTTGAGATAATCCGGCGAGGCGTAGGCGTGGAAATGCACTGAGAACAATTTACGCTGGATCAGGTCCGGCTGCGTCGGCTGGCGCAGGCGGATCGCGACGTCGGCCTCGCGCATCGCCAGATCGAGCTCTTCGTCAGAGGTGATCAGCGTGATGTGGATGTCGGGATAGAGGTCAAGGAATTCGCCGAGCCGCGGCGTCAGCCAGTGCACACCGATGCCGGGCGTGGTCGAGACCTTCAGTTCGCCGTTCGGC
Organism: Pseudolabrys sp.; assembly: GCA_035571935.1. Taxonomy (GTDB): domain Bacteria; phylum Pseudomonadota; class Alphaproteobacteria; order Rhizobiales; family Xanthobacteraceae; genus Pseudolabrys. The sequence continues at coordinate 79,515 of DATNBL010000078.1, forward strand.
CGCTCGCGACTATCGGTGAGCTTGGTGCGGGCCGCCTCGAGCTTCATGAACACTTCATGCGCCGTGCGGTAGAGCAATTCACCCTGTTCGGTGAGGATCAGCCCGCGCGCGTGGCGGTGAAACAGCGACACGGAGAGCTCGGATTCCAGCGCCGACACCTGCCGCGACACGGCGGATTGCGACAGGCCGAGCCGTTCGCCGGCATGCGTGAAGCTGCCGGCCTCCGCGGCCGCGTGGAACACCTTGAGCTTGTCCCAGTCCATGGAATTCTGAGTGCTGGGCATGGTCTATTCCGCCGCCGCGCGGTCGTGCTGATGAGCGGCGAGGAATTTCTCGGCCTCCAGCGCGGCCATGCAACCCTGACCGGCCGCGGTCACCGCCTGCCGGTAGATGTCGTCGGTGACGTCGCCGGCGGCGAACACGCCCGGCACCGAGGTGGCTGTCGAATGGCCGGCCGTCACAATATAGCCAGACGGTTTCATCTGCAGTTGACCGGCGAACAGCTCGGATGACGGTTGGTGGCCGATGGCGATGAAGACGCCGTCGACGCTGCGCTCCGTCACGGCGCCGGTCTTGATGTTCTTCAGGCGCACGCCGCCGACCTTCAGCGGGCTCTCGCTGCCGGTCACGTCCTCGAGCACGCTGTCCCAGACCACCTCGATCTTCGGGTGCTTGAACAGCCGGTCCTGCAGGATCTTCTCGGCGCGGAAGTGATCGCGCCGGTGCACGACCGTCACCTTGGAGGCGAAATTGGTGAGGAACAGCGCCTCTTCCACGGCGGTGTTGCCGCCGCCGATGACGATGACTTCCTTGTTGCGATAGAAGAACCCGTCGCAGGTGGCGCAGGCGGAGACGCCGTAGCCCTTGAACTTCTGCTCGGACGGCAGATCGAGCCAGCGCGCCTGCGCGCCGGTGGCGATGATCAGCGCGTCGGCGAGATAGACGTCGCCGGAGTCGCATTCGAGCCGGAACGGCCGCTGCTTGAGATCGACGGCGACGACCGTGTCGGTGACGATCTCGGTGCCGACGTGCTCGGCCTGTTTCTGCATCTGCTCCATGAGCCAGGGGCCCTGGATGACGTCGGCGAAGCCGGGATAGTTCTCGACGTCGGTGGTGATGGTGAGCTGGCCGCCGGGCTGGATGCCCTGGATGAGCATGGGCTCGAGCATCGCGCGCGCCGCATAGATGGCGGCGGTATATCCGGCCGGGCCGGAGCCGACGATGACGACCTTGCGGTGAACTGTCTTGGCCATGGACTGCGCCCCCTTGCGGGCCTTCAAGACGGACGCGCGCGCCCGGTAGGGGCCGGGCTCGACTGCCGGCTCTGGGAGGTTTGTGGGGCGGGGGACCGTGGAAAGAGGCCCTGACGCCAGCCCGCTCCATGTATTGCTTCCGGCCGAGCCATGCAAGATACGCAACCCGACAGCCCACAATCCATGCGTCATGCCGAGAGCGATGCGCGAAGTACGCGCAATAATCTTTCACGAAACATTATTTCGCGATATGGATTCGCCGCCGGCCGCGCCAGGCCGCCTTTGGGAGCCTGATTTGTCCGCCAGACTCGACTCGATCGACCTCAAGATCCTGAAGGAGCTTCAGGACGACGGCCGCATCACCAACGTGGAACTGGCCCGGCGCGTCGGCATCTCGGCGCCCCCATGTCTGCGCCGGGTACGCGCGCTGGAGGAGGCCGGCTTCATCAAGAGCTACCGGGCGCTGCTCGACGAGAAGATGCTCGGCTACGAGGTCTCGATCTTCGCCATGGTGCATCTGGCGAGCCAGGCCGAGACCGACCTCGCCGCCTTCGAGGATTTCGTGCGCAGGCAGCCTTTGGTGCGCGAGTGCTGGATGCTCTCCGGCGAGATCGACTTCGTGCTCAAATGCGTCGCGCCCGACCTGAAGACCTTCCAGGCTTTCGTCGAAAAGCTCACCGCCGCGCCGAACGTGCGCAACGTGAAGACCTCGCTGGTGCTGCGGCAGTCGAAGGACGCGGCCATGGTGCCGATGGAAGGCTGAACGGCGCATGGGTCAGCGCGTGTATATCGGCGGCGCCGCCGGCTTTGCCGGCGACCGGACCGATGCCGCCGGGCCCCTGGTCGAAGCCTTGAGCAAGGCTGACGGCCCGCGCTTCCTCATGTTCGAGACTTTGGCCGAGCGCACGCTGGCGCTGTCGCAGCTCGAGCGGCGCCGCGATCCGGCGCGCGGCTATAATCCGGCGCTCGAACGGTTCATCACGCCGATCCTCAAGCGCTGCCTGACCGCGAACATCCGCATCGTCGGCAATTTCGGCGCCGCCAACCCCAAAGCCGCGGCGCTGCGCATCCAGGCGATCGCGCACGAGCAGGGCGTGCGGCCGCCACGCATCGCCGTGGTCGAGGGCGACGACCTGACAGGCGTGCTTTCGGTGCAGGAACTCGCCGCGCGCGAGACCGGCGGCGTGCTGTTGCGCACGGCAAGGGAGATCGTCGCGGCCAATCTCTATCTCGGCGCGCAGCCGATCGCCGAGGCGCTCGACCAGGGCGCCGACATCGTCGTCACCGGCCGCGTCGTCGATTCGGCGCTGGCGCTCGGGCCGCTGGTGCATGCCTTTCACTGGCGGTGGGACGACTGGGACAAGCTTGCCGCCGGCACGCTCGCCGGACATCTGCTCGAATGCGGCGCGCAGGTGACCGGCGGCTATTTTGCCGATCCGGGCGTCAAGGACGTGCCGGGTCTGGCCGAGGCCGGCTATCCGCTCGCCGAGATCGATGCGAATGGCGGCATCGTCATCGGCAAGCCGGCCGGCACCGGCGGCCGCGTCGACCGTCAGACCGTGATCGAGCAGATCCTCTACGAGATCCACGATCCCGCCGCCTATCTCGTGCCCGACGTCGTGCTCGACCTGTCGGACGTCACGGTCGAGGAGACCGGCCGTGATCGCGTGCGCGTTTCGGGCGCGCGCGGCCATCCGGCGCCGGAAACCTTGAAGGCCACGGTCTGCGTCGACGCCGGCGTGCTCGGCGAAGCGGAGATTTCCTACGCCGGTCCCAATGCGGTCGGCCGCGCCCGGCTTGCCGCGGAAGTCGTGCGCGACCGGCTGGCGACGCGCGCGCCGGATTTGCAATTCCGCGTGGACGCCATCGGCGTTGCCAGCATCTTCGGCAATGACGGCGGCGCGTTGCAGCGGCCCTGGGGTGATGCGAGCGACGTGCGGCTGCGCTTTTCCGCGCGCGGCGCAAAGCCCGAGGACGTGCGCATGCTGCTCGACGAGGTCGAGGCGCTCTATTGCGCCGGGCCGGCGGGCGGCGCGGGTGTGCGCCGCCACGTCACGCCGCGGCTCGCCAGCGCTTCCTGCCTGATCGAGCGCAAGTTCGCGAGGCCCCGCGTCAGCATGATCGAGGCGCCGGCATGAGCAAAGTCAGGCTGCGTGACGTCGTCAATGCCCGCGCCGGCGACAAGGGCAACCGGCTCAACCTCGCCGTGGTCTGCCGCGATCCGCAAAGCTATGCGGCTGTTGCGCGCGCGCTGACGGTAGAGATGGTCGCGGCGATATTCGTTTCGCGCCGGCCCGCCAAGGTCGTGCGCTACGACCTGCCGAAGCTCGCCGCGTTCAATTTCGTGCTCGACGACGTGCTGGAAGGCGGCGTCAATTCCAGCCTCGGCCTCGACGGCCACGGCAAGTCGCTGTCGTTCTTGTTGCTGGATGCGGAGGTCGAAATCGCAGCCACAAAATGAAAACCGCCGGGCGCGAGGCCCGGCGGTCGGTGATCCCGCAGCGGATGCGAGCGATCGCGTCAGCGCCACTCGACCTTCTTGATCTCGTAAGCCTTGGCGCCGCCGGGCGTGTTGACCTCGACGGAAGCGCCCTTGGCCTTGCCGATCAGCGCCTTGGCGAGCGGGGAGGTGATCGAGATCTTGCCCTTCTTGGCGTCGGCCTCCGGCTCGCCGACGATCTGCCACACCTTCTTCTCGTCGGTGTCCTCGTCGATCAACGTCACGGTGGCCCCGAACTTGATGGTCTCGCCGGAGAGCTTCGACACGTCGATGATGTCGGCGCGCGCGAGCTTGTCCTCGAGCTCGGCGATGCGGCCCTCGTTCAGCGACTGCGATTCCTTGGCGGCGTGATACTCGGCGTTCTCCGACAGGTCGCCGTGCGAGCGCGCCTCGGTGATCTGCTGGATGATGCGCGGCCGCTCGATCTGCTGGCAATGCTTGAGCTCGGCTTCGAGCACGGCATAGCCGGCGGCTGTCATCGGTAGCTTTTCCATCGTCTCATCTCCTCCTGGCGGCCACTTGATCGCGCCTTTCGCGCCGCCAAGTCCTTCCAGCTTTCCAGTTCATTCCACTCGCAATTCGACTCCGGCCACGGGTTCCCCGCCACCGGAGTCTGTCGATACGAGGGGCGGGTCAAATACGTTCCAACCGCGGCCCGGTTCCCCTGCCGCGGTCGTAAGCCACACCGGCCTCACGCACGCCGCCGCGGCCGTGCCGGAGCCTGTTCGGTAAGAAGGTCAGGCCCGGCCCTGGTCGTAGTCCTGCAGCGCGCGCACCTCGAGGTCGCCCCCGAGATAGGCTTTGATACCTTGCGCCGCCGCGACGGCACCTGAAAGAGTGGTGTAGTACGGCACTTTATGCAAGAGGGCCGCGTGCCGCAAAGAGCGGCTGTCGGCAAGCGCCGTGGCCCCCTCCGTCGTGTTGAAGACGAGTTGCACCCCGCCGTTCTTGATCGCATCGACGATGTGCGGTCGGCCTTCCAGCACCTTGTTGATCTTTGCCGCTTCGACACCCTCCTCGGCGAGATAGCGCTGGGTGCCGGAGGTGGCGATGACCTTGAAGCCGAGGGACGCGAGCAGTTTCACGGCCGGCAGGATGCGCGCCTTGTCGGCGTCGCGCACCGAGACGAACACCGTGCCGTTGCGCGGCAGATTGGTGCCGCTGCCGAACTGGCTCTTGGCGAAGGCGATCTCGAACGAACGGTCGAGGCCGATCACCTCGCCGGTCGACTTCATCTCCGGGCCGAGCACCGTGTCGACGCCGGGGAAACGGGCGAACGGGAACACCGCCTCCTTCACCGCGTGATGCTTGTAGACGCGTTGCTTGAGGCCGAAGCTCTTGAGGCTCTCGCCCGCCATGATGCGCGCCGCGATCTTGGCCACCGGCAGGCCGATGACCTTGGCGACGAAGGGCACGGTGCGCGAGGCGCGCGGATTGACCTCCAGCACGTAGATTTCGCCGTCCTTGATCGCGTACTGCACATTCATCAGGCCGCCGACGTTGAGCGCCAGCGCGAGCTCGCGCGTCTGGCGGCCGAGCTCGGCGATCGTCTTCTCGTCGAGCGAGTAGGGCGGCAGCGCGCAGGCGCTATCGCCGGAATGGATGCCGGCCTCCTCGATGTGCTCCATGATCCCGGCGATGAACGTGTCCTTGCCGTCGGCGAGGCAGTCGACGTCGACCTCGGTCGCGTCCGAGAGATAGCGGTCGATGAGCAGCGGGCTGCGTTCGGAGATGACGAGCTCGCTCGGCCGGTTCAGGTCGCCTGTGAGCCGCGCCACGTAGCGGTCGAATTGCGCGGCGTCGCGCACGATCTCCATGGCGCGGCCGCCGAGCACGTTCGAGGGGCGGGCGACCACCGGATAGCCGATCGTGTCGGCGATCGCGCGCGCGGCGCCGAGCGAGGTGGCGATGCCATTCTGCGGCTGGCGCAGCTTGAGCTTGTCGAGCAGCTTTTTGAAGCGGTCGCGGTCCTCGGCCAGATCGATGGCGTCGGGCGAGGTGCCGAGGATCGGCACGTCGGCCTTCTCCAGCGCTTCGGCGAGCTTGAGCGGCGTCTGGCCTCCGAACTGCACGATGACGCCGTGCAGCGTGCCGTTCGACCGCTCGGTGTCGACGATCTCCAGCACGTCTTCCGGCGTCAGCGGCTCGAAATAGAGCCGGTCCGAGGTGTCATAGTCGGTCGACACCGTCTCCGGATTGCAGTTGACCATGATGGTCTCGTAACCCGCATCCTTCAGCGCGAAGCAGGCGTGGCAGCAGCAGTAGTCGAACTCGATGCCCTGGCCGATGCGGTTCGGGCCGCCGCCGAGGATGATGACCTTCTTGCGGTCGGAGGGCTTGGCCTCGTTGACCGGCGGGCCGGCGAACGGCGCCTCGTAGGTCGAGTACATGTAGGCGGTCGGCGAGGCGAATTCGGCGGCGCAGGTGTCGATGCGTTTGAACACCGGCCGCACGCCGAGCCCGCGGCGCTTGCGCGTCACCGTCTCGGCGTCGCTGCCGGTCAACTTGCCGAGGCGCTTGTCGGAAAAGCCCATCGCCTTGAGCTGGCGGAACGGCGCGGGGGTCGCCGGCAGGCCTTTCGCCTTGATCTCGGCTTCCATCTCGACGATGCCGCGGATCTCCGCGAGGAACCACGGATCGATGCGGCAGGCGTTGTGGATGAGCTCGTCGCTGGCGCCGAGGCGCATCGCCTGCGCGACCTTCAGGAGCCGCTCCGGCGTCGGCGTGCCGAGCGCGGCGCGGATGGCGTTCTTGTTGTCGGCATCGTCGATGCCCTTGGCCGGATCGAAGCCCTCGACGGCGATCTCGTCGAGGCCGGTCAGTCCGGTCTCCAGCGACCGCAGCGCCTTCTGCAGCGATTCCTGGAAGGTGCGGCCGATGGCCATCGCCTCGCCGACCGACTTCATCGACGTCGTCAGCACCGGCGAGGCGCCGGGGAATTTCTCGAAGGCGAAGCGGGGAATCTTGGTGACGACGTAATCGATCGTCGGCTCGAACGAGGCCGGCGTCGCACCGCCCGTGATGTCGTTGGCGATCTCGTCGAGCGTGTAGCCGACCGCGAGCTTGGCCGCGACCTTGGCGATCGGGAACCCGGTCGCCTTCGAGGCCAGCGCGGACGAGCGCGACACGCGCGGATTCATCTCGATGACGACGAGGCGGCCGTCTTCCGGATTGACGGCGAACTGCACGTTCGAGCCGCCGGTCTCGACGCCGATCTCGCGCAGCACCGCGATCGAGGCGTCGCGCATGATCTGGTATTCTTTGTCGGTCAGCGTCAGCGCCGGCGCGATGGTGATGGAATCGCCGGTGTGCACGCCCATCGGGTCGACGTTCTCGATGGAGCAGATGATGATGCAGTTGTCCGCCTTGTCGCGGACGACCTCCATCTCGAATTCCTTCCAGCCGAGCACTGACTCTTCGATCAGCACTTCGTTGGTCGGAGAGGCGTCGATGCCGCCTTCGACAATGTCGATGAATTCGGCGCGGTTGTAGGCGATGCCGCCGCCGGTGCCGCCGAGCGTGAAGGACGGGCGGATGATAGCCGGCAGGCCGATGTCCTCGAGCGCCTCGAGCGCCTGCGCCAGGGTCTTGATGTGGTGCGAGCGCGGCGTCGGCAGGCCGATCTTGGTCATCGCCTCGCGGAACAGCTCGCGGTCCTCCGCCTTGTCGATGGCGTCGGCGGTGGCGCCGATCATCTTCACGCCGAACTTGTCCAGCGTGCCCATCTTGCGCAGCGACAGCGCGCAGTTGAGCGCCGTCTGGCCGCCCATGGTCGGCAGCAGCGCGTCGGGACGCTCCTTCTCGATGATCTTGGCGACGATCTCCGGCGTGATCGGCTCGACATAGGTGGCGTCGGCCAGTTCCGGATCGGTCATGATCGTGGCCGGGTTGGAATTGACCAGGATGACCCGGTAGCCCTCCTCTTTCAGCGCCTTGCAGGCTTGCGTGCCCGAGTAGTCGAATTCGCAGGCCTGGCCGATGACGATCGGCCCGGCGCCGATGATCATGATCGATTTGATGTCGGTTCTTTTCGGCAACTGAAGTCCTCGACGGGCATAAAAAAAGGGCGCGCTTTCACGCGCGTCCTTGGCCCCGGGCGGGGGGCGGCCCCGCGCGACGGCTGCTTAGACCATAATCGGCGGGCAGGGAAGGGCGAAGGCACGTCTCGCCACAGCTTCCGCCCGCTGCGGCTGCGGTATTGGACGCCGCGGCGCGATATGCCAAGACTCATGGCGCCTTCGAACGGAGCGTGCGTGACATGAGCGACCGCCGGCCGGCCTTCAAGACCTCGCCCAGCAATCCGGCGATCGGCGAGATCCAGACGCTGCCCGCGCGTAAGCCCGACATGCCCTACGCCCCGGCGATCCGCATCACCGCGCCGGGCGACCTGCTCTTCATCTCCGGCGCGACGCCCTCGCCGCTCTATCACAAGCACCCGCACGACTGGTCCGAGCACAACCACCCGGTCAGCATCGAGGCGCAGACGCGGCTGGCCATGGACAACATCAAGACCATCCTCGACCACGAGGGGCTCGCCTGGACCGACGTCGTGAAGGTCACCAAGTACCTCACCGACATGCGCGATATGGACGGCATGGTCGCCACCATGGCCGGTTATTTCGGCGATTGGACCCCGGCCAGTACCACCGTTTGCGTGAACCAGCTTTCGACTCCCGGAGCGCGGGTAGAGTTGGACATGATCGCGGCCTATCCGAAGAGGTAGGCCGCTACATTGCAACCTGGGGCGGTGGTTTAGGCGCACCTCCAGTTGTATCGTTTGTGATCCACCCCCATGAAGTAGTGTTCCTCTGGCGGAACACCCCGTCGCGCTACAGGTCACAGACGGCCTATGGGGATAATTCTATATTTATGCCCGTGGCAGCGAGCGAGGCGGCGCTATGCGGGCAGGCACTCAGGTAGCGGTTCGGCACAGAGCGGCCGAAATGGAAACCGGCAAGACCGAAGTCTGGGAGCTGATCCAGACATTGGTATCCGGGAGGGTTCCGGCGAGCCGGATTCTCGAGCTTTTCTACTGGAGCCAGGAGCCGGGCGCGCTGGAAATGCTGCGCATCTTCCTCGGCCTTTCGTCACAGGACAGCGCGGCGTTGTTGCGCTTCTTCCAGGCGGCGGAGCCGTCCTCGGTCGCGGTGACCGCGAACGACGCCGGCGAACTCGTGCTGCAGCCCGCAGCGCGCCCGCCGCGCCATGCCATCCAGCATGACCGCGCCGACAAGGTCAGGGCGGCGCTGAAGCAGCAGCGCGCGGCCAACTAGCGGAATTTCCGGACTGCCGGAGAGGGCCCCGCGGCGTCATGGCCGTGGGCCGTTTCGTTTCAGCCCGCCGCGGCGGCGAAGCCCTCGAACATGTTGACCAGCGGCTTGCCCTTGTAGAGTTCCGACAGCTCGTTCGGATGAATGAACGTGTCGCTGAACCACGGGAACTGGGCCGGGCTGAAGGAATCGAGAATCCAGTCGATCATCTTGCGCACGCGCGGGATGCGGCCGGCGTCCGGGTGATAGGACAGCCAGATGTCGAACGGGCGCTGCATGCCCTCGATGTCGATCGGTTCGACGCGCGCGCCGATCGCCGAGGCATAGGTCGGCAGCAGGCCGATGCCCGCGCCTTTGGCGATGGCCCAGTAATTGGCGCTGCTGACATTCGTCCGCATCACCAGAAGGTCCTGCTGGCGCATGCCTGGGAATGAGGCGTCGAAGATCTCCCGGGCCGCGGTCTGGTCCGAGAACTGCATCACGATGCGATGCTTGATCAATTCGTCGTAGCTGGCCGGCTTGCCATAGAGCTCGATGTAATTGTGGCTCGCGTACCACATCACGTGCAGGCGGCCGATCTTGACCGCCTTGATGTCGAGCGTCGACGGCCGCACCAGCTGAATGGCGACGTCGGCCTCATGACGCAGCACGTCGGCCGACCGCATCGCGCAATGCAGGTCGACGAGTATGTTGGGAAACGCACGCTGGAATTCGACCAGCCGCGGCGCCAGCCAGAACGTGCCGATGCCCTCGGTGACGGCGACGCGCACCTCGCCGGCGATGGTCGGCGCGGCCACCTTGGCGCTGCGCAGGATGTCGAAGCTCGCCGACTCCATGCGCTCGACCGCGTCGACGACCTGCGCGCCTTCGTCGGTGAGCCGTGTGCCGAGCACGTCGCGCGTGAACAGGGTCGCGCCGATCTCGCGCTCGAATTCGCTGATCCGCCGCCGCACGGAATTGATCGACTGGCCAAGCCGTTCGGCCGCGGCGCGGAAGCTGCCGCAGCGCACGACTTCCAGAAAAATGCGCGCGTTGCCCCAGTCTCCGAGCCCGTTCAACGATGCGACGGAGCGTTCCGAATCAAGAACACCCCGTTTCGCCGCGAGATGCATACGACCCTCTCCAATTTAATTAAGCTTCGCAAACAGGGGTAGAAATTACAACAAAAAAGGGTGGGCGTATGACGGCGCACGTGAGGGGCAGCCAGACCGGCGAGCCGATTTTTCAACCTACGATATATCCCGCGAAGTATCCGTTGCCGGCGAAGAACATCGAGACGTTCGCCGACGATGTCGTCGTGTTCACCCAATCGGGCGCCGCGCTCGACAATTTGCTCGCCCGCGCCCGCATCGACCTGCCGGGGCTCGCCGGCGCCGATGCCGTCCGGCGCGTTATGTCGCACAACCCGGACACCCTGTGGGCGATCGCGCGCCGGCGGGGCTTCGACGCGGCCGCGCCCGCCGTCGACGGCTTCGTCGCCTTCCTGACGTTGAACGCGGACGGGCTCAAGCGCCTCGTCGCCGGAACATTCGACGCCAGCGACCCCGATCTGGCGCTGCTGACGCCGCAAAACAAAAAGCCGGCCGCGATCTATCTGTGGGCCATGTGGGCAAAGGACGGCCTCGTCGCCGGCATTCCGCTCGCCTTCGAGAAGATGTTCACGCCGCTCTATGGCGGCGTCGACGTTTATGCCCGCGCCGCGACGCACGAGGGCCGCAAGCTGCTCGAGACCATGGGCTTCGAGGCGGGCGTCGAGCTCGACAACGTCAAGGCCGGGCATCTGCATATCCTCAAGCGCGGCGGCGACGGCAAGGCCAGCCTGCCGTCCTACGACCGCTACCAGGGCGACGGCGCCGACAAGCAGCTTTCGGTGACGATGGCGCGGTCGATCGAGGACCTGATGCGCGTCATCACCGTGCGCAGCGCCGTCTACATCTCCGAGCAGGAGTGTCCTTATCTCGAGGAGTTCGACGGCAACGATTTCTGCGCCACGCATCTGCTCGGCTATGTCGGCAACGAACCGGCCGGCTGCATCCGCATCCGCTATTTCGCCGACTTCGCCAAGATCGAGCGGCTGGCGGTGCGCAAGGAATTCCGCAACACGCGGCTCTCCTTCAATCTCGTGCGGGCGGCGATCGACCTGTGCCGGGTCAAAGGCTATCGCACGCTTTACGGCCACGCGCAGCGGCGGCTGGTGAAGTTCTGGTCGATGTTCGGCTTCGAGGAGTTCGAGGGCGGGCAGGAACTCGTGTTCTCCGATTTCGACTACGTCGAGATGAAGGCGAACATCGAGCGGCATCCGAGCGCGATCACGATCGGCGTCGATCCTTACGTCATCATCCGGCCGGAAGGCCGCTGGCATCGTCCCGGCATCCTGGAGAACTCGAAGGCCCGTCCGGTCACGCGTCCTTCCGTCGACGCGAGGCAGCCGGCGTGAACACCATCGTCGATTTCCGCAGCTACACCACCGCCCGCGGCGTGCCGACGGTGGTCTTCGTCGACATGCAGAAGGAATACCTCGCCACGCCGCGCCTGATCGCCATCCCCGAGATCGAGGAGGCGCTCGCCAACTGCCGCAAGCTGCTCGAGCACGCGCGCGAGAGCGGCTTGCCGGTCGCCTTCGTGCGCTGGCTCGACCGCGCCGGCCCGTTCTTCAACCAGGCTACGCCGTTCGCCGGCTGGATCGAAGGCTTCGAGCCGCAGCGCAACGAGATGATCTTCGAGCGCAAGCGCCCGTCCTGCTATTCCAGCGAGGGCTTCGCGCAATTCATGGAGCACGGCGGCAAGGACGTCGTGCTCGCCGGATTTGCCGGCGAGTCGGCCTGCCTGTCGACAATGGTCGACGCGTTCCACCGCGGCCATCACCTGACCTACGTCAAGGACGCCTCGGCGAGCCACCGGCTCGTCGAGATGACGGCGGAGGAGGTGCATTCGGCGGTGGCGAGAATCGTCAATCTCTACGGCGACGTGGTCAAGACCGACACGTGGATCGGTGCGCGCAACCGGTCCGCTTCGAAGGTGGGGTAAGTCGTACACATGCACGGCAAGGGGTGGCGTCATGTTTGTTGCGTTGAAGAATTGGCGGGAGCGCCTGAAGCATCAGGGCGGTGATTGCAGTGACCGATTGCTCGCAAAGGCCGAGCGCGCCCTCACATTGGACGGCGCCGGCTCGGCCGACTTGCTGCGGCATTTCCGCGCGGTGGTGCTCGCCCCCGGCGATGCGCCCTCGCTCGCGCAGCTTGGCCCGCAATTCGACGGGGCCGAGCCTCTCTCGACGGCGCAGAATCTGTCTATCATGGCCTCGATCGAACGGGGGGCAGCGCGACGGAAGCGGCGTACATAGACGCCGCGCGTCCGCCTTGCGCGCGCTGGGGCCGGAATTGGACAGCCTGAACAGCCGGATCTTCGCGACGCGCGGCGCCACGACCTTCGCCGTCGTGATCGGCAATGCGCTCGAATGGTACGAGATCGTCGTCTACGGCTATCTCGCCGCCGTCATCGCGCGGCTGTTCTTTCCCGCCCACGATCCCGGCACGTCGCTACTGGTGGCGTTCGCGAGCTTCGGCCTGACGTACCTGAGCCGCCCGCTCGGCGCGCTCGTCCTCGGCCTCTACGCCGACCGGTTCGGGCGCAAGACCGCGCTGCAACTGTCGGTCTGGATGATGGTTGCCGCGTCGGCGGTGATCGCGCTGGTGCCGACCTATGAGACGATCGGCATTGCCGCGCCGGTGATCGTCGTGACCGCGCGGCTGTTGCAGGGCTTTTCGGCCGGCGGCGAGTTCGGCAGCGCCACGGCCTTCCTCGCCGAGCAGGACCCGGCCCGGCGCGGTTATCTTGCGAGCTGGCAGTTCGCCAGCCAGGGGCTGACGGCATTGCTCGCCACCGGCTCCGCCGCCGCGCTCACCGCGCTCATGACGGCCGAGGCGATCGATGCCTGGGGCTGGCGGCTGCCGTTCCTGTTCGGGCTGCTGCTCTATCCGCTCGGCATCTACATCCGCCTGCACGTCAACGAGACCGCCGACTTCCGCGCCGCGGCGGCGGAGCCCGGGCGGCTGACCGTGACGGGGCACTGGCGCGGCCTTGCGATTGCGATCGGGCTCGTCGTGCTCGGCACGGTCGCGGTGTACACGATCGTCTTTCTGCCGAGCTATGCGATGCGCTCGCTGCACCTCTCCGCCACCAGCGGCTTCGTCGCCGGCGTGATCACGGGGCTGCTGCAGTTGATGCTCGTCCCGGCGTTCGGCGCGCTCTCCGACCGTATTGGCCGGACGACGGTGCCGATCCTGGCGGCGGCGGTCATGCTGATCGGCTCCTGGCCGGCGCTCGCCTGGCTCAACGACGCGCCTTCGTTCGCGCGGCTGCTGCTGCTGCAGGCGGTGTTCGGTTTGGCCACGGCGGCCTATCTCGGGCCAATGCCGGCGCTGCTCGCCGAACTGTTTCCGGTGCGCGCCCGCAGCGCCGGGCTGTCGATCAGCTACGCCGTCGGCGTCGCCGTGTTCGGCGGCATCGCGCCGTTCGTCCATGCCTGGCTGATCATGCGGACCGGCGATCCGGCGGCGCCGGCCTTCTATCTGGTCGCCGCGGCCATCGTCAGCCTCGTCGCGCTCGCCGCCGCGCGCCGCTTGGGTCCGTCCGCGTCATGACTCCGGCCGATCCCACGCCCGCCGTCGCGCCGGCAGCCCGATCGCGCCTCGTCCTGCTCGCGACCGGCATGTTCGCGATCGGCACCGACAGTTTCGTCATCGCGCCGCTGCTGTCGCACATTGCGCACGATCTCGATGTCGGCATCGCCGCCGCGGCGCAGCTCATCACCGCCTATGCGCTGGCCTACGCGGTCTCGAGTCCGTTCATCGCCACCGTGACCGCGCACTGGCGGCGCGAGCGGGCGCTGGTCGCCGGCCTCGCCATCTTCGTGCTCGCCAATGCCTGCGCCGCCTCGGCGATGAGCTTTGCTGCCATCCTTGCGGCGCGCGCATTCGCCGGCCTCGGCGCGGCGCTCTTCGCGCCGGTCGCGAGCGCGAGCGCGGCAGGTCTCGTCAGTCCGGCGCGGCGCGGGCGCGCATTGTCGATCATGATGATCGGCCTGAGCAGCGCCACGGCCCTCGGCTCGCCGCTCGGAACGCTGATCGGGACGTTCCTGAGCTGGCGCGCGGTGTTCCTGCTGGTCGCCGCGCTCGCCGCCCTGGTCGCGGTTGCGATCCTTCTTGCGATCCGCATTGGCGCGGAGAGCAATGGTGTTCCGGTGAGCGAGCGGCTGCGGCCGTTGCGCGAGCCGAGCGTGCTGACGACGCTGCTCGTCACCTTCCTCGTGCTCACCGGACTCTATATCAGCTACACCTACATCACCGTCATCTTCGACCGCGCGACCGGTCATGACGGCGCCTGCATGGCCATCTTGCAATCGATCTGGGGCTTCGCCGGCATCGCCGGGGCCACCATGGCCGGCCGGCTGACCGACCGCTGGGGCAGCGGCGCTGTCGTGCGCGTGATGCTCGTGCTCCTCCTTCTCGATTTCGCGCTCATGCCCTGGACCAGCGCGCACCGGGACAGCGCCGCGGCGGCGATGCTGGTGTGGGGCATCTGCGGCTGGGGCTTCGTCGTGCCGCAGCAGCACCGGCTGATCGACAAGGCGCCGCAGTCGGCCGCTATCCTGCTCGCGCTCTACACGATGGCGGTCTATGGCGGCACGTCCGCGTCGGGTGTCATCGGCGCGCTGGCCTTGCAGGTGATCAACCCGCATCGCCTGCCGCTGGTCGGCGTCGGGCTGATCCTGTCGGGGCTGCTCGTCGACGAGTTCGCGCGGCGGCGGCGCAAGCGCCCGTCGCTGGCCATACGCGGCGCCTGAGCTCCGGTTCCGCCCGCGTCAAATCGCAGGAACCGCCGATAGAACCGTCAATTTTTCATTTTCAGAAAAAGCGCGCGGCGCGGCCGCCGGAGCGGGTTTTTTTGAATTATTCGGCGAGAGACCGAACAAACCGGCGCGACGCCGCGTTAGCCGCTTCGATCAGGCGCAAACGCAAACATTGCTTGCGAGGCCGGCATGGGTCAGTCGAAGCCGTTTTCCCGAACCATCGTCCTTGTCGTCGAGGACGACGAGGACCAGCGCGCGTTCGCCGCCACTGTATTCGAGGAGGCGGGGTTCAGGGTCATCGAATGCGAGAGTGCGGAAGCCGCCGCGGCGGTGATCGACGCTAGGCGCGGCGAGATCGCGATGATCTTTACGGACCTCATGCTCCCGGGCGGCATGGACGGCATCGAGCTTGCGCGCATCGCACGCAGCAGGACGCCCGGCGTGCCGGTCATCGTCACGTCGGGTGGCGCGGGCGAGCGCCTGCGCGATCTGCCCGACAGCACGGAATACATGCAGAAGCCGTGGCGGCCGCTCGATCTGCTAATCCGCGCCGAGCGGGTCCGCAGCGACGGCGGTGGCGTGCCGTGGCGCGGCGATATCCTCTGAACGAAAATCAGCCGCGCGCGGGTTTTGCCTCGCGTTCGTGCCCGGCGAACAACATGTCCAGCGTATAGGCGTTCGGGCAGTAATCCTGGTAATGACTTGCGGCGGTGCCGGCGGCCATGTCGTGGGCACATTGGCGCTTGTGCGCGCAGCTCACACACAGCCGTTCGAGATCGCGCATCACCATCGGGTCGTGCTTCGACAGTTCTTGCGCGTCGATGCCCAGCGCCGTCAACATGCGGTAGAGCAGACGCGCGCTGTCCGGCCCCTTGTTCGCGAGCGTCAGCAACTCGGCCGGGCTGATCATCAAATCCTGCGCAATGGCGGCGACGTCTTGCGGATCGCACTGCATGAGCTCGCGGCTGGCGCCGAGCGTGGCACGATAGTTCCGCACCCAGCGGGCGATCGCGTTGAGGATCGTGTCGAGGCCGGTGTGCAAATCGGTGGATTGAGTCTGCATGGTGCACCTTCCTGCATGGAACCTAGGCGCACGCGCGGGCCGGGCCTTGATCCGTGTCAAATGAGGGCTGCCGGCCGTCCTTCATAAGCGGCCGGCCCGGCCGTCGTGTCTCCGCGTCGTTATGGCCAGCCCGGCTCGGACGGGTTTGCGACATTGGACCGCGGCAGATCCGCCATTTGCCATGCCGTTCGGGACACTCGGAAGCGGCGCGCGGGCAGGGTGAAGATGGCGTCGCGAACGTCCGATTATAGTTGGAGAAATCGTGTACGCCGAATGCGCGGCCGGAGCGTTCGGCATTCCGGTCTATGCGGCATCCAAGCCATAAAATATGCGGCGGCAAATAGGTCAGTATTGCTGACTTGTTAAATGCTGGTGCTTCGCCGTGACCGCGGTTTACGATGGCCGCCTTAAAAAACAAAATTCGTCGGAGGAGGCCTCCTTCCGGAGCCCCATCTGCCGAAAATCCAGAGGGAGAACGCAAGAATGACCACCAAGGGACTTCCGCGCGTTTCGCGCCGCCGCTTCTTGAAGGATACCGGCCTGACTTTGGCCGCCGCCGGTGCGGCACCGGCACTCTCCGCGCCGTTCGTGCGCGAGGCCATGGCCGCCGACAAGTCGCTGTCGATCGTGCAATGGGCGCATTTCGTGCCCGAGTACGACACCTGGTTCGATAAATTCGCCAAGGACTGGGGTGACAAGAACAAGGTCGCGGTCACCGTCGACCACATCCCCGTGCAGAACGTGCCCGCGCGCGCCGCCGCCGAAGCGTCGGCGCAATCCGGTCACGACCTGTTCGGCTTCAACGGCGCCGGCGGCGCGCATCTCTACAAGAAGTTCTTCTTGGACGTCGCCGATCTCGTGAAGGAGACCGAGAAGAAGTACGGCAAGGTGTCCACGATCGGAAAGCAGCTCGGCTACAACGAAGACGGTACCTGGTCGGCGTTCCCGGACTTCTACATCAACTTCCCCGGCATGTATCAAAAGTCGCTCTGGGACGAAGTCGGCATCCTGCCGGATACCTGGGACAACCTGCGGATCGGCGGTGCCAAGCTGAAGGCCAAGGGCCATCCGGTCGGCATCTCGCTCGGCCACAGCAACGACCCGAGCACCACGTGGCGCGGCCTGTTGTGGAGCTTCGGCGCCGGCGAACAGGATCCCGCCGGCAAGAAGATCACGCTCAACAGCAAGGAAACCGTCGAGGCCGTGAAGTACGTCGCGGCCCTCTACAAGGAAGCGATGACGCCGGAGGTTCTGTCGTGGAATGACTCCAGCAACAACCAGTACATCGCATCCGGCGTCGGCTCCTACATCGTCAACCCGATCTCGGCCTATCGCACGACTCAGAAGGCCAACAAGAAGCTGGCCGATGACATTCGTATCATCGAGCCGCCGAAGGGCCCGAAGGGGCGCATGATGGGCGCCGCGTCCGAGTTCTATGGCATCTGGAAATTCGCCAAGAATAAGGAAGCGGCCAAGGATTTCCTGCGCTACTACGCGGCGAACTGGCCGGAAGCGTTCAAGGCGAGCGAGGGCTACAACAACCCGTGCTTCGCCGGCCTCGTGCCGAAGCCAATGCCGATCCTGTCGGACGATCCGACTTCGACTCCGAAGGACAAGCTGAAAATCCTGCAGGACTCCGACCAGTGGTCCGCCATTCCGGGCTATCCCGGGCCAGCCACGCCGGCGATGGACGAGATCTACTATCAGTTCATCATCAACGACATGATGGCGAAGGCGGCAACCGGTCAGATGAGCGCGGAAGACGCGGTCAAGGTGGCCACGAAGCAGTGCGAGACCATCTTCAAGAAGTGGGTCGGCAAGGCCTGATCGGAAAAGTCCGGGCCGCACCGCTGGGTGCGGCCCGGGCCTCCCGGCGTTGTGGGACGCCGGCTTTAGAGGGGCAGATCGAACGAGCGAGCCGCCGGGGATAACGGCGGGCAGAATCTTTTGCTCTGAATACTGGGAGGTTCAATGGCTGCGGTTGTGACCCGGGACATCGTCAAGAAGTTCGGCGAAGTCCCCGCCGTGAACGGCATCTCGATGACGGTGCCGGACGGTGAATTCATGGTTCTGCTCGGGCCCTCGGGCTGCGGCAAGACCACCTATCTGCGCATCATCTGCGGGCTGGAGCAGCAAACCAGCGGCGACCTGCTGATCGGCGGCAACGTCGTCAACGAGCTGCCGCCGCGCGCCCGCGGCGTCGCCATGATGTTCCAGAGCTACGGCCTCTATCCGCACTATTCCGTGCGCAACAACATTGCCTTCCCGCTCAAGACGCAGCGCGTGCCGCGCGAGGAGATCGCCAAGAAGGTCGAATGGGCCTCGCAACTGCTCGGCATCAAGCGGCTGCTCGAGCGCAAGCCGCGCGAGCTGTCCGGCGGCGAGCGCCAGCGCGTCGCGCTGGCCCGCGCGCTGGTGCGCGAGCCGACCGCGCTGCTCCTCGACGAGCCGTTGTCGAACCTCGACGCCAAGCTGCGCGCCTCGGCGCGGCTGGAGATCAAGGCGTTCCAGCAGCGGGTCGGGCTGACCACGATCTACGTCACCCACGATCAGGTCGAGGCCATGGGCATGGGCGACCGCATCGCCGTCATCGACGGCGGCCGCGTGCGCCAGGTCGGCACTCCCACCGAGATCTACGACGACCCGGCCGACCGCTTCGTCGCCACCTTCGTCGGCACGCCGCCGATGAACATTCTCGATCAGAACGGCGGCGCTATCGGCTTCCGGCCGGAGAACTTCCTGCCGAAGGACATGATGGACGACCAGAACTTCGCCGAATTCAGTTTCCGCGTCGATCGCTCCGAATATCTCGGCTCGGAACGGATCGTCTACGGCGTGGTCGAGGGCTTCGATCAGAAGCAGATCGTCACGGCGAAGCTGCCGCCGGCGCATGTCGACGAGGCCAGCATCCGCCCCGGCGAATGGCATCCCTTCGCCGTGCGCAACGCCGCGATGCGCTATTTCGACAAGGACGGCAACCGCACCAGCCGCCACTAGGACGGATTCTTCACAATGGTCGCAATCGCAGACTCAGTTCCAAAACCGGTCTCGCGCTTCCGCTTCATATTGGATCGTCGCGACGTGCTCGGCGCGCTCTTCGTCGCGCCGGCGATCCTGTATGTGCTGCTGCTGGTCGGCGTGCCGTTCCTGATGGCCGTCTACTACTCGCTCAGCGCCTACACGATCTACGATCCGTCGTGGAGCTTCGTCGGCCTGTCGAACTTCGCCGACATCCTCGAAGATCCGACTTTCCAGCGGACGCTCTGGAACACCTTCATCTTCACATTCGGCTCGCAGCTTCTCGGCCTCGTTCTCGGCAAGTTCGGCGCGCTGCTGCTCCTGCGTCCGTTCCCCGGGCGCAAGCTGGTCAGGGCGGTCATCATATTGCCCTGGGCGGTCCCGGTCGCGCTCGCGACCGTCGCCTGGCAGTGGATGTTCGACAGCCTCTACAGCGTCATCAACTGGACGATGATCGCGCTCGGCTTGATCGACCGCGCTAATGCGCCGAACTGGCTCGGCAATCCCGACCTCGCGATGCTCTCGATCATCGTCGTCAACGGCTGGCGCTTCTTCCCGTTCGCGATCGTCATCTTCCTCGCCGGCATCACCGCGGTGCCGCAGGACGTGATCGACGCGGCGACGGTCGACGGGGCCGGCTTCTGGCGCCGCAACTACCAGATCATCCTGCCGATGATCCTGCCGATCATGACGATCGGCCTGGTGTTCGGCATCGTCTTCACCTTCACGGACCTGTCGATCGTCTTCCTGATGACGAACGGCGGCCCGGTCGGCGCGACCTCGGTGCTCGGTTTCGCCGGCTTCCAGACCGGCATCGTGTCGGGGGACGTTTCGCACGGCGCCGCCATCTCGCTGTTCATGCTGCCGGTGCTGCTCGTCATCGTCGTGGTGATGCTGCGCTTTATCCGCCGGCGGGAGATCTGACATGGCGCGCATGACAGCCAAAACCGTCGCACAGGAGACGTCGTTCTATGCGGCGGTCGTCTTCTTCTTCGTGCTCGCCGCGTTCCCGTTCTATTGGATGCTGATCACGTCGTTCAAGACGAACGGCGACCTTTACAACGTCACCCACATCCCATTCTGGTTCAACGACCCGCCGACGCTCGAGCATTTCCAATATCTGTTCGAGAAGACGCTGTTTACGACCTGGCTGCTGAACTCTCTCATCATCGGCGTGGTCGTGACCATTATCACGCTCCTCACCGCGCTGCCGGCCGCCTACAGCCTCGCGCGCATGACCGGCCGCAACGGCGAGGCGCTCGGCATCGGCATCTTCCTCACTTATCTCGTACCGCCGACGCTGCTGTTCCTGCCGCTGTCGCGCGTCATCGCGATGCTGGGGTTGCAGAATTCGATGTGGTCGCTGGTGCTGGTCTATCCGACCTTCACGATCCCGTTCTGCACGTGGCTGCTGATGGGCTTCTTCAAGTCCATGCCGCGGGAGATCGAGGAGGCGGCGATCGTCGACGGTTGCAGCCTGTTCGGCGCCTTCATCAAGATGGCGATTCCCTTGTCGGTGCCGGGCATCCTGACAGTGGTGATCTTCACCTTCACGCTGACCCTTCAGGAGTTCGTCTACGCGCTGACCTTCGTCTCGGCGTCGGCGCAGAAGCCGATCACGCTCGGCGTCGCGACCGACTTGATCCGCGGCGACGTGTTCTACTGGGGCGAGATCATGGCCGGCGCGCTGATCGCCAGCATTCCGGTGGCGATCGCCTACAACCTGTTCCTCGATCGCTTCATCTCGGGGATCACCGGCGGTGCCGTGAAATAGCGGGCGGCGCGTGCGCGCGCCGCCTTCGCCTTTCAATCGATGTCGTGAAGCGTTGGAGGCCCGGCCTGGAATCGAACCAGGCTGGAAGACCTTGCATGGCTTCTGCGTCGCCACTCCGCCACCGGGCCAAGACTGTCTTAACGCCCGCAGGCTTGACGAAAAGTTGAACGGCGCTCCGCTGTGAGTTCCCGCGCCGCGCGCGGTTAACGCCCGGTTACCGGCCGCGCGAGGAACGTCATGCGCTGCTGGTTGTGGCCGATGTTGCGCGGCGCGCGCTCGGCCGCGAAACCGGCGTCGCCCAGCTTCTTCAGGATGTCCGTCTCTTCGTAATGCGACAGGCCAACCTTGCTTTTGATCTTGAAGTAGTCCGACACGAAAATCCGGATCAACCCGCCGACCGCCGCCCAGAAGAATCCGTTGGCGGCGCCGAAGCGCAACAGCGCCAGTGCCGCCATCGGCGCGGCCAGTTGCGGCCGGATGATGTCGCCGAGCACGAACAAGCCGCCCGGCTTGAGCAGGCGGCGGAACGTCGCCACGAGAGTATCGAGCTCGGCGCCGCCGAGGTACTGCGCCACCGAGTGCAGCACGATCATGTCATAGGAGGCGGGCGGCTGCGCCGCGGCCTGCTCGGGGGTCATCACCGAGATTTTCGCATTCCCGGCGTTGCGCGCGGCCAGCGCGGCGCGCACGTTCGGCGCCGCCTCGACCATGGTCAGGTGGCCGCATGCGGCGGCGAGGATGTCCGCCGAAGTGGCCTCGCCGCAGCCGTAGTCCATCACGCGCGCATCCGGCGCGGGTACGAGCCTCGCGATGTCGGCCGCGATGGTGCGGTAGTGCACGTCGCGGTGCCGCGCATTCACGTAGATCACGGAATGCTTGAAATCGTAAAAGCTGATCCAGTCCATCAGCGGGTCCAAAGATCGGTGAGGCCCCCGCTCGCGCCGAGAACGGGATCGCTCTTGGGCAGCGGCACGCGCGGGATCGTCTGCAAGGCCTTATCACGTTCGGCGGGATTGTCACCGCGGCAGAGATTGTAGGTCCCCTCGGGCGGGTAGCCGCCGACGACGAGGAAGTCGTCGCTGGCGAGGAGCTTCTGGTGCCCGGTTCCCGCCGGCAGGATGGCGATGTCGCCGGCCTTCAGGTCGAAGGCGCGGCCCTGATGGCCGCCGAGCTGCACGCGGCCGTGGCCGCGGGCGATGCCGAGCGCCTCGTGGATCATCGCGTGGTAGTGCACGAACGGGAAGACGCCGTTGCGCCACAGGTCGCGGCCCCAGCCGTTGGAGCGGAACAGCGCCTCGATCGCCGCCGCCGGATCGCGGCTGCGCGAGAGGTCGACCGCGCCCTCGTAGAAGACGACCGGCAGCGCGTTGTTCGGCACGAGCCCGTCGTCGGCGAACTGGAAGGTGAGGGGCTTGGACATCGTGATGATTGTCATGGCCGGGCTTGTCCCGGCCATCCCGAGAACATGGCACAGTGCCCCACTAAGCGGGGCCACCGGGGCATGCCCGGTGGCGACGAGCCGCTACGCGCTCTTCTTCTGCTTCTTCTGCCGCATCATGTCGACGAAGCGCGTGAAGAGATAATGGCTGTCGCGCGGGCCGGGCGAGGCCTCGGGGTGATACTGCACCGAGAACACCGGCTTGTCCTTGAGCGCGATGCCGCAGTTCGAGCCGTCGAACAGCGAGAAATGCGTCTGCTCGACGTTCTTCGGCAGCGTGTCCTTGTCGAGCGCGAAGCCGTGGTTCATCGACGTGATCTCGACCTTGCCGGTCGTCACGTCCTTCACCGGATGATTGGCGCCGTGGTGGCCCTGATGCATCTTCACCGTCTTGCCGCCGACGGCGATGCCGAGCATCTGGTGGCCAAGGCAAATGCCGAAGGTCGGCGTGCCGCTGTCGACCACCTGCTTGATCACCGGCACGGCGTATGCGCCGGTCGCCGCCGGATCGCCGGGGCCGTTCGACAGGAACACGCCGTCGGGCTTCAGCGCCATGATGTCGGCGGCCGGCGTCTTGGCCGGCACCACCGTCACCCTGCAGCCGGCGCCGGCGAGCAGGCGGAGGATGTTGCGCTTGATGCCGTAGTCGATGGCGACGACGTGGAATTCCGGGTTGTCCTGGCGGCCGTAGCCTTTGCCCCAGACCCACTCGGTCTCGTCCCAGGAAAAGCGCTGGCCGCTTGTCACCTGCGGCACGAGGTCCATGCCGACCAGGCCGGGCCACTCGCGCGCCTCTTTCTTCAAGGCGGCGAGATCGAACTTGCCGTCGGGCGCGTGCGCGATCACCGCGTTGGGCATGCCCTTCTCGCGGATCAGCGCGGTCAGCGCCCGCGTGTCGATGCCGGCCAGCCCGACGATGCCGCGGGCTTTCAGCCACTCGTCGAGGCCGCGCGTGGCGCGATAGTTCGACGGCGCCGAGATATCGGTGTGGAGGATCACGCCGCAGGCGCCCGGACGGGCGGCCATGTTGACGCTTTCGATGTCCTCCTCGTTGGTCCCGACATTGCCGATGTGGGGGAACGTGAAGGTGATGATCTGCCCGGCATAGGAGGGGTCGGTGAGGATCTCCTCGTAGCCGGTCATCGCGGTGTTGAAGCACACCTCGCCGGCCGCGTGGCCGGTCGCCCCGAGGCCGAAGCCCTCGAGCACCGTTCCGTCGGCCAGCACCAAAACTGCCGTGGCTTTGGGTTCCGCCCAAGCCCCGGCCGGGTTCGCTTGCGTCTGGGTCATGGCCTCTTAGTTGCGTATTATGTATGGGAAGGCAAGGGATCGCCGTTCGTTGACCCCACCTGGATGCGGCATTCCGCCGGGCGACTGCTGGAGGACGAAAAACCGTGCTGCGCGACGACATCAACAAGGCCCTGACCGAAGCGATGAAGGCGAGGAACGAGCGCGCGGTCTCGACGCTGCGCATGGTCAATTCGACGCTCAAGAACGCCGACATCGAGGCGCGCACCACCGGCAAGCCACTCGACGATGCGGCGGTGCTCGGCATCCTGCAGAAGATGATCAAGCAGCGGCAGGAGTCGGTCGAGCTTTACCAGAAGGGTGGCCGCGCCGACCTGGTGAAGCAGGAGCAGGAGGAGATCGCCATCATCTCCGGTTACCTGCCGAAACAGATGTCGGAGGCCGAGATGACGGCGGCTATCGACGCCGCCGTGGCCGAGACCGGCGCCGCCGGCATGAAGGACATGGGTAAGGTGATCGGCGTGCTGCGCGGCAAATATGCCGGGCAGATGGACTTCGGCAAGGCGAGCGCGCTGGTCAAGGCGAAACTGGCCGGCTGAATCAACTCCGCGCGCGCGGGCGAAGCGGCGCCCGCCGCTCGCCGCGATTGACCTCGACGATCTGCCCGGACGCCTGCAGCGCAGTGATCTCGCGCTCCAGCGCGGCCAGCGAGCGCGCCAGCCGCGCCGCCTGCCGCGAATGCCGCGCCAGCCCATGCTCGGTCTTCTCCCAGGCGTAGGGTGCCCGCAACAATTGATAAAGCGCGCGCCAGGCGGCGGCTGAGAGAAGCAGCCAGTGCAGCGGCATGAGCGCCAGAACCCAGACGCTGCGCATCAGCCCGCGCCGCGACAGGCCGATGGTGCAGAGCACGGCCGACGAGGTGTATCCGGTCAGCAGATTGAGGCCGTAAAGCGCGGCGAGCACCGCCGCCGTGTCATCCGCGCGCCAGAGCGGGAAGCCGCGCACGGCTGCGACAATCAAGGTGCATACGAAGACCGGGTGCACCAGCGCCGCCATCACATTGCCGCCAACCGTCAGCTGGAAGCCGACAAATCCGCGCGGGCCGAGCTCGCGCCACAAGCTCAACGGCGAGCGCATGTGCACGCACCAGGTCTGCATCCAGCCCTTGAACCAGCGTGTGCGCTGCCTGAGCCACGGCATGAGCCGCGCCGGCGCCTCCTCGTAGGTTGTCGAAGAGATCACCGCGGTGCGATAGCCGCGGCGGGCGAGCCGCATGCCGAGGTCGGCGTCCTCGGTGACGTTCCACGCGTCCCAGGCGCCCACCTCGCGCAGCACGGCGGTAGCGAAGTGATTGGAGGAGCCGCCGAGCGGTAGCGGCAGCCCGAGTGCGCAGAGTCCGTCGACGAACACGTCGAATTGGCCGGCATATTCCGCCGTGAACATCCGCGCCAGAAACCCGTCCTCGGTATTGTCGATCGACAGCCGCGCCTGCACGCAGGTAAGGCCGTCGTCGTCCGCCGCGAAGGCCTCGACCGCCCGCCGCAACTGGTCCGGCTCGGGACGGTCTTCGGCGTCGTATATGACGGTGTAATGGCCGCGCGCGAAAGCCAGCGCGGCATTGAGCGCGCGCGGCTTGGTGCGCGGCGCGCCGTCCGGCACGACGATGACGCGCACCGGCAGGGGCCCCGCATAGGCGTGGATGGCGGCGCGGGTCTCGCCGTCGTCGGCCTCGACCGCCAGCAGCACGTCGAGCTTCTCGCGCGGATAATCGAATTGCTCGATCGCGCGCAGCAGGGCGCGCAGTGAGCGCGCCTCGCGATAGAGCGCCGCGATCACAGTGTAGACCGGAAGAGCGCCATCGCTCTGGACCGGCGGCGGCAGCGCTCGTGGTTGCGGCATGAGCGCCGTCGCGAAGCGCAGGCCGAGCCAGGCGAGGAAGAACAGCGCCAGCGATGATTCGACCGCAAGCGGTGCGACGGCGACGGCCAATCCGAGAACGGCCAGCGACGTCGCGATCGCCGCGCGTGCACGGATCCTCCGGCGGCGGCGTCGCAACGGCGCGGCCGACATACCCGGCCAACGCCGGCGCAAGCCGTTCGCGGCGTCGTCGCCCAGGCTCAGATGCGCGCCGCGCAGCGCGAACCGGTCGAGCCGATCCGACGTCGTCAGGCGCACGCTGCCGGCGCGCAGCCGTCCGGAGCCGATCAATTCGATCAAGCCGCGCGCGGCAAGGTGACGCGGCGCGATCACCCAGGCCGTTCCGACGTCCGCCGTCAGCGGAGCAAGGCCGATCCTCGCCGCCTCGATCAGCCGCGCGCCCGAGAGCGGGCAGGCATCGTCCGGCGTGTCATCAAGCTCGGCGAAGCCGACCCCGAGCTGCGTCGCCAGCGCGCGCACATAGCTCTCCTCGTCGAGCGCGCCCATGGCGATGAGGGCGCGGTCGGCGCCGGTGCCGAGCCGCTCGGCGCGCAAGGCCGCCGCGGCCAGATCCGTTCTGGTCGCCCGGCCGCGCACGCAGTCGAGTTCGGGAAAGGGGGCGGGGGCGGCGGGCGGCCGGGGCACGGGCGCCACGCGGCGGGTCGTGGCCGCTCGAACGTCTCCGGCCGTCCCCATGTCCCACTGCCCGGTTTACAACCGGGGGTGGATATTACGCGAAATTCGTGGATATTCAACCGTCGCGAGCAGGTAGGTTGCAGCGGCTATTTCCCGCCGGCCATCGCGTCCTGCGCGTTGAAGAATCGCACCATCACGTCGGTGGCGTCCGCCGGCGGCTTCGCGAGGCTGGTGTGGAAGGCCATGCTCTCGCCCGGCGGCAAAATCGACCGCTCCGGCCGCGCCGTCCAAGTGTAGATCTCCTGGCCCGCGGCATTGCGCGCGGCAAAGCGCAGGCGCGGCACTTCGAGCGGCTTGCTCGCCTTGCTCACGATCTTGCCGTCGACCAGCAGGATGGCCGCGCCGTTCTCCATGTCGCGGGTGATGCGCACGTCCTCGAAGTCGAGCTGACGCAGGTTCACCGGCAGGCCGATCATGGCGAACAGCGAGGCGGTCTGCGGCAGGAAGCGCACCACCTCGTTGCGGGCGCCGATCACGGCGACGTTGCAGGCAAGCAGCACCAGGACGATCGCGGTCCAGCGCGAGGCGCGGCGCGACTTCTGCCGCTTGGTCTGGAGCCGCCGGCGGCGGGCGACGAAGCTCTCGGAATCGGCGGGGTCCGGCTCGGGCGCGACCACCGGCTCGGGCATCGGCATGTGCTCGATCGGCGGCACCAGCGACGGCGATTCGGCGACCACCGGCGGCGCCTCGGCAGCCTCGACGACCGCCTGTGCGGCGATGTCGACGTTCTCGTATGGACGCGCCGGAATGTCGGGGGCGATAGCCGGAGAAGGCTCGGCGCCGAAATCGTCAGAGGCCGCGGGGAAAGGAGGACGCGAGACCGGCGGGGCCTGTTGGGCCTCGGCCTCGGCGATGATGCCGTCGACAAAGGCTTCGACCGGGCTCTCGGGCCGCGGTGCGCTGGCGAACCAGGTCGCCCTGCAACGCGCACATCGGACCATGCGCCCCGTCGGTCCGACCGACGCGGGCTCGATCTGATAGGACGTGGCGCAACTCGGACAAACGATCAGCATGGCATCCGACGGCAAGGGCACCCGGGGTTGCACCCTACCAGCCGACCGTTAAAGGACCGGAAACCATGGGGCGGCGAATGGCCACCCGGGAAATGGCCGATTTCCGCAGTGGCGGGCCGACCTCAATGCTGTAAAACCTTGGATACAGGCGGGAATCAGCGCTGCCGGGCGGGCGGGCCGCGCCCTTGGCGGGTCCTGCCGGGGGACCTCCCTTTAGGGACTGATCGGAGACGGGTGTGGTCCGATTCGAGAATGTCGGTTTGCGCTACGGGATGGGCCCGGAGGTTCTGCGCGACCTCACGTTCCGCATCGAGCCGCACTCATTCCAGTTCCTCACCGGGCCGTCGGGGGCCGGCAAGACGTCGCTGCTGCGGCTGCTGTTCCTGTCGCTGAAGCCGACCCGGGGCCTGATCACCCAGTTCGGCCATGACGTCGCCACGCTGTCGAAGGATGCGGTAGCGACGCTGCGGCGGCGCATCGGCATCGTCTTCCAGGACTTCCGCCTGCTCGATCATATGAGCACATACGAGAACGTCGCCTTGCCGCTGCGGGTCATGGGACGGCCGGAGGAGAGCTACCGCGACGAGGTGATCGAGCTCCTGAACTGGGTCGGGCTCGGCGAGCGCATCTGGGCGCTGCCGCCGATCCTCTCCGGCGGCGAGAAGCAGCGTGCCGCGATCGCCCGTGCGGTCATTGCACGGCCGCAATTGCTGCTTGCGGACGAGCCGACCGGCAACGTCGATCCGAGCCTCGGGCAGAGGCTGCTCAGGCTGTTCATCGAGCTCAACAAGTCCGGCACCTCCGTCGTCATCGCCACGCACGACATCGCGCTGATGGACCAGTACGATGCACGCCGCCTGGTGCTGCACGACGGCCGCCTTCACATCTACGACTGAGGCCAATAGTGACGAGCGACATCTCCCGAAGCGAGTTCACGCCGGCGCCGCGGGTCTCCGCCGTGCCGCCGATGCGCTTCGAGACGCCATTGGTGCCGCGCAACTCGATTTCGGGGCGGGCGCTGGTTGCCGTCGTGTCCATCATGACCTTCCTGACCTGCCTGACTACCGGCGGCGTCATCCTCGTCAGCCAGGCGGCGAGCGCGTGGCAGGCCGACGTCGCGCGCGAGGTGACGGTGCAGCTCATCCCGGCGTCCGGGCGCAACATCGACGCCGATGTCGCCAAGGCCGCCTCGGTCGTGAAGAACTTCCCCGGCATCGCCGACGTGCGCGCCTACAGCAAGGAGCAGTCCGAGAAGCTGCTCGAGCCCTGGCTCGGCACCGGCCTGACCCTCGACGAACTGCCGGTGCCGCGGCTGATCGTGGTCAAGATCGCGAGCGGTGCGGCGCCCGACCTGCCGCAATTGCGGTCCATGCTCAAGAGCCAGGTGCCCGGCGCCGTGCTCGACGACCACCGCGGCTTCATCGAGCGGATGCGGGCGATGTCGGGGACGGCGATCGCCGCCGGTGTCGGTATCATGATCCTGATGATCGCCGCGACCGTGCTGTCGGTCACCTTCGCCACCCGCGGCGCCATGGCCACCAACAAGACCGTGATCGAGGTGCTGCACTTCGTCGGCGCCAAGAACCGCTTCATCGCCGAGAACTTCCAGCGCCACTTCCTGCTGCTCGGGCTCGAGGGCGGCGCCGTCGGCGGCGGCGCGGCGGTCGCGCTGTTCGCCGTCGGCGCGCTCCTGTCGCGCTGGTTCGGCGGCACCGCCGGGGCCGAGCAGACCGCTGCGCTGTTCGGCTCGTTCTCCATCGGCATCGGCGGCTATGTCGCGATCGTGGTGCAGGTGCTGCTGATCGCCGGCGTCACCGCGTTCACGTCGCGTCACACGGTCAATCGCACGCTCGAGATGATCGACTGATGTTCGCACGCTTCGCCCGCGCCATCGGTTTCCTGACGATCACGGCCGGCCTCGTCGGCGTGTTGCTGCTGACAGGCGGCTTCTTCTGGTTCGCCTGGCAGATCCAGACCGAGGAGACGCCGCTCGAGCGCAACGCCGACGGCATCGTCGTGCTGACGGGCGCCGCCGCGCGCATCCCCGACGCGATCGAGCTTTTGGCCTCGGAGCACGGCAAGAGGCTGTTGATCACCGGCGTGCACCGCGACACGCGCGCGCGCGAGATCGCGCGGCTGACGCCGCTCTATTCCAAGTTCTTCACCTGCTGCATCGATCTCGACCGCTCCGCGCTCAACACCTTCGGCAACGCGCTCGAGACCAAGCACTGGGCGGTGGAGCACAATTTCACCTCGCTCATCATCGTCACGTCGAACTGGCACATGCCGCGGGCGATGGCCGAGATGCGGCATCAGTTGCCGCAGACGACCCTCATTCCCTATCCGGTCATCTCCGAGAAGGTGCGGTCGGAATCCTGGTGGGCCGATACCGAGACGCTGCGTCTCCTGGTCGGCGAATATCTGAAATTCATCTTCGCGCATGTGCGCATGCGAATCGATCCGGACGGGACGTAAGCCGCCATGCTCACGCTCTTGCGCTCGATCGCCTTCAACATCCTGTTCTACCTGAACACGGTGATCTTCCTCGTCATCGCGCTGCCGACCTTCGTCATGCCGTATTGGGCGATCGTCGAGGTGGCGAAGGCGTGGGGGCGGGTGAATCTCGTCCTGCTGCGCGTCGTCGCCGGCGTGAACTTCGAGCTGCGCGGCCGCGACAACCTCCCGCCGGGCGCGATCATCGTCGCGTCCAAGCACCAGTCGGCGTGGGAGACCTTCGCGCTGATGCCCCTGTTCAGATGCCCGGCCATCATCATGAAGCGGGAGTTGCAATGGATCCCGATCTTCGGCTGGTTGATGATCAAGGCGCGCATGGTCGGGGTCGACCGCGGCGCGCGGGCGCGGGCGCTGATCCGCATGGCCGAGCGTGCCCGCGCCGAACTCGCGCGCGGTCGGCAGCTCATCATCTTCCCGGAAGGGACGCGGCGGCCGGTCGGCGCCGAGCCGGACTACAAGAGCGGTGTCGCCTTCCTGTATTCGACCGCGGGCGTGCCGTGCCTGCCGGTGGCGCTGAACTCCGGTGTGTTCTGGCCGCGGCGCTCGATCCTGCGCCGCCCCGGCACGGTGGTGGCCGAGATCCTGCCGCCGATTCCGCCGGGCCTCGACAAGAAGGCTTTCGCCGCGCGGCTCCAGCACGACATCGAGACGGCGAGCGCGCGCCTCGCGGCGGAGGCGCGGGCGGCCGCGCGCTGATCATGCCTGCTGATGCAGCCCCTTCAGGCGCTCGGCGAGCAGGTGCAGGTCGTGGTCGCGATAACCCTGCCGCTCGATCTCCATGACCGTCTCGAGCACGTAGTCGCGGTTGTTGCCGGAGCGGCCGTGGCCCTGGCGCACGAAGTGCAGTTGCTTGTCGAGGCTGAGCCGGCCGGCATATTGCTCGTGGCCGCGATCGACCATGTAGCAGAGCGCCTGCACGCGCTGGCCCGGATCGTCGAGGAACCACACCGAGCGCCAGGTCTCGCGGTAGACCATTGTCGCCTGCTCGCGCGCCCGCAGATAGGCGATCGTGCCCGGTCGTTTCGCCGCGGCGATGCGATAGAGGATGCCGCGGCAGTTGCCGCCCTGGTCGAGGCCGAGGACGAGCCCGGGCTTTTCCGGCGTGCCGCGGTGGACGAAGGAATAGACGCAGAGCGCGCGGTGCGCGCCCATGACCCGCGCCGGCCGCCGGTCGAGGAAGTCGAAACCCGGCCGCCACATCAGTGAGCCGTAGGCGAACACCCAGAGATCGCCGCCGCTCTGTTCGATTGTTGTGCTCATCCGGCGCGGAAACGGGCTGCGGCGTTGACTTGAACCTGCGAACGGGGTCGCGTACCAGCCGCTCGCCCGCGGCGCAAGACCGCGTCCGTCACGGGCAGACGGCGCAGAAACGCCGCATTCGGAAGGTGTCTGACCCGGCGATGTCCGAAGCCTCGATCCAGTCCCGCCGCCGCACCCGCCGCCGCTATGTGGCGATGCTGGTCTTCGTCGTCGCGCTCATCGCCGGCTGGAGCCTGTTCTGGCAATACGCCTCCGGGCGCGCCGCCGCGCTGATCGCCGACTGGAAGGCGCGCGAGGCGGCCGCCGGCCGCGTCTATGCCTGCGGCGACCAGTCGATCGCCGGCTTCCCGTTCCGCATCGAGGTGACGTGCACGCCGGTCTCGGCCGAGTTCCGCAACTTCGTGCCGCCGCTCGACATCAAGCTGCCGCGCATCCTGGTCGCGGCGCAGATCTACCAGCCGACGCTCCTGATCAGCGAGTTCCAGGGGCCGGTGAGCGTCGCCGACGCCGGCAAGCCGCCCGAGTTCGAGGCGAACTGGAAACTCGGCCAGTCGAGCGTCAGCGGCCTTCCGGTGGCGCCGCAGCGCATCTCGCTGGTGTTCGACGCGCCGGAGATCGATCACGTCGCGAACGGCAAGCGCGAGGTCTGGCTGAAAGCGCGGCATCTCGAGCTGCACGCGCGCATGGCCGAGCCGTCGGCCGACGGCAAGGCCGGCATCGAGACCGCGCTGCGCCTGCAACAGGCGTCGGTCCCGGGCTTCCATCCGGCCGCGGCCGAGCCGATCGACGCGGTGATCGATACGGTGCTGCGCG
Source organism: Pseudolabrys sp. (assembly GCA_035571935.1). Classification (GTDB taxonomy): domain Bacteria; phylum Pseudomonadota; class Alphaproteobacteria; order Rhizobiales; family Xanthobacteraceae; genus Pseudolabrys. The sequence goes on from DATNBL010000078.1 coordinate 111,143, forward strand.
GGGTGAAGGACTTCGCGCCGAAGCCGCTGAAACAGCGCCTGCGCGAATTGCAGGCGGCGGGCGGCCGCATCGAGGTGACGCAGGCGCGCGTGACGCAAGGCGACATCCTGGCGGTGGGCGTGGGCGCGCTGACGCTCAACGACGCCGGCCGTCTCGACGGCCAGATCCGCGTCACCATCGCCGGGCTCGAGCGGTTCCTCGACAAGATCGGCGCCAAGCAGATGGTGCAGACCTCGCCGGCGATGGACAAGCTGGCCGGCGCGCTCGACCGGCTGGCGCCGGGGCTCGGCAGCGCGGCGCGTCAGCAGTTGAGCGAGAATCTCGGCGCCGGCATCAATGCGCTCGGCGAGAAGACCGTGCTCGAAGGCAGGCCCGCGGTGTCGCTGCCGCTGCGCTTCGAGGACGGCGCGATGTTCTTAGGGCCGATCCCGATCGGCAAGACGCCGGCGCTGTTTTAATCTTCCGCCGCGTACGGCTTCGGCAGCGGCGTGTGCGGCAGGTCCGGATGCGGACGGCCGAAGTCGGGCGCCGGCGAATCCTGGCCGATCTGCACGATGCCCTTGCGGATGGCGCGCGTGCGCGCGAAGTGCTCGAACAGGGTCTCGCCGTCGCCGTTGCGGATCGCGCGCGTCAGCGCCGAGATGTCCTCGTTGAAGCGGCCGAGCATCTCCAGCACCGCGTCCTTGTTGGCAAGGAACACGTCGCGCCACATCGTCGGGTCGGAGGCGGCGATGCGCGTGAAGTCGCGGAAGCCGCCGGCGGAGAACTTCAGCACTTCCGAGCGCGTCACGTTCTGCAATTCGTCGGCCGTGCCGACGATGGTGTAGGCGATGAGGTGCGGCAGATGGCTGGTCACCGCCAGCACCAAATCATGATGCTCCGGCGTCATGGTTTCGACATTGGCGCCGATGAGGCTCCAGAACCGGGCGAGTTTGTCCGTCGCGGCCGGGTCGGTGCCTTCAAGAGGCGTCAGGATGCACCAGCGGTTGACGAAGAGCTCGGCAAAGCCGGCGTCGGGACCGGAATATTCGGTGCCGGCGACCGGATGCGCCGGCACGAAGTGCGCGTTCTTCGGCAGATGCGGCGCCATGTCGCGCACCACCGATCCTTTCACCGAGCCGACGTCGGAGACGATCGCTCCCGGCGCAAGGTGCGGGCCGATCTCGGCGGCGACCGGGCCGCAGGCGCCGACCGGAATGCAGACGATGACGAGATCGGCGCCCTCGACCGCCGCGGCATTGGTCTCGACCACCTGATCGGCGATGCCGAGCTCGGCGACGCGCCGCCGCGTCTGCGGCGAGCGCGCGGTGGCGACGATCGAGCCGACGGCGTTCTGCAAGCGCGCCGCGCGCGCGATCGACGAGCCGATCAGGCCGGTGCCGATCAGCGCGAGGCGGTTGAAGAGGGTGGGGCGCTTGCTCATTGCAATGAACCTGTCATCGCCGGGCTTGTCCCGGCGATCTCGATGCGGAGGGCACAGCGGACCCTTATCGGGATCACCGGGTCTCGGCGCTTCGCGCCGGCCCGGTGATGACAATGATAAGAGATCACTTCGCCTTCCCCAGGAACTCCTTGAGCGCCGCGACCACGAGGCGATTGGCCTCCTCGGTGCCGACGCTCATGCGCAGCGCGTGCGGCAGCTTGTAGCCGCCGACGCCGCGCAGGATCAGGCCGCGCTTGGTGAGAAACGCGTCCGCTTCCTTCGCCGTCTTGCCCGGCGTTTCCGGGAAATGGATCAGCACGAAGTTCGCAACGCTCGGCGTCACCTTCAGCCCGAGTTCGCGGATCTCCTCGGTCAGCCAGGCGAGCCATTGCGAATTGTGCGCGCGCGCATGTTCGACATGCGCGGTGTCGCGAATGGCGGCGACGCCGGCGGCGATCGCCGGCGAATTGACATTGAAGGGCCCGCGGATGCGGTTGACCGCGTCGACGACGTGCTCGGGCCCGTACATCCAGCCCAGCCGCAGCGCCGCGAGCCCGTAGATCTTCGAGAAGGTGCGGCACATCACGACGTTTTCGGACGTGGCCACCAGTTCGATGCCGGACTCGTAGTCATTGCGCGTGACGTATTCGGCGTAGGCCGCGTCGAGCACGAGCAGCACGTGCGCCGGCAGGCCGCGATGCAGCCGCTTCACCTCGTCGAACGGGATGTAGGTCCCGGTCGGGTTGTTCGGGTTGGCGAGGAAGACGACTTTCGTCTTCGGCGTCACCGCGGCGAGCAGGTGATCGACGTTGGCCGTGTAGTCGGTCTCCGGCGCGACGACGGGTTTCGCGCCCGCCGCCAAAGTCGCGATCGGGTAGACAAGGAAGCCGTGCGTGGCGTGGATCGCCTCGTCGCCGTCTTTCAGGTATGCCCGGGCGATCAGGTTCAGGAGGTCGTCGGAGCCGGCGCCACAGACGATGCGCGCCGGGTCGAGGCCGAAAGCCTGTCCGATCGCCTCGCGCAAGCTCGTCGCCGCCCCGTCCGGATAGTCCTCGAGATGCCGGCCGACGTCGTTATAGGCGGCGACCGCCTTCGGGCTCGGGCCCAGAGGCGTCTCGTTGGACGAAAGCTTGAACACCTTGGCGACGCCGGGCGCGCTGCTTTTCCCCGGCACGTAGGGGGAAATGTCGAGCACGCCGGGGCGTGGCTGGGGACGCAAGGCAGACATTCTTCTCAACTCCAGCGCATCACCATCTTCCCCCTCCCCCGCTTGCGGGGAGGGTTGGGGAGGGGGCGCTTGAAGCGCAAAAGAGCCCCCACCCGACGCGCTTTGCGCGTCGACCTCCCCCGCAAGCGGGGGAGGTGAAAAGGAAATTAGGCGGCAACCGTATAGCGGGTTGCGTGGCTGCCGACGAGGGCCGCCGAGCGCACCGTCGTACCGGCCTTCACCAGCGCCTTGCGGATGGCGTCGAGCGGCTTTTCCTTCGGGAGCGTCACCAAAAGCGCCGCGCCGTCGAAGGCGCGGTCCGGCACGGCGAGGAAATCGGCCTCCGCGGTCAGCGCCTGGGCCGCCTGCGCGCCCCAGCCGGAGACGCGCACGCTCCACACCGCGACGTCGGTCGCCATCGCGTCCGCGGCCACGCGCGAGACCACGAACACCGGCAGCGCCGCGGGATGATCGGGCCGTTCGACGAAGGGCAGGCGGGCGATGATCTTCGGCGCGGTGTCGAATTCGAGCGCGCTCCACCACGCGCCGGCGCCGGCGACGGCAGTCGCCGGCACGAGTCCGAGATCGCCCTTCGATTCGGACACGGCCTGCACGACGCCCGATGCGCCCATGTGCGGCACGAAGGGCACCGTGAAGCCGAAATGGAACCGCGCCGAGTCGCGCATCAGCGCGTCGCCGGCCGAGAGGTCGGCGTGAACGGAGAAGGGGGCCTGAACGAAGGTGAAGGTCGAGATGATGACGCGCCAGATGCTCTCGACCGTGTCGAGCGGCAACAGGCCGCGGTGGCGCTCGACGAGGCGGCGCATCATCTCGGCCTCGCGCGCCGGGCGGAAGGCCGAGCCGGTCTCCTGGCTCTTTTTGGTCGCGATCAGCCGGCCGTTGATCTCGCTGCGCTCGATCAACAGGCGGTGCATGCCCTCGTCGATGCGGTCGATCTCCTTGCGCAATTCGGCAAGGGAGGGGACGTCGGCGGGCTTGGATGCGGGGTCCGGCATGGGGCTATTGATAGGTGGGGTAGCCCGCAAAATCAAAGAAAACCTTGGCCGGCCAAGGCCCTCCGGGAGCGGCCCGCCGCGCGCCAGGCGAGGCCTCACGCGCGGCGCGTGCCGGTGGGACGGCTCGTATGCGGCGGACGCGAATTGCAAATGCGCATTTTGCATACGTCGCATATGGAGGGAGCCGCGGAATTGACACGATGAGCGCCCGCGTTCGGGGACGTCGCGCGATGCCGGGGCGGTACCGGATAGCCGCGGAATCCACAGTGCCGGGCTTTTTTTGGAACGACTCACAAATCGCCGGCCTTGCATCCGGGATGTTGGAGCCGGACTCGCGCGCCGGTTATCAATTTGTCCGGAATTTGACGCACGTGTGCGCGCGACAATAACAACCCTTCGCTGTTGTCTTCCCCGTTTCGATCCGTTAAGCAGCAACCAGACGTTCGTCAATGTCGGATGTCAAACACATCTGCGGTCCCGCAGTGTTGCGCCGTGTCCTTGATTGCGACACCGCTGCACGAAATGACCTTCCATCAAACGCAAATCCGACACGTTGCGGCCTCGCTTCCAAATTGGAAAAGGCCAACCGCTCTTGGGGAGAAACGCTCATTCAGGAAAATCAACGAGGAGATTGATCTGATGAGACTCGTGAAATGTGGTGTGACGGTCCTGGCTTGCTCGTTCGCGATCGCGGCGGGCACCGGCGCCGCGTCGGCGCGGCCGTCGCATCATCATCGCACTATGCATGCCGCGCATCACGAAGCGCACCATCGCCATCACCGCGCGATGCTTCGTGCGTCCGCGCGGCATGAACGCATCGTCGCCGTGCCGAGCACGGACTTCGGCGGGCCCGGCAGCATGCCGGCCTACCGTCCGGTCGACGGCAACGCCACCTTCGCCTCCGTGCCGCGCGAGCGTCATGGCCGGCATGGGCGACGCCACGCCGTGGCCGAGCAGGCGCCGTCGTTCGGCGGTCTCGGCGGCGGCAGCAGCTCGCTGGTGGCGGAAGCCCGCCGCTATCTCGGCACCAACCCGACCGGGCGCTCGAGCCTGTGGTGCGGCGCCTTCATGGACAAGGTGCTGCGCGAGACCGGCCATCAGGGCGGCGGCAATCTGGCCAAGGGCTACCTGCATTACGGGCACCGCGTGTCCGGTCCGCAGGTCGGCGCCATCGCCGTGATGGGCCGCCGCGGCGGCGGCCATGTCGGCGTCGTCTCGGGCGTCGATGCGAACGGCAACCCGATCATCGTGTCGGGCAACCATAACCACACGGTCGCGGAATCGGTTTATCCGCGCAGCCGTATCATCGCCTACGTCGAGCCGGGCAGTTGACCCGGCAGTGGATGCGCGCCCGCCTTCGGGCGGGCGCGTGTTCCGCAATTAAGGTTGACGCGGCCGCGCGGCGTAAACCACTTCATTGTTAATTCCGATCGTTCGAATCCGACTAAAATTGCCGTGCTAATGCGGGTGCACGCCGGGCGAATGCCGGCGTCCAAGAAGACTTTAGGCACCCGCCATGCGCAGTCGCACAAGGTTTGCCGTCGCCGCAGCCTTCATCTCCGTCGCGTCGTTGACCGGACCGGCGTCCGCCATCCCGCTGCCGCGCGAGCGTCACGCGCCGCCGCAGCACAAGCCGCAGGCGAAATTGCATGAATCGGCGCGCGTCGCCTCGCTGCGGCCTGCGCGCGAGCATCCGGCGCCGCCGCAAGTGTCGCTGTCCGCGCGCACCAGCTACGCCATGCCGGCGTTGGTCGCGGAAGCGCGCAAATACCTGGGCACCAACCCGACCGACCGCAAACGCCTGTGGTGCGCGACATTCATGAACCTCGTGCTGGCAAAGCTCGGCTATGCCGGCACCAATTCCGACGCGGCGAAGTCGTTCGCCTATTACGGCCGGCGCATCTCGGAGCCGCAGGTCGGCGCCATTGCCGTGCTCACGCGTGGCAAGCGCGGCGGCCATGTCGGCGTCGTGTCCGGCATCGACGCCAAGGGCGATCCGATCATCATCTCAGGCAACCACAACAGGACGGTCGGCGAGGGCGTCTATCCGCGCTCGCGCGTCATCGCCTACGTGATGCCGACCGAGCAGCGCTCCGGCACGCGCGTCGCCTCGACCGGCCCGGTCAGCCTGCCGGCGGCCGAGTCCGGTCTCGACTCGCCGATCACGGAGTTGATCGCCGCCATCGAGGCCGAGCAGGCGCGCGCCGAAAAGCCCGAGCCGCGCCGCGAGACGCGCGTCGCGGCGCGTGCGCCCGCAGCACCGCCGCCGGTGCCGCATCGCACCGTGCAGCAGATGCCCGAGGCGCCGCATCAGCCGCAGGGCGCCGCGCGTCAGGTCGGCAATCCCTTCTCCGAATTGATCGGCACGCTCGAAGGCCGCAAGCGCGGCGCGCTATAGCAGGCGCGCGGCGCGAACCGCATCGCCGACCTTGACGTCGCCGGCGCCGATCACCTCGGCATAGACGCCGCAGTCCATGTGATCGAAGGTCCGCATCAAGGTCCGCGGGATTTCGAGGTCGCGGATGCCGGTCTGCGGATCGACGTTGGTCGCCGCGCAGCGCACGATGCGCTTGACGACCTTCAGCCGCGCGCCGCCGGCCGTCAGTTCCTCGCCCATCAGCTCGAATTCGTGCCAGGCCGGCCAGCCGGCGGCGTAAAGGTTGGCGCGAAAACGAAGCGGGTCGACCGGCCGGCCGACGGCGGTCTCGATCGCCGCGACCGAGGCGAGGTTGATGATCGAGACCACCTTCTTCGCCACGTCCGAGAACGAGTGCCCCTTGCCGGCGAGCACCTTCGCCGGCCCGCTCAATTCGTCGGCGCAGAATGAGGCCATGAAGGTCTCGATCGCCGCGCACCCGTCCGCGGTGCGCAGGTCGCCGCGCGCCGCCGCGCGCCCGTGATGGTGGATCGTGAGCGTGTGGCTGGCCTCGTCGTAATCCGTCTTGAGCGCGGCCAGCCGCTCGTTGCGCATCAGCATCAGGAAGCGCTGCTTGGGGAAATAGGCGGGCTGGGCCGGGTCGAAACCGGTCGGGCCGTTCTCGATGGCATAGAGCCGGTCGTGCGGCAGGGTGCCGCCGACGGTGAGGGTGACGCGCGGCAGCGCCTGCGGAGAGAGGCCTTTGACCGGGTAGCGGTAGATCGACTGGATGGTGCCTTCGGCCATGGGTGGAGCGGGGCTGTTTCGAGGGCGGGATGCCGGCGCCCCCCTGACGTAACGCAAGCGCCGGGCCTCTTCAAACCGGTATAAGCATTCCCACATAAAGGACGCGGGCCGCCCTCGATGGGGACCCGCGGAAGCGGCGCCTTATGGGCCGAGGGAGTTGAGAGCCATGAATTTCGAGAAATACACCGACCGCGCCCGCGGTTTCGTGCAGTCGGCGCAATCGCTGGCGATGCGCGAGGGCCACCAGCAGTTCGCCCCCGAACACCTTCTGAAGGTCCTGCTCGACGATCCGGAAGGGTTGGCGGCGGGCCTGATCGACCGCTCCGGCGGCAATTCGCGGCAGGCGCTGCAACAGACCGAGGCGGCGCTCGCCAGGCGCCCGAAGGTTTCCGGCGGCGGCGCCGGCCAGGTTTACCTCGATCCGGCCCTGGCGCGGGTTTTCGACGCCGCCGAGAAGGCGGGCGAGAAAGCCGGCGACAGCTTCGTCACGGTCGAGCGGCTCTTGCTGGGGCTCGCGCTGGAGAAGGACAGCGAGGCGGGCAAGATCCTCAAGAACGCCAATGTCACGGCACAGAATCTCAACGCCGCCATCAACGCGCTGCGCAAGGGCCGCACGGCGGATTCCGCCTCGGCCGAGAACGCCTATGACGCGCTGAAGAAATACGCCCGCGACCTCACCCAAGTGGCGCGCGACGGCAAGCTCGACCCGGTCATCGGCCGCGACGAGGAGATCCGCAGGACAATTCAGGTCCTGTCCCGCCGGACCAAGAACAACCCGGTGCTGATCGGCGAGCCCGGCGTCGGCAAGACGGCGATCGTCGAGGGCCTGGCGCTGCGCATCGTCAACGGCGACGTGCCCGAGAGCCTGCAAGACAAGAAGCTGCTGGCGCTCGATCTCGGCGCCATGATCGCCGGCGCGAAATATCGCGGCGAGTTCGAGGAGCGCCTGAAAGGAGTGCTGCAGGAGGTCACAGCGGCCGAGGGCGGCATCATCCTGTTCATCGACGAGATGCATACGCTGGTCGGCGCCGGTAAGGCCGACGGCGCGATGGACGCGTCGAACCTCCTGAAGCCGGCGCTGGCGCGCGGCGAGCTGCACTGCATTGGCGCCACCACGCTCGACGAGTACAAGAAGCACGTCGAGAAGGACGCGGCTCTGGCGCGGCGCTTCCAGCCGGTGTTCGTGTCCGAGCC
>DATNBL010000079.1:0-120672 GCA_035571935.1 Pseudolabrys sp.
GAGGCGCCTTCCGGCGCTCCACTGCGGCGTTCTTGCGATGTGCGGGCCGCGCTTCCGGTACGTGAACCAGCCACGCCCGTCAGCCAGCTCCTGGCGGCAGGTCCTATTGCCTGCGAGCGGAGCCCCGCCATCGCCCGAGAGCCAGGAGTGCGTTGCTCCAAGCCCGCGGCGCCGCATCAGACGGCGGCCGGTTTTCCCGGTAGCGCCGGCCCGGTGAGTTCCGGCCGTATCTCCGGCCCGTCTCTCACCGCTGCTCCATCCTCACGGCGTCCCATGACGACGCCCCTCGACGAGCAGGACGAACCTATAATAGGTATTCCACCCCATAGGTCAACAGTCTTTTTAAAAGATTTTGTGCTGCAGCGCGGTGACGTCCCTCTCCCCGCACATCCAACTCGGGTTTAGCCGAGTTGGATCGCTCAAGATTTGGCGGAAGTCGGATATATCCGACTTCCGCTGCGGGGGAGAGGTGAGAAGAGCCACCAAAGACGGCGGATTACGCTGAGCTCATCCGCCCGACGGCCGCTCCGCCGTGGGGCGCGTCAGCGGATAAGAGGCGCGGTTGACCTCTCCCCGCAAAAATCCCATTTATCGGGGGTCCGCCGGGCCTTGAACCCGGATGCGATCGGAGAAGCACGATGTTCATCCAGACCGAAGCGACGCCGAACCCGGCGACGCTCAAGTTCCTGCCCGGCCGCCCCGTCCTCGAAAGCGGCACCCTCGACATGCCGACCCGTGAGAAGGCGGCGCAATCGCCGCTCGCGAGCAAGCTGTTCGACCTGCCGAATGTCGGCGGCGTGTTCTACGGCGCCGATTTCATCTCGGTGACCAAGACCGGCGGCGACTGGCAGCAGATCAAGCCGGCGGTGCTCGGCGCCATCATGGAACACTACATGTCCGGCGCGCCGCTCCTGGCCGAGGACGCGAAGGCCGCGGCCGGCGACGAGTTCTTCGACGCCGCCGACGAGGAGACGGTGACGCTGATCAAGGACCTGATCGAGACGCGCGTGCGCCCGGCGGTCGCCGGCGACGGCGGCGACATCACCTTCAAGGGCTACAAGGAAGGCGTCGTCTACCTGCACATGCAGGGCGCCTGCGCCGGCTGCCCGTCCTCGACCGCAACGCTCCAGCACGGCATCCAGAACCTGCTGCGCCACTTCGTACCGGAAGTGACGGAAGTGCGGCCGGTCTGATTCACCGACACTCGCCAGAATTTCTGCGTCATGCCCGGCCTGGTGCCGGGCATCCACGTCTTAGAGCGCAAGAAAGACGTGGATGGCCGGGACAAGCCCGGCCATGACGGTGGTAGGTTCTACTGAATGCGCATCCTCGCCATCGACACCGCGCTCGAAGCCTGCGCCGCCGCTGTGCTCGACACGGCGCAGGGCATCGTGCTGGCGCGCGAATCGATTGCGATGACGCGCGGCCACGCCGAGGCGCTGATGCCGCTGATCGAGCGGGTGATGGCGGCGAGCGGCGGCTCGTTCGACGCGCTCGACCGCATCGCCGTCACCGTCGGCCCCGGCAGTTTCACCGGCCTGCGCGTCGGCATCGCCGCGGCGCGCGGCCTGGCGCTGGCCGCCGGCAAGCCCGCCATCGGCTTGACCACGCTCGCGGCCTTCGCCGCGCCGCTGATCGCCGAGGACGACACGCTCCCGGTCGTGACGGCGATCGACGCGCGGCACGAGCACGTCTATCTCCAGGTGTTCGGCCCGGGCGGGCGCACCTTGGTGCCGCCGCGTGTCGCCTCGCTGCGCGACGCCATGCGCGCGGCGACGACCAGCCGCGGCGCGCGGATCGTCGGCACCGGCGCCACCATGCTCGCCGCCGCCTGGCCGGCGGCCGAGCGGCCGCCGCGGCTGGTCGAGCAGCGCGGCGCGCCCGACATCGACTGGATCGCGCATCTCGGCGCCGCGGCGCCCGAGGACGCCGGGCCGCCCAAGCCGCTTTATCTTCGCGCGCCCGACGCGCAGCCGCAGGACGCCTCACACATCGCCCGCCGATGATCGCCCTCATCCGACGACTGCTCGGGCGCGGCACGATGGCGCTCACCGACGCGGGCCCGCGCGACGCCGCGGCGATCGCGGCGCTGCACGCGGCCTCGTTCCATCGCGGCTGGAGCGAGGAGGAAGTCGAGGCGCTGCTCGTCGATCGCGCGGTGATGGCGCACCGCGCGCATAGCGGCGGCCGGATGGCGGGCTTCATCATGTCGCGCCGCGCCGCCGACGAAGCCGAGATCCTGTCGGTCGCGGTGGCGAAAGCCAGCCGCGGCCGCGGCATCGCGCGCGATCTGCTGCTGCACCATCTGCGCCGCCTTGCCGGCGACGGCGCGCGCGCCGTCTTTCTCGAGGTCGACGAGACCAACACGCCAGCGCTGCGGCTTTATCGCCGGGCCGGCTTCCGTGAAGTCGGCCGCAGGCCGAATTATTACGCCGCGCCCGGCGCCAAACCGGTGGCGGCGCTGGTGCTGCGCCGCGACCTCGCCTGATCGCGACAGGGCCGCGGTTGTGCTAGAAGAGGCGCGGCGACGAGGACCCTCGGGACGAGACACGTGACGGCAGCGGACAAGGCTTCTGACAGGACCAATATCGAAGCGCTGTGCGCCGCCAAGGGCATGCGCATGACCGAGCAGCGGCGCACCATCGCCCGCGTGCTGGCACAGTCCGACGACCACCCCGACGTCGAGGAGCTTTATCGCCGGTGCAGCGCCGTCGACGAGCGCATCTCGATGTCGACCGTCTACCGCACGGTGCGGCTGTTCGAGGACGCCGGCATCATCGAGCGGCACGATTTCCGCGAGGGCCGCTCGCGCTACGAGACCTCGACCGAAGGCCATCACGACCACCTCATCAATCTCCGCACCGGCGAGGTGATCGAATTCCAGTCGGAGGAGATCGAGCGGCTCCAGGCCGAGGTCGCGCGCAAGCTCGGCTACAAATTGATGGACCACCGGCTCGAGCTCTACGCGGTGCCGATCGGCGACGAGAAGAAGAGCTGAACGCGGCAGATGCTCCGCGGCCTGTTCATCGGCGCGTTGTTCTTCACGGTGACGCCGGTCCTCATTTCGATCCAGTGGCTGCTCGGCAAACTGGGCCTGCCCGGCTGGGGCTTCATCTCGTGCAATTACTATCGCGTGCTGGCGCGCCTCTTGCGCCTGCGCGTGCGCGTCGTAGGCGCGCCGCTGCGCGGCCGGCCGGTGCTGTTCGTGTCGAACCACGTGTCGTGGCTCGACATCATCGCCATCGGCTCGATCCAGCCCGTCGCCTTCGTTGCTAAAAGCGAAGTGCGCAAATGGCCGCTGGTCGGCATCACCGCGACGATGCAGCGCACGGTCTTCGTCGAGCGAGCGAAGCGCCACCAGACCGCGGACGCCGTCACGCAGATGGTCGAGCGGCTCAAAGGCGGCACGCCGGTCGTGCTGTTCGCCGAAGGAACATCGAGCGACGGCAACCGCGTGCTGCCGTTCCGCTCGGCCTTGCTCGGCGCGGTCGAGATGGCGGCGCGACACGGCGGCGTGCCGGGACTTGCGATCCAGCCGATGGCGATCTGCTACACCGCGTCGCAGGGCATTCCGCTCGGCCGCCAGCACCGGCCGCTCGCCGCCTGGTACGGCGACCTCGATTTCATGCCGCACATCCGCGCGCTGATCGGCAGGACCGCGCTCGACGCGGTCGTGTCGTTCGGCGCGGCCGTTCCCGCCGAGGCGGGATTGACCCGCAAGGCGATGACGCAGGCGCTGGAGCAGGAAACCCGTCGCCTGATGGCGGAAACCCTGCGCGGAAAGCCGCTGGCGCCGGCCCCCGCCACCACGGCCTAGCGCCGTTTATTTCCGGCCCAAAAGGCGCTAAACCGCGCTCGCCATGAGCCAACCGCGCAAGGTCCACGTCAAATCCTTCGGCTGCCAGATGAACGTCTACGATTCGCATCGTATGGCGGACACGCTGGCGCCAGGCGGTTATGTCGAGACGGCCACGCCGGAGGACGCCGACCTCGTCATCCTCAACACCTGCCACATCCGCGAGAAGGCGGTGGAGAAGGTCTATTCCGAGATCGGCCGCGTCCGCGTCATGAAGGAAGAGGCGGCGCGTGAAGGCCGGCAGATGCTGATCGCGGTTGCCGGCTGCGTCGCGCAGGCCGAGGGAAAAGAGATCGTGCGCCGCGCGCAGGCCGTCGATCTCGTCGTCGGCTCGCAGAATTATCACAAGCTGCCGGAGATGATCGCGCGGGCACGCGATGGCGAGCGTGTGGTCGACACCGAGTTTCCGCTCGAGGACAAGTTCGACGTGCTCGCGGCGCCGAGGCGTGAGGAGATCCGGAAGCGCGGACTGGCCGCCTTCGTCACGGTGCAGGAAGGCTGCGACAAGTTCTGCACCTTCTGCGTCGTGCCCTATACGCGCGGCGCGGAAGTCTCGCGCCCGGTCGAGAAGATCGCCGCGGAGGTCGAACGCCTCGCGAGCGCCGGCGTGCGCGAGGTCACGCTCATCGGGCAGAACGTCAACGCCTATCACGGGCACGATGCCAACGGTGCGCCTGCCTCGCTCGGCGCGCTGATGCGCCGGCTCGCGCGCGTCGAGGGCATCGCGCGCTTACGCTACACCACCAGCCATCCGCGCGACATGGACGACGAACTCATCGCCGCGCACGCCGAACTGCCGCAACTCATGCCCTACGTGCACCTGCCGGTGCAGTCGGGCTCCGACCGCATTCTCGACGCCATGAACCGCCGCCACACCGTCGCGCACTATCTCGACGTCATCGCCAAGCTGCGCGCGGCGCGGACCGATCTCGCCTTCACCTCGGATTTCATCGTCGGCTTCCCCGGCGAAACCGAAGCGGATTTCCAGGACACGCTGCGTCTCGTGGAGACGGTCGGCTTCGCCGGCGCCTACACCTTCGCCTATTCGGCGCGGCCGGGCACGCCGGCGGCCGAGATGGCGGACCAGGTTCCCGAGGACGTCAAAATCGGCCGCCTGCACCGCCTCCAGGCGCTGATCGCCCGTCAGCAGCGCGATTTCAACGCCTCTTTCGTCGGCAAAACCCTGCCGGTCCTGATGGAAAAGCCGGGCCGGCTGGCTGGCCAGTTGGCCGGGAAATCCCCATATTTGCAGGCGGTGCAGGTCATGGCCCCGGCCGCCCTCCTTGGGCAGGTGGTGCCGGTGACCGTCACCGAATTGGGAACGAACAGCCTGTTCGGCGCGATCGACGCGACCGTGCCCGAACTCGTTGCAGCAGGAGCCTAGGGTCGAACCTTGCGCACACCGGACACCGTGATCCCGCCCGCCGCCGCCTCCGAGGAGACGGCGATGACGCAGGTCGTCCTCGCCTTCGACGACAATCGCCTCGCCTCCATCCTGTTCGGCCAGTACGGGCAGAACCTGGCGCTGATCGAGCGCCGGCTCGGCGTCGTCGCCGAGCAGCGCGGCAACCACGTCACCGTCGAGGGCTCGCGCGCGGGCTGCGAGCAGGCGCGGCGCGTGCTCGAAGGCCTCTACGAGCAGATCAAGCGCGACCACGACCTGACGCAAGGCGACGTCGAGGGCGCCATCCGCCAGGCGATCGCGCAAGGCTCGCTGTTCGACTACGTGCCGGGCGAGGCGAAGTCCGGCTTCGAGGAAATCAATTTGCGCAAGCGGCCGGTGCGCGCCCGCACCGCCGCGCAGGACGCCTATATCCGCGCGCTCAAGCGCCATGCGCTGGTGTTCGGCACCGGCCCGGCCGGCACCGGCAAGACCTGGCTCGCGGTGGCGCAGGCCGTGCAGATGTTCGAGCGCAAGGAAGTCGACCGCATCATCCTGTCGCGGCCGGCGGTCGAGGCCGGCGAGCGGCTCGGCTTCCTGCCCGGCGACATGCGCGAGAAGGTCGACCCGTACCTGCGGCCGATCTACGACGCGCTCTACGACCTGATGGACGCGCGCATCGTCGAGCGCGCGCTCGAGTCCGGTGAAATTGAAATTGCGCCGCTCGCCTTCATGCGCGGCCGCACTTTGTCGAACGCCTGCGTCATCCTCGACGAGGCGCAGAACACGACGTCGATGCAGATGAAGATGTTCTTGACCCGTCTCGGCGAGAACAGCCGCATGATCGTCACCGGCGATCCGAGTCAGGTCGACCTGCCCGGCGGGCAGGTGTCGGGGCTTGCCGAAGCCGTGCGCCTGCTCGACGGCGTCGAAGGCGTCGGCCACGTCGCCTTCAGCCAGAAGGACGTCATCCGCCACGAGCTGGTGGCGCGCATCGTCGCCGCCTACGACAAGGCCGGCCCCGGCGGGAAGAAGGAATGAGCGCGAAGCCCGCCCGGCGCGGCGCCGCGCCGGACATCGACGTCGAAGCCCAATCCTCGCTCTGGCAGGCCGAGCCCGAGGCGGAAGCCACGGTGCGCGCCGCGATCGCCGCGGCGGCCGCGCGCGCGCCGGCGGCGGGCGAGATGAGCGTGCTGCTCGCCGACGACGCGGCGGTGAAGGCGCTCAATCGCGACTGGCGCGGCATCGACGAGCCGACCAACGTGCTGTCGTTTCCGGCGGCGGCGTCGAGGGCGGCTGGCCTTCCGGCGCTGCTCGGCGACATCGCGATTGCCTTCGAGACGGTCGCGCGCGAGGCCAAGGCCGAGAAAAAGCCCTTCCTCCATCATCTCGCCCATCTCGCGGTGCATGGCTATCTGCACCTGTTGGGCTACGATCACCAGACTGATTCCGAGGCCGAGGCCATGGAAGCCCTCGAACGCGACATCCTCGCCGCCATGCGGATTCCGGACCCCTATGCCGCGGACATTGCCTGACCGCCATGCCTGACAGCGACAGTACCGGCTCTAGCTCCACCGGCGCGCCGTTCGACGCGCGGCACCTGCCCGTGCCGATCGACAAGCGCGCCGACAACGGCGGCGGCTGGGTCGCGCGCGTGCTGCGCGCGGTGTTCGGCTGGGGGCCGAGCACCATGCGCGCCGATCTCAAGGACGTGCTCGACGCCATGACGCCCGGCGAATCCGGCTTCACGCCGGAAGAGAGCCGGATGCTCAGGAACATCCTGGGTCTGCGCGAGCGCCGCGTCGGCGACGTCATGGTGCCGCGTGCCGACATCATCGACGTACAGCAGAACATTTCTCTCGGCGAACTGATCCGCGTGTTCGAGCGAGCCGGCCATTCGCGCCTCGTGGTCTATGACGACACGCTCGACGATCCGGTCGGCATGGTGCACATCCGCGACCTCATCGCCTACGTGACCGCGCGCGCCGCGGTCGATCCCGAGAAGAACGCCAAGCGCAAGAAGCCGCTGCCGGCCAACCTCGACCTGAAGGCGGTCGACCTGTCCGCGCCTTTGTCGTCGACCAGGATCATCCGCCAGATCCTGTTCGTGCCCCCGTCGATGCGCGCCATCGACCTGCTCGCGCGCATGCAGGCCTCGCGCATCCATCTCGCGCTGGTAATCGACGAATACGGCGGCACCGACGGCATCTGCTCGATCGAGGACATCGTCGAGCAGATCGTAGGCGAGATCAGCGACGAGCACGACGAGGACGCGACGCCCGCGGTGGTGCATCAGGCGGACGGCTCCTACATCGCCGACGCGCGCGCCAAGCTCGAGGACGTGGTCGGCGTCGTCGGCCACGATCTCGAGGTCGGCGACGCGGCCGAGGAGGTCGACACGCTCGGCGGCTATCTGGTCACGCGCGCGGGGCGCCTGCCGCTGCGCGGCGAATTGATCCCCGGCCCCGGCCTGTTCGAGTTCGAGGTGCTCGACGCCGACCCGCGCCGCATCAAGCGCGTGCGCATCCTGCGGCTGAAGGAGCGGCGCGAGAAGCCGCGCGAGCCGCGCCGCCGCGAGATGGAAGCCGCCGCGGCCGCGAGCCCCGTTTCCGAGGAGACGCCGGGCGGCGCTCCTCCGGCCGGACAACGGCGGCCGTGAGCACCGCCGCCGCCGGCAACCCGTCTTTATTCATCACGCGCGCCGCGCATGCCGTGGTGCTCGCCTTCGGCTGGAAGCGCGCCTGCATCGCCTTCGTCGCCGGCGCGGCGTCTGCGCTGGCAATGGCGCCGGTGAACGCCTGGCCGGTCCTGTTCGTCACCTTCCCGGTGATGGTGTGGCTGATCGACGGCGCGACGCCCGGCCGCCGCGGCGCGATGTGGAACGCGGCGGTCGCCGGCTGGTGCTTCGGCTTCGGCTATTTCCTGTTCGGGCTCTACTGGGTCGGCTACGCCTTCCTGGTCGACGCCAAGACCTTCGGCTGGCTGCTGCCGGTCGCGGTCGCGGGCCTGCCCGCCTATCTCGCGATCTACACCGCGCTCGGCGCCGCCTTCGCGCGGCTCTTGTGGGTACGCGGGCCGTCACGGCTCATCGTCTTCGCCTTCACGATGACGATCGCCGAATGGCTGCGCGGGCATCTGTTGTCGGGCTTCCCGTGGAACACGTTCGGCTACGCGCTCACCGAGCCGCTGGCGCTGGCGCAGAGCGTATCGCTCACCGGCGTGTGGGGATTGACGTTCCTTGCGCTGGCGATTTGCGCGGCGCCCGCCGTGGTGGCGGACGACAAGTCCGACACGCCCGCGCCGTGGCGGCCATTGATCCTCGGGCTGATCGTCCTCGCCGGATTCTTCGGCTACGGGCTGGCGCGGCTCGCGACGAACCCGACCGCTTTCGTGCCGAAGGTGAAGCTGCGCCTGATGCAGCCCGATTTGCAGCAGGACAAGAAATTCAACTACAGCGCCAAGAACGAAGTGATGGCGCGCTATCTAAATCTGTCGAACCGCGCGACGGGTCCGGATTCGAAAGGCGTTCATGACGCCACGATCCTGATCTGGCCGGAGGCGGCGTTTCCGTTCTTCCTGACGCGCGAGCCGGACGCGCTGGCGCAGATCGCCGCGCTCATCAAGCCCGACACCGAGCTCATCACCGGCGCGGTGCGCGCGGCGCCGACCGAGCCGGGGCAGCGCATCACACGCGCCTACAATTCCGTCTACGTCATCGCCGGCGACGGCTCGATCCGCGGCATCTACGACAAGGTGCACCTGGTGCCGTTCGGCGAATACCTGCCGTTCCAGCCGCTGCTGGAGAAGCTCGGCCTGCAACAATTGACAAAAGTGGCCGGCGGATTCCTCGCCGGCGACCGTCGCCGCGCGATGGAGGTCGCCGGCGCGCCGAAAATGCTGCCGCTGATCTGCTACGAGGCCATTTTCCCCGGCGCCGCCGTGCCCGCGGGCGAGCGCCCGGGCTGGCTCGTGAACGTCACCAATGACGGCTGGTTCGGCATCAGTTCCGGCCCGTACCAGCACTTCCAGCAGGCGCGCGCGCTCGCGATCGCCGAAGGACTGCCGCTCGTTCGTGCAGCAAATACAGGCATTTCCGCAGTGGTCGATCCGGTCGGGCGGATTGTCAAATCGCTGCCCCTGGGCGCCGAAGGCGTGCTTGACGCACAGTTACCGAAGGCCCTGGCGCCGACCGTCTATGCACGAATCGGTAATTACATCTTGATTCTCTTTTTGGCCCTCAGCCTGATATTCATCGCCAACCGACGTTTGCGCGTATAGATTGAGCCAGCGGTTATGCAACCGTACTAAGTTGCTCTTCGTGCAAATAAACCTGTTCGCTGCGGTGGGGCCCCCGTCCCCCAAAAATCAGAAAAGCCTTTGATTCAACTGGTGAAAATCCGTTTGCACCGGATTTTCTTTAATCGGTTGAAGGAATTCACGGATTGCAACATTCCGGTTACATGTGACATTACGCTCGCCGATGGCCGCATAGGAGAAATTTATGGCGAAGAAGGCCCCCAATCCGATCGACAAGCACGTCGGTTCGCGCGTGCGCATGCGCCGGATGATGTTGAGCATGAGCCAAGAGAAGCTCGGCGACGCCTTGGGCCTGACGTTCCAGCAGGTGCAGAAATATGAAAAGGGCACCAACCGTATCGGTGCCAGCCGCCTGCAGCAGATCGCGCACATCCTGCAAGTGCCGGTCTCGTTCTTCTTCGAAGGCGCGCCGGCCTCGCCGTCGGGCGGCGGCGGCCACGGCGGCATGGGCGAAGCGCCCTCGCCCGCTTATGTGTCCGACTTCCTTGCGACTTCCGACGGCCTGTCGCTGACCAAGTCGTTCATGCGCATCAAGAACAGCAAACTGCGCCGCCGCATCGTCGATCTCGTGGAGCAGATCGCCGGCGAGGAGTAAGCGTTATCGATATCATCCCACCGGCCTCCCACGCTGCCCGCATCTTGACCTGACACTCCGCCGCTGCAAGAACCACCCTGACCAGTTGACATTGCCGCGGCCGAATACCGCGTCAGGGGAGGAGTTCCGCAGTGGCCCACACGAATTATCTCTTCACCAGCGAGTCGGTTTCCGAAGGTCATCCGGACAAGGTCTGCGACCAGATTTCGGACGCGGTGCTCGATGCGTTCCTCGAGAACGACATCAAGCTCGGCATTTCCGACGACAGCCAGGTGAACACGCGGCTCGGCTGCGAGACGCTCACCACCACCAACAAGATCGTCATCGCCGGCGAAGGCCGCGGCCAGGCGCCGCTGTTCCGCAAGCACGGCGACAAGGCCGTCGTCGACCGCGAGCTGATCACCAAGATCGCGCGCGATGTCGTGCGCGACATCGGCTACGACCAGGACGGCTTCTCCTATTACGGCGCCGACGTCGAAGTGCTGCTGCACGGCCAGTCGCCCGACATCGCCATGGGCGTCAACGCCAAGAAGAAACGCGGCGAGGAGCAGGAAGGCGCCGGCGACCAGGGCATGATGTTCGGCTTCGCCTGCAACGAGAGCGAGGTCTATGAAAAGAACTCGTTCATGCCGGCGCCGATCTATTTCGCGCACAAGATCCTGAAGGTGCTCTCCGACAAGCGCCGCTCCGGGCAGCTCTTCGACCTTCAGCCCGACGCCAAGAGCCAGGTCACCGTCCGCTACGTCGACGGCAAGCCGGTCGGCTGCACCAAGGTCGTCGTCTCGACGCAGCACAACGCGCAGAGCCGCAACGGCAAGAAGTACACGCCGGGCCTGATCAAGGAGATGATCTCGACCGCCGTCGAATCCGCGCTGCCGAAGGGCTGGATGCCCGGGAAGGCGTCCGACTTCCTGGTCAACCCGACCGGCAACTTCGTCGTCGGCGGTCCCGACGGCGACTGCGGCCTCACCGGGCGCAAGATCATCGTCGACACCTACGGCGGCTACGCGCCGCACGGCGGCGGCGCCTTCTCCGGCAAGGACCCGACCAAGGTCGACCGTTCGGCCGCCTACGCCGCGCGCTACCTCGCCAAGAACGTCGTCGCGGCGGGCATTGCCGACAAGTGCACGATCCAGGTCGCCTACGCGATCGGCGTCGCCGACCCGATGTCGGTGCTGGTCGACACGCACGGCACCGGCAAGGTCGACGAGAAGAAGCTCGAGAAGGTGCTGCCCGAGCTGTTCCGCCTGACGCCGACCAACATCCGGCGCACGCTCAAGCTCAACCGCCCGATCTACCGCCGCACCGCGGCCTACGGCCATTTCGGCCGCCAGCCGGAGAAGGACGGCGGTTTCTCCTGGGAGAAGACCGACCTCGCTTCGCAGATCCGCAGCGCGGTGAAGTAAGCGGCTGCTAGCCGGTCATCCCCGCGAAAGCGGGATCCAGATTCAAGAGAACAGGCCGGGCCCCGCGCCCGGCCTTTTCATTTTTGTCGTGGCCGGGCATGACGGAGCAGGATGTCCGGCACAGAAGCACCGAAACGCGCCTTCTTCGGCCGCCGCAAGGGCCACGCGCTCAAGCCGCGGCAGGCGGCGCTGTTCGAGACGCTGCTGCCGAAGATCGGCCTCGATCTCACGCGCCCCGCGCCGGCCGATCTGCGCGGGCTGTTCGACGGCGCCGAGGAAGCGCGGCTCGAGATCGGCTTCGGCGGCGCCGAGCATCTGATCGCGCAGGCCGAAGCAAACCCGCGCAGCGGCTATATCGGCACCGACGGGTTCCTCAACGCCATCGCCAAGGCGCTCGTCGCGATCGACGAGCGCAAGCTCGACAACATCCGCCTCTATCACGGCGACGCGAGCACGCTGATCGACTGGCTGCCCGCGGCATCGCTGAGACGCATCGATCTTTTATATCCCGACCCGTGGCCGAAGCGGCGGCACTGGAAACGCCGCTTCGTGCAGGACGACAGCCTGATGCGGCTCGCGCGCATTCTCGAACCGGGCGGCGAATTCCGTCTCGCCACCGACATTGAAAGCTACGCCGAGCACGTGCTCATGCGCATCCTGCGCTCCGGCGATTTTACATGGACGGCGCAGCGCGCGGACGACTGGCGCGGGCCCTGGGACGGCTTCGTGCGCACGCGCTACGAAGCCAAGGCCATCCGCGAGGGCCGCACGCCGGCGTATTTTATTTTTCGGAAGAACTAAGAACGCAAACTGTCAACCGTTCGTCCCGGCAATGCGAGGACCACCTACTCGCCCGTGCCCTGGCGCACCTGCCAGAAGCGCACGACGCGCTGCGCGGTCGCCGGCGTCAGCCGCTCGAAATTCTCGAACGCGGCCTGCAGCACCTGGCCCGATGGTTGCAGGCCCGGACGTGAGGAAATGACCGAGCGCACCGTCGGCCAGCCGAAGCCGGCCGCGCGCGCGAGGATCAGCACCGGATCGGCGCGCTCGCCGTTCATCAGGCGGTCGACGATCTCGACCGGCACCGCGCACAAGGTCGCGAGCGCGGCGATCGTCTCCTCGTACTTGCCGGCCTCGGCAAACGCGACGATCTCGGACTCGGTGAGCTTGCCGTCCTTGTGCATCTGCCGCACGGCGGCAAGCGCGGCGGCGTAGTTGCGCGGCGCGGCACGGGCGCCGACCTCGTCGGTGACGCGCGCGAGGATCTTGCGGATCTCGGCTTGCGTCTCGGGCCGGGCCTGGGCGAGGAGCCGCTTCTGCACGACATCGCTCGCCTGCATCAGCAGTTGCCGGAACAGGCGCGGCGGAATGTCGGTGCGCTGGCCGACCCGCTCGGCGAGCACGCCGTCCTGCTCGGCGCGCTTGACCAGTGTGTTGAAGGCGAGTTCGGACAGTTGCGCCGCGGCGTTGGTAGCGATCGAGCGCGAGACGTCGCGGTCGCCGCGCGCGACGATGACGTCGGCGAGCGCCTCGCTGACATTGCCGCGCGCCGCCAGCGCCAGCAGATGCGCCTGGCCCTTGGTCTCGGCGATGCGGATCAATTCGGGATCGGGAATGTGCGCCTGCTTGAGCACCGGCTCGGCGACCGCCATGTCGTCGCTCGAGGCGAGCCGCGTGACAACTCTGACCGGCGCGTTGGGTACCGGGGCGAGCTTGCCCGACAGTTCCGCCAGCGCCTTGGTCTCGATCTCCTCGATCAGGTAGCCGATGACGTCATCGAAGACGGCGACGTGCTCGTCCTTGAAGGCGGGGGCGCCGTCGAGAAACAGGCCGGTAATGCGGCGCAGGGTTTCTGCCCGCTTCTCCGCCGATCCATGCTGGACGACCTCTTCCAACTCGGGAAGCAGGGAGGCAGGGGCACCCATCGGAACTCGCACCACACCACAGGAAAACGAGGCCGCGGCCGCGGCCTTAGCCAAATTTAAACGGCGATTCTGAAGGAAAAGTTAGCCCTGACGCGAAGACTCCGCCCTTGCGCCGGGGCGAAAAACCGCTATATTTCCGGCCGTAAGCATACACCCTCATAACCAAATCGGGTTTGTGAGAGTGGGTCCCGCGGGGCCCGCTCTTTTTTGTTACCAAATGGTATCCAACGAGGCGCAGGCGGCGGTCGCCGCCACAGTACAGGATGACGAGCCCCGGCTGATCGTCGAGCCGGGGCTGCCGGCGCGCGTCGCCGCCATCGTCGAGCCCGTGCTCGGCCAGTTGGGCTACCGCCTGGTGCGGGTCCGGGTGTCGGGGTCCGAAGGCTGCACCGTCCAGATCATGGCCGAGCGGCCGGACGGCTCGATGACGGTCGAGGACTGCGAGGACGTCTCGCGGGCGCTCTCGCCGGTGCTCGACGTCGCCGACCCCGTCGACCGCGCCTACCGGCTGGAAATCTCCTCGCCGGGCATCGACCGGCCGCTGGTGCGCAAGTCCGACTTCGACCGCTATGCCGGGCATCTGGTGCGGATCGAGATGGCCATGCCGGTCGACGGCCGCAAGCGCTTCAAGGGCGCGCTCGACGGCACCGACGGCAGCATGGCGCGCCTGAAGCGCGACGAGACCGCCGAGGGCGAGGAGCCGGTCGTCCTGCTGCCGATCGAAGAGATGAGCGAAGCAAAGCTCGTGCTCACCGACGAACTGGTGACGCTGGCCTTGCGGCGAGAGAAGCAGGCCAAGCGCGAGAAGCGCGCGGCCAAGCGCGAAGAAAGACGCGAAGTCAGACAATCCCGGCACCGGCCGCACAGGCCTGCCGGCAGCGCATGATCCCGAAAAGTGGGAACCGGTTTTCGGAGAAGATCATGCGCAAAATTTTGAACGGAGGAGAGTGAGCTATGGCTGTCAGCGCCAACCGGCTCGAGCTGTTGCAGATCGCCGACGCGGTCGCCCGCGAGAAGGCCATCGACCGCGGCATCGTCATCGCCGCGATGGAGGACGCCATCGCCAAGGCGGCGCGCTCGCGCTACGGCGCCGAGACCGACGTGCACGCCGAGATCGAGCCGAAGACCGGCGACCTGCGCCTGACCCGGCACATGCTGGTGGTCGAGGCGGTCGAGAACCCGTCCAACCAGATCACCGTCGACGACGCGCGCAAGCGCCATCCGGCCGCGCAGGTCGGCGACACCATCGCCGATCCGCTGCCGCCCTTGGAATACGGCCGCATCGCCGCGCAGTCGGCCAAGCAGGTGATCGTGCAGAAGGTGCGCGAGGCAGAACGCGACCGGCAGTACGCCGAGTACAAGGACCGCATCGGCGACATCGTCAACGGCATCGTCAAGCGCGTCGAATACGGCAACGTCGTCGTCGATCTCGGCCGCGGTGAAGCGATCGTGCGGCGCGACGAATTGCTGCCGCGCGAGGTGTTCCGCAACGGCGACCGCATCCGCGCCTACATCTACGACGTGCGCCGCGAGCCGCGCGGGCCGCAGATTTTCCTCTCGCGCACGCATCCGCAGTTCACGGCGAAGCTGTTCGCGCAGGAAGTGCCGGAAATCTACGACGGCATCGTCGAGGTGAAAGCGGTCGCCCGCGATCCGGGCTCGCGCGCCAAGATCGCCGTGATCTCGCGCGATTCGTCCGTCGATCCGGTCGGCGCTTGCGTCGGCATGCGCGGCTCGCGCGTGCAGGCGGTGGTGAACGAATTGCAGGGCGAGAAGATCGACATCATTCCGTGGTCGCCGGACATCGCCACCTTCGTGGTGAACGCGCTGGCGCCGGCGGAAGTCGCCAAGGTCGTGCTCGACGAGGACCGCGAGCGCATCGAGGTCGTGGTGCCCGACCAGCAGCTGTCGCTGGCGATCGGCCGCCGCGGCCAGAACGTGCGGCTTGCCTCGCAGCTGACCGGCTGGGACATCGACATCCTCACCGAACAGGAAGAGTCGGAACGACGCCAGGCCGAGTTCGAGAACCGCACCAAGGTGTTCGTCGAGGCGCTCAATCTCGACGAAGTGGTCGGCCAGCTGCTGGCGTCGGAAGGCTTCGGCTCGATCGAGGAGCTCGCGCTGGTCGACGAGAAGGAAATCGCCTCGATCGAAGGCTTCGACGAGGACACCGCGCGCGAATTGCAGGAACGCGCGCGCGAATATCTGGCGCAGCAGGAGGCCGAGCTCGACGCCAAGCGCAAGGAACTCGGCGTCGATGACGCGATGAAGGACGTGCCCGGCATCTCCACCGCGATGCTGGTCAAGCTCGGCGAGAACGGCGTGAAGACGGTCGAGGATCTGGCCGGCTGCGCCACCGACGATCTCACCGGCTGGACCGAGCGCAAGGACGGCGAAGCCAAGCGCGAGCCGGGCTTCCTCGACGGCCTCGACGTCTCGCGCGAGGAGGCCGAGGCGCTGATCATGCAGGCCCGTTTGATGGCCGGCTGGGTCACCGAAGCCGAGCTGAACCCGCCGGCCGAAGAAGCGGCCGAGGGCGAAGAGACTCCGGCGGAAGCGTAACGGAGAGCCGGCGAAACGATGCTCGCGATCGCGCAGGACAACGAGCTCGACCGCGGGGCCTCGGCCCCGGGGAGCGAGCGCACCTGCGCGCTGTCGCGTGAGGTCAAGCCGGTCGACGCGTTGATCCGCTTCGTGGTCGCGCCAACCGGCGAGGTTGTCGCCGACGTCAAGCGCAAGCTGCCGGGCCGCGGCCTCTGGGTGACCGCGACCCGCGACGCCGTCGGCCAGGCGATCAAGCGGAACGTGTTTGCGCGCGGCTTCAAGCGCGACGTGCGCGTGCCGGCCGATCTCGCCGGACAGACCGAGAAGATGCTGGAACGCGCGGCTTTGGACGCGCTGGCGATCGCCGGCAAGGCCGGCCTGGTGGCGTCCGGTTTCGCCAAGGTCGAGGCCGCCCTGGGCAAGGGGGAGGTATCGGCCCTGATCCATGCCAGCGACGCCGCCCCCGACGGCAAGCGCAAGCTTTCCGCCGCCGCGGCCCCCGAGAATGGGGACGAAACCCGGAAAATCACCGTGATCGAGGTTTTTTCGGGGACCCAATTGGATTTGGCACTGAACCGCCCAAATGTGGTACATGCAGCGCTGCTTGCCGGGCCCGGGAGCGAGACTTTCCTCGCTCGCGTTGCACGCTACGTGCGTTTCCGGACCAATAACTCGACCGCAGCGGTTCACGAAAACGCGCCGACGACGGGCTCGTAAGGACGAAAGTACGGAATGACTGAGACCAAGAATCCCGGTGAAAAGAAACTGAGCGTCGGCGGTCCCAAGCTGACGCTCAAGCCGCGCACGGAAACCGGCGTGGTGCGCCAGAGCTTCAGCCACGGCCGCAGCAAGCAGGTCGTGGTCGAGAAGGTGAAGCGGCGCGTCGTCGGACCCGGCGAGGCCAAGCCCGAGCCCATCGTCGAGGCGCCGAAGAAGGCCGCCGCGCCGGCGGCGCGTCCGGCCGCGCCCGCACCCGAGGCGCCGAAGAAGCCGTCCGGCGTCGTGCTGCGCACGCTGACCGAGGAAGAGCGCAACGCCCGCGCCCATGCGCTCGCCGACTCGCGCGTGCGCGAGGCCGAAGAGCGCCGGCACGCCGAAGAGGAAGCCCACCGCCGCTCAATCCAGGAAGAGGCCGACCGCGTCGAGCGCGAGGCCGCGCTGACGCGCAAGCGCGACGAGGACGAGCGCCGCAAGCACGACGAGCAATCCAAGCGCAAGGCCGACGAGGTCGCCAAGAAGCGCCTCGGCGAGCCGGAGACGAGGCGCCCGACGGCGTCGGCGACTCCGCCCGCGCGGCTGACGCTCGAAGCCGACGAAGAGGAAGCACCCGCGCGCCGCCGCGGCGCGCCGGGACGTCCGGCCACGCCGCCGCGTCCGGCGCCGCGCGTCGGCGCCGAGAAGCAGCGCGGCCGCCTCACCGTCATCAACGCCCTGAGCGCCGACGAAATCCGCGAGCGCTCGGTCGCGTCGTTCCGCCGCCGCACGCAGCGGCTCAAGGGGCATGCCTCCAACGAGCCGAAGGAAAAGCTGGTGCGCGAAGTGACTATCCCGGACGTCATCACGATCCAGGATCTCGCCAACCGCATGACCGAGCGCGCGGTCGACGTCATCCGCTTGCTGATGAAGCAGGGGCAGATGGCGACGATCAACGACGTCATCGACGCCGATACCGCGCAGCTGATCGCCGAGGAGATGGGCCACTCGGTGCGCCGCGTCTCCGAGTCGGACGTGGAAGAAGGCCTGTTCGACACCGCCGACGCGGACGAGACCTTGCAGTCGCGCGCGCCGGTCGTGACCGTCATGGGCCACGTCGACCACGGCAAGACCTCGCTGCTCGACGCCATCCGCTCGGCCGAAGTCGCGGCGGGCGAAGCCGGCGGCATCACCCAGCACATCGGCGCCTATCAGGTGTCGGCGCCGTCGGGCGGCAAGATCACCTTCATCGACACGCCCGGCCACGCCGCGTTCACCGCGATGCGCGCGCGCGGCGCCAAGGTCACCGACATCGTCATCCTGGTGGTGGCGGCCGACGACGGCGTCATGCCGCAGACGGTCGAGGCGATCAATCACGCCAAGGCGGCCAAGGTTCCGATCATCGTCGCCATCAACAAGATCGACAAGCCGGACGCCAATCCGACGCGCGTGCGCACCGACCTGTTGCAGCACGAGATCCAGGTCGAATCGATGGGCGGCGAGGTTGTCGACGTCGAGGTGTCCGCGAAGGACCACACCAATATCGACAAGCTGCTCGAGATGGTGCTGCTGCAATCCGAAATCCTCGATCTGAAGGCCAATCCCGAGCGCGCCGCCGAAGGCACGGTCATCGAGGCCAAGCTCGACCGCGGCCGTGGCCCCGTGGCGACCGTGCTGGTGCAGCGCGGCACGCTGAAGGTCGGCGACCTGGTCGTGGCCGGCGCCGAATGGGGCCGCGTGCGCGCGCTGGTGTCCGACATCGGCGAAACCATCGCCAGCGCCGGCCCGTCCATGCCGGTCGAGGTGCTCGGTTTCTCCGGCACGCCGGACGCCGGCGACCGTCTCGCCGTGGTCGAGAACGAGGCCCGCGCCCGCGAGGTCACCGATTATCGCGCGCGCCAGAAGCGCGAGAAGCAGGCGGCGCGCGCCACCGGCATGCGCGGCTCGCTCGAGCAGATGATGGCGCAGGCCAAGACCGCGGGCCGCAAGGAATTCCCGCTGGTGATCAAGGGCGACGTGCAGGGCTCGGTCGAAGCCATCATGGGCGCGCTCGACAAGCTCGGCACCGAGGAGGTCGCGGCGCGCGTGCTGCACTCCGGCGTCGGCGGCATCTCCGAGTCGGACGTGACGCTGGCGGAAGCCTCGGGCGTGCCGATCATCGCCTTCAACGTGCGCGCCAACAAGGAAGCGCGCGAGGCGGCGGAACGCGCCGGCATCGAAATCCGCTACTACAACATCATCTACGACCTCGTGGATGACGTGAAGAAGGCGATGTCGGGCCTGCTGCCGCCGACCTTGCGCGAGACCATGCTCGGCAACGCGCAGATCCTCGAAGTCTTCAAGGTGTCGAAGGTCGGCAACGTGGCGGGCTGCCGCGTCACCGACGGCACCGTGGAGCGCGGCGCCAATGTCCGGCTGATCCGCGACAACGTCGTCGTCCACGAAGGCAAGCTGTCGCAGCTCAAGCGCTTCAAGGACGACGTCAAGGAAGTCGGCTCGGGCATGGAATGCGGCATGGCCTTCGAGAACTACCAGGACATGCACCAAGGCGACGTGATCGAATGCTACCGGGTGGAGACGATTCAGCGCTCGCTGTGAGTCCAAGTCTCACACGCGCGTTCGGAACCGCTCCGCCTTAACACCAACAAAGTCATGCCCCGCGCAAAAGCGCGAAGCGCGTCTTCTAGCAAGCGCGGGGCATCCAGTAGCCCGCAGCGCAGCGGGTACTGGACCGCCCGCTTTCGCGGGCGATGACGGCAGAGATACTGTGATGAGCAAGAACAAAAATCATCGCGACCAGGGCCCCGGCGGCTCGCAACGGCAGCTGCGCGTCGGCGAGCTCGTGCGCCACGCCATCGCCGAGATGCTGATGCGCGGCGACGTACACGACCCCGTCATCGAGGGCCATCTCATCACCGTGCCCGAGGTGCGCATGAGCCCCGACCTGCGGCTCGCCACCATCTACGTGATGCCGATGGGCGGCCGCGACGCGAGCGAGGTCGTCGCCGCGTTCGAGCGGCACAAGAAATACCTGCGCGCCGAGATCGCGCACCGCGTCAATCTCAAATTCGCGCCCGACATCCGCTTCCGGGTCGACGAACGCTTCGACGAGGCCGAGCGCATCGAGCGGCTGTTGCGCTCGCCTGAGGTGAAGCGCGATCTGGATCATGGGGACGACGAGTGAGCGACGACATCGACAGCCTCGGCCCCCTCCCCAACCCTCCCCCGCAAGCGGGGGAGGGGGAACAACCCTCAGACGGCGGCCGCAAGCCGCACAAGAAGCAGTTCAAGCGCGACAAGCGCGACGTCCACGGCTGGGTCGTGCTCGACAAGCCGGTCGGCATGACCTCGACGCACGCCGTCAGCGTCGTCAAACGGCTGTTTTCGGCCCGGCGCTGCGGCCACGCCGGTACGCTCGACCCGCTCGCCTCCGGCGCCCTGCCGATCGCCATGGGGGAGGCGACCAAAACCGTCCCCTTCGTCATGGACGGCCGCAAGCTTTACCGCTTCACCGTGCGCTGGGGCGAGGAACGCGACACCGACGACGCCGAGGGCCGTGTCGTCGCCCAGAGCGAGGCCCGCCCGACGCCGGAGGCCGTCCGTGCCGCTCTGCCGGCCTATACCGGCACCATCCAGCAGGTGCCGCCGCGCTATTCGGCCATCAAGATCGAGGGCGAGCGCGCCTACGACCTCGCCCGCGACGGCGAAGTCGTCGAACTACAACCTAGGCCTGTGGATATTGCCCGGCTCGAGCTGGTCGAGGTCCCGGACGCCGACCATGCCGCCCTGGAGGCCGAATGCGGCAAGGGAACCTACGTCCGGTCGCTGGCCCGCGATATCGGCCGGGCGCTCGGCTGCTACGGCCACGTCAGCGCGCTGCGGCGGGCCGCGGTCGGCCCGTTCAGCCCGGAAAGCATGATTGTGCTGGAAGAACTGGAAACTCTGTGCCATAGAGCCGCAGCCGGCGAGGCAAGCCTCGCCGACGCGCTCATGCCCGTCGAGACCGCGCTGGACGACATCCCGGCGCTGGCCGTCAGCCGGGCAGATGCGGCAAGGCTCGCAAGAGGCCAAGCCGTTTTGTTGCGCGGACGGGACGCTCCCAATTTTCGCGGCACGATCGCCGTGACGGTGGCAGGCCAGCTTTTGGCGCTCGCCGAACTCGACCATGGCGAGATCGTCCCCAAGCGCGTGTTCAACCTGGCCGGGGTCGTCGGACGAGCCCGGCCGCCAGTGAAAGGATGACCGATGTCGGTTACCACCAGCCGCAAGGCTGAAGTGATCAAGGAATTCGCCCAGAAGCCGACCGATACCGGCTCGCCGGAAGTGCAGGTGGCGATTCTCTCGGAGCGGATCAACAATCTGACCGAGCATTTCAAGACCCACTCCAAGGACAATCATTCCCGGCGTGGCCTGCTCAAGATGGTCAGCCAGCGCCGCACGCTGCTCGACTATCTGCGGCGCACCAACGAGGCGAGCTACAAGCAGCTCATCGAGAAGCTCGGCATTCGCCGCTGATTTTCTGCCGCGCGAGGGCGCATTCATGCGGCCCCGCGCGTTTGTGAGGCGTTTGCGCGGACGCGCGAACGCTGTTTGCTCCGGTGGCGATGAGCGCCGCCGGAAATTGAAAGCGGACCGGCGGCATGGGGCCGCCATCCGCGCCAGGCAAGGTTCGAACCGCCATGGCAGGATCGCAAGGCGCTTCGTTGCTCCGCGCATTTCAAATGCGCGCGCGACAGCGTCTTGCCGTCTTGCTCATGGCGATCGGAGATTGCCCGAAACCATGAGAGACATGCACTATGTTCGATATTCATCGAGTTGAACTCGATTGGGGTGGGCGCAAGCTCACGCTCCAGACCGGCCGCGTCGCGCGTCAGGCCGACGGCGCCGTTCTCGCCAGCTACGGCGAGACCACCGTGCTCGCCACCGTCGTCGCCGCCAAGCAGCCGCGCGAAGGCGTCGACTTCCTGCCGCTGACGGTCGACTACCAGGAGAAGTTCTACGCCGCCGGCCGCATCCCGGGCGGTTACTTCAAGCGCGAGGGCCGTCCGACCGAGAAGGAGACGCTCGTCTCCCGCCTCATCGACCGCCCGGTCCGTCCGCTGTTCGCCGACGGCTGGCGCTGCGAGACGCAGGTCATCATCACCACGTTGTCGCACGACCTCGAGAACGATCCCGACATCCTCGCGATGGTCGCCTCCTCGGCGGCGCTGACGCTGTCGGGCGCGCCGTTCATGGGCCCGATCGGCGCCGCGCGCGTCGGCTTCATCAACGGCGAATACGTCCTCAACCCGCAGCTCGACGAGATGGCCGAGAGCCAGCTCGACCTCGTCGTCGCCGGCACGAACGAAGCCGTGCTGATGGTCGAGTCCGAAGCCAAGGAGCTGTCCGAGGACATCATGCTCGGCGCGGTGATGTTCGGTCACCGCCACTTTCAGCCGGTCATCGAGGCGATCATCAAGCTCGCCGAGAAGGCCGCGAAGGAACCGCGCGAGCTGGTGCTGCCCGACAACGCGGCGCTGGAAAAGGAAATCCTCGGCCTCGCCGAAAAGGACCTGCGCGCCGCCTATGCGATCCCCGTCAAGCAGGAGCGCTACAAGGCGGTCGGCGCGGTCAAGGACAAGGTGATGGCGCACTTCTTCCCGGAAGGCACCGAGCCGGCCTACGACAAGAACCGCGTCGCCGGTGTGTTCAAGGAGCTCGAGGCCAAGATCGTCCGCTGGAACATCCTCGATACCTCGAAGCGCATCGACGGCCGCGACCTCAAGACCGTGCGCCCGATCCTCGCCGAAGTCGGCGTCCTGCCGCGCACGCACGGCTCGGCGCTGTTCACCCGCGGTGAGACGCAGGCGCTGGTGGTGACCACGCTCGGCACCGGCGAGGACGAGCAGTGGATCGACGCGCTGCAGGGCACCTACAAAGAGTCGTTCCTGCTGCACTACAACTTCCCGCCCTACTCGGTCGGCGAGACGGGCCGCCTCGGCGGCACCAAGCGCCGCGAGATCGGCCACGGCAAGCTCGCCTGGCGCGCGATCCATCCGGTGCTGCCGTCGAAGGACGAGTTCCCCTACACCATTCGCGTGGTGTCGGAGATCACCGAGTCGAACGGCTCGTCGTCGATGGCGTCGGTATGCGGCGCCTCGCTGTCGCTGATGGACGCGGGCGTGCCGCTCAAGCGGCCGACCGCGGGTATCGCGATGGGCCTGATCCTCGAGGACAAGCGCTACGCCGTGCTCTCCGACATCCTCGGTGACGAGGACCATCTCGGCGACATGGACTTCAAGGTGGCCGGCACCGAAGGCGGCATCACCTCGCTGCAGATGGACATCAAGATCGCCGGCATCACCGAGGAGATCATGAAGGTCGCCCTCGGCCAGGCCAAGGAAGGCCGTCTGCACATCCTCGGCGAGATGGCGAAGGCGCTCACCGCCGCGCGCGCCGAGCTCGGCGAGCACGCGCCGCGCATCGAGACCTTCAAGATCCCGACCGACAAGATCCGCGAAGTGATCGGCACCGGCGGCAAGGTGATCCGCGAGATCGTCGAGAAGACCGGCGCCAAGATCAACATCGAGGACGACGGCTCGGTGAAGGTCGCCTCGGCCAACGGCGAGTCGATCAAGGCGGCGATCAACTGGATCAAGTCGATCGCCTCCGATCCGGAAGTCGGCCACATCTACGAGGGCACGGTCGTCAAGGTGATGGACTTCGGCGCCTTCGTGAACTTCTTCGGCGCCAAGGATGGCCTCGTGCATATCTCGCAGCTCGCGCCGCACCGCGTGCAGAAGACCTCCGACGTCGTCAAGGAAGGCGACAAGGTCAAGGTCAAGCTGCTCGGCATGGACGAGCGCGGCAAGGTACGCCTGTCGATGAAGGCGGTCGATCAGACCACCGGCGAGGACCTCGAAGGCAAGAAGCCCGAGCGCGAGCCGCAGCAGGCGGAAGGCGCGGCGGAGTGACTTGCTTCACCTCCCCCGCTTGCGGGGGAGGTCGACGAGCGAAGCTCGTCGGGAGGGGGCCGCGTTTGGGAACTCCCCCTCCCCGACCCTTCCCCGCAAGCGGGGGAGGGAGAAGAAAGCAGGGCGGCCTTCGGGCCGCCTTTTTTATTTCTGCTTCACCGCCTGCGTCACGACTTCGCCCAGCGCCGCGAAATCCTTCTGCCGCGGCGAGGTGCGGCGGAACGCCAGGCCGATGACGCGCCCCGGCTCCGGCGCGGCGAAGCGCGCGAGCTTCACGCGCGCGTCGCGCACCTCGACGTCGGCGGCGATCTCCGGCACGAGCGTGACGCCGTAGCCGTTCGCGACCATCTGCATCACCGTCGTCAGCGATGTCGCGCCGAGGCCGGCCGGCCCGTCGCGCGTTTTCGTCGCACAGAAGGCGAGCGCCTGGTCGCGCAGGCAGTGCCCCTCTTCGAGCAGGATCAGACGGCGCTGGTCGACGTCGCCGACGGTCACGCGCCGCTTCGGCAGCGGCTCGGCCGCCGGCGCGGCGAGCAGGAAGCGGTCGTCGAACAGCGCGATCGTCTCGACATCGGCGCCTTCGGCCGGCAGCGCCAGCAGCAGGCAATCGAGCACTCCGCCGGCAAGCTCTGTGACCAGCGTATCGGTCTGCGTCTCGCGCACGTCGAGGCGCAGCGCCGGATAGCGCTTCTGCAACAGTGGCAGCACGCGCGGCAGCAGGTATGGCGCCAGCGTCGGGATGATGCCCAGCTTCAACGGCCCCGACAGCACATCGCGATGGCGCACGAAATCGGCGAGATCGCGCGTGGCGGCGAGGATGCGCTCGGCACGCTGTGCGACCTCGAGCCCGGTCTCGGTGACGGCGATCTCGCTTGGGCGGCGCTCGATCAGGTCGGCGCCCAGTTCGCGCTCGAGCTCGCGGATCTGCATCGACAAGGCCGGCTGGGTGACCGAGCATTCCTCCGCCGCTCTGCCGAAATGCCGGTGACGCGCGAGCGCGGCGAGATAACGCAACTGTCGCAAGGTGATCATGCCGATAAGCTAGGCTTATCGCGATGCCCACGCAATACGATTAGACCTGATAGCGAACCGTCGCCTAAATGACACGCTCGGGACCTAGTGCAAGATCACGCGGGTCAGAAAAACTTCGGCGACGCGATTGGAGGGACAGATGGACGCAAAGACCGACAAGGGCCAATGCCCGTTCACCGGCCACGGCCGCACGAACCGCGACTGGTGGCCGGACGCGCTGAGCATCGAGATGCTCCATCGCAATTCCAGCCTGTCCGATCCGATGGGCCGTGACTTCGACTACGCCAAGGCGTTCAAGTCGCTCGATCTGAAGGCGCTGACCGCCGACCTGCGCAAGCTGATGACGAACTCGCAACCGTGGTGGCCGGCCGACTTCGGCCATTACGGCGGCCTGATGGTCCGCATGGCATGGCACTCCGCCGGCACCTACCGCATCACCGACGGCCGCGGCGGCGCCGGCGCCGGCCAGCAGCGCTTCGCGCCGCTCAATTCGTGGCCGGACAACGCCAACCTCGACAAGGCGCGGCGTCTCCTCTGGCCGATCAAGCAGAAATACGGCCGCAAGATTTCGTGGGCCGACCTGATGGTCCTTGCGGGCAACGTCGCGCTGGAGTCGATGGGCTTCAAGACGTTTGGATTTGCGGGAGGCCGCAAGGACGTGTGGGAGCCGGAAGAGCTTTATTGGGGGCCGGAAGGCACCTGGCTCGGCGACGAGCGCTACTCCGGCGAGCGCCAGCTCTCCGAGCCGCTCGGCGCGGTGCAGATGGGCCTCATCTACGTCAATCCGGAAGGGCCGAACGGCAACCCCGATCCGGTCGCGGCGGCGAAGGATATCCGCGAGACGTTCTTCCGCATGGCGATGAACGACGAGGAGACGGTCGCGCTGATCGCCGGCGGTCACACGTTCGGCAAGACGCACGGCGCCGGCGATCCGTCGCTGGTCGGCGCGGCGCCGGAGGCCGGCGCGCTTGAGGATCAAGGCCTCGGCTGGAAGAGCACGCACGGCAGCGGCATCGGCGCCGACGCCATCACCGGCGGGCCGGAAGTTACCTGGACGCAGACGCCAACGAAGTGGAGCAACCACTTCTTCAAGAACCTGTTCGAGAACGAATGGGAGCTGACCAAGAGCCCCGCCGGGGCGAAACAGTGGGTGGCCAAGAATGCAACGGCCGACGTGCCGGACGCGTTCGACGCGTCGAAGAAACATCGCCCGACGATGCTGACCACCGACCTGTCACTGCGCTTCGATCCGGCCTACGAGAAGATTTCGCGCCGCTTCTACGAGAACCCGAAGGCGTTCGCCGACGCCTTTGCCCGCGCCTGGTTCAAGCTGACGCACCGCGACATGGGACCGCGCGTGCGCTATCTCGGCCCGCTGGTGCCGAAGGAAGGGCTGATCTGGCAGGACCCGGTGCCGGCCGCCGACCGCAAGAAGACGATCGGCGACAAGGAGGCCGCGGCGCTCAAGCAGAAAATCCTGGCGAGCGGCCTGTCGGTGCCGCAACTCGTGTCGACCGCCTGGGCCTCGGCCTCGACCTTCCGCGGCTCGGACAAGCGCGGCGGCGCCAACGGCGCGCGCATCCGTCTCGCGCCCCAGAAGGACTGGGACGTGAACCAGCCGGCCGAGCTCGCCAAAGTGCTCAAGAAGCTCGAGGCGATCCGTGAGGCGTTCAACGCCGGCAAGGGCGGCAAGAAGGTGTCGATGGCCGACCTGATCGTGCTCGGCGGCTGCGCCGCGGTCGAGAAGGCGGCGAAAGCTGGCGGCGTCAACGTCAAGGTGCCGTTCACGCCGGGACGCACCGATGCGTCGCAGGATCAGACCGACGTCGAATCGTTCGCGCCGCTCGAGCCGCGTGCGGATGCGTTCCGCAACTACATCGGCGGCAAGCGGCAGTTCATGCAGCCGGAAGAGGCGATGATCGACCGCGCGGCGCTGCTGACGTTGACCGGGCCTGAGTTGACGGTGCTGATCGGCGGCCTGCGCGTGCTCGGCGCGAATGCCAAGGGCTCGAAACACGGCGTCTTCACCAAGCGCGTCGGAACGCTGTCGAACGACTTCTTCGTCAACCTGCTGACGATGGCGAACGAGTGGGCGCCGGCCGCGGACGGCACCTACGAGGCGCGCGACCGCAAGACGAAGGACGTCAGGTGGACGGCGACGCGCGTCGACCTAATCTTCGGCTCGCACTCGCAGCTCCGCGCCTTCGGCGAGGTCTACGCGGCGGCCGACGCGAAGGAGAAGTTCGTCAAGGACTTCGTCGCCGCGTGGAGCAAGGTGATGGACGCCGACCGCTTCGACCTCGCCGGTGCCGGAACGCAGAAGGCTGCGTGATAATCCCTGTCGTCCCCGCGAAAGCGGGGACCCAGTACGCCGCAGCGTATCGATAGGGCGCGGCGTACTAGATCCCGGGTCTCTCCCGCGCAAGGCGGGGTCGCCCGGGATGACAGACGACGAAACGCGAAACGGCCGGGGCAAACCCCGGCCGTTTTTTATTTTCTTATCCCTCCCCTGCTTGCGCGCTTTCCCCTCTCCCCTTGGGGGAGAGGGTGGCGAGCGCAGCGAGCCGGGAGAGGGGTAGCAATTTCTCGAAGATATACCCCTTCCCGCCCTCGCTCGGCTTCGCCTCCGCTCGGGCACCCCCTCCCTCAAGGGGAGAGGGGAAGAGAAGTCGCGGCGAGGTATTACAAGCTACCCCTGCCCGCTGTCCTTCAGCGCCTCAGGATGCGGCATAGCGATGACGTTGTAGCCTGAATCGACGAAATGGATTTCGCCGGTGACGCCGCTCGACAAATCCGACAGCAGATAAAGCCCGGCGCCGCCCATCTCCTCGAGCGTGATGCCGCGGCCGAGCGGCGAGTAGGACTGCTGGAACGCGAACATCGCGCGCGCGTCGGTGATGCCGGCGCCGGCCAGCGTCCGCACGGGGCCGGCGGAGATGGCGTTGACCCTGATCTTCTGCTTGCCGAAGTCGACGGCAAGATAGCGCACCGAGGATTCGAGCGCGGCCTTCGCCACGCCCATGACGTTGTAGTTCGGCATGGCGCGGTCGCCGCCGTTATAGGTGAGCGTCAGCATCGCGCCGCCGTCCGGCATCAGCGCCGCGGCGCGCCTGGCGGCTTCCGTGAAGGCGTAGCAGGAGATGACCATCGTGCGGATGAAGTTCTCGCGCGTCGAATCGGCGT
Source organism: Pseudolabrys sp. (assembly GCA_035571935.1). Classification (GTDB taxonomy): domain Bacteria; phylum Pseudomonadota; class Alphaproteobacteria; order Rhizobiales; family Xanthobacteraceae; genus Pseudolabrys. The sequence goes on from DATNBL010000079.1 coordinate 27,886, forward strand.
AGCGGCCCTTCAATTCGTTCTTGTCGGAGAAGGCGATAGCGTGGACGAGGAAATCCATCTTGCCCCAGGCCGATTTGATCTTGGCGAACACGGCGTCGACGGTGGCGACGTCCTCGACGTCGCAGGGCAGGACGATCTTCGAGCCGACCTCCTCGGCAAGCGGCTTGACGCGCTTGCCGAGCGCCTCGCCCTGGTAGGTGAAGGCCATTTCGGCGCCGTGCTCTGCGAGCGTCTTCGCAATGCCCCAGGCGATCGAGTGGTCGTTGGCGACCCCCATCACCAGCCCGCGTTTGCCCTGCATCAGCCTCGGCATTGTCGTGTCACCTCGGTTGTCGTCACCCGCGCAAGCGGGTGACCCAGTATTCACCGTCGTCGCGAAATGGCGCCGCCACCGTATACTGGATGCCCCGCTTTCGCGGGGCATGACAGCGGCTGCGGCATCGCAATCGCGTTACGCATCCAGCCGCTTGAGCACGAGCGACGCGTTGGTGCCGCCGAAGCCGAACGAGTTCGACAGCACGGCGCCGATCTTCACGCCGTCGCGGCGCTCGCGCACGATCGGCATGTCCTCGAAAGCGGGATCGATGTTCTTGATGTTGGCGCTCTCGCAGATGAAGCCGTTGTTCATCATCAAGAGCGAGTAGATCGCCTCCTGCACGCCGGCAGCGCCGAGCGAATGGCCGGAGAGCGATTTCGTCGCCGAGATCGGCGGGCACTTGTCGCCGAACACGGCGCGGATCGCCTCGATCTCCTTGGCGTCGCCGACCGGCGTCGCGGTGGCGTGCGGATTGATGTAGTCGATCGGCGCCTTGCAGGTCTCGAGCGCCATCTTCATGCAGCGCTGCGCCCCCTCGCCCGACGGCGCCACCATGTCGTAGCCGTCGGAGGTCGCGCCGTAGCCGGCGAGCTCGGCGTAGATCTTCGCGCCGCGCGCCTTCGCGTGCTCGAGCTCTTCCAGCACGAGGACGCCGGCACCGCCGGCGATGACGAAGCCGTCGCGGTCCTTGTCGTAGGCGCGCGAAGCGGTCTGCGGCGTGTCGTTGTATTTCGACGACATCGCGCCCATCGCGTCGAACAAATTGGACATGGTCCAGTCGACGTCCTCGCAGCCGCCGGCGAACATCATGTCCTGCTTGCCCCACTGGATCATCTCGGCGGCGTTGCCGACGCAATGGTTCGACGTCGCGCAGGCCGAGGCGATCGAGTAGTTGACGCCCTTGATCTTGAACCAGGTGGCCAGCGTCGCCGAGGCGGTCGACGACATCGCCTTCGGTACGGCGAACGGACCGATGCGCTTCGGGCTCGAATTCTTACGCGTGATGTCGGCGGCCTCGACGATGGTCGAGGTGGTCGGGCCGCCCGAGCCCATGATGATGCCGGTGCGCGGGTTGGAGATATCGCCTTCCTCGACGCCGGAATCGCGGATCGCCTGCTCCATGGCGATGTGGTTCCAGGCGCCGCCGCGGCCGAGGAAGCGCATGGCGCGGCGATCGATCATCGTCTCGGCGTCGATCTGCGGCATGCCGTGCACCTGGCAGCGGAAGCCGAGCTCGGCGTATTTGTCGGAGCGCGAGATGCCGGATTTCGCCTCGCGCAGGCTCGCCAGCACTTCCTGCGTATTGTTGCCGATCGATGAGACGATGCCCATGCCGGTGACGACGACGCGCCGCATACCTAGACCCTTATCTTGCTGGCGGAGCTTACCTGTGCCGCCCGGGAAACAGATTGATCCCGGGCGTCAGTTTCGCAAGGCCCGGGGCCGATCGCAATTATAGCCGGTTCAGCCGCCCGCCGGCGCCAGCGCCTCGTCCTGCTTGAACAGGCCGACCTTCAGGTCGCTGGCGCGATAGATCACGGTACCGTCCGCCGACAGCCAGCCGTCGGCGATGCCGAGCACCAGCTTGGAGCGCATGACGCGCTTGAAGTCGACGCCGTAGATCACCTTCTTCACCGTCGGCAGCACCTGGCCGGAGAACTTCAGCTCGCCCAGTCCCAGGGCGCGGCCGCGGCCCGGCGAGCCCAGCCAGCCGAGGAAGAAGCCGACCATCTGCCACAACGCGTCGAGCCCGAGGCAGCCCGGCATCACCGGGTCGCCCTTGAAATGGCAGGCGAAGAACCAGAGGTCGGGCCTCACGTCGAGCTCCGCCCGGACCATGCCCTTGCCGTGCTCGCCGCCCTGCTCGGAAATCTCGGAAATGCGGTCGAACATCAGCATCGGCGGCAAAGGCAGCTGCGCATTGCCGGCGCCGAACAACTCGCCGCGGCCGCAAGCCAGCAGGTCCTCGTACTCGAAACTGTGTCGCCGCTCGTTCATAGGCACAATATCCCGCATACGGGGTGAAAGGTCACAAGCCCGCGGCGGCACTCGTAACACGACCGCCCGAGGCGGGCAAAGGTCGAACGACCGTCTCCGGAGAAACGTACCGCGCGGAAATCGCGGCAAAATGGCGGTACGGCGCCAGTTGCGAAGCGGTTGCATCTGGCCTGTGCCGGTGTATATGTTGCGGATGAAACGGTTGTCGCCGGCCGCGTTTCGGGCCGGCATTGGGCGTACCTGATGAACCCGCTGCGGAACCTGAAACCTTCGGCCCAGACCGGCGCCTCGAGCCCGGCCGACCTGACCGGCTGTCCGTGGCACGACGTGAAATCGATGCTGCGCCAGGTCGGCCTGCGTCCGACCCGCCAGCGCATGGCGCTCGGCTGGATCCTGTTCGGCAAGGGCGACCGGCATCTGACCGCCGAGATGCTCTACGAGGAGGCGACCCGCGCCAAGGTGCCGGTGTCGCTCGCCACCATCTACAACACGCTGCACCAGTTCACCGAGGTCGGCCTGCTGCGCCAGGTCGCGGTCGACGGCTCCAAGGCCTACTTCGATACCAACGTCGCGGCGCATCACCACTTCTTCGTCGAAGGCTCGGACGAGGTGCTCGACATCCCGGGGGCCGACGTGATCGTCGGCAAGACCCCGACACCGCCGGAAGGCTACGAGATCGCCCGCGTCGACGTGGTCGTGCGGCTGCGCAAGAAGGCCTGACGGCGTCCACAGCACCCGAATTGCACCGGCCCCGCTTGCGCGGGGCTTTTTTGTTGTACCGCCTCGCGCGCACGTGAACGCGCCCAACGGCGCCCACCGCTTGCGCGGACTGCTCGGGCCTTTAGCATTGGCGGCGACAACGACCGCGAACGCGGCGCCTTGCATCCGGGAGCAACGCCAATGGCCACGTCACTGAAAGCTGTGAGGATCGCGCCCAAGGGAATGGGCCTCGCCGACTTCGTCGCGCAGCAGGAAGGCTTCTTCGCCGCCGAGGGGCTCGACGTCGAGTTCGACTGGAAGACCTTTCGCGGCACGCAATCGAGTTGGAAAGGGCTCGACTACCTGCACCGCCCGCAGGACCGGCCCTACACCGAGGACAAGCAGGACGTGATCCAGGGCGCCTGCGTCTGGGGCTCGATCTGCAACGCCGGCGCCGGCATGGGCCGCTTCGTCGCCGAGGCCTACGGCGTGTCGCCGTGGGCGATCTTCGTGCGTCCGGACTCGAAGATTCACAAGCCGGAAGACCTCAAGGACGTGCCGGTATCGGTCGGCATGCGCGCCGGCAGCCATTTCAACGTGCCCTACCGGCTCGAAAAATACCTGCCGCTCGAGCACATCAAGGTCGTCAACACCGGCGGCTTCGGTGCGCGGTTGAAGGCGCTGCTCGACGGCGAAGTGGAGGCCGCGAGCCTGCTGCCGCCGCAGATCGCGATGGCGGAACAGCTCGGCCTGCGCGCCATCATCCGCGACACGTTCAAGACCTTGTGGTGGGTGCCGGCGAACACCGATCCGGCGGTCGTCACCGGCTACCTGCGCGCGCTCGATCGCGCGGAGCAAGCGATGGACGCCGATCCGGCGAAGTACATGCCGCTGTGGAAGCTCGCGGTGCCGGCGGAATTCGAGAACTTCCATCCGTGGGACTTCAGCAAGTTCGGCCGGGGCGAGCGCTTCGTCTACAAGACCCTGCCGCAGGCGGAGTTCGACGACACGCTCGAGCAAGTCAAGCGCTGGGGTCTCGACGACTATCTGAAGGATCGCAGCTTCGAGGCGCTAAGTTTTGCCGCGGAGTGACCAAGGACGGCCGTTCGGTCAGTCGACCTTCTCGTTGGGGTAAGCGCCCCAGATGCGGTCCTGCTGGATGTAGCCGCTGAAGTTCTTGCCGGAGAAGCGGCACCAGGAGCCGTCGCAGGATTTCAGCGAGCCGAGCACGCCGGATTGCAGCCGCGCGGTGACCGCCGACGTCGCGTCCGCGCTCTCGTAGAGCGGCACCAGTTCCGCGTTGAGCTTCGGCACCACGACCGCCGTGCGCTTGCCCGACAGGAGCGAATGGTAGACCCAGCCCTCCGCGCCTTCCCAGTCGCGGATGCGGCGCCAGTTCTCGAACTCGGCGGTGATCTCGACCGGCATGCCGGCGCGGGTATAGACCCAGCGCACCTCCTGGTCCTTGTTCGGACCGCCGCGGACGTTGACGCGATCGGATTTGAGGCTGACGAAGCGCGGGATCGGCAGGCCGGAAACCTGACCGACGGCCATGTCTCCGGCCGCCACGGCCGGCGCGGCCGCCAGGGCAACGGCCATCAGGAGGGCCGCTCCGAGACAGGCGGACAGGGCCCGGACGCTTTGTCTTGTTACGGCCATCTGCTAGGGAAAGACGGAATTTCGTGGCTTGCGGTGCGCAAAACGCAGTGTCGGCGACGACGGTTAATGAGGGCTGAAGAGGCCGCTCCGCGCGACGGTAGCATCGCGCCGAAATGCCTGATGTGACGCCCTTTTTCGAGGCTCTGGTTTCCCGAGGCACTATGGCGAAGAGCAAGAAGCCGCTGGTCATCGTGACGCGCAAGCTTCCCGACAGCGTCGAGCTGCGCATGCGCGAGTTATTCGACGCGCGGCTCAATCCCGACGACAAGCCGATGACCGCGGCGCAGCTCGCCGAGGCGGTCAAGACCGCCGACGTGCTGGTTCCGACCGTCACCGACGAGATCGATGCCTCGGTGCTGAGCAAGGCCGGCGAGCAGTTGAAACTCATCGCCAATTTCGGCAACGGCGTCGACAACATCGACGTCGCCACTGCCGTGCAGCGCGGCATCACCGTCACCAATACGCCCGGCGTCCTGACCGAGGACACCGCCGACATGACCATGGCGCTGATCCTCGCGGTGCCGCGGCGGCTCGTTGAAGGCGCGCAGGTCTTGACGACCGACAAGGACTGGCCCGGCTGGTCGCCGACCTGGATGCTCGGCCACCGCATCTGGGGCAAGCGCCTCGGCATCATCGGCATGGGCCGCATCGGCCAGGCGGTTGCGCGCCGCGCCCGCGCCTTCGGCCTGCAGATCCACTATCACAATCGCCGCAAGGTGGCGCCGAAGATCGAGGAAGAGCTCGACGCGACCTATTGGGAGAGCCCCGACCAGATGCTCGCCCGCATGGACATCATCTCGGTCAATTGTCCGCACACGCCGGCGACGTATCACTTGCTCTCGGCGCGCCGGCTGAAGCTGCTGCGCAAGGAGGCCTACATCGTCAACACCTCGCGCGGCGAGGTGATCGACGAGAACGCGCTGGCGCGCATGCTCGGAGCGGGCGAGATCGCCGGCGCCGGACTCGACGTGTTCGAGCACGAGCCGGCGGTCAGCCCGAAGCTCGTCAAGCTGGCGCGTCAGGGCAAGGTGCTGCTGTTGCCGCACATGGGCTCGGCGACGCTCGAAGGCCGCGTCGACATGGGCGAGAAGGTGATCATCAACATCCGCACCTTCATGGACGGGCACCGGCCGCCGGACAGGGTGCTGCCGTCGATGCTGTGAGTTCGTGTCCCGGGCGCAGCGCAGCCCGGCCCCATCCTTCGAGACGCCGCGCTATGCGCGGCTCCTCAGGATGAGGGCGGAGAGCGGCGCGTCCGGGGCACAATCAGCGATGCCCCGACAAATCCCGGATCGTCGGCTTCTCGCCCGTGAGCGGATTGTCCGCATCCCACGCATAGTCCAGCGTCTCGAAGCGCATTGCCTGCGCGTCGATCATCAATAGCCGCCCGACGAGGCCCTCGCCGAAGCCGACGATCTCCCGGATCACCTCGAGCGCCATCAGCGAGCCGAGCACGCCCGGCAGCGCGCCGAGCACGCCGGCTTCCGCGCAGGCAGGAATCGCGCCGGACGGCGGCGGCTCCGGGAACAGGCAGCGATAGGTCGGATTGCGCGTGCCGTTGGGCCGCGTCTCGTGCGCGCGGATGGTCGTCAGCGTGCCGTCGAAGGTGCCGAGCGCGGCAGTGACCAGCGGCTTCTTCGCGAAGAAGCAGGCGTCGGCGACGAGATAACGCGTGGCAAAATTGTCCGAGCCGTCGGCGACGATGTCGTAGCGCGAAATGAGATCGAGCGCGTTGGCCGCCGTCAGCCGCACGCCGTGCGCCTCGACCGCGACATGCGGATTGAGCCGCGTCACCGCTTCGCCCGCCCGCGCGGCCTTCGGCGCGCCGACATCGCCCGTGCCGAAAATCACCTGCCGCTGCAAATTCGACAGCGACACGGTGTCGTCATCGACGATGCCGATGGCGCCGATGCCGGCCGCCGCCAGATACATCAGCAGCGGCGCCCCTAACCCGCCGGCGCCGACCACCAGCACCCGCGCCGCCTTGAGCTTCGCCTGGCCGGGCCCTCCGACGTCGCGCAGGACGATGTGGCGGGCGTAGCGTTCGAGTTCGGACGGGTCGAGCATGGCGCAAACGTAAGGCGCTGGCCGCTCCCGGGCCAGCCCCGGCCGCGTTCACTGCGTTTTCAGGCCGCGCCCGCCCCGCCTTGCCCGGCCGGGGGGCTCGGCTAAGCTTCCGGCCGGACAGGGGCACCGATGACCAACAGGGGCGTTCTCGGAGCATTGGCGGCGGCCGTGCTGCTCGCCGGCGGTGGCGCGCAGGCGCGCGATCTCGCGGCCGACGCGCCCTATCCGGTGGAGGCGCCGGACCAGCCGGCCGCCAAGCCGCATCCGAAGAAGCAGCACGAGGCGAAGCAGGCGCCGGTCGCCGTGCCGCTGCCGCCGGCTGCGCCGCGTCCTGTGACGACGGGCGCCCTCCCCGCCGGGAAGCCCGCGGCCGCGGCCGTGCCGATGCCCAAGCCCGCGCCGGAGAAGCCCCAGGCCGAGCCGCCGAAGCTGGCGTCGCTGCCGCCGCCCAAGGCCGAGACCAAGCCCGCGGCAAAACCAGCCGCCGAGCGGGCGAACGACATCTTCGCCGGCATCCCTGCCGGCGAACGGCTGAAGATCCAGGCCTCGCTGTTGTGGGCGGGCGACTACACCGGCGCGGCGGGATCGGACGACCCGATGCTCACCGCCATCAGGAATTTCCAGAAGCGCATCAAGGCCAAGGTCACCGGCGTGCTGACGCCCGAGGAGCGCGCGCGTCTCGTCGCCGCTGACAACGACCACGCCGAGGCGTTCGGCTGGACCGTCGTCACCGATCCGGCGACCGGCATCCGCATCGGCCTGCCGGCGAAGCTGGTGCCGCAGGCGCACGACACGCCGAACGGCACGCGCTGGTCGGCGAAGCACGGCGAGGTGCAGGTCGAGACGTTCCGCATCAAGCGCGCCGATCTGAAGCTCGACGCCGTGTTCGAGGAGATGAAGCGCGGCCCGGGCGGCAACCGAAAGGTCGAGAGCAGCGCGCTGCGCGACGACGGCTTCGTCATCAGCGGCATGCAGGGGCTGAAATATTTCACCGTGCGCGCGAAGATGCGCGACGGCGAGGTGCGCGGCGTCATCGTGCGCTACGACCAGATGATGGAGACGATCGTCGCGCCCGTCACGGTGGCGATGGCCAGCGCCTTCACGCCGTTCCCCGAGCGCAATGCGCCGTTCGCGGCGCTGGCAAAAACCGTCGACTACGGCTCCGGCGTCGTCGTCTCGGCGCGCGGCCACATCGTCACCGCCGCGCGGCTCACCGAGGGCTGCCTGGTGCTGCTCGCCTCCGGCATCGGCAACGCCGAGCGCATCGCCGAGGACAAGGCGCAAGGGCTGGCGCTGCTGCGCGTCTACGGCCGCCGCGACCTCCATCCCATGACGTTGTCGGGCGCGGCGCAGGCGGGCGAGGCGAAGCTCATCGGCATCCCCGATCCGCGCGAGCAAGGCGGCCGCGGCGCATTGACCGAGGTGAAGGCGCGGCTGATCGGCGGCGGCATCGAATTGCGCCAGCCGGCGCCGATGGCGGGTCTCGCGGGCGCCGCCGCGATCGACGCGCAGGGGTATTTCGCCGGCATCGCCGAGCTGCGCAACATCGTGGTCGCGAGCAACGAGCCGGCGATCGCGCCGGTGCGCCTCGTCGGCACAAATGCGATCCGCGACTTCCTCTCCGCGCAAGGCGTGACTCCGGCTGCGGCGCAGGGCGACGCGAAGAGCGCCATCGTCCGCATCATCTGCGTGCGGCAGTAGCCTGCGGCCGCCATTCGGTTTTCCGCTTGACCGATTTGCACATGGTCGGGAGGATGGGCCGATGAAGAAACCGGCATCCAAGAAGCAATCGAACGACTGGCGCGGCGAGACGCTGGCGCGCATGCGCGCGCTCATCGACCAGGCCGATCCGGACATCGTCGAAACGGTGAAGTGGCGCAAGCCGTCGAACCCGGACGGCGTGCCGGTGTGGGAGCACGACGGCATCGTCTGCACCGGCGAGACCTACAAGACGGCGGTGAAGATCACCTTCGCCCACGGCGCGGCGCTGCCCGATCCCGCCGGTCTGTTCAACGCGAGCCTCGACGGCAATCTGCGCCGCGCCATCGACATCCGCGAGGGTGAGGCGGTCGACGAAAAGGCGTTCAAGGCGCTGGTGCGCGCGGCGGTGAAGCTGAACGTGGAGAAGGCGAAGAAGAAGAAGGCGTGAGTCGCTGTGTGTCCCGGGCGCAGCGCAGCGTGAACGTAGTGAACGGTGCGCTGCAGAACCGGGACCGTATAGGCTACTGAATTTGCGACGGTCCCGGGTCTGCGTCGCAGCATTGCATGCTGCGCCGCGCCCGGGACACGAACCAGCTACCTCTGCTTCCACGCCGGCTTGCGCTTCTCGACGAAGGCCTTCATGCCTTCCTTCTGATCTTCCGTGGCGAACAGGGAATGGAAGATGCGCCGCTCGAAGCGCACGCCCTCGGCGAGCGAAGTTTCAAGCGCGGTGTTGACCGCTTCCTTGCCCGCCATCACCGACGGCAGCGACATGCCGGCGATCGCCTCGGCGACCTTCATCGCCTCGTCCATCAGGCTCGCGGCCGGCACGATACGCGCGACGAGGCCGGACCGCTCCGCCTCCGCCGCGTCCATCATGCGGCCAGTGAGCACAAGGTCCATTGCCTTGGCCTTGCCGACCGCGCGCGTCAGCCGCTGCGTTCCACCGATGCCGGGGATGACGCCGAGCTTGATTTCCGGCTGGCCGAATTTTGCGGTGTCGGCGGCGATGACGATGTCGCATTGCATGGCCAACTCGCAGCCGCCACCGAGCGCGAAGCCCGCGACCGCGGCGACCACCGGCTTGCGCGTATGCGCGAGGCAATCCCAGTCGGCGCAGAAGTCGCCGCCATAGGCCTCCATGAAAGTCTTGTCCGCCATCTCCTTGATGTCGGCGCCGGCGGCGAAGGCTTTCTCGTTGCCGGTGACCAGCAGGCAGCCGATCGCGGCGTCGGCCTCGAACGCCTTCAGGGCTTGCGTCAGTTCGGCGATCAGCGCGCGGTTGAGCGCGTTCAGCGCGCCCGGCCGGTTGAAGCGAATGATGCCGACGCGGCCGTTGGTCTCGACGATGATGTTTTCGTACGCCATGCGGGGGTCCTCGGAGTGATCGCTATTTCTGGCACGACGGGCAGTAGAACGTCGAGCGCCCGGCCTGCACGATGCGCTTCACCGTGCCCTTGCAGCCGGTGGGACAGGGCTGCCCCTCGCGGTCGTAAACCAGGAACGTGTGCTGGAAATCGCCGAGCGAGCCGTCGGTGCGGCGATGATCGCGTAAAGACGAGCCGCCGGCCTTGATCGCGGCCTCGAGCACCGTCCTGATCGCGTCGACCAGCGCCTCGGCGCGCGCGTTCGGCTTGCCGTTGCGGTCGGCGATGGTCGAGGCGCTCCGCTTCGGCGAGAGATGCGCGCGGAACAGCGCCTCGCAGACATAGATATTGCCGAGCCCGGCGACGACGCGCTGATCGAGCAGCGCGGCTTTGAGCGACGTCTTCTTGCCGGCGCAGGCCGCCGCCAGCATCGCCGCGTCGAATTCATTGCCTAACGGCTCCGGCCCGAGGCCGCGCAGCAGCGGCTCGGCGTCGATCTTGGCGCGCGCGACGAGCTTCATCGAGCCGAAGCGACGCGGATCGTTGAAGGTGATCGTCTTGCCGTTCGACATATGGAAGACGACGTGGTCGTGCGCCGTGCTCTTCGATTTTTCGTGATAGTAGACGCCGGGTTTTGCGTCGTTGCCGATGCGGAACGAGCCGGACATGCCGAGATGCATGACCAGCACGTCGCCGGACGAGAGATCCGCGGTGAGGTATTTGGCGCGGCGGCCGAGCCCATCGACGGTCTTGCCCTCGATGCGCTTCTCGAAGTCCCTGGCGATCGGCCAACGCAGGCCGCGGTGACGCACCTCGACCTTGTCGACACGCGCGCCCTCCATCGCGGGGGCGAGCCCGCGGCGCACGGTCTCGACTTCGGGGAGTTCGGGCATAAAGGCGTCTCGTAACCACCCGGACAGGCGGGCTCACTCACACATAGCGCCCCCGCCCGGCCCGCGCTATGGTCCTGCCCGCAAAGGACTATCGGCCATGGCGGCGCCCCGCGACGAGACCCATTTCGGCTATTCGACCATCCCGCTCGACGAGAAGCAGGGGCGGGTCGACGACGTGTTCCATTCGGTCGCCCGCCGCTACGACCTGATGAACGACCTGATGTCCGGCGGCCTGCACCGCGCCTGGAAGGACGCGCTGCTGACCGCCGTGAACCCGCCGAAGGGCGACCGGCCGTTTGCGCTTCTCGACCTTGCCGGCGGCACCGGCGACATCGCCTTCCGCGTGGCGCAGGCGGGCGGCGCGGGGACGCGCGTCACCGTCTGCGACATCAACACCGAGATGCTGGCGGTCGGCGCCGAGCGCGCCGCGCAACGCGGCCTCGACCACGCCGTCACCTTCGAGCAGGGCAACGCCGAAGAGCTGCCCTACACTGACAAGAGCTTCGACTGCGTCACCATCGCCTTCGGCATCCGCAACGTGCCGCGCATCGACCGCGCGCTCGGCGAGGCCTATCGCGTGCTTAAGGTCGGCGGGCGCTTCCTGTGCCTGGAATTCTCCACCGTCGACCTGCCCGGGCTCGCCACGCTCTACGAGCTCTATTCGTTCAGGGTCATCCCGCGCATCGGCGCCGCGGTGACCGGCGACCGCGAGGCCTACCAGTATCTCGTCGAGTCGATCCGCAAATTCCCCAAGCCGCCGGCCTTCGCGCGCATGATCGAAGCGGCCGGCTTCCGCCGCGTCAGCTTCCGGCAGATGACCGGTGGCGTCGTGGCGCTGCATTCGGGCTGGAAGTTGTGATCTCGACGCTCTCGCATCTCGTTCGCCTCTCGCGCGCGGGCTTCGTGTTCGCGCGCGAAGGCGTGCTCGGCCTCGTCGACACGCGCGGCCTGCCGATGCCGGTCGTCTGGGCGGTCGGCCTCGGCCGCATGATCGAACGCCGCGGCGCCGGCGACGGCACCAGCCGCCTCGGCGCGGCGCTGACGCGGCTCGGGCCGACTTACGTCAAGCTCGGCCAGTTCCTCGCCACGCGCCCCGACGTCGTCGGTCCACACATCGCCCGCAATCTCGAAGTGCTGCAAGACAAGATGCCGGCCTTCGGCCAGAGCGAGGCGGAGGCCGCTGTCGCGAGGGCATTCGAGAAGCCGCTCGGCGCGGTCTATGCGAGCTTCGGCCCGCCGGTCGCCGCCGCCTCGATCGCGCAGGTGCACCGTGCCGAAGTCGACATCCCCGACGGCACGCGCACGGCGGTGGCGGTGAAGGTGCTGCGGCCCGGCATCGAGCGGCGCTTCCGCGCCGATCTCGCCGCGTTCTATTTCGCCGCGCGCAACGCCGAGCGCTTTTCGCCGGAGGGGCGCCGCCTGCGTCTGGTCGAGGTCGTCGCCACGCTGGACCGGTCGGTCCGGCTGGAGATGGATTTCCGGCTCGAGGCGGCGGCGCTGTCGGAGATGAGCGAGAACACGCGCGAGGATGCCGATTTCCGCGTGCCCTCGGTCGACTGGGACCGCACCGCACGCGACGTGCTGACGCTGGAGTGGATCGACGGCATATCGCTGAAGGACCGCGCCGCGCTCGAGGCGAAAGGCTTCGACCTGCCGGCGCTCGGCCGCGGCGTCATCCAGAGCTTCCTGCGCCACGCGCTGCGTGACGGCTTCTTCCATGCCGACATGCACCCGGGCAATCTGTTCGTCGACGACAGCGGCCATCTCGTCGCCGTCGACTTCGGCATCATGGGCCGCCTCGGGCCGAAGGAGCGGCGCTTCCTCGCCGAGATCCTGTTCGGCTTCATCACCCGCGACTACCACCGCGTCGCGCAGGTCCACTTCGACGCCGGCTATGTGCCGCGGCACCATTCGGTCGAGGCTTTCGCGCAGGCGATCCGCGCCATCGGCGAGCCGATCCACAACCGTGCCGCCGAAGACATCTCGATGGCGAAGCTGTTGACGCTGCTGTTCGAGGTCACCGGCCTGTTCGACATGCGCACGCGGCCGGAATTGATCCTGCTGCAGAAGACGATGGTCGTGGTCGAGGGCGTCGCGCGCTCGCTCGATCCGAAGCTCGACATGTGGACGACGTCCGATCCGGTGGTGCGCGAATGGATCCAGCGCAATCTCGGGCCGGTCGGCGCGCTCGAAGGCGCGGCGCAAGGCGCCGGCGAAATCGGCCGCTTCCTCGCCGACGTGCCGTCGCTGTTGACGCGCGCCGGCTCGCTGATCGAGCAGATGGACACGATCACGCGCGACGGGCTGATCCTGTCGCCGCAGACGGTCGACGCCATCGGCGCCGCGGAAGCCCGCCGCAACCGGCCGACCGCGATCGCGCTGTGGCTGATTGCGGCGCTGCTGTTCGCCATCGCGTGGATGCTGGTGTAGGCAGACCGTGGCGCTCGTATTAGTGCCATCTCCCCTTGTGGGAGAGGGCATTGAGAGACTGACCAAGTGTGATGATGGGTGAGGGGGACTGCCCCTCACCCATTCCTTTTCGGTGAAGTCCTGCGGCAGCCCTCTCCCACAGGGGGAGAGGGCGCTACGATTATCGCCGTAGCGCAAACGAACGCCTACACCCTGCCCTCATACGCCGCCTCAATCCTCGCGATATCGATCTTCTTCATCTGCATCATCGCGTTCATGGCGCGGCCAGCCTTCGCCTTGTCCGAGCTGGTGACCATCTCGATGAGCTTCGCCGGCGTCACCTGCCATGACAGGCCGAATTTATCCTTGAGCCAGCCGCACGGGCCCGGCTCGCCGCCGGCGGTCAGCGCATCCCAGTAACGGTCGACCTCCGCCTGTGTGTCGCAATAGACGATGAACGACACCGCCTCGCTGAATTTGAACATCGGCCCCGCATTCAGCCCGAGGAACGCCTGGCCCTCGAGCTCGAAGGCGACCGTCATCACCGAGCCGGGCTTCTGCCCGTGCTGCTCCTGCCCGACCTCGCCGTAATGCGAGACCTGGACGATGCGCGAATTCGGAAAGATCGAGACGTAGAATTTCGCCGCCTCCTCCGCTTTGCCGTCAAACCACAGGCACGGCGAGATCTTCTGCTTGGCGATGGCCATTCATGCTTCTCCACTTATTCTTGTCTGCGGTCAGCGCCCGTAATCGAGCTTCGGATACCAGTGCGGATCGCGGCCCTCGGGCGTCGCGTCGAGCACGGTCCAAAGCGGCATCAGATCGGGCGCGCCGCGCGGGTCCTGTCCGGGATCGGCGGTCGAGAAATCCATCTCGCCGCTCCAGAAGTGTCGGATGGTGCCGTCGCGGCGGGTGAAGACGTGCAGGCCCGCCCAATCCTCGTCCTTGGCGCCGACGGCGTGGAAGTCCCTGCTGAACTCCTGGTCCGGATCGGAATAGAGCTTGAGGCTGCGCCAGCCGCGCTCTTTCTTGAAGGCGGCGAGACGCTCAATCGGCGAGCGCGCGGTGACCGCAAGCGCGGCGCGCTGCATGATGTCTCGCGCTTCCCCGTCCCACGCGCTCAACAGCGACGTGCACATCGGGCATGGCCGCTCGCGCTGCGGCCCGTACATGTACGTGTAGACGACGAGCGACTGCTTGTCGCCGAACAGGCCGGCGAAGTCGACCGGCCCGTCCTCGCCGATGAAGCGATAGTTCTTCACCGGAGCGCCCGGCGGCAGGGCGCGTCGCATCTCGGCGACGCGTTCGATGTGGCGGCGCAACTCGATTTCCTCGACGAGCAGCGCGGTGCGGGCCTTGCGGTACTCCGCGCTCTCGTTGGCAATGCGGACCTTGCAGTTTGCCGCCAGGGTTTTCGCGGGGGTGAGCGTGATCTTGTCGAGCATCGTCTTACTCCGTTTGAATTGCGAGTTCCCCCCGCTCCGCGCCTACGGCATTGCGATGACCATCCAGCCGACGCCGAACTTGTCGGCGACCATGCCGAAGCTCGAGGCGAAGAAGGTCTTCATCAGCGGCTGCTGCACCTTGCCGCCTTCGCTCAACGCATCGAAGAAGCGCTTCGCCTCGGCATCGTCCTTGGCCGAGATCGAAAGCGAGATGCCTTTGAACTCGGGCTTGCCCTGCGCCATGCCATCAGAGGCCATGACCGTCGTGCTGCCGATCTTGAGCGACGCATGCATCACCTTCTCGCCGTCGGGCATCGGGCCGGTGCAGCCGTCGCCGGGCTTCTGCGGCGGCGCCTCCTTGAAGCGCATCAGCATCTCGACCTGCGCGCCGAGCGCCTTCTTGTAGAAGGTGATCGCCTCATCGCAGCGGCCGTCGAAAAACAGATAAGGCTGAACATTCATCGCCGTTCTCCCGTTCCTTGCGGGCCACCGAAAAGCGGGCCCGTCTTTGATGTGGAGGGAGTGTCGCCCCTCCGGATGACATCTTGACAATTACGTTGATATCAACATACTTCGGTCATGTCAAACGCCCCGGCCGCAAAACCGGCGTCGAAAACGGAACTCGGACATGACGTCACGCTCATGGTGCGCGACAACTGCCTGTGCCTGCACGTGCAGCGCGCCGCCCGCGCGCTGGCGCGGCGGTTCGACGTCGCGTTCCGCCCGTTCGACCTGACCAACGGCCAGTTCTCGCTGATGATGTCGCTGAACCGGCCGCAGCCCCCGTCCCTCGGCAGCGTCGCGGCGCTGCTGGCGATGGACCGCACCACGCTGACGGCGGCGCTCAAGCCGCTGGAGCGGCGCGGGCTCATCAAGATCGCCGTCGACAAGGAGGACCGCCGCAGCCGGCTCCTCTCGCTCACCGCGGCCGGGCGCGCTTTGCTCGGCAAGGCGATGCCGGTGTGGATCGCGACGCATGCCGCGGTCGACCGCGAGCTGGTTCCGCACGCGCCTAGCGACCTGCGCGCGGCGCTGCGCAAGCTCGCCTGAGACGCCCGGCAGCCACGCGATTGCATTGATTGCATTGCTATCATTGGCATGCTAAGCAGCTGGCCTGAAGGGATTTTCCGATGGCCTCGCTGACCGTCCGCCAGCTCGAGGAGCGGCTGAAGAAGCTGCTCCGCCTGCGCGCCGCGCGCAACGGCCGCTCGATGGAGGACGAGGTCCGCACCATCCTGCGCGAGGCGGCCGAGGAGACCGGGCACGACGCGCTCGCGCTCATCGAGCCGCCGGCGCCGAAAGCCGCCGCCGCACCGAAAACGGCGGCGCCGCGCGTGCTGCTCATCATCGGCGGCGGCATCGCCGCCTACAAGGCGCTCGATCTCATCCGCCGCCTGAAGGAGCGCGGCGTCTTCGTGCGCTGCATCCTGACGCAGGCGGCGACGCAATTCGTCACGCCGCTCGCCGCCGCCGCGCTGACCGGCGGGCACGTGTTCACCGACCTGTTCGACAGCCGCAGCGAATTCGACGTCGGCCATATCCGGCTGGCGCGCGAGACCGATCTCGTCGTCGTCGCGCCCGCCACCGCCGATCTGATGGCGAAAATGGCGGGCGGCCAGGCGAGCGATCTCGCCACCGCCGTGCTGCTGGCCACCGGCGCGACGGTCCTGCTTGCGCCGGCCATGAACCCGCACATGTGGAGCAACGCCGCGACGCAGCGCAATTTGAAGCAGCTCGTCGCCGATGGCGCGCACACGGTCGGCCCGAACGAAGGCGAGATGGCGGAGGCCGGCGAGCGCGGCCTCGGCCGCATGGCCGAGCCGGCCGAAATCGCCGAAGCCGCGATGCGGCTTTTGAAGCCGCGCGCGCAGCCGCTCAACGGCAGGCACGTTCTGATCACCGCGGGGCCGACGCACGAGCCGATCGACCCGGTGCGCTACATCGCCAACCGCTCGTCCGGCAAGCAGGGCTACGCCATCGCCGCGGCGGCCGCGGCGGCCGGCGCAAGGGTCACCTTGGTGAGCGGCCCGGTGACGATTGCCCCGCCGCCCGGCGTTCAAGTCGCGCGCGTCGAATCCGCGCGCGAGATGCTCAAAGCCGTTGAAAACGCGCTTCCCGCCGATGTCGCCGTCTTTGCCGCCGCGGTCGCCGACTGGCGCGTCGCCAATGCCGGCGCGCACAAGATCAAGAAGAAACCGGGCGCGGCCCTGCCCGAACTGACGCTGGCCGAAAACCCCGATATCCTCTCGACCATCGCGCACCGCAAGGCCGGGCGCCCGCCGCTGGTCATCGGCTTTGCCGCCGAAACCGAGAACGTGGTCGCCAATGCGAAAGAGAAGCTCGCGCGCAAGGGCTGCGACTGGATCCTCGCCAACGACGTTTCGCCCGCGACCGGCATCATGGGCGGCGACAGAAACACCATTCAGCTCGTTCGCTCTTCCGGTATTGAAGAGTGGCCGCCGCAATCGAAGGAGACCGTGGCCGCCATGCTGATCGAGCGCATCGCGGCGGCGCTCGCGGAGACCGGACGATGAACGAAATTGAAATTCGCGTGGTGCAATTGCCGCACGGCGCCGGCCTGCCACTGCCGGCCTATCAGAGCGCGCACGCCGCCGGCCTCGACCTGCTCGCCGCCGTGCCGGCCGATGCGCCGCTCACGCTCGCGCCAGGCGCGCGCGCCCTGGTGCCGACCGGCATCGCCATCGCGCTGCCGCCCGGCTGCGAGGCGCAGGTGCGGCCGCGCTCGGGTCTCGCGGTCAAGCAGGGGCTGACCGTTCTAAATTCTCCGGGCACGATCGACGCCGATTACCGGGGCGAAGTGCAGGTGCTGCTTATCAATTTCGGCCAGGCGCCGGTCGTCATCGAGCGCGGCATGCGCATCGCTCAGATGGTTGTGGCCAAGGTCGAACGGGCGCGGTTCCAGGCGGTGGTATCGCTTGACATAACTCAACGCGGGTCTGGCGGATTCGGATCAACTGGCGGCTGAGCGCGTAATTTAGCGCGTTTTTGCTGGACGATGTCCGATGCTTAAATTAATACCGCGATACCGTTTGTCCTCTGGTACCGCCTCTATGCCGCTGGTGTCCCGAAAGGGCCTGCTTGCCATCGCTGCCGTCATCGACGTCGCGCTCCATTCGGGCGCCCGCCCGGTGTCGGCCAAGGCCCTGGCCGCCCGCCATGCGCTGCCGCCCCGGCATCTCGAGCCGGTGCTCCAGGCGCTGGTCCGGAACGGCATCCTCAAGGGCATCCGCGGGCCGCAGGGCGGCTACGAGATGGCGCGTGAGCATGGCGGCGTGACCGCCGAGGACATCCTGACCGCCGCGGGCGACGCGGAAGCGTTGCAGGAAGCGGAACTCACCTCCGAACTCGTGAACTCCGTCGTCAGGCCGGCGCTCGACGGCGCCGAGCGGTCTTTCTCGGTGGCCCTGCGCCAGATCACGGTCGCCGACATGCTCAAGCGGGCGCCTCAGCCGACCTGAGCCACCTCCCGAGAGGGCGGCGCGTCAGGCTTCGCGCACGTTCACGATCTGGACTCTTTCGGGCGGATTCCCGAAGCGGCTAAAGTCACCTGATTCGCGCGGCGATGTGGCGGACATCGCTCGCAAATCTGGGGCCATCGGGGAATGCCGGAGACCATCCGGACGGCGAACGGAAGGTTGCGTTCTCGTCCGTGGCGAGGCGGATTCCTCGTAGCCTTCCTCACCGTTATGCAGGCGATCGTCGACCGGCCCGCCGAGGCCGCGCCGGCGCGCGCGCTCGACGCGCTCGCCGCCGATGTCGCCGCCGCCGGCCACCAGCAGATCGCGACGCTCACGATGACGCTCGGCCTGCTCGTCTTCAGCGTGCTCGCCGTCATCGTGCTCCTGCGCACGCGCCGCGCCGCCGGCGACGCCGCCACGCTGACCCGCGACGAGGTCGGTGTGCTGCATGCCGAGCGCGACCGGCTGAAGGCGCTATTGATGGCCGAGCCCCAGGTCCTGGTCGCCTGGGCCGCAGGCGCCGACGTGCCGGAGATCCTCGGCGACACGACCTTGATCGTGTCCGGCGGCACGCAGCAGCGCGTGCTCGCTTTCGGCGCCTGGCTCGACGCCGCGCAGGCGCAGCAGATGGAGCATGCGGTCGAAACCTTGCGCGGCGACGGCCGCGGCTTCACGATGAATTTGACGACGCGCGCCGGCCATCCGGTCGAGGCGGAGGGGCGCGCCGTCGGCGGCAGCGCCATCCTGCGCCTGCGCGACATCAGCGGCATCGAGCGCCAGTTGATCGATCTCAACAGCCGGCACGATCGGTTGAGCGCCGATCTCGCGCTGATGCGCGGACTGATCGACTCGCTGCCGGCGCCGGTATGGGCGCGCGACCGCGACGGCCGTCTCATCTTCGTCAACGCCGCCTATGCGCGCGCGGTCGAGGCGGCCGACGCCGGCGACGCGGTGGCGCGCGAGATCGAGCTGCTCGACCGTGCCGCCCGCGGCGAGGTCGAGCGCGCGCGCGGCGCGGCCGAGGCCTATACCGGCCGCCTGCCGGCCATCGCCAAAGGCGAGCGGCGCATGTTCGACGTCGTCGACGTGCCGAACGGCGACGGCAGCGCCGGTATGGCCATCGACCGCACCGAGGCCGAGACGATGCGCGCCGAGCTCGGCCGCATGATCGAGGCGCACCGCCGCGTGCTCGACCGGCTCGCCACCGGCGTCGCCATCTTCAACGTCGACCGCAAGCTCGCCTTCTACAACAGCGCCTTCCGCTCGCTGTTCGATCTCGAGCCCACGCTGCTCGAGCAGGCGCCGACCGACGCCGCCGTGCTCGACCGGCTGCGCGCCGATCACAAGCTGCCGGAGCAGCAGGACTTCCGGCAGTGGAAGCAGGAGTTGTACGAGGCCTATCGCGCGGTCGAGCCGCAGGAGCACATGTGGCACCTGCCGGACGGGCGCACGTTGCGCGTCGTCACCACGCCCAACCCCGAGGGCGGCGTCACCTATCTCTACGACGACGTCACCGAGCGGCTCGACCTGCACCGCCGCTACGACGCGCTGATCAAGGTGCAGAGTGAGACGCTCGACAATCTGGCCGAGGCGGTCGCGGTGTTCGGCCCGGACGGCCGCGTGCGGCTGCACAATCCCGCCTTCCAGCGGATGTGGAAGCTGTCGCCCGAGGCGCTCCACCAGCATCCGCACGTCGAATCGGTCGCCGCCTGGTGCCAGGCGCTGCACGACGACAATTCAGTTTGGCGCAATCTGCGCGGCGCCGTCACCGCGATCGACGGCCGCGAGCCGATCGCCGCGCGCATCGAGCGTCGCGACGGCACCATGCTCGACCTGACGACGATGCCGCTGCCGGACGGCGCGACGCTCGTCACCTTCCAGGACGTCACCGATTCGGTGAACGTCGAGCGCGCGCTGCGCGAGCGCAACGAGGCACTGGTCGCGGCCGACTCGATCAAGATCGATTTCGTCCACCACGTCTCCTACGAATTGCGCTCGCCGCTGACCAACATCATCGGCTTCGCCAACCTGCTCGGCGACGCCGCCTTCGGCGACCTCAACGCCAAGCAGCGCGAATATCTCGCCTACATCACCACCTCGACCAACGCGCTGCTCGCCATCATCAACAACATCCTCGATCTCGCCACCATCGACGCCGGCGCCATGACGCTCAATCTCGGCGAGGTCGACATCCGCGCCTGCATGGACGCGGCGGCCGAGGGCGTGCAGGACCGGCTGGTGAAGAACAACATCCGCCTCGATATCCGCGCCGCCGCCAACATCGGCAGCTTCGTCGCCGACGACCGGCGGCTGCGGCAGGTGCTGTTCAATCTCCTGTCGAACGCGGTCGGCTTCTCGCCGGCCGGCGAGACGGTGACGCTCACGGCGGAGCGGCAACCGGACGCGGTCGTCTTCACCGTGACCGATCGCGGTCCCGGCATTCCGCCGGAACAGCAGGACAAGGTGTTCGACTGGTTCGAGACCGATCCGCACGGCTCGGAGCATCGCGGCCCGGGACTCGGCCTGACGCTCGTGCGCTCTTTCGTCGAATTGCACGGCGGCAGCGTGTCGATCGAGTCGACGCCCGGCGCCACAACGAGCGTCACCTGCGTCTTCCCCGCCTCGCGCGAGCTCACGCAGACGGCGGCGTAAAGCGCAAGATTGCCGTCAGGCGTTCATGGCTGCGAGGGCCACAAGCTGACATCGGATCACGGCCGCTCGACATACGGGAAATCCGCGCGACGAGCCTTTGTTCTATTGCGGGGACGTGTTCAGTGGACGCCGAACCTGTAGTTCGCGCCAACCCGCACAACGTCGGTCTTTAGTTGAACATCATTTGCGCGATTGAAACTCGGGTTGGCAGAGGTGAATGACCCGAAGTCCATGTGCAGATATTCAATCTTTGCCGTCCAGTTTGGGGTGATCCCGTACTCAATGCCGCCGCCGGCGGTCCAGCCGGTAACGTCGGTTGTATTTGAATCTGTGGTGCCTAAAGGGACCGGCCCGCCCGCGCATGTGGGATCGGGATTGCAGGGCCCCTGCGTATTGGTCAAATGAACATGCGTCCAAGCGGCTCCGCCTGTCCCGAAAATAAGCCAGTTTTGGCGGCATAACCAGCACGTCCGCGAACCGTGGCGATGCTCTCGAGACTAGTGCTCTTGTAACTAGTCCCATCGTTCGAAACGCCTGTGGAATCCAGTTTGAGGTCCGCGCCGGAAAAGTCCGCCTCGATACCGAGGACGACACTCGGCAATGCCATCCAATTAAATCCAATTTGACCGCCGCCGATAAATCCGTCCCAAGACTGCGATGCGCTACTGGTGCGATTCGATCCAAAGCCGCTTGGGTCGAGTTTATGGCCGCTTGTATCCGCGTTGACGAAGGCCCAGCCGGCGTTGGCGCCGACGTAAAACCCCGTCCAATTGTAAGCCAGCGGAGCTGCGAACGCGCCCTGCGCGATGCCGGCCGCCAGCATCGTACCAGCCGACAGCGCAAAGATGATTCGGTAAAACATGGCCACCCCCAAACCGTCCCCGGGACACACATGCGCACGAAAGACAAGCCGGTGCAAGGTATCGGTCTACCCGCCCGCCTCAGCTTCGGGTCAGGAATCGAAATAATCTGGAAGGCAGTCGATTTTTATGAATTTTGGTCCGAGCCGGATTGTCTGATGCCGGCGCCGGAACTTGTCGGAAAGCACTCACCTTGAAGCGGCGATGCCATCCACGGGCGGGGATGAGCGCATCCACGTAGCACGTCGATATTGATAGACCGCGGATCGTCTAAAGTCCCGCCCGTAGCGAGATAGAAATCCGGCATTCTTTCTATGGTCGGCATGGTCGTCGTTGCATATTTTTGCAGAAGTGCATGGGTCCGATGCGGAGACCTCCCGCCGCGCCGCGAAAAAAAACAAGGCCGGGGCAAACCCCGGCCTTGTCCTTCATCACATGGGCGATCAGCGATAATGCCGGTGATGCCGGCGCACGTGACGATGCACGACTACCGGCGGCGCGACGGCCGGTCCGGTCTCGTAAGCGACGCGCGCCCCGCGCGGGCCGACATACCTGCCATCAACGCACTGGCCGTGGCTCTCGTCGAACAGCGCGTGGAAGCCGGCGCACGGATTGAACACGGCGTCGACCATCGCCAGCGCGCCGACTCCGGCGACGCCGCCGACCACGGCCGATCCCGCGGCGCTGGCGGGCAGGGCCGCGCCCGGCCACCAGCCGTTATAGGCGCCGAGCGCGACGGTCGTGCCCGCGGCCGCGCCGGCGACAACGCCCGCCGCCGGCGGGTAGCCGTTCGGCCCGTTCCAGTAGCCCGCGTCATTGTAGGGCTGCGCCATGGCAGGGGCCGCGAATCCGGCCGCCGCGATGATCGGCAGTGCGAGTAATGCTTTGCGCATGTGGTGCCTCCTTCTTCAACAGTTCAAATCCCAACTCCCGCGCGGCAACGCGTAGCCGCAAAACGGCGTTCCGGATTGGCGCGCAATGGCGCGGAACACGGATGAAGAGTGGCGAGAGCGTGGCGCCGGACGCGGAACAGCGCCGCCGGCGCGGACAAATCGTGACGCGGATGTGGCATGCGCGGGCCCGCTTGATCCGCGCGCCAATAAAAGGAATCTTGCCGCCGCGGCGCGACGGCCGCGCGGGGGACCGTTAAGTGACGCAACGCAAGGTTTTGATCGCCGGCGCCGGGCTCGGCGGGCTCGCCGCGGCCTCGTTCCTGATGCAGGACGGGCACGAGGTCGAGGTCTACGAGCAGGCCCCGAAGCTAGAGGAGATCGGGGCCGGTATCCAGATCAGCGCCAACGCCATGCACGCGCTGCGCCATCTCGGGCTCGAGGCGGCGATCCGGAAAGTGGGCGTGCACCCGGGCGCCTACGTCTTCCGGCTGCACGACACGGGCGAGGAGATCCAGCGTTTCGCGTTGTCCGCAGAGCATGAGCGGCTGCACGGCGCGCCTTATACGCAGCTGCACCGCGCCGATTTCCACGCCATCCTCGCCGACAAGGCGCGTTCGCTCGGGCCGAACGCGATCCGGCTCGGCAAGCGCGTCACCGGCTTCAGCGAGGACGCAAGCGGGGTGACGCTTGAGTTCGCCGACGGCACGACCGCGCGCGGCGACCTGCTGATCGGCGCCGACGGCTTGAAGTCGGCGGTGCGCCGCGCGATCGCCGGCGAGGTGCCGGCCAACTACACCGGCGACGCCGCCTGGCGCATCACCGTGCCGGTCGAGCGGCTGCCGCAGCCGTTCCTCGAGCCGGTGATGTCGGTGTTCATGGGGCCGGGCGGACACGCCGTCTGTTATTACGTGCGCGGCGGCGCGCTGATGAATTTCGTCGGCCTGCACGAGACCGACGACGTGCTCGAGGAATCCTGGACGGTGAAGCTGCCGTGGGAGCGGCTCAAGGCCGACTTCGCCGGCTGGCATCCGGCGATCCAGGCGATCATCGACTCAGCCGACAAGGACCAGTGCTACCGCTGGTCGCTGCACAATCGCCTGCCGATCCCGAACTGGAGTACGGCCCGCGCCACGCTCCTCGGCGACTCGGCGCACGCGACCCTGCCTTATCTGGCGCAGGGCGCGGTGATGGCGATCGAGGACGGCGCGGTGCTGATGCGCGCGCTGCGGCAGGAGAGCGACATCGCCGCGGCGCTGCAACTCTACCAGCGCAACCGCATCGAGCGCACATCGCGCATCGTGCTGCAATCGAGCGAGAACCGCCGGCGCTTCCACCTGCGCACGCAGGAGGCGATCCGCGCCGAGTTCGGCAAGGTCAACGAAGGCGCCGACCGCAACAAATGGCTCTATTCGTACAATCCGTTGACGGTGCCGCTCGTCTAGACGACGCAAGGCCGGGACGCATCCCGGCCTTGCGCGGTCTCCGATGGCCAGATCAGCGCGCGAGCAGCGCGATCAGAATCAGAAGCGGGATCGGAATCCCGAGCAGCCACAGCAGAATCAGTCCCATAGTCGCCTCCTAGAGTGCCCGTTGTTCGCGATAGGCGCGCGTGCCGATGATGCCGGTCCATTTCTCGTCGCGCAGCTGGCCGCCCTCGATGGCGGCAAGGCTGGCGGCGAAGGCGCCGACGAACATCGAGATGGTGAGCCAGATCGACAGCGACGCCACGGCCTTGCGCGTCTTGTCGGCGTCGGCCTTGGCGGCGTTGATGGTGTCGGTGACGCGCTTCTCGGCTTCCGCGACGGGCAGCCCGGTGCGCGCCGCGACGAGTTGCGCGAGATAGGTGCGGTCGGCCGCGGGCCAGTCGCCCTTGGTCGCGATGTCGTGCGTGAACACGACCTGCGCCTCGCGCGCCGCCGCGAAGCCTTCGGCCGCGCCGCCGGCCGCGCGCGCGTTCGAGGCCGGGCGGAACATCATGTCGACATAGTAGGCGGTCGGCGACGACACGCCCGACGGATCGTTACGGCTTGCCGCGCCCTGCGCCACGCCGCCGGCGAGATAGGTCGCCGCGGTGCCGAGGATCGCCGCGCCCATCACGGTGGCGAAGGCCCAGGCGAGGAAGCCGTGCGCGGTGTCGCGGAATTGGACTTCGTAGCTCCTGAGGCCGCGCCAGCGCGTGCGCAGCCGCCCGGCCATGTAGCCGCCGACGGTGGACGACAGCATCGCCACCACGACGAGATAGATGCCGGACGCGACGTGGAAGGTGCCGGTGGACACGCCGGAATTCGACCACGGCGAGATGGAGGAGAAGCCGACGGCGCTGCCGAAGGCAACGAGCGCCAGCGTCAATGCTGCAGCCGCGAGGCCGCCGGCGACGATGGCGCGCCAGGAGATGGCGTGCGGATCGGGCTCGGCCAGCAGGGCGGCGGCACTTTCAGTGCGATGGATGTCAGTCACGGATCGCCCCTTGATTGGGTTGTCGTGGCTGACAATTCGGCCGCGGTTGCAAGGTTCCTGTGTCACCGCGCGGCCGTAGCCGGCGCTGGTTCCTGTGCGGCCCGGCGTCTATAAAGTCCCGTCAACGCGGATGATTCGATGTCCCTCACGTCCTCCGGAGGCTACAGCTTCACGGCCC
Organism: Pseudolabrys sp.; assembly: GCA_035571935.1. Taxonomy (GTDB): domain Bacteria; phylum Pseudomonadota; class Alphaproteobacteria; order Rhizobiales; family Xanthobacteraceae; genus Pseudolabrys. Next base: position 52,959 of record DATNBL010000079.1, read on the forward strand.
TGCTCCCGGATGAGGCGGCCACCCGGCGGCTGATGCTCGACGTCGCCGCTCTCACCGAGCCAGGCGACCTAATCACGCTCTCGGGCGACCTCGGCGCCGGCAAGACGACCTTCGCCCGCGCCTTCATCCGCCACGCCGCCGGCGAGGAGGCGATCGAGGTGCCGAGCCCGACCTTCACGCTGATGCAGAGCTACTACCTGCCGCGCTACCGGCTGTTGCACGCCGATCTCTACCGCATCACGACCGCCGACGAACTTGCCGAGCTGGGCTTCGACGAATTGCGCGACGGCGCGGTGACGCTGCTCGAATGGCCCGACCGCGCCGCGGCGCTGCTGCCCGAGGACAGGCTCGATGTCGCGCTGACGCTCGTGCCGGACCACGGCCCGACCGTGCGTCGCGCGCGTGTCACCGGCTACGGCGTGTTCGCGGCGCGCGCCGAGCGCATGGCGCGCATCCGCACCTTCCTTGAGGCGAGCGGCTTTGCCGGCGCCACGCGCCGCCGCATCCAGGGCGACGCCTCGACCCGCTCCTACGAGCGGCTGGAGCGCGACGGCACGAGCTACATCCTGATGAACGCGCCGCGGCGGCCGGACGGCCCGCCGGTGCGCGACGGCAAGCCCTACAGCGCCATCGCGCACCTGGCCGAGAGCGTGACGCCGTTCATCGCCATGGCGCGCGGACTGACCGAGCGCGGCTTCTCGGCGCCGCGTATCTTCGCCGCCGACCGCGAGGCAGGCCTGATCGTGCTCGAGGACCTCGGTAGCGCGCTGGTCGTCTCCGGCGAGCCGCCGTCGCCGATCGAGGAACGCTATGCGGCGGCGGCCGATGCCTTGGCCGCGCTGCACGGCATGGACCTGCCCGAGCTGCTGCCGGTCGAGCCCGGCCTCGACTATCAATTGCCCGGCTACGACATGCAGGCGCTTCTGATCGAGGCGGAGCTGCTGCTCGACTGGTATCTTCCGAAGTTCAACGCCACCATTTCCAGCGCCGGGCGCGAAAACTTCCTCGCGCACTGGCGCAACGCGCTGACGCCGGCGCTTGAAGCGCCGGCCACCTGGGTGCTGCGCGATTACCATTCCCCCAACCTGCTCTGGCTGCCGGAGCGCGCGGGCATCGCCCGCGTCGGCCTGCTCGATTTCCAGGACGCGGTGATGGGGCCAGCCGCCTACGACGTCGCCTCGCTCCTGCAGGACGCGCGCGTCGACGTGCCGGAGACGATGGAGATCGCGCTGCTCACCCGCTACACGCGCGCGCGCCGCGCCGCCGATCCCGCCTTCGACGCCAGACACTTCGCGCAGCTCTACGCCACGATAGCGGCGCAGCGCGCCTCGAAGATCCTCGGCATCTTCGCGCGCCTGGAAAAGCGCGACCGCAAGCCGCAATATTTGCGTCACATGCCGCGCGTATGGGCCTATCTCCGCCGCTCGCTGGCGCATCCGGCGCTGGAGCCGCTGCAAGGCTGGTACCGCACGCATGTGCCGGCGCTGAGGACCTGAACGCATGGCATCGACACCGCGCACGGCCATGGTGCTCGCCGCGGGGCTCGGCACGCGCATGCGGCCGCTGACCGACACGACGCCGAAGCCGCTGATCAAGGTCGCCGGCAAGCCGCTCATCGATCACGTGCTCGACCGCCTGGCCGACGCCGGCGTCGAACGCGCCGTCGTTAACGTGCATTATTTCGCCGAGCAGATCGTCAAGCACACGGCCTCACGCGCGAAGCCGCGCGTCACCATCTCGGACGAGCGCGGGCTGCTGCTCGGCACCGGCGGCGGCGTCGTCAAGGCGCTGCCCGAGCTCGGGACGGCGCCGTTCTGCCACATCAACAGCGACACGATCTGGATAGACGGCGTGACGCCGAACCTGACGCGGCTCGCCAACGCGTTCGACGCGGCGGCGATGGACGCGCTGCTGCTGCTGGCGCCGACCACCGGCAGTATCGGCTATGCGGGGCGCGGCGATTACACGATGGCTAAGGACGCGCGCCTCACCCGCCGCGGCGAGCGCGAGGTCGCGCCTTACGTTTTTGCCGGCGCAGCGATCCTCGCGCCCGCGCTTTTCAGGGACGCACCGCGCGGCGAATTCTCGCTCACCGGCCTGTTCGATCTCGCCCAGGCCGCCGGCCGCCTGCACGGCCTGCGCCTCGAAGGCCTGTGGATGCACGTGGGTACCCCCGAGGCCGTCGGCGAGGCGGAAGCGGCGATCCGCAAGAGCGCGTTGTAGCGCACGCTCTGGTATATGCTCGCGCGCATGCCCGCGAGTCGCGTCAACGTCTTCAATATCCCCGCCTCGGCGCCGTTCCTGCCGGTGCTGGTCGACGCCCTGCGCGACGGCCGGCTGGTGCCCGGCTTCCCGGCCGGCGGCGATCCGCTCGAACTGGCGCGCGCGACCATCTACCTGCCGACGCGGCGCGCCTGCCGGCTGGCCCGCGACGTCTTTCTCGACCGGCTCGGCGCCGAGGCCGCAATCCTGCCGCGCCTCGTGCCGCTCGGCGACATCGACGAGGACGAGATCGCCTTCGCCGAGGCGGCGGCGGAGCTGGCGGAGGCGGCGCTGCAACTGCCTGACGCGCTTGCCGGCCTCGACCGCGAAATGCCGCTCGCCGCGCTGATTCTGCGCTGGGCGCAGACCATCGCGCCGCGCACGCGCGGCGAAACGCCGCTCGTCGCCAACAGTCCGGCCACCGCCTTTGCGCTGGCGAAGGATCTGGCGCGGCTGATGGACGACATGACTACGCGGCAGGTCGATTGGGCGCGGCTCGACCAGCTGGTGCCGGAGGAATTTGACGAGTACTGGAAGCAGACGCTCAATTTCCTCAAATTCATCCGCGTGCAATGGCCGGCGATCCTGCAAGCGAACAACTGCATGGAGCCCGCCGAGCGCCGCGACGCTTTGATCGCGGCGGAAACCGCGCGCCTAACCGGAAGCACCGATCCCGTGATCGCTGCCGGTTCGACCGGTTCGATCCCGGCAACCGCCGCCCTGCTCGAGACCATCGCAAAGCTGCCGCACGGCGCCGTCGTGCTGCCCGGCCTCGACACCGACCTCGACGACGAGACCTGGAAAGCGATCGCGCATGACGACGACCGCACCCACGGCCATCCGCAGTTTGCGCTCGCCGGCCTGATCAAGCGCATCGGCGTCGCCCGCGGCGACATCGCGACGCTCGCCGCGCCGGCGACGCACGGCCGCGAGATGCTGCTGTCGGAAGCCTTGCGCCCGGCGGTGGCGAGCCAGCGCTGGCAGGAGCGGCTGACCCGCCCCGGCTTTGCCGCGCACGCGGACGCGGCAATCGCCTCCCTCGCCGTCATCGAAGCCGCCAACGCCGAAGAGGAAGCGCTCGCAATCGCCGTCGCGCTGCGGGAAAAGATGGAGATCGAAGGCGCGACCGCTGCGGTGGTGACGCCGGATGTCGCGCTCGGCCGGCGCGTCGCCGCCGCGCTGGCGCGCTGGAACGTCCCGGTCGCCGATTCGCGCGGCGTATCGCTCGCCGACATCACCGAGGGCGTGTTTGCGCGGCTCGCGGCGGAGGTTGCGCTCGGCGGCGTCGCGCCGGTGCCGCTTCTGGCGCTGCTCAAGCATCCATTGTCGGCCTTCGACGCCGCCGCGGTGGCGGCGCTGGAACGCGCCGTGCTGCGCGGCTCGCGGCCCGCGCGCGGCACCGCCGGACTGAGCCAGGCATTGACCGATCTGCGCGGCGAGATTGCAAGGGCCCGCGCCGGCAAGCCCTCGGCCCTGCACCGCACCGATGCGCGCCTGTCGCTCGGCGATGCCGCGCTAGATAGCGCGGCGGCCTTGCTGCGCGATCTCGCCGCCGCACTGGCGCCGCTCGAGACTCTGCCGCGCGGCGAGCAGCCGATGAGCGTCATCGCGGCCGCGCACACCAAAGTCGTCGCCGCGCTCGGCGGCATGACCGAGAAGCTTGCCGAGGCCTTCGACAACATCGAGCAGGCCGGTTCGCTTCCGCTCTCGCCGGGCGATTATCCCGAATTGTTCCACGACGCCATCGCCGCGCGGCCGGTCTACACGCCGCCGGCGGAGGCGCGTGTGCACATCCTGGGCCTGCTGGAATCGCGCCTGCAATCGTTCGATTGCGTCGTGCTCGGCGGACTGGTCGAAGGTGTGTGGCCGCCGGAGACGCGCGCCGATCCGTGGCTCAGCCGGCCGATGCGGCATGAACTCGGACTCGACCTGCCGGAGCGCCGCATCGGCCTGTCGGCGCACGACTTTGCGCAGGCCCTCGGCGCACCCGAGGTGATCCTGAGTCGCGCGGCCAAGCTCGGCGGCGCGCCGACCGTCGCCTCGCGCTTCGTGCAGCGGCTGGCCGCGGTCGCCGGCGAGCCGCGCTGGACCGATGCTCTCAAGCGCGGCGCGCGCTACACCGCGCTGGCGCGCCGCATCGACGACGCCGGCGAGCCCAATCCCGCCGCGCGTCCGGCGCCGGCGCCGCCGTTCGAGGCGCGGCCGCGCCAGCTCAGCGTCACCGAGATCGAGGATTTGCTGCGCGATCCCTACACGATCTATGCGCGGCACGTGCTCGGCCTGCGGCCGCTCGACGAGATCGACGAGGCGCTTGGCGCGGCGGCGCGCGGGACGATCATCCACGACGCCATCGGCGCGTTCGGCAAGGCTTACCCGGACAAGCTGCCGGACGAACCGGCGGCGCGCCTGACCGCGATCGGCGTCGACCTGTTCAAGCCGCTCGCCGCCTATCCCGAGACGCGCGCCTTCTGGTGGCCGCGCTTCCGCCGCATCGCCGAATGGCTCGCCGGTTTCGAGGTACGGCGCCGTGCGCACACGAAAAAGGTCGAGGTCGAGATCGGCGGCCGCACGGCGATTCCCTTCGGCGCCGACGCGCTCACACTGACGGTGCGCGCCGACCGCATCGAATGCCTGTCGGACGGCCGCTACGCCATCATTGATTACAAGACCGGCTCGCCGCCGAGCGACAAGCAGGTCAACACCGGACTGGCGCCGCAGCTGACGCTCGAAGCGGCGATCCTGCGCCGCGGCGGCTTTACCGGCATTCCGGCGGGCGGCTCCGTCAGCGAACTCATGTATGTGCGGCTGCGCGGCGGCGCCGAGGCCGGCGAGGACCACGCCGTTAAATTCAAGGAGGGCACGCCGGACGACCACGCCGAGCACGCCTTTGCCGAGCTGACGAAGGTGCTGGCGCAATTCGCCGATCCGGCGAAGCCATATTACTCGCTGCTGCATCCGATGTGGTCGACGCATTACGGCACCTACGACCATCTCGCACGCGTGCAGGAATGGTCGCTGGTCGGCGGCAGCAAGGACGGCGGTGAATGAGCGCGCGGCGCACCATTCCGCCCGCCGTCACCGAGCGGCAGACCGCGGCGTCGGATCCCGAACGCTCCGCCTGGGTCTCGGCCAATGCCGGCTCCGGCAAGACGCATGTGCTCGCCCAGCGCGTCATCCGTCTGTTGATGGCCGGGGTCGATCCGGCGCGCATTTTGTGCATCACCTTCACCAAGGCCGCCGCCGCCAACATGGCGAACAAGGTGTTCCAGGAGCTGCGCGGCTGGACCCTGCTCGACGATGACGCGCTCGACCGCGCCATGAAAGCGGCCGGCGTCAAGCGCATCGACGCCAAGGTGCGCACGCGCGCGCGGCAATTGTTCGCGCTGGCGCTCGACACGCCGGGCGGGCTGAAGGTGCAGACCATCCACGCCTTCTGCACGCAACTGCTGCATCTGTTTCCGTTCGAGGCCGACGTGCCGGCGCGCTTCGAGGTGCTCGACGAGCCGACCGAAGCGCAGATGCTCGACAAGATCGCGCTCCAGGTGCTGCTCGGAGCGGCGGAGGCGCCGGACAGCGCGCTCGGCCGCGCGTTGCAGCAGGCGGTGCTCGCCGCCGCCGACCAGACCTTCCAGGAGATGCTGCGCGAGGTCATCCGCGCGCGCGACGTGCTCACGCGCTGGGCCGACGAGGCCGGCGGCGTCGCGCAGGCGATGGCGCAGCTTTCGCAGGCGCTCGGCGTCGGGCCTGACGAGACGCTTGCCGGCGTCGAGGCGGCGATGTTCGCCGAGAGCCTGCTGCCGGCCTCGGAATGGACGGCCATCGCCGCCGCGCTCACGCAAGGGTCGAAGACCGACAAGGACCAGGCGGCGCGCTTCCACGCGCTCGCGACGCTATCGGCGCCGGAGCGCATCGAGGCCTATCTCGATATCTTCTGCACCAAGACGCGCGCCAAGACCAAGGATCGCATCGCCACCAGCGCCATCGAGAAGACCGACCCAAACTTGTGCCAACGGCTGAACGAGGAGCGCGACCGCGTCTGGCGGCTGGTCGAGCGCAAGCGCACCATCGAGACCCGCGACCGCAGCAGCGCGCTGTTCACCATCGCCTATGCGGTCATCGCCCGCTTCCGCGCCGAGAAGAACCGGCGCGGGCTGCTCGATTACGACGATCTGATCGACAAGACGCTCGACCTGCTCAAGGACCAGCGCGCCGCCTGGGTGCACTACAAGCTCGACCGCGGCATCCACCACGTGCTCATCGACGAGGCGCAGGACACGAGCCCCAAGCAATGGGACATCGTCAAGGCGCTGGTGAGCGAGTTCTTCGCGGGGGCCGGTGCGCACCAGCGCGAGCGCACCATTTTCGCCGTCGGCGACGAAAAACAGTCGATTTTCTCGTTCCAGGGCGCGGTGCCGCTCGAATTCGCCGCGACGCGCACATTCTTCGAGCGCGAGCACGCGCGCGCCGGCCTGGAATTCATCGCCACCGAGTTCAAGCACTCGTTCCGCTCCGGGCCGATCGTGCTCGGCGCCGTCGACATTGTGTTCGCGCGGCCCGAGGCGCATGCCGGGCTCTCGGCCGACGCCGTCGCGCCGGTGCACGAGGCGCTGCCGGACGCGGCGCCGGGGCAGGTGGAAATCTGGGACCTGGAGACGTCCGACGATTTCGAGAAGAAGGAAGGATGGTCGGCGCCGTTCGACGTGCAGAGCGTCGCCAGCGCGACAGCCAAGCTCGCCCGTCGGATCGCGCGCACCGTCGCGGTCTGGCAGCGCTGCGGCCGCCGCCCGAAGGACGTGCTGATCCTGCTCCGGCGGCGCGGCCCGCTGTTCGATGCGATCATCCGCGCGCTGAAGAACGAGCACATCGCCGTCGCCGGCGCCGACCGCCTCGTGCTGACGCAGCACATCGCGGTAATGGACCTGATGGTGTTGGCCGACGCGATCCTGTTGCCGGAGAACGATCTCGCGCTCGCCACCGTGCTCAAGAGCCCGCTGTTCGGCCTCGACGACACGGCCTTGTTCGAGATTGCGTGGCGGCGCGACGGCAGCCTCATCGCCGCGCTGCGGTCGCGGCGGCCGGAGCTTGCCGCCCGGTTCGACGCAATGCGCGAGGAAGCGCGGCGGATGACGCCGTTCGCGTTCTATGCCTGGCTGCTCGGTGCCGAAGCGGGGCGGCGGCGAATTCTGGCGCGGCTCGGCCACGAGGCAAACGACGCGCTCCACGAATTCCTCAACCTCGCGCTCGATTACGAGCGGAGCGAGACGCCGTCGCTGCAAGGCTTCGTGGCGTCGCTGCGGCGGACCGAAACCGACATCAAGCGCGACATGGAGATGGATCGCGACGAGGTGCGGGTGATGACCGTGCACGGCGCCAAGGGGCTGGAAGCGCCGATCGTCATTCTCGCCGACACCACGACGCCGGCGCAGGGCTGGCATCCGCCGAAGCTGCTGCGGCTGCCGCCGGCGCGCGACGTGCCTGGCGCGGCGGAGCAGATGGTCTGGGCCGGACCGAAGGACGAGGACACAGGGCCGCTCACCGACGCGCGCGCCCGGGTCGAGGCCGCCGCCCGCGACGAATACCGCCGCCTGCTCTACGTCGCCATGACGCGCGCCGCCGAGCAACTGATCGTGTGCGGGACGCAGGGCAGGAATACGCTTGACGGCACGTGGTATCAGCTGGTGCGCGATGCGCTCGAACATGAATGCGTGCGCGAACCCGGCGACGACGGCGAGCGCGAGGTGCTGCGCTATCGCAAGGGCGAGGCGGAGCCGGTGCGGGAGGTCGAAGGGCAGCAGCCGGAGCCTCCGGCTGCGTTGCCCGAATGGCTCACACGCGATGCTCCGCAGGGCAAAGCCACGGTGCGCACCATCACGCCGTCCTCCGCCGAAGAGGACGCGCCCCGGCGCGCGCCCTCGCCCGCGTCCAAACAGGCGCTGCTGCGCGGCGCGCTGACGCACCGGCTGATGCAGTCGCTGCCCGACATCCCGCCCGAACGCCGCCGCGCCGCGAGCGAGGCCTTTCTCGCCCGCAACGGCATGGACCTGCCGGCCGCCGAGCGCGCAACGATCGTGCAACAGGTGCTGCACCTGACCGCGCACGAGGCTTTCGCCGCGCTCTACGCGCCCGGCAGCCGCGCCGAGGTGCCGGTGGTCGGGCGGCTGACGCTCAACGGCGGCACGGTGCGCGTCAGCGGCCAGGTGGACCGTCTGGTGGTCACGCCGGACGCCGTTCTGATCGCCGACTTCAAGACCAACCGCCCGGCGCCGCAGCGAATCGAGGACGCGCCGCCGGGCTACATCCGGCAGCTCGCGCTCTATCGCGCGCTGCTGTCGCGGCTCTATCCGGACCGGCCCGTCCGCGCCGCTTTGCTCTGGACGGAAGTACCTGATCTCATGGAGCTTTCGGGCACGGCCATGGACGCCGCGCTGGCGCAGGTCAAGCCCGCGTGAGGCTGCCTTGACGCTGCGGAGAGCCCTCCATACGTTCGGCGCTCCCATTCGTGGCGCGTTCCGCGCCCTCACATACAAGACGAGGTAGTCCCATGGCCGTCGGCAAGGTTTCTGATGCGAGCTTCGAAGCGGACGTGCTGAAGGCCAAGGAGCCGGTGGTCGTCGATTTCTGGGCGGAGTGGTGCGGCCCGTGCCGCATGATCGCGCCGGCGCTCGAGGAGATCGCCGGCCAGCTCGGCGACAAGGTCAAGATCGTCAAGCTCAACGTCGACGAGAACCCGAAGGTCGCCGCGCAATACGGCATCATGTCGATCCCGACGCTGATGATGTTCAAGGACGGCCAGATCGCCTCGCGCCAGGTCGGCGCCGCGCCGAAGCAGAAGCTGGCGCAGTGGATCTCGTCGGGCGTCTGACGCGCGCAGGCAATCGACGTTTCGAAATGGCCGGGCCCGCCCCGGCCATTTGCATTTCTATCCCTCCCCCACTTGCGGGGGAGGGATAAGTGCAAACCCCAACGCACCCTGCGCGTTAGTCCCGCGCATGACGCTGCCGCTCAAGCCGCCCTTCGCGCCGATGGAAGCCCTCTCCGTGGACACGGTCCCGGAGGGCGAGAACTGGCAATACGAGCCGAAATGGGATGGCTTTCGCTGCCTCCTGTTCCGCGACGGGAAACGGATCGAGCTGCAATCGAAATCCGGGCAATCGCTGACGCGCTATTTCCCCGAGCTGGTCGAAGCGGCCCGCGCGCTGAAGACGAAGCGCTTCGTGCTCGACGGCGAAATCGTCGTCCCGGACGGCCGCGCCTTCTCGTTCGACAAACTCCTGCAACGCATTCATCCCGCAGCCAGCCGCGTGAGGAAGCTGGCCGCGGAGACACCGGCGCTGCTGATCGTGTTTGACCTGCTCGCCGAAGGGGGTGACGATCTCACACAGGAGCCGCTGCGCACGCGCCGCAAGACACTGGAGGCGTTCGCGAAGAAGGCGCTCAAGGGCCACAAGAGCTTCCGCCTGTCGCCGGCAACGACGAAGCTCGCCGACGCCAGGAAATGGCTGCGACAGGTCGGCGCCACGCTCGACGGCATCATCGCCAAGCGCCGCGATCTCCCTTACGCGAGCGGCAACCGCCACGGCATGCAGAAGATCAAGAACTATCGCTCGGCCGACTGCGTGGTCGGCGGCTTCCGCTACAACGAGGGCAAGAGGACGGTCGGCTCGCTGCTGCTTGGGCTCTACGACGAGGAAGGCCTGCTCGACCATGTCGGCTTCACCTCGTCGATGAAGGACGCCGACAAGAAGGCGCTGACGGCGAAACTGGAAAAGCTGATCGGTCCGCCCGGCTTCACCGGCGGCAGGCCCGGCGGCCCGAGCCGATGGTCGACCAAGCGTTCATCCGCGTGGCAGCCACTCAAGCCGAAGCTCGTCGTCGAGGTTTGCTACGACCACTTCTCCGGCGGCCGCTTCCGCCACGGCACGCGGCTCCTGCGCTGGCGGCCAGATAAGGCGCCGAAGCAGTGCACGATGGCGCAGGTCGCGGGGCAGAAGCAGGCTGATTTGATGAAGTTGTTGAGGTAGCTGTCGTCTCCGCGAAAGCGGGGACCCATACGCCGTGCCGTCTCGATGGACTGCGGAGTATGGGTCCCGGGCCTCGCGCAAGCGCGCTCGCCCGGTACGACAGATCAACTCGGCAGCGTCCCGTTCCGTCGCAACACGTCGCCGGCGAGATACAGCGACCCCGTGATCAGCACGCGCGGTGGCGGCTCGAGGTCGAGCTTGCGCACCGCGTCGAACGCCTCGGCGATGTTGTCGCGGCTGGTGGCGGACAGGCCAATGCCGCGCGCGCAATCGGCCAGCGCCTCGGCGCTCATGCTCTTCTCCACGTCCGGCACCGGGATGGCGATCATGCGCCGGGCGAGCCCGGTGAAATTGCGCAGGAAACCGTCGCAGTCCTTGCTCGTCAGCATGCCGACGATCATCACCAATGGCCGCGACACGCGCTCTTCCAGGTCGGCGAAGGTCGCGGCGATGGCGCGGCCACCGTCCGGATTGTGCCCGCCGTCGAGCCAGACCTCGCTGCCGGGCGGCGCCAGATCGACCAGCGCGCCATGCGTCAATCGGTTCATGCGCGCCGGCCAGTCGGCCTTGGCGACGCCGGCCTCGTAGGCGGCAATCGGAATGCGGAAGCGATCGAGCGCGCGCAAGGTGGCGATGGCGAGCCCGGCGTTCTCAAACTGATGCCTGCCGTAAAGACGTGGCGGCGGCAGGTCGAGCAGGCCGTCGTCGTCCTGGTAGACGAGGCGGCCGCGTTCCTCGGTGGCGGTGAAATCCTCGCCGGCGATGCGCAGCGGCGCGCTCATGCGCGCGGCCTGCCGCTCGATCACCGCGAGCGCCTCCCGCTGCTGCGCGGCGACGATCGCCGGCACGTTGCGCTTGATGATGCCGGCCTTCTCAGTGGCGATGCCGGCCAAGGTCGGCCCGAGGAACTCGGTGTGGTCGATCGACACGCGGGTGATGACGCTGGCGATCGGCGCGTCGATGACGTTGGTGGCGTCGAGGCGGCCGCCGAGACCGACCTCGAGCACCAGCGCGTCCGCCTCGTGCCGCGAGAACAGCAGGAGACCTGCGGCGGTCGTGATCTCGAACACGGTGATCGGCGCGCCGCCATTGGCGCGCTCGCAATCCTCCATCGCCGCGGCAAGCTCGGCATCGGACACCAGCTTGCCCTCGCCTTTTTCCCCAAGCCGGAAACGCTCGTTGAAGCGCACCAGATGCGGTGAGGTATAGGCGTGCACGCGGAGGCCGGCCGCCTCCATGATCGTGCGCAGGAAGGCGACGGTCGAGCCCTTGCCGTTGGTGCCGGCGACATGGATCACCGGCGGCAGTTTCTTCTCGGGATGGTCGAGCGCGGCCAGCAGCCGCTCGATGCGGCCGAGCGAGAGGTCGATGCGCTTGGGATGCAGCGCGGTCAGCCGTTCGAGGATGGAGTCGATGTGGGTCATGAAGTGATGGCGTCCTCCCCTCCCCCACGAGTTCTTGCGAGTGTGGGGAGGGGTCGGGGGTGGGGGCTCTTTCTAGCCACTAAGGTAATGCCCCCCACCCCGGTTTGCATCGCCGTCGCGATGCAAACCGACCCTCCCCACCGCTTCGCGGGGGGAGGGTAAAGTCACGCGTGCGCGGGAACCGGCAGGCTCGGCTGCACCGGCGCGGACGGCGCCTTGGTCAGCACGCGGCACAGGCGCGCGAGCGTCTCGCGCAACTTGTGACGGTGTACGACCATGTCGACCATGCCGTGCGCGGCGAGGTATTCGGCGCGCTGGAAACCTTCGGGCAGTTTCTCGCGGATCGTCTGCTCGATCACGCGCGGGCCGGCGAAACCGATCAGCGCGCCCGGCTCGGCGATGTGCACGTCGCCGAGCATCGCATAGGACGCGGTGACGCCGCCGGTGGTCGGATTGGTGAGCACGACGATGTAGGGCTTCTTCACCTCGCGCAGCATCTGCACGCCGACGGTGGTGCGCGGCAGCTGCATCAGCGACAGGATGCCTTCCTGCATGCGCGCGCCGCCCGAAGCCGCGAACATGATGAAGGGCGTCTGCCGCTGCGCCGCGGTCTCCAGCCCCTTGATGACCGCCTCGCCGGCGGCCATGCCGAGTGAGCCGCCCATGAAATCGAAATCCTGGACGCCGACCGTCACCGGCTGGCCCTCGAGCGTGCCGACGCCGACCTTCACCGCGTCCTGCAAGCCGGTCTTGGTGCGCGCGTCCTTCAGGCGATCGGCGTAGCGGCGCTCGTCGCGGAAGCGCAGCGGATCGACCGGCACGTCCGGCAGCAGCAGGTCCTCGAACTCGCCGTTGTCGAAAATGCTCTTCATCCGCGCCGGCGCGCTGATGCGCATGTGATAGCCGGACGACGGGATGACGAACTGGTTGGCCTCGACGTCCTTGTAGAAGACGAGCTGGCCGGTCTCCGGGCACTTGATCCAGAGGTTCTCCGGCGTCTCGCGACGCAGGAAGCTGCGGATTTTCGGCCGGACGACGTTGGAGATCCAGTTCATGGCACTGTCATGCCCCGGCCCGCGCCGGGCATCCATCGAAAACTGCAAACAGACTTACCTGACCGTCGGGCCCCTAGGTGCCCCGGCAACCGACCGGTAACCATGGTTTATGGCGTCGCCATGGCCCTTTTGGCGCTGCGAACGCCCTCGGCCAACTCGGAAACGAGCGCGGCGACGGCTTTGACGGTATTCGCCCCGGCCTTGCCGTCCTTGTCCAGGCTCTTGCGCACCACCTCGACCAGAGCCGAGCCGACCACCACCCCGTCGGCACCTCCGGCAATAGCGCGGGCGCTCGCCGCATCGCGAACGCCGAAGCCGACCGCAACCGGCAGGCTGGTATGCTTCTTGATGCGCGCGACCGCGGCCGACACCTTGCCGGCATCGGGCGCGGCCGAGCCGGTGATGCCGGTGATCGACACATAGTAGACGAAGCCCGAGGTGTTGTTCAGCACCGCGGGCAGTCGCTTGTCGTCGGTCGTCGGCGTGGCGAGGCGGATGAAGTTCAGCCCCGCCTTCAGCGCCGGCACGCAGAGTTCGTCGTCCTCTTCCGGCGGCAGGTCGACGACGATCAGGCCGTCGACGCCGGCGGCCTTGGCGTCGGTGAGGAACTTGCCGACGCCGTAGATGTAGATCGGATTGTAGTAGCCCATCAGCACGATCGGCGTGGCGTCATCGCCGGCGCGGAAGTCGCGCACCATGCCGAGCGTCTTCACCAAGGTTTGCCCGGCGGCAAGCGCGCGCACGCCGGCCGCCTGGATCGCCGGGCCGTCGGCCATCGGATCGGTGAACGGCATGCCGATCTCGATCATGTCGGCGCCGGCCTTCGGCAGTGCCTTGAGTACGGCAAGCGAGGTCGCCGTATCCGGATCGCCGGCCATGGTGAAGGTCACCAGCGCCGCGCGGCCTTCTTCTTTCAGCGCGGCAAAGCGTTTTTCAATTCTTGTGGTCATGCTGTGATCCGCGCGCGCCGCACACTCGCTTCACCTCCCCCCTTGCGGGGGAGGTCGCCCGCCGAAGCCCGCAGGGCAATGGCGGGCGGGAGGAAGGTGTGACGTTGAGCTGAAATTACAAAAGTGATCCCCCTCCCTAACCCTCTCCCGCAAGGAGGGAGGGAACAGGCAGTGCCTGGGGAGAGGTGAAGTGGCGCGAGCGTCGTCATCGGTGCTTTTCCAACCACGCCTCGACGCTGTCGAGGTCCTTATCGCCGCGGCCGGAGACGTTGACCACCATGAGATGATCCTTGGGCTTCTTCGCCGCCAGCTCGAACACCTTGGCGAGCGCGTGCGCCGGCTCGAGCGCCGGGATGATGCCCTCGAGCTTGCTGCACAGCTGGAACGCCGCGACCGCCTCCGCGTCGGTGGCGGACAGGAACGTGACGCGCCCCATGTCGTTGAGCCAGGCATGCTCGGGGCCGATGCCGGGATAGTCGAGACCGGCCGAGATCGAATGCGCTTCCGTGATCTGGCCGTCGGCATCCATCAGCAAATAGGTGCGGTTGCCGTGCAGCACGCCGGGACGGCCGCCGGCGATCGAGGCCGCGTGCTGGCCCGACGGAATGCCGTGGCCGGCCGCCTCGACGCCGTAGATTTCAATGGCGCGGTCGTCGAGGAACGGATGGAACAGCCCCATCGCGTTGGAGCCGCCGCCGATGCAGGCGACGAGTGAATCGGGAAGACGGCCTTCGGCGGCGATGATCTGTTCGCGCGTCTCGCGGCCGATGATCGACTGGAAGTCGCGCACCATCGCCGGATAAGGATGCGGGCCGGCCACCGTGCCGATGCAGTAGAACGTATCGGCGACGTTGGTGACCCAGTCGCGCAGCGCCTCGTTCATCGCATCCTTGAGCGTCTTCGAGCCGGACGTGACCGCGCGCACTTCGGCGCCGAGCATGCGCATACGCAGCACGTTCGGCTTCTGCCGCTCGACGTCGACCGCGCCCATGTAGACGATGCACGGCAGGCCGAACTTGGCGCACAGCGTCGCGGTGGCGACGCCGTGCATGCCGGCGCCGGTCTCGGCGATGATGCGCGTCTTGCCCATGCGCCGCGCCAGCATGATCTGGCCCAGCACGTTGTTCACCTTGTGCGCGCCGGTGTGGTTGAGCTCTTCGCGTTTGAAATAAATCTTCGCGCCGCCGCAATGCGCCGTTAAGCGCTCGGCGAAATAGAGCGGCGACGGCCGCCCGACATAGGTCGCGAGATGGGCGTCCATCTCCTTCTTGAACGCCGGATCGGCCTTGGCCTCGGCGTAGGCGCGCTCGAGGGCGAGGATCAGCGGCATCAGGGTCTCGGCGACGAAGCGGCCGCCATAGATGCCGAAATGCCCGCGCTCGTCGGGGCCGGTGCGGAAGGAATTGGGCTGCTGCACGCTCATACGATGGATTCTTTCGACAGATCGAGAGGCGCTTCGGCGTCGCGCGCGGCGCGGATGAAGGCGCGGATCCTGCCGGGGTCCTTGATACCGGGCGCGCGCTCGACGCCGGAGGAGACGTCGACGCCGCGCGCGCCGGTGATGGCGATGGCTTCGGTGACGTTGCCGGCATCGAGACCGCCGGACAGCATCCACGGCACACCCGGATCGACGCCGCGCAACAGAGTCCAGTCGAACCTATTGCCGAGACCGCCGGGGCGGGTCGCCTCCGCCGGCGGGCGCGCGTCGAACAGAAGCCGGTCGGCGACGCTCGCATAGGTACGGATGGCGCCGAGGTCGGCGCGGGTCGCGATCGGTACCGCCTTCATCACCGGCAGACCGAAGCGCGTGCGCACGGCGACGACGCGGTCCGGCGTCTCCTTGCCGTGCAGTTGCAGCATGTCCGGCTTCAGCGCCGCGACAATGGCGCCGAGGAATTCGTCGTTGGCGTCGACCGTCAGCGCGACCTTGCCGGCCCTCCCGCGGACCTGCGCGCCGAGCGGGCGCGCCGCCTCGACGCCCAGGTTGCGCGGGCTCGGCGGGAAGAACACGAAGCCGACATAGTCGGCCCCGGCCTCGATCGCGACCTCGAGCGTGTCGGGGGCGGAAAGCCCGCAGATTTTGATGGTCAATGCCATTGTGGGGCGCGTTCTAGCGCCTAATCGCCACTATCGCAAAGCGCCCGGCCTCAAGGAACCGGCGGCGCCACAGCCGGGAAGCTCGGCCGGGCGGCAGCCTCGCGCGCCTCGTCCCCGGCGGCGCGGCGGCGCAAGGCCTCGACCTCCTGATGCAGCACCCGCACGTCGGCATCGAGCCGCCGGGCACTGCGCCGCCAGGAGGCCTGCCGCAGCCAGGCGGCGATGCCGCCGATGACGACCCCGAAGATCACCAGCACGAAGATCAAGACGAACAGCGGCAGGCTCACGGCATAGGCCGGGCTGGCGGACGAGAACGGATCGAACGAGACCGTGACCGTCTGCCGGTTGGCGAGCGCGAAGGCGATGATGACGACCGCCAGAGGCGCGACGATCACGGCGGTGACGATCTTTCGCAGCATTGGAATGCCTCGCCAGGGGCCACGGCCCGGCCGAACCTTCAATCGCCGCAATTTAGGGGCGCCGGCGGGCGGCGCAAGCGCGGCGGATGACCGCCTAGCGGTGGGCCTCGGCCTGCCCGTGTCCGGACGAAACCGGCACGGCGCCATCCTTGTTCAGGCGCTCGCGCATTTCCTTGCCGGTCTTAAAGAACGGCACCGACTTCTGGTCGACCGAGACATGAGCGCCGGTGCGCGGATTGCGCCCGGTGCGCGCCGGCCGGTGCTTGACCGAGAAAGCGCCGAAGCCGCGCAGTTCCACGCGGTCGCCGCGCGCCATCGCCGCGGTGATTTCACCGAGGATGGCGTTGACGATGTTCTCGACGTCGCGCTGGTAGAGGTGCGGGTTCTGGGAGGCGATGCGCTGGACCAGTTCGGACTTGATCATGAAGACGCTCGCCGCTCGGGGTCACTCGGACGTGGGAGGGTGCCAAAGCGCTAGCAGACCGTCAAGATTTAGTCTCTCCATCGCCGTGGCGCCGCCCCATTCCTGCAGCCAGCGCGAGGCGGCCGGCAGACCGGCCATATCGAAGCCCCAGGCGGCCACGTGCAGGAACGACAGCTCGCCGAAACGCGGCTCGAGCGAGATATTGCGGACCGGCGTCGTCGCCGGGACGTTCTTTTCCTTTTCCAGCCAGGTCAGCGCCGTCTTCTCGTTGCCGATGCCGTCGATCAGCTTGAGCGGGACCGCCTGCCGCCCGGTGAAAACACGCCCGTCGGCCACCGCGGCGAGCTGGCCGGCGCTCATCTGCCGCCGCGTCTGCACGAGGTTCTTGAACCATGCGTAGCTGTCCAGGACGATGGCCTCGATCGCGGCGCGGGCCTCGGGGCTGGTCGGCTCGAAGCCGTTGGGCGCCGCCTTCAGCGGCGAGGATTTGATGGATTCGACCTTCACGCCGACGGTCTTGAGCACGTCGGTGAAGTTCGGAAACTGGAACAGCACGCCGATCGAGCCGACCAGAGAGGTATCCTCGGCGATGATGTGGTCGGACGAGAGCGCAGCGATATAGGCCCCGGACGCGGCGAGCCCGTCGACCACGACCACCATCGGCTTCTTCGCCTTTAGATCGAGCAGGGAATCGTAGAGCTGCTGCGAGCCGGCCGTGGTGCCGCCGGGGCTGTCGATGTGCACGATCACGGCGCGGGCGCGCGAGCGCGCCAGCCGGTTGAGCGCCTCGACGCGCTCCTGATTGTTGCGGATCAGGCCCTCGATGCGGATGCGGGCGACGTAGTCGCCGGGCGTGGAGAAGCGGCTCGGGCCGACGGCGAAGACGGCGCCGGCCACCGCCAGCAGAACCACGACGACGGCGGCGACGCGCCAGAACGTAAGCTTCCGCCGCAGGCGGCGACGATCGACGATGGCATCGGCATCGAGCGACATGGGGCTGGGCGTCCTTCGCTGCGGGCGGTCCGGGCCACGGGCGGCCGGGCATCAGAATACATGCTTCGCGGCGATTCTGGGCAGGGTCATGTCGCAATGAAAAGCCCCCGGGACCTGGGGTCCCGGGGGCCTGTTCTTGCGGCCGAGACGGCCGTTTCGGCTCAGTCTTCCGCCTTGTCCTCGCCGGCGCGCTGCTTCAGCGCGGCGCCGAGAATGTCGCCGAGCGAAGCACCCGAGTCGGCCGAGCCATACTGCGCAAGCGCCTCCTTCTCCTCGGCGACTTCCAGCGCCTTGATGGAGACGCCGAGCTTGTGCGTCTTGCGGTCGAACTGGGTGACGCGGGCGTCCACCTTCTGCCCGACGGAGAAGCGCTCGGGGCGCTGCTCGCCGCGGTCGCGCGCCAGATCGGAGCGCTTGATGAAGGTGACGAGGTCGGTGCCGGCGATCTTGACGTCGATGCCGGCTTCCTTGACGTCGGTCACTTCACACGTGACGACCGAGCCCTTCTTCATCTCGCCCGCCGCGCCGGACGCCATCGGGTCGCCGGCCAGCTGCTTGATGCCGAGCGAGATGCGCTCCTTCTCGACGTCGACGTCGAGAACCTGCGCCTGCACGGTGTCGCCCTTCTTGTACTCGTCGATCACCTGCTCGCCCGGACGCTTCCAGTCGAGGTCGGAGAGGTGAACCATGCCGTCGACGTCGCCGTCGAGGCCGAGGAACAGGCCGAATTCGGTCTTGTTCTTGACCTCGCCTTCGACCACCGAGCCCGGCGGGTGCTTCTCGACGAAGACCTCCCACGGATTGCGCATGGTCTGCTTGAGGCCGAGCGAGATGCGGCGCTTGACCGGATCGACCTCGAGGATCTGCACTTCCACTTCCTGCGAGGTGGAGACGATCTTGCCGGGGTGGACGTTCTTCTTGGTCCACGACATTTCGGAGACGTGGATGAGACCCTCGATGCCCGGCTCCAGCTCCACGAAGGCGCCGTAGTCGGTGATGTTGGTGACACGGCCCTTGTAGCGCGCGCCGACCGGATACTTGGCCTCGATGCCCTGCCACGGATCGTCGAGCAACTGCTTCATGCCGAGCGAGATGCGGTGCGTCTCGTGGTTGATCTTGATGATCTTGACCTTCACCTGCTGGCCGATGTTGAGCACTTCGGTCGGGTGATTGACGCGGCGCCACGCAATGTCGGTGACGTGCAGCAGGCCGTCGATGCCGCCGAGGTCGACGAAGGCGCCGTAGTCGGTGATGTTCTTGACGACGCCGTCGATGACCTGACCCTCTTCGAGGTTCTGCACCAGCTCCTGGCGCTGCTCGGCGCGAGTCTCTTCCAGCACGGTGCGGCGCGACACGACGATGTTGCCGCGGCGGCGATCCATCTTGAGGATCTGGAACTGCTGCGGCGAGTTCATCAGCGGCGTGACGTCGCGGATCGGGCGGATGTCGACCTGCGAGCGCGGCAGGAACGCCACGGCGCCGTCGAGATCGACGGTGAAGCCGCCCTTGACCTGGTTGAAGATGACGCCCTGGACCTTCTGGTTGTCGTTGAAGGCCTTCTCCAGCTTGCCCCAGCTCTCCTCGCGGCGTGCCTTGTCGCGCGACAGCACGGCCTCACCGAGCGCGTTCTCGACGCGCTCCAGGTAGACCTCGACCTCGTCGCCGATCTTGATCTCCGACAGGCGGCCCGGCGCCGCGAATTCGCGCAGCGCGACGCGGCCTTCGGTCTTGGCGCCGACGTCGATGACGGCGAGGTCCTTCTCGATGCCGACGACCTTGCCCTTCACGACAGTCCCTTCCTGGGGGCTGCCTTGGGTGAAGGACTCTTCGAGCATCGCGGCGAAATCTTCACGCGAGGGGGCGGATGCAGTGGCGGTGGCCATGAATTCTCCTGTCAGCGAGCGCCGGCGGGTTGGAATGGCGTTCGAAAGCGCGGGCCTTCGGTCCCGCAAGACCGAAAGCGGCCTCCGGAATCCCGGAGAGCCGGCGCAAAAACCGTGCTTTTGAACGAGGGTTCGGTTCAGGCCGCCTTACGAAGAGGCGCGAGCGGGGCTTTGTCCTCCAACAACGAGGGGCGTTACTCGCGCCCTCGGCCCGCTCGGGTGGCCTCGACGATGTCGATGGCGGCCCGGATGACGGTCGATATATCCATATCGGACGTATCGAGCAAGTGCGCGTCCGGAGCCGGTTTCAAGGGGGCCGTGGCCCGGTTCATGTCGCGGGCGTCGCGGGCGGCGATGTCGGCCAGCACGGTGGCCTCGTCCATCGACTTGCCGGCATTGGCGAATTCCTTGGCCCGGCGGCTGGCGCGGACCTCCGGCGCAGCGGTGACGTAGATTTTCACGTCGGCGTCCGGGCAGATGACCGTGCCGATGTCGCGGCCGTCGAGCACGGCGCCAGGCGGCTTGGCCGCGAACTCGCGCTGGAAGGCGAACAGCGCCGACCGCACCTGCGGCATGGCCGAGACGATGGAGGCGGCCTCGCCGACCGCCGGCCCCTTCAGCGCGGCCTCATCGAAATGCGATGAGTCGAGTGTTAATGCCGCGGCCAGCGCCGCGTTGCCGTCGTCCGGCGACTTGCCGGCGTCGAGTACGGCCTTGGCAACGGCACGGTAGAGCAGCCCGGTGTCGAGATGACGCAGGCCGTAATGCGCGGCGAGCTTCTTGCCGAGCGTACCCTTGCCGGAGGCGGCCGGTCCGTCGATGGCGATGATCATCTCGCGCCCTTCATATCCCTACCCTGAAAGGGGAGGGTCGACCGCGTTCGCGAAGCGAATGCGGTCGGGGTGGGGTCACGTTGCGACACACTCGACCCCCACCCGGCTCGCTCCGCTCGCCACCCTCCCCCTTGCAGGGGGAGGGATAAAGAAGCGCCGCCGCTCATGACAAATCCGCCCCGAGCCCGCGCATCAATTCGACATATCCGGGGAAGCTGGTGGCGATGAAGGCACTGTCGTCGATGCGTACCGGATTGTCCGACGCCAGCCCCATCACCAGCGCCGACATCGCGATGCGGTGATCCATGTGCGTGGCGACGGTGCCGCCGCCGGGCGTCGCGCCCTTGCCGTGCACGATGAGATCGTCGCCATCGATCTCGACGGCGACACCGTTGGCGCGCAGCATGGCCGCAGTCGCTTCCAGCCGGTCGCTTTCCTTGACCCGCAGTTCCTTCAGGCCGCGCATGCGCGTCGTGCCCTCGGCAAAGGCCGCGGCCACGGCGAGGATCGGATATTCGTCGATCATCGACGGCGCGCGCTCTGGCGGCACCTCGACGCCCTTGAGCTTCGAGGCGACGACGCGCAAGTCGGCGACCTCCTCGCCGTTGTCGCGCTTGGCGATCTCCTCGATCGTCGCGCCCATCTCGCGCAAAGTCGTGAACAGCCCGGTGCGCAGCGGATTAGTCATGACGTTCTCGAGCACCAGCTCCGAGCCCGGCACGATCAGCGCCGCGACCATCGGGAACGCGGCCGAAGATGGATCGGCCGGCACGACGATGTTCGCCGGTTCCAGTTCCGGCTGCCCCTGGAGCACGATGCGGCGGCCGTGCTCGCCGTGCGGCTTCGACACGATCTTCGCGCCGAAATGCTTGAGCATGCGCTCGGTGTGATCGCGGCTTGCCTCTTCCTCGATCACGACGGTCTCGCCCGGCGCGGCGAGGCCCGCGAGCAGCACGGCGGATTTCAGCTGCGCCGAAGGCACCGGCGACTCGTATTCGATCGGGAGCGGATCGCGCGCGCCGCCGATCGTCAGCGGCAGGCGGCCGCCTTCCGCCTCCCCGATCACCCGCGCGCCCATCCGCTCCAGCGGATCGAGGACGCGCCGCATCGGCCGCTTGCGCAAGGAGGCGTCGCCGTCGAACGTCGCCTTGATCGGGCAGCCGGCCACGGCTCCGAGCACCAGCCGGCAGCCGGTTCCGGAATTGCCGAAATCGAGCGGCTTTGCCGGCGCGGCGAAGCCGCCCACACCGACGCCGTGGATGCGCCAGATCCCGTCCTCGCCCCGGATCAGCCGGGCGCCGAGATCGCGCATCGCCTGCGCCGTGTTGAGCACGTCCTCGCCCTCGAGCAGCCCGGCGACCGTGCTTTCGCCGACCGTCATGGCCGAGAGGATCAGGGCTCGGTGCGAGATCGACTTGTCGCCCGGGACACGGGCCCGGCCGGCAAGCACCCCGCCGCGGCGGGCGGTCAGAGGCGTCGGTTCGGGCGCATGCTCGGGTGAATTCACGGGGGGCCGGTCCTTGGAATTGCGGCCCTCCTACCATGCGCCCGCCGCCGCCGTCACGGCCCTCGGACGGGCGCGCCGGCGCTATTGACAGCGCGCCTGCAACTAGCCAAGTGAAGCACCAATCCGGCCATCCCGAGGAACATTGACCTGTGGCTAAAACCGAGCTTGGCACCAAGCGCGTCTGCCCCGACACGGGCCGTAAGTTCTACGACCTGAACAAGACGCCCGTCGTCTCCCCCTATACCGGCAAGATCGTCCCGATCGCGGCCGCGCCGGTCAGCCGTTCGCGGCCCGAGCCCGTCGCGCCCGTGCGCGCGCCGGTGCCCGAGGAGGTCGAGGTCGCGCCGGAGACCGCCGAGGCCGAATTCGTCTCGCTCGAGGACGCGGAGGCCGAGCAGCAGGGCAAGAAGAAACCCGCTGCCGCGGGTGCGACCGCCGGCGCCGAGCCTGACGCGGCCGAGGAAGAGGACGTCGAGATCGACGAGAGCCTCGACGATGCCGCGTTCATCGAGGAGGAAGAGGAAGGCAGCGACGACGTCACCGACATCATCGGCGAGTCGATCGAGAAGGAAGAGGAGAGCTGATTTTTCGCGGGCGGTGTCGGCGCCGCGCGGCTGAGGCAGCGTTAACGAACTTGCCTTTGCATTCGGCGCGAGAAACGACTACTGATCCCGCCCTCAAGGTCAGGGGCCATAGCTCAGCTGGGAGAGCGCCTGCATGGCATGCAGGAGGTCGGCGGTTCGATCCCGCCTGGCTCCACCAACCTTCCCTCGCTTCGCGAGCTTCGGTTGGCAAGCCCCCGAAGGCTTGCGATAGGTGAAAAATAATGAAGAGCCGCCCTCGGGCGGCTTTTTTATTGCGCGGCTGCTGACAGCGTCACCGGCCGCATTGCATGATGCGCGAACGAGAACATCGCGGGGGATAGGCAATGCAAGGCAAGATCGCGCTCGAGGAACACTTCGCCATCCAGGCCACGCTCGGCGACTCCAAGGTGTTCGGCGCCCAGGTGTGGGACGCGCTCGGCCCGCGCCTCCTCGACATCCAGGACATGCGCCTGCGCGAGATGGACAAGCACGGCGTCGAGATGATGATCCTGTCGCTGAACGCGCCGGCAGTGCAGGCCATTCCCGACGTCAAGCGCGCCATCGCGGTAGCGCGCGAGGCCAACGACGTGCTGGCCGAGGAAGTGCGCAAGCGCCCCACCCGCTTCGCCGCGTTTGCCGCGCTGCCGATGCAGGACGTCGACGCCGCCATCGCCGAGCTGAAGCGCTGCGTGAAAGAGCTCGGCTTCGTCGGCGCGCTGGTCAATGGGTTTTCACAAGCCGGCGCGCCCGACACCGCACTCTATTACGACCTGCCGCAATACCGGCCGTTCTGGCACGCGTGCGAAGCGCTCGGCGTGCCGTTCTATTTGCATCCGCGTAATCCGCTGCCGAACGCCATCAAGGCCTACGAGGGACACAACTGGCTGCTCGGCCCGAATTGGGCGTTCCACGCCGAGACCGCGGTCCATGCCCTGCGGCTGATCGGCTCAGGCCTGTTCGACGAATGCCCGAATTTGCAGATCGTGCTCGGTCATCTCGGCGAAGGCATCCCGATCTACATCTGGCGCATCGACGGCCGCAACGGCTGGATGAAGGAGCCGCATCGCTACGCCGCCAGGAACAGCGTCGGCCATTATTTCCGCAAGCATTTCCATCTCACCACGTCGGGCAACTTCAGCACGCCGGCGCTAGTCAACGCGATGACGGAAATGGGCGCCGACCGGGTGATGTTCTCGGTCGACTGGCCGTTCGAGGGCGTCGCGGAAGGTTGCGAGTGGTTCGACAAAGCGCAGATCGGCGAGGCCGACCGCGCCAGGATCGGCCGAGACAACGCGATCAAATTGTTCGAGCTGAAATTGAAATAAATAGCCTGTCCGCTGTCATGCGCGGGCTTGTCACGCGCATCCCGCTTAGGCTGGCCGTTTTGCCTCCCTAAGCGAGATGGCCGGGACAGGCCCGGCCATGACCAGAGACAGCTAATTCTTCTTGTGCGTCTTCAGCGCCAGCTTCGACCAGATCGGCTCGTCGGAGCCGTTGCCCCAGGCGATCGGCCGGTAGAACGAGTGGATGCCGTAGCGCGCCAGCTTGTGCATCTCGCGCACCCAGTTCGGGTGCACATAGAGCGCGTGATAGTGCGTCGCGGTGCCGACCGCCTGCTCGTAGAGCTTGCCGGCGAGCGTCTCCTTGGCGATGCGGTTGGCGCGCGCCCAGGCGCCGCGCTCGTTGATGGTCTTGCGCTTGCCGTCGCAGGCGAAGGTGAACTGGCAGGCCAGATGCCGGTCGGCGTTCTGGTAGATCACGCCGCAGACGTCCTCCGGATAGAAACCGGAGAACACGCGGTTCATCACCACCTGCGCGACCGCGACCTGGCCCTTGTAGGGCTGGTCGCGCGCCTCGAAATAGACGGCGTTGGCGAGGCAGCGCTCGGCCCGCGCCAGCGACTTGCCGTCCAGATGCAGCCGCTCGATCGGCGACGGCGGCGGCACGCCCGGCGCCGGCGGCGGCAACATGGCGAAGGTCTGCGGTAGCGCGATCGGCGTGTCGAGCACCGCCGGCGTCGCCTCGCGCGGGATCGAGGACGAGTCGATGCTGGCGAGCTGGATCGGGCGGTCGTCCGCCGCGGACGCGGCTGGCGCAGCGCTGGCCATGGCCGGACCCGCCGTCATGGCCGCCTCGACCGCGTCTTCCTGACGCAGCGCGGCGAGCTTGGCCACCGGCGAGTCGGTCAGGTCGCGGATCATCGCGTTGACCGAGGGGTGCGTCTTGTCGAGCGCGACGGTGTCCGGCGGGATCGGTACGGCGACGAACGCCATAGCGATGTTCTCTTCCTCGCGCCGGCCGAACGGCAGCGAGAAATTCTGCAAGCCCTGGCGCAGCGAGGTCAGCACGACGCTGCGGTCGTGCACGAATTCGGCGGCGGCCTCGACCGCGCGCACGTTCAAGAGATCGAGCGCGCTGATCGTGAGCGCGAAGATCGCGAACACGATGCAGGAACGCTTGGCGGCGACGAAAACCTTCTCCTCGATGGTCTGGTCGGACGCGTCAAAGTCGATACTGCGTGTCAGCACTGGCAGCCCCCCACGAACGCAACACACCGGGCTCGATGCGGTGCGATCTTAGGGCCGGTAGCGAACTATGGACGGGGTTTAAGAAATTTTTGACTAAAGAAGGCAAACGTAGATGCTTAATTTACCACGACGAATTGCCTTTGATTACAATTTTAGCGATCGCGTTAACGCTCTAGTGGAATTGATAACGCGCGATGGCGCTTTCGTCCCAGACAAGACCGTTGCCGGGCCGCTCCGGAATGAGCGCGTGGCCCTTCGAGATGCGCAAAGGCTCGGTGAGCAGCACGTTCGCCCAGTCGACATATTCGAGATAGTGGCAGGTCGGCGTGACCGCGAGCAGATGCGCGCTGACCTCCGGGAACAAATGCGACGACATCGGCAATTTGCGCGCGGCGGCGAGTTCCGCCGCCCTGCGCCAGCCGGAAATGCCGCCGATGCGCTCGAGATCCGGCATCACGTAGTCGGCGGCATTGGCGTCGAGTGCCGCCTCCATGCCGTATGGCAATGAGAAGTTCTCGCCGATCTGGACCGGCACGGTGAGCGCGCGGCAGAGCGCGGCCGCGCCGGCATAGTCGTCGTGACGGATCGGCTCCTCCAGCCAATAGATATTTTCGCCGTCGAGCGCGCCGCCGCGCTTGAGCGCCTCGTCAAGCGCCAGCATCTGATTGTAGTCGACCATCAGCACGGCCTCGTCGCCAATGCGCTTGCGCACGGCGCGCACCGCGGCGACGTCCTCGTTCAGCGTCGGGTAGCCGAGGCGCAATTTGACCGCCGAGAAGCCCATGCCGAGCAGCGTTTCAGCCTCCGCCGCCAGCGCGCCGAGATCGCCGGTCAGGCCGAGGCCGCAGCTGTTGTAGGCGGGGATCGGTCGCGGCTCGCCGCCGAGAAAGCGCACCAGCGGCTTGCCGGCCGCGGTCGCCAGAGCGTCCCACAGCGCCGTGTCGAAGCCGGCGAGCGCCATGCGCACGACGCCCTGCACGCCCATCAGCGCGAAGCGCCGCGCGATCTTCGTCCCGAGCGCGTCCGGATCGGCGCGCTCGCCTTTGGTCAGCGCCTCGATCTCGCGGACGATGGCCGCGATGCCCGGCGCCGACGCCTTCAGATAGCCGAACACATAGGAGCGGCCGGTGACCCCCTCCTCCGTCTCCAGGTCGATCAGGACCAGCGGCACGCTGCGCAGCGCCTGCTGGCTGGTGCCGAGCACGAAATTCAGCGGCACCTCGACGGCGCGGACGCGCAGCGCCCGGACGGTCAACGTCGGCAAGGGCGGCAGGCTCGGCATGGCATCCCCCGGTCACGGCAAAAAAGGCCGAAACGGCCCTGTTCTTGAACCCTTAACCCGCCCCGCCCATATTAGGAACCGGCGGGACCGCATGGCGCGGCCTCGCCGGGGGTGCCATCCGGACCCCACGTCAAAGTCGCTTTTGCGAGGGCTTTGAGGACCAATGACAAGAGTTCCGTCACTTTCCAGCCCGTTCCTGTTGGGTTTCGACGAGATCGAGCGGATTCTCGACCGCGTCAGCAAGGGCTCCGACGGCTATCCGCCCTACAACATCGAACGGCTGCCGCGCGACGCGCAGAACCCGGAGCGGCTGCGCATCACGCTCGCCGTGGCCGGCTTCACCCGCGATCAGCTCGATGTCTCCATCGAGGAGAGCCAGCTGGTGATCCGCGGGCGGCAGCAGGACGACAAGACGCGCCAGTTTCTCCACCGCGGCATCGCCGCGCGCCAATTCCAGCGCACCTTCGTGCTGGCGGACGGCATGGAGGTATTGGGCGCCGACCTCCGCAACGGGCTGCTGTCGATCGACCTGGCGCGGCCGCAGGCGGATCGGGTCGTGAAATCGATCGCGATCAATGCGGAAGAATGACGGACTCGTGAAACAGGACTCGACCGCGTCAAGCGTTCACTCAGAAAGGAGTCGAGGGCCATGACCTACGACAAGACGACCGAACCGAATGGAACTCACCCTGCCCTCACGCAGGAAGGCCTGGCGCATCTCGGCGACGGCCGCCTCGCTTATGTGCGGCAGATTCGCTCCGAGAAGATCGCCGAGATGTTTCCGCAGGCGCCGCGCATCGAGCCCGGCATCGACCTGTTCGCGCTCTACGCCGCCGACGGCACGCCGATCATGCTGACCGACACGCGTGAAGCCGCGGTCGCCAATGCCTGGAGCCAGGAGCTCGAGCCGGTGAGCGTGCACTGACATTGAAATTGTCGTCCCCGCGAAAGCGGGGACCCATAACCGCCGGCGTCTCGAAATGCGAAAGCGCAGCCAAATCGGCTGCGCTTTTTATTTTGCTGCGATGCCGCGGAGTCTGGGTCGCCGCTATCACAAGTCGGCTTTAGCCGACTTGTGCATCATGATGGCAGACATCGGGTAGACCCGATGTCTGCGGGGACGACAGAGTTATTACGCCGCGCTGCTCGCCGGCGGCATCGCCAGCACGGCATAGAGCGCGTCGGCGTCGCGCGAGTCGCGCAGCTTGCGCGCGATGTCGGGATCGCGCAGCAGGCGGGCGACGCGCGCCAGCGCTTTCAAATGATCGGCGCCGGCCGCCTCGGGCGCGAGCAGCAGGAAAATCAAATCCACCGGCTGGCCGTCGAGCGCCTCGAAATCGATGCCGCGCTCCAGCCGCGCGAACAGGCCGAACAGCCGCCCGAGCTTCGGCAGCTTGCCGTGCGGAATGGCGACGCCGTTGCCGACGCCGGTCGAGCCGAGCTTCTCGCGTTGCATCAGGATCTCGAGAATGGCGCGCTCGCTCTGCCCGGTGATCTCGGCCGCGCGCGCGGCGAGTTCCTGCAAGGCCTGCTTCTTGCCGTTGACTTTGAGCGCCGGAACAATCGCGTTCGGAGCAACGAGATCGGTGAGCGTCATGGACATGTCCGATGAGCGTAATGGGCCGGCGTGGATTGGCGAGGGGGTTTGTGAAGGCGGCGGACCATAAGGATGGCGCCCCCCGGCGTCAATGGGCCGCGTGGGCCGATTTTATTGGCTTTCCCTGGCATAATGCATAATCAAAGGCCGCGACGGGCCTGGCTGTCCTGGCGGCGGCGCTTGTAGCGTCTGAGTTGCGTTTCGATACGCGAAGCCGCCTGGTCGGCGCTGTCATAGGCACCGGACGCCTGTCCCTCGGCCTCGATCGAAGCCCCGGAATCCAGATGCAGGACGCATTCGGTGCGGAAGCCGAAGCCGTCCTTGCCGACGGTGGCGAAGCCGGAATACCCGCCGCGGAAATATTTTGCTGTCGCCTCTTCGACGCGGCCGCTGATCCGCTGTTGCAGCGCCGGCCCGACGCTGATGTTTTTTCCGGAAACGCGCATCGGCATGCGATTTCCTCCTTTTTGCTGGCGGCGTGCGAGACCGCGACCGTCAGTCTAGGCGGCTACGAAGTCGGGCGAAAGCGTTCCGCCGCTCGTCAGCGAAGCTCGTGCGTTCCCAAGGCGTTGCCAAGGGGAAAAGTTCCGTAGGGCTCGCGGCCGAGTGCCGCACGCGTTATGCCGTCGCCGCGTGCTTCTCGCGCCGCCGCTGCACCGACGAAGGTATGCGCATCGCTTCGCGATATTTGGCGACGGTGCGCCGCGCGATATCGACACCGGCGGATTTGAGTTTCTCGACGATCGTGTCGTCTGAGAGGATGTCGTCCACCGTTTCGCCGTCGATGAGCTGGCGGATGCGGTGGCGCACGGCCTCCGCCGAATGCGCCTCGCCGCCGTCAGCCGCGGCGATAGCGGAGGTGAAGAAATATTTCAATTCGAATATGCCGCGACTGGTCGCCATGTACTTGTTGGCGGTGACGCGCGACACGGTCGATTCGTGCATGCCGATGGCGTCGGCGATGGTTTTCAAATTCAGCGGCCGCAGGTACTGCACACCGTGCACGAAGAAGCCGTCCTGCTGGCGCACGATCTCGCTCGACACCTTCAGGATGGTGCGGGCGCGCTGGTCGAGCGCGCGCACCAGCCAGGTTGCGGTCTGCAGGCACTCGGCGACGTAGCTCTTGTCCTTGTCGTTGCGCGTGGTTTTCGACACCTGCGCGTAATAGCGCTGGTTGATGAGCACTTTCGGCAAGGTGTCGGAGTTCAGCTCGATCTGCCAGGTGCCGTCCGGCGCGGCGCGCACCAGCACGTCGGGCACGATCGGCTGCACCGTCGTCGAGCCGAAGGCGAGGCCGGGCTTCGGGTTGAGCGCCCGGATCTCCGCCGTCATCTCGGCGAGATCCTCGTCGTCGACGCCGCAGACGCGGCGCAGCCCGGCGAGGTCGCGGCGGGCCAGCAGTTCGAGATGCGCGAGCATGATCTGCATCGCCGGATCGAGCCGGTCGCGCTCGCGCAACTGGATCGCCAGGCATTCGGTGAGGTTGCGCGCGCAGATACCGGCCGGATCGAATTTCTGCAGGATCGCCAGCACGGCCTCGACCTCGGAGATCGGCGCGCCGAGCTTTTCGGCGACGCTTGCAAGATCGCCGGTCAGGTAACCGGCCTCGTCGACCATGTCGATGAGGTATTGGCCGATCATGCGCCGCACCGGGTCGGCGATGGCCAGCGTCATTTGCTCCGCGAGGTGCGCGGCGAGCGTCGTCTCCGAGGAGACGTAGGCTTCCAGATTGTTGTCGCCGTCAGAGCCGCCGGCGCCGACACCCGACCATTCGGAATAGGCCGGCTGCTGCGCCTCGGGCTGGGCCTGGCGCGGCGCGGCGTCGTCGGGGAAGACGTTCTCGAGCTCGGTGCCGAGCCCCTGCTCCATCGCGCTGCGGCTGGTCTCGAGTTCGTCGCCGGTCCAGTCGGACGGGCTCGGCTCGTCGCGCGATTCGGCGGCCTCGGCCGGCTCCGCCGCGGGGCCGTCATCGTCGCTGGCGCGCTCTAGGAGCGGATTGCGCTCCAGTTCGCCCTCGACATAGGCGGCAAGGTCGAGGCTGGAGAGCTGCAGCAGCTTGATGGCCTGCATCAGCTGCGGCGTCATCACCAGACCCTGGGTCTGGCGGACCTCCAGTCGTTGCGACAAAGCCATCGGGTTTCCCGGCCGGAAACTGGTCTGATTCTTGCTTGCTATTTATACCAGTTCACCGGCGCCGGCGATATGCGATTCCGCACCGCGGCATTTCCCAAACAATCGGCAACATATTCAATAAGTTAGAAAATTCGTCTTCCGAGCCGGCCGCTCAGAGCTTGAACTCCTCGCCCAGATACAACCGCCTGACGTCCGGGTTGTTGACGATGTCGTCGGCTCGGCCCTCCATCAGCACCTCGCCGGAATAGATGATGTAGGCACGGTCGGTCAGGCCCAGGGTCTCGCGGACATTGTGGTCGGTGATCAGCACGCCGATGCCGCGGTTGGTCAGGTGGCGCACCAACTGCTGGATGTCGCCGACGGCGATCGGGTCGATGCCGGCGAACGGCTCGTCGAGCAGCATGTAGCTCGGCCGTGTCGCCAGCGCCCGCGCGATCTCGACGCGGCGGCGCTCGCCGCCGGAGAGCGCGATGGTCGGCGTCTTGCGCAGGCGAGCGATATTGAACTCCTCGAGCAGCGCGTTGAGATCGGCCTCGCGGCGGCGGCGGTCGGGCTCGACCACCTCCAGCACCGCGCGGATATTCTCCTCGACATTGAGGCCGCGGAAGATCGAGGCCTCCTGCGGCAGATAGCCGATGCCGAGGCGGGCGCGCTGATACATCGGCAGCGCCGTGACGTCGTAGCCGTCGAGCTCGATGCGGCCGCGGTCGGCCTTGATGAGGCCGGTGATCATATAGAACACGGTGGTCTTGCCGGCGCCGTTCGGGCCGAGCAACCCGACGGCCTCGCCGCGGCGGACATAGAGCGTCACGCCCTTCACCACCATGCGGTTGCCGAAGCTCTTTTCGACGCCGTGCGCGGCGAGATAGGCGTGGCGGACCTGCTGGCGCGGATCGACCTCGCGGCGCGTGCGCGCGGCGAGCTGCTGGCCGGCCTGCGCATTGTGCCGCGCGCCGGGCTGCGGCTGCGGCGCGCGGGCCGTGGGACCCTTGGCGCCGCGCCGGGGACCGCGCTGAAAGAACGAGAGGATATTCACCGGCTTCTCCCGCAGCAGCGGACCGGCCGCCGGCCATCCCGCACAGGAAGCGCGACCCTAGCTGATTCCTTCCGGTCCGGCGCGGCGGGCGGGCGGGCCATCAAGCGGCTACCGGGTCGCCGGGCGCGGCGCAGGAGCCGGCCCGGGATTGGCGCCGCCGGCGCCGCCCGGCTTCATGTCGGGGATGCCGCCGCCGCTGCTCGGCAGGAACAGGCCCTGCACGCGGCCGTGGCCGTTCTTGCCCGACTCGACGCGCGATACGCCGCTGGTCAGATCGACGATCAATTTGTCGCCGCGCAGCACGTTCTTGCCCTGCGTCATGACGACGTTGCCGGTAAGCGTGACCGTGTTGCTCGGCATGTCGAAGAGCCCGAGTTCGCCGGTCGCGGTCTGCTCCTTCTGGGTGACGATCACGCCGCCGCGCGCCTCGAGCTTCTTGATCTTCTGGTTGCCGCCGGGGCCGGCATTGGCCTGCTGCATCGGCTTGCCGCCCTCCGGCGGCGCCTGCTCGTCGTCCTGCTCGTAGAACACGACCAGGGTCTTGCAGCGCATGTCGGTGTCGCCCTGGCGCACGTGCACGTTGCCGCTGAACGTCGCGATCTTGTCCTTGTCGCGCACTTCGAGCGTAGCCGCGTCGATGTGCACCGGCTCGTCGCGGTTCTGCGAGAAGCCCTGCAAGGCATTGGGCGGGCCTTTCGACGCCTGCTGCGACTGCGGCTGCGCCTGCGCGGCGCCGATGCCGATGCCGAACGCGGCGGCGATGACGAGGAGAACGGCGCCACGCATCACGGCTTCTTCGCTCCGGCCTTCGCGGTCTTGCCCTGCTGGTCGCCGAGATGATCGAGCACCAGCGTCACGCCCTTGGTGAAGCGCACGAGGTCGCCGGAATCGACGACCTCCAGATGATTGGCGTCGAGCTGGCCTTGCAGCATCTTCAGCGTCACCGGCTTGTCCGACACGACGTTGCCGCTGCGGATGTCGACCATCGCTTCGCTCAGACGGCCTTCGTACTGGTTGTTGGACAGGACGATGTCCTTTTCGAGTTTGAGTGTTTCCGCCTTGGCGTCGTACAGGCCGGTGGCCGCGGACATCAAGGTCGTGCTGTTGTCCTGCATCTGCAACTTGGCGTGCAGATTTCTCAATTCCATCAGATCCGGCTTGGTGAGGTCCTGCTTGGCCGCCTCGGCGGTCAATTCGTAGGCGCGGGAATCCCGGGTGAAGCCGGACAGGCGCGGCTTCTCCATGGTGATCTGCGTGCCCGACACGACCAGATTGTCCATGTTGATCGGCAGCTTGGTCAGCATTCGCAGCGGATTGAAATAGGTCAGCAGCACCATGAGCGCGAGCGTGCCGACGACGGCTATCGGCACCGCGATGCGCAGGATGCGCACGTGCCGGCTGTGCCGGCGGGCGGCGCGGAAGGCGCGGTCGCTGTCGGCGCGGCTCATCGTCCAGTAGGAGCGCGCGGTCTGCGGGTCGGCTCTGGCGGTGATGACACGGTTCATGCGGTGGTCCGGCCGGACTCCGGTTTCAGCTTGGCCACGAAAATCGGCAACGCCCCCTCGCCGTCATGGCCGCGGAATGTGGCCCCTCGGCGGCGAACGCCGTGCCTGCGTCGATTCCCCTACCGACGCAAGACGTTACATGGAATGCGAAAAAATGTCCTGTTCCGCCCAGCCGGCGAGGTCGAGCCGCGCGCGGTCGGGCAGGAAGCGGAAGCAGGCGGCGGCGATTTCGGCCCGGCCTTCACGCGCCAGCATCGCGTCGAGTTTCTCGCGCAGCGCATGCAGGTGCAGCACGTCGCTTGCCGCGTAGGCCACTTGCGCGTCGGTGAGCGTGTCGGCGCCCCAGTCGGATGACTGCTGCTGCTTCGACAGGTCTACGCCGAGCACCTCGCGCGCGAGGTCCTTCAAGCCGTGCTTGTCGGTGTAGGTGCGGGCGAGGCGCGAGGCGATCTTGGTGCAGTAGACCGGCTGCGGCATGACCTTGAACGCCTTCGCCAGCATCGCGAGATCGAAACGCGCGTAATGGAACAGCTTGACGATCGACGCGTCGGCGAGCAGCCGCTCGAGGTTCGGCGCGCGCGTCTGCCCGGCGGCGATCTGCACCACGTCGGCGGAGCCGTCGCCGGGCGAGAGTTGCACGACGCAAAGCCGGTCGCGGTTGGGATCGAGACCCATCGTCTCGGTGTCGATGGCCACCGCGCCCTTGTAGGCCGACAGGTCGGGAAGGTCGCCGCGATGCAGGCGGATGGTCATTCAGGGCTTCCGGCCGGGCCCGGCGGCCGCACCGGCCGCCATTCGCCAAGCATTGATTCCATGTGGCTTTTTAGCTTGTCGCGGCGAACACTGTCCAGCGGCGTGCCGGATCGGCGCCGCGGCCGTTCATGGACCTGAAAAAGCAAAGGCCCCGGAGTTCGGTCCGGGGCCTTCTTCGCCAAGCGCAATGTCCTGTTCCTGGAGCGCCGCAAGTCCGAAAAAACCCGCCTCGCATCAGGACATCGGGCTGGGGAAGCTCACTTCAGCGCGTCGCTGATCGACGAGAACTTGCTGTTCAGGTTGGTGCCGATGGTCTGCACCACGGTGATGATCGCAACGGCGATGCCGGCGGCGATCAGCCCGTATTCGATGGCGGTGGCGCCGGACTCGTCGTTAACGAAACGCATTACGGATTGCATGGGGTACCACCTCTACTAACGCGGGAACTTTGAGTGACGAGGGCAACCCTAGCGGGCAAATACTTACGGGGCGTAAAATTGATGCCATAAATTCGTATCAGCAGCATTAAAATGAACAACCTTAGATTCTACAGAATCAACATGGATTCCAATAGGCTGCGTCCGTTGCCTTACACCTTAACCTTTCGCCAGCTATGAAATTTAATCGCTGAAAGGCAGGCAAAGAGCGGCAAGGGGCCATTCGGGCCGGTAGCGGGGACGTGCGCGCCGGCGGCGGCCGCATGCAGGAAAACCGTAGGCTGCACGAAAGCGCAATTCAACCGCGCGCGGACATGGCTCGCATGACTTGCCGGATGGCACGGAGCGCGAACCGGCGCGGCGCGTCACGAATGATGTGTTTGGAAGAGCGCGGCGCGAAATCAACGATCCGCGCGAAGCGGTGGTGCCCAGGAGAGGACTCGAACCTCCACGGTGTTACCCGCTAGTACCTGAAACTAGTGCGTCTACCAATTCCGCCACCTGGGCACTGGCGGCTCTAGGTATTGAGCCCAATCCCCCTTGTCAATTGAAGCGTTTGCGGCCGCTTCTAACGGCCTGTACAGCGCGAATGCGATCCTGTATTGCCGCGATGGCCGGACCTTTTCGCCGGCTTCCCCATTTGCAAGCGAGAGCGGCATGACCGCACGCAGTCCCTACGACACCCTCGTCACCGTGTACGGCGGCTCCGGCTTCCTCGGCCGCCATCTCGTGCGCGCGCTGGCCAGACGCCATTACCGCATCCGCGTCGCCGTGCGCCGGCCCGATCTCGCCTTCCATTTGCAGCCGCTCGGCCGCGTCGGCCAGATCAATGCGGTGCAGGCGAACCTGCGCAACGCCGAATCGGTCGAGGCGGCGGCGCGCGGCGCCGACATGGTCGTGAACCTGGTCGGCATCCTGTTCGAGCGCGGCCGCCAGCGCTTCGACGCCGTCCACGCCGAGGGCGCCGCCAATGTCGCGCGCGCGGCGAAAACGAACGGCGCCCGGCTCGTCCACGTCTCCGCCATCGGCGCCGACGCGAACTCCACCGCCGCCTATGCCCGGTCGAAGGCCGCGGCCGAGAAGCTCGTCGCCGAGATCGTGCCCGAGGCGGCGATCGTGCGGCCGTCGATCATGTTCGGCCCCGAGGACAACTTCTTCAACCTGTTCGCATCCCTTGCCAGGATGTCGCCGATGCTGCCGCTGATCGGCGGTGGCGCGACGAAATTCCAGCCAGTCTTCGTCGGCGACGTGGCGCAGGCGATCGCGCTGGCCGTCGACGGTGAGGCGCGCCCCGGCACGACCTACGAGCTCGGCGGACCCGAGGTGCGCAGTTTCCGCGACATCCTCGAGTACATCCTGAAGACCATCGAGCGGAAGCGGCTGCTGATGCCGCTGCCGTTCCTCGTTGCCAAATTGCAGGCGAGCCTGCTCCAGCTCATGCCGACGCCGCTGCTCACGCCCGACCAGGTCGAGCTGCTGCGCACCGACAACGTCGTGTCCGAAGCCGCCATCGCGCAGCGCCGCACGCTGCCGGGGCTCGGCATCACGCCCGAGCCGATCGAGGCGATCGTGCCGTCCTATCTCTGGCGCTTCCGCAAGACCGGCCAGTTCCGCACGCAGCCGACCCAGTAAACCGCGTCGCGATGCCGGTCATCACCAACATCGAGGACCTTCGCCGGCTGGCGCGGCGCAAGGTGCCGAAGGCGCTGTTCGACTACGTCGACACCGGCTCCTACGACGAGATCAGCTACCGCGCCAACACCACCGAATTGAGGGCGGTCCGCTTCCGCCAGCGCGTGCTGATCGACGCGCGCGAGCGCAATCTCTCGACCACGATGCTCGGCGAGAAGGTGTCGATGCCGGTCGCCATCGCGCCGACCGGGCTGGCCGGCCTCCTGTGCGGCGACGGCGAGATGGTCGCCGCGCGCGCCGCCGAAGACGCGGGCATCCGCTACTGCCAGTCGACCATGTCGATCTGCTCGATCGAGGACATCCGCTCGGCGATCAAGGGGCCGTTCTGGTTCCAGCTCTACGTGTTCCGCGACCGCGGCTTCTCCGAGCAGATCCTCGACCGCGCCAAGGCCGCCGGCTGCACCGCGCTGTTCGTCACCGTCGATCTGCCGCTGCGCGGCCAGCGCCACGCCGATTTGAAGAACGGCCTTGAAGTGCCGCCGCGCCTGACCTGGCGCAACGCTTTCGACATCGCCACCAAGCCCGGCTGGGTTACGAGCGTCATGCGCGGCAAGCGCAAGACCTTCGGCAACATCGCCGCCTTCCTGCACAAGACGTCGCAGACTGGCGCGCTCGCCGCCGGAAAATGGGCGCAGGAGAACTACGACCCGACTCTGTCGTGGAACGACATCGCCTGGATGCGCAAGGTGTGGCCGGGCAAACTGGTCTTGAAGGGCGTGCTCGACGCGGCCGACGCGAAGAAGGCCGCCGATCACGGCGTCGACGGCATCGTCGTCTCCAACCACGGCGGCCGCCAGCTCGACAGCGCGCCGGCGACCATCGTCGCGCTGCCGCGCATCGCCGACGCGGTCGGCGATCGCATCGAAATTTTGTTCGACGGCGGCGTGCGCTCGGGCCAGGACGTCCTGAAGGCTTTGGCGCTCGGCGCGCGCGGCTGCCTCATTGGCCGCGCCCATCTTTACGGCCTCGCGGCCATGGGCGGCGCCGGCGTGACGAAAGCGCTGAGCCTGATCGAGAGCGAATTGCGCCTGAGCATGGCGCTCACCGGCGTGCGCGACATCGCCGACGTCAGCCGCGATATCTTGTTCGACGACTACGGCGACCCGCGGCGGAACGTGTGAGACACAATCGTCATGGCCGGGCTTGTCCCGGCCATCCACGACTTTGCTACGTCATCGCAGTAAGACGTGGATGCCCGGCACAAGGCCGGGCATGACGGCGATAAGCGCTGTGTCGCTCAGAGAAAATACAGCGCGTAGATGCCGGCGCTGCCGAGCAGAATGCGCCACCAGGCGAACACCGCGAACGAGTGCCGCTGCACGAAGCCGAGGAACGTCTTGACGACGATCCAGCCGAAGATGAACGAAAAGATGAAACCGACCGCGATGGTGGTGATGTCGCCGCTGTGCAGGAGGTCGGCGCGGCTCTTGTAGGCCTCGTAGGCGAAGGCACCGACCATGGTCGGCATCGCCAGCCAGAACGAGAACTCGGCCGCCGCGCGGCGGTCAGCGCCGAACAGCATGGCGCCGACGATGGTCGCGCCGGCGCGCGACACGCCCGGGATCATCGAGATGCACTGGATGAAGCCGATGCCGAGATACATCCACAGCGGAAACTCGGTCGCCTCGTGGAAGCGCGGCTTGAGATTCATCCGGTCGACGGCGAGCAATACGAAGCCGCCGATAATCAGCGAGATGCATACGACGCGCACGTCGAACAGGGTGCTCTTGATGACGTGGTAGGCGAGCGCGCCTATCACCGCCGCCGGCAGGAAGGCGATGAGCACGCCGATGATGAAGCGCGCCGCCGCCCAGCTCGTGAACATGTGCGTCGCCAGCGCCCAGATGCGGCCGAAATAGATCGTCAGCAGCGCCAGGATCGCGCCGAGCTGGATCAGCACGGCGAACGACTTGCCGAATGAGTCGTCGCCCCAGCCGAGCACGTGCTCCATCAGCAGCAGGTGCCCGGTCGAGGAGACCGGCAGGTACTCGGTGAAGCCTTCGACGATGCCGAGCACCGCCGCTTTGACGAGATCGATATGCGCGGTGATCAGGTGCATCGCCGGCGCCATGATGGCGTCGAAATTCATGTGGTTTGCGCTCCGGAGCGGGACAAACGGCGGGCCCGCGCTTTTCGCGCATAGGCGGCCGTCAGGCAAATTAAAACGATCTTTACCGCACCGGAATTTGCGTTGCCGGAGGGCCTTCCTATAGTGCAGTCACCGATTCCCGCCGTTCCCCGCGTCACAATACGGGCTTCATGCTGACCCTGTTCCACCATCCGCTGTCGCCGCAGTCGCGCTATGTGCGCCTGATCCTCACCGAATACGGGGTGCCGGTGCGGCTGGTGGAGGAGCGGTTCTGGGACCGCCGCGAGGAGTTCCTGCTGCTCAATCCCAGCGCCGAGGTGCCGGTGCTGGTGGCCGAAGGCCAGCCGGCGGTGCCCGGCGCCGCGGTCATCGCCGAATACATCGAGGAGATCCTGCCGCCGTCGGAAACCACCGACCGGCTGATGCCGCCGCGGCCGGCGGAACGCGTCGAGGTGCGGCGGCTCGCGCACTGGTTCAACGCGAAGTTCGACGCCGAGGTCAGCGCTCCCCTGGTGCTGGAGCGCGTGTTCAAACGGTATATGACGCGCGAGCAGGGGGGCGGCTCGCCGGATACCGAGGCGCTGCGCGCCGCGCGCCACAATATCCGGTATCATCTGGCCTATATCGGGTGGCTCGCGCGCTCGCGTGACTGGCTCGCGGGCGAGCATATGTCGCTCGCCGATCTCGCGGCGGCGGCGCACCTGTCGGCGGTGGATTATCTGGGCGAAGTGCCGTGGAGCGAAGACGAGGCAGCAAAGCAGTGGTACGCGCGGGTCAAGTCGCGGCCGTCGTTCCGGCCGCTGCTGACCGAGACGCTGGCCGGCCTGCCGCCGGCCGAGCACTACGCCGACCTGGACTTTTGAGCGACCCCGCCGCGATCAAGCTGGCGATCATCGAGAAGGCATGCGCGCTCGGCTTCGACGCCGCCGGCATCACGCGCGCCGACGCGACGCCGGAGACGCGCGAGCGGCTTAAGCATTTCATCGCCGAAGGCGCGCACGGCGACATGGACTGGCTCGCCGCCACCGCGGAGCGCCGCGGCGCGCCGCAGGCGCTGTGGCCGGAGGTGCGCTCGGTCGTCATGCTCGGGCTGAATTACGGACCCGACGACGACCCCCTCGCCATCCTCGCGCAGCGCGGCAAGGCGGCGATCTCGGTCTACGCCAGAGGCGACGACTATCACGAGCTCATCAAAAAGAAATTGAAGGAGATCGCGCGCTGGCTCGTGGCGGAAGCCGGCGGCGACGTGAAGGTGTTCGTCGACACCGCCGCGGTGATGGAGAAGCCGCTTGCGGCAAGCGCCGGTCTCGGCTGGCAGGGCAAGCACACTAATCTCGTCTCGCGCCAATATGGCTCGTGGCTGTTTCTCGGTGCGATTTTCACGACGCTCGACCTGCCGCCCGACGCTCCGTTTGAAGACAGCTGCGGCACCTGCCGCGCCTGCCTCGACGTCTGCCCGACCGCCGCGTTCCCGGCGCCGTACCGGCTCGATGCACGGCGCTGCATTTCGTATCTGACCATCGAGCACAAAGGGCCGATCCCGCGCGAGCTGCGGCCGTTGATGGGCAATCGCATCTACGGCTGCGACGATTGCCTTGCGGTGTGCCCGTGGAACAAGTTCGCGCAAGCCGGCCGCGAGGCAAAGCTCGCCGCGCGCGACAATCTGCGCGCGCCCGATCTCGCCGAACTGTCGCGGCTCGACGACGCGCAATTCCGCGCGCTGTTTTCCAAAAGCCCGGTCAAGCGCACCGGCCGCGACCGTTTCATCCGCAATGTGCTCATCGCCGTCGGCAATTCAGGCGATGCGTCGCTGGCGACAGAAGCGCAGCGATTGCTCGACGACCCGTCTCCGCTCGTGCGCGGCGCGGCGGTGTGGGCCTTGTCGCGGCTGTTGCCTCGGGAGGAGTTGGAAGAATTGCGCCGCGGCGACCGCGATGGTTCGGTGCAAGAGGAATGGCGCGAAGCGCTCGCGCCCTAAAACTCCCTCACCGCCGCGATCAGCCGCTCGATGTCCTCCGGCCGCGACAGGCGGTGATCGCCGTCCTTGATCAGCGTCAGCACGACGTCGTCGCGCGACAGCCGCGTCACCAGTTCCTCCGCGTGCCGCCACGGCACGTCCGGGTCCTGCACGCCTTGCAAAATATGCACCGGGCAGCCCGGCTCGATCAGCCCGCCGAGCATCAGATGTTTGCGTCCGTCCTCGATCAGCGCGCGCGTGATCGGATAGCCGCCGGCGTCGTAGTCCGACGGCCTGATCCACTCGCCCTTCGTCTCGATGTCGCGTTTGATCGCCGGCGTGAACTGCTTCCACATCAGCTCTTCGGTGAAGTCGACCGCCGGCGCGATCAGCACCATGCCGGCAAGCGGTGCAAACCCTGTCAGCTTGCGCAGTTGCGCCGCTAAAAGTAGCCCGAGCCAGCCGCCCATCGACGAGCCGATCAGCACCTGCGGCCCCTTGGCGAACTGCGTGTAGACCGCGAGGCTCTCCGCGAGCCAGCGGCCGATGGTGCCGTCGCGGAAGTCGCCGCTCGATTCGCCGTGGCCGGAATAGTCGAACCGCAGGCAGGCCCGGCCCTCGGCCGCCGCCCAGCGGTCGAGCGCCTCGGCCTTGGTGCCTTTCATGTCCGACTTGAACCCGCCCAGCCAGACAAGCCCCGGCCCCAGGTTCTGGCCCTTGCCCTCGCGCACGCGCACGGCGATGGTCCGCGAAGGCGCAGGCGATTCGATGGTCAGGGATGTGAGACGGGCTTCGCTCATGCTTGAGGCCGTTTCCGTTGGCGGCGCGACGGGAAACGCCCCTTCTCGCCGCATCGGGGCGGCGCGCGCAAGGGGGCCCTCGTGCCGCTGACGCAGCCGAACCGCGCGCGGCCGCGCTCGCTCGCCGGCGCCACCATCCTGCAAATCGTGCCGGCGCTCTCCGACGACCCCGCCGGACACGCCGCCGTCGAGATCGCGCTGGCGCTGATGCAGTCCGGCGCGCGCGCCGTCGTCGCCGGCGACGGCGGCCCGCTCGTGGGCGAATTGCGCGCCTTCGGCGGCGAATGGCTGCCACTGCCGAACGACACTTTGAACCCGCTACGTATCCGCAGGAACGCCGCGATGCTGTCGCATCTCGTCGCGGCCGAGCGCATCGATATCGTGCACGCGCAGAGCGCCGGCGCTGCCTGGAGCGCGCTCAAGGCCGTGCACCGGCAGCCGGTGTTTCTGGTGACGTCGTTTCCCGACCGCATGCCGTCGAACCGCTGGCCGCAGCCGATGCTCAACGCCTCGCTGGCGCGCGGCGACCGCATCATCGCGCCGTCGAGCTACGTGTCGCGGGCGATGATCGAACGCTACCGCATCGCGCCCGAGCGCATCACCGTCATTCCGCGCGCGGTCGACACAGCGACGTTCAGCCCGGCGGCGATCTCGGGCGAGCGCATCGCCGCGCTGCGCCGCGTCTGGGGCCTGTTGCCGGAAATGCGCGTCGTGCTCGTCGCCGGGCGCATGGCGCCGCACAACGGGCAGCTCAGCATGGTCGACGCGGCGCGCCTGATCGTCGCGCAGGGCCGCCGCGACGTCGCCTTCGTGTTCGCAGGCGAGGACCAGCGGCATATGCGTTATGCCGCGAGCGTCCGCAAGCGCGCCCGCGTGCACACCATCGACACCTTGTGCCGCTTCGTCGGCCATGTCCCGGACATGCCGGCGGCGATGGCGGTCGCCGACGTGGTTGTGCTGCCGGCGCGGCAACCGCCGCTGACCGGCCGCATCGCCGCCGAGGCGCAGGCGGTCGGCCGCGCCGTCGTCACCACCGCGGTCGGGACGCTGCCAGAAAACGTGCTGGCGCCGCCGCGCATGCGCGAGGACTTGCGCACCGGCTGGGTGGTGCGGCCGGGCCAGGCGGGCGAGCTGGCCGGGGCGGTTTCGGCGGCGCTCGCCAACAATCCGACGGCGGCAGAGGCATTGGGCGCGCGGGCCCGGCAATTCGCCGAATTCATGTTCTCGCCGCAGAGCGTTGCCGAAGCCATCCGCGGGGTCTATACGTCGCTTCTATCACGCGACACTTGAAGACCCGTCAAACAGGCTCGTTCAAGCCTCCGTTCGTCTCCCGCTGCGCCGCTTGACGCGAAGGCGCCCGTTCCGAGGATGTGATTGTCGATGCCGGTTTCGTCTGCATCTGCGCCGGCCGGCGGGCGTGTCCAGACGCAAGAGCGCGATCCGATGCGTGTCCTGATCGTCGCGCCCGCGCTGGAAGCCGGCGCGGCCGATGCCGGCGCGGTCGAGCTCACGCGCATCCTCAAGCAGGCCGGCCACCAGGCCATCGTCGTCTCGCGCGCCGGCCGTCTCGTCGCCGACATCAATGCCGCGGGCGCCGAATTCGTGCCGCTCGATGTCGCCACCGCCAATCCGGTGCGGATGCTGCGCAACGTATTCGCGCTGAGAAGGCTCGCGCGCGAAAAGCGCTGCCACTGCATCCACGCGCTCGGCCGCTCCGGCGCCTGGAGCGCGTTCATGGCCGCGCGGATGACGCGCCTGCCGTTCCTGACCAGCTGGTACAAGGGCTTCCGCGACCAGAACCTGTTCAAGCACGTCTACAACAGCGTGATGGCGCGCGGCGACCGC
Organism: Pseudolabrys sp.; assembly: GCA_035571935.1. Taxonomy (GTDB): domain Bacteria; phylum Pseudomonadota; class Alphaproteobacteria; order Rhizobiales; family Xanthobacteraceae; genus Pseudolabrys. Next base: position 95,065 of record DATNBL010000079.1, read on the forward strand.
GTCGTCGCGGTCAGCGAGCAGCTGGCGCAGCTCGTGAACGACCGCTACGGCACGTCGTGGGAGAAGCTCACCGTCGTGCCGTGCGGCGTCGATCTCGAGCGCTTCGATCCGGAGCGCATGACGCAAGCGCGCATCGACGCCATCCGCCACGCCTGGGGCGTCACCGGCGAGACCAAGGTCATCCTCGTCGTCGGCCGCATCCTGCGCCGCAAGGGCCACCACGTCGTGGTCAAGGCGATCCAGCGGCTCAAGGAGCGTGGGCTCAAGGACTTCCTCTGCGTCTTCGTCGGCGAGGACCGCGGCCGCACGCACTACACCGGCGAATTGTGGGACCTCGTGCTTGCGACCGGCACGATGGACGTGATCCGCATGGCCGCGCCGGTGCACGACATGCCGGCGGCCTATGCCGCCGCCACGGTGGTTGTCTCGGCGGCGATCCAGCCGGAGGGCGTGCAGCGGGCGATCCTGGAGGCGCAGGCCATGGGTCGGCCGATGATCGTCTCGGACCTCGCCGCCGGCAGCGACGTGGTGCTGACCGCCCCATTCATGACCGAAAGCCGGGTGTCCGGCCTCCGCTTCCCCGCCGGCGACGACAGCCGCCTGGCGGCGACCTTGCTGCGGCTGTTCTCGATCCCGGCGCCGATGCGGGCGGCGATGGGGGCACGCGGGCGCGACTGGGTGCTCGGCCATTTCAACAGCGAGGTCGTGGCGGAACAGACGTTGCGCCTGTACGGCGAGGCAACCGGCCGGCCGGCGGCGGCGGGCGCCAAGGCTGCGGCCTGAATGCCGCACCTTAGTTACAATTTGATCGGCAAACCGCCCTTTCTTTACCGTCCGGGGCAGGAACCGCGTTGACTTATCCGTGGTTTCTACCAATCTCTGGTCTCCCGGGACGCCCCTGAGGCGCCCCGGCTTTCGTTGCAACAGCAGAGGAGAGAGCAGCCATTCGTCGTCCGATGAAGTCCGCGCAGCCCGTTCAAAAGGACGGCCCGCGCATCAACGATGAGATCCGCGTCCGCGAGGTACAGCTGATCGATGCCACCGGGCACAATCACGGCCCGACACCAATCCAGACTGCGCTCGAGATGGCGCAGGCCGCGGGGCTCGATCTGGTCGAGATCGCCCCGAACTCCGCTCCCCCCGTCGCCAAGCTCCTGGACTACGGCAAGTACAAGTACCAGGCGCAGAAGAAGGCGGCCGAGGCCCGCAAGAAACAACACGTCGTCGAGATCAAGGAGATCAAGCTCCGGCCGATGATCGACGACCACGACTACGACGTGAAGATGCGCTCGATGAAGCGGTTCTTCGAGGAAGGCGACAAGGTCAAGATCACCTTGCGCTTCCGCGGCCGCGAGATGGCGCACCAGGAGCTCGGCTTCCAGCTCCTCAATCGCGTCAAGGCCGATACCGGCCCGATGGCCAAGGTCGAGGCGGAACCCCGGTTCGAAGGCCGTCAGATGGTCATGGTGCTGGCGCCGCGCTGAGCGCCGCCCATACCTCCCCCTGAAAGGGGAGGTCGGCGAGCAACGCTCGCCGGGTGGGGGGTCAGCACCCCTTCCATTCCGAGCCAGACCTGACCCCCTCCCTGACCCTCCCCCTTTCAGGGGGAGGGTCGAGAGGCCTGCGCACGCCGCGCGTCCCGCGCCTGTTGAAAACCGCGCCCGCCTCTGCCATAACCCCGCCCGCTCGCCGCCCGGCTAAAGGGCTGCCGTGGCGGCGAACCCCGCTCAATCCCGAGCACCCTGCCTAAACCTTTGTGGTTGAAGGCATTTTCGGCCGTTGCGGGCCATGTCCGCACACGCGCCGCCAGGAGAGCCAAATGCCCAAGCTGAAGACCAAGTCGGGCGCCAAAAAGCGCTTCAAGATCACCGCCCAAGGCAAGGTGAAATACCAGCAGTCCGGCAAACGCCACGGCATGATCAAGCGGACCACCAAGACCATCCGTGAGCATCGCGGCACCGCGGTGCTGTTCAAGTCCGACGGCGACAACATCAAGAAATACTTTCTGCCGAACGGCTGAACGTATTTCGCCTCGCCGCGTCCGTGACGCGGCCGTCCCGTCCCCGACCGTTTGCAAGACTAGCTACAGGAGTTTCCCATGGCCCGCGTCAAACGTGGCGTCACCGCTCACGCCAAGCACAAGAAAGTCTACAAGGCTGCCAAGGGCTATTACGGCCGCCGCAAGAACACGATCCGCGTCGCCAAGCAGGCGGTGGAGAAGGCCGGCCAATACGCCTTCCGCGACCGCAAGCGCCGCAAGCGCACCTTCCGCGCGCTGTGGATCCAGCGTCTGAACGCCGCGGTGCGCCCCTTTGGACTCAACTATTCGAAGTTCATCGACGGCCTCGCCAAGTCCGGCCTCCAGGTCGACCGCAAGGTGCTGTCGGACCTCGCCATCCATGAGCCGGCGGCGTTCGCGGCCATCGTCGAGAAGGCCAAGGCCGCGCTGCCGGCCCAGGCGTAAGACTCTCAGTCGTCATGCCCGGCCTCGTGCCGGGCATCCACGCCTTCCTGATCTGCCAAGACGTGGATGGCCGGGACAAGCCCGGCCATGACGAGGCACCAAACGAGCCTCGCCATGTCCGACATCGCCAAGCTTGAGTCCGAACTGCTGACCGCCGTCTCCTCCGCCAGCGACGAGGCGGCGCTGGAGGCCGTGCGCGTTGCCGCGCTCGGCAAGAGCGGCTCGGTTTCCGCGCTTTTAAAGACGCTCGGATCGATGACGCCGGACGAGCGCAAGGTGCAGGGGCCGGCGATCAACGGCCTCAAGGACAAGGTCACAGGCGCGATCGCCGCGCGCAAGGACGAGCTCGCCGCAAGCGCGCTCGATGCCCGTCTCGGCAGCGAGACGGTCGACGTGACGCTGCCGGTCGCCGACACGCCGGCCGAGAGCGGCCGCGTCCATCCGATCAGCCAGGTGATCGACGAACTGACCGCCATCTTCGCCGACATGGGCTTCGCGGTGGCGGAAGGTCCCGACATCGAGACCGACGACTACAACTTCACCAAACTGAATTTCCCCGAAGGCCATCCCGCCCGGGAGATGCACGACACGTTCTACTTCAATCCGAAGCCGGACGGCTCGCGCCTGCTGCTCCGCACGCACACCTCGCCGGTGCAGGTGCGCACGATGTTGACGCAGAAGCCGCCGATCCGCGTCATCATCCCCGGCCGCACCTACCGCAGCGACAGTGACCAGACGCACACGCCGATGTTCCACCAGGTCGAGGGCCTGGTCATCGACAAGGGCTCGCATCTCGGCCACCTCAAGTGGATCTTGCAGGAGTTCTGCAAGGCCTTCTTCGAGGTCGACAACGTCAACATGCGCTTCCGCCCGTCGTTCTTCCCGTTCACCGAGCCGTCGCTGGAAGTCGATATCCAGTGCAAGCGCGACAAGAACGAGATCAGGTTCGGCGAGGGCGAGGATTGGCTGGAAATCCTCGGCTGCGGCATGGTGCACCCGAACGTGCTGAAGAATTGCGGCCTCGATCCGGACGAGTACCAGGGCTTCGCCTGGGGCATGGGAATCGACCGCATCGCGATGCTGAAATACGGCATGCCGGACCTGCGCGCCTTCTTCGAGGCCGACCAGCGCTGGCTGTCGCACTACGGCTTCCGCCCGCTCGACTTCCCGACGCTCGCGGGGGGGCTGAGCACGTGAGGCGAAGGGAAGCGGCCGCAATGCACGGCGCGTTCCCTCCCCCGCTTGCGGGGGAGGGTTAGGGAGGGGGCAGGCCGCGACATGACGACGGAGGCGCGCAAGAATCCCGTCTGGCAAATCGCGCCGGCAACGCGTGCACGCGCGCGCGATCTTCGTCGCGATTCAACGGACGCAGAGCGGATGGTCTGGGGCGCGCCACGCGCTCATCGCCTCGGCAGGGCAAGCTTTCGCCGTCAGGTGCCGGTTGGTCCCTACATCGTCGACTTCGTGTGTCATGCCGCAAAGCTAATCGTCGAGCTCGACGGCGGGCAGCACTTCGAAAGCGAGCGGCAAAAGAAGGATGCTCGCCGCACAGCCTTTCTCGCCGGCAAGGGTTTTCGCGTGTTGCGGTTCAACAATTACGACGTGATGACAAACCGAACTGGCGTTCTTGAGATGATCGTGCTCGCTCTCAAAGAAGCCCCCTCCCTAACCCTCCCCCGCAAGCGGGGGAGGGGACAGGCTGCGGCAAGCGGAGATTCTCAGCCATGAAATTCACCCTCTCCTGGCTGAAGGACCATCTCGACACGTCGGCGCCGCTCGCCGAGATCGTCAACACGCTGACCATGATCGGGCTGGAGGTCGAGCGCGTCGAGGACAAGGCGAAGGACTACGCGCCGTTCAAGGTCGTGCAGATCCTCGAAGCCGTGCAGCATCCGAACGCCGACCGCCTGCGCGTCTGCAAGGTCGACAACGGCAGTGGCACGCCCTTGCAGATCGTTTGCGGCGCGCCGAACGCGCGCGCGGGGCTCAAAACCGTGCTCGGCCTGCCCGGCACCTACATCCCGGGCAAGGACATCACACTCTCGGTCGGCAAGATCCGCGGCGTCGAGAGCCAGGGCATGATGATCTCCGGCGCCGAGATCGGCTTCAACGAGGACCACTCAGGCATCATCGAGATGCCGGAGGACGCGGCGATCGGCACGCCGTTCGCGGAGGTGCTCGGCCTCTCCGAGCCGGTGATCGAGATCAACCTGACGCCGAACCGTCCCGACTGCACCGGCGTCAGCGGCATCGCCCGCGATCTCGGCGCGACGCTCATCGGCGACTACAAGGACAACGCGCCCAAGCGCATCGAGGGGACGTTCCCGTGCCCGGTGCAGGTGAAGATCGAGGCGCCGGAACTGTGCCCGGCTTTCGCCCTCAGGCTTGTGCGCGGCGTCAAGAACGGGCCCTCGCCCGAGTGGGTGCAGAAGCGCCTGACCGCCATCGGCCTGCGCCCGATCAACGCACTGGTCGACATCACGAATTTCATCACCTACGACCGCGCCCGGCCGCTGCATGTGTTCGACGCGAAGAAGGTGAACGGCAACCTCACCGTCCGCCGCGCGCAGAACGGCGAGCAGCTGCTTGCGCTCGACGGCAAGACCTACACGCTCGACACCGCCATGTGCGTCATCGCCGACGAGCGCGCGGTGGAATCGCTGGCCGGCATCATGGGCGGCGAGGAGTCGGGCTGCGACGAGACCACCACCGACGTGCTGATCGAATCGGCGCTGTGGAACGAGCTCAACGTCGCGCAGAGCGGCCGCAAGCTCGGCATCAATTCCGACGCGCGCTACCGCTTCGAGCGCGGCGTCGACCCGAACTTCACCGTGCCCGGCCTCGATCTGGCGACGCAGATGGTGCTCGACCTCTGCGGCGGCGAGCCGTCGCAGGTCTTCATCGCCGGCGATCCCGCGGCGAAAGAAAAGGTGATCGATTTCCCGCTCTCGGAACTGCCGCGGTTGTCCGGCCTCAAGCTGTCGCTGCCCGAGATGCGCCGCATCCTCGAGAAGCTCGGCTTCTTCATCGCCGGCCAGGGCGAGAAGGTGAAGGTCGCGGTGCCGTCATGGCGCCCGGACGTGCACGGCCGCGCCGACATCGTCGAGGAGATCGTGCGCATCGTCGGCGTCGATAAGGTGCCGCCGACGCCGTTCCCGCGCGGCGACGACGCGCGCAAGCCCGTGCTCACCACCATTCAGGCGCGCACGCGCAAGGCCAAGCGTGCGCTGGCCGCGCGCGGGCTGACCGAAGCCGTGACGTGGTCGTTCGTCGGCAAGCGCGAGGCCGAATTGTTCGGCGGCGGCCAGCCTGAACTGGCGCTCGCCAATCCGATCGCGGCCGAATTGTCCGACATGCGGCCGAGCCTGCTGCCGGGCCTGATCATGGCGGCGCAGCGCAATGCCGACCGCGGCTTGAGCGATGTGGCGCTGTTCGAGGTCGGCCAGATCTTCAAGGGCGACCGTCCGGAAGACCAGTTCACCGCCGCGACCGGCATCCGCCGCGCGTTGGCCAAGCCCGAGGGCGCTGGCCGCCACTGGTCGCGCAAGATCGCGCCGGTCGACGCCTTCGACGCCAAGGCCGATGCCTGGGCCGTGCTGGCCGCCGCCGGCGCGCCGATGGCCGCGTTGCAGATCGTGCCCGGCGGGCCGGCCTGGCTGCATCCGGGCCGCAGCGGCTCCATCCAGATGGGCCCGAAGAATGTCATCGGCCATTTCGGTGAGCTGCATCCGCGCACGCTGGCCGCGCTGAAGGCCGAAGGTCCGCTCGTGGCCTTCGAGGTGCTGCTCGAGGCGATCCCCGAGCCGAAGGCGAAAGCGACACGCGCCAAGCCGATGCTCGAATTGTCGCCGTTCCAGCCGGTCGAGCGCGACTTCGCCTTCATCGTCGACGCCGGCGTCAAGGCCGGCGACATCGTGCGCACCGCACAGGCCGCCGACCGCAAGCTGATTTCGAACGTCAGCGTGTTCGACGTCTACGAGGGCAACGGCATCGATCCCGGCAAGAAGTCGGTCGCCATCGCGGTGACGATCCAGCCGCGCGACAAGACGATGACGGATGAAGAGATCGAGGCGCTGGCCGCCAAGATCGTCGCCGAGGTCGTCAAGCGCACGGGCGGGACGCTCAGGGGGTAACACAAACTCCGTTCGTTCCCGCGAAAGCGGGAACCCAGCACTGAGTCACAACTGGGTCCCCGCTTTCGCGGGGACGAACGGAAAACTCCTAATCCGCCACCAGATCGGCAAACGCAAATCCCTCGCGCTCCACCGTTTCGCCCACGCGCACGGCGATAGGCCGCGACAGCATCGGCCCGGCGGTGACGAAGGTATGGAATTCACCGTTCTCGCCGCACGGATCGATGCCGGACGGCAAATCGGCGAGCAGCGCGGCATCGAAGCGGCGGCCGGCGAATTCGGCGGACAACTTCTTCAGGTCGATGGTCGCCAGATGGGCCTCTAAGCCGCCGGCGATCATGGCGCGCGCCAGCGCATCGGTTGGTTTGAGCCATAGCGGAAACACCGGCTCGATTCCTGAGCCTTTCAATTTCTCTACCCGATAAGCGCGGATGTTCTCGAGAAAGAGATCGCCGAAGATGATGTGCGTGATGCCGTCGGCTTTGGCCTGCGCCATCGCCGCCGCCATCGCCTGCTCATAAATATCGTTGCCGCATGGATGCGGGATGTGCACCAGCACCGGCGCCAAGCCCGCCGCGGCGATCTGCATCTCCAGCAGCTCCTGCCGCACGCCGTGCATGGCGACGCGCGCGAAAGTACGGTTGACCGTCGTCAGCGCGCCGACGACGTCATAGTCGCCGCTCTGGCGCACGACGTGCAGCGCCCAGGCGCTGTCCTTGCCGCTCGACCAGGCGATCAGCGCCTTGCGTGCCGTCATTCCTCGTCCCGCCGCTTGCGTCGTTGTTTCGACCGCGCCTTCGGCTCCTCGCGGCCACCGCGCTTGAAGTGCCGCAGCACCGATTCAGCCGCCCGCGTGCCGGATTCCCAGGCGCCGTTGACGGTGCCCCATTGCGTCTCATGCAGCGCCTCGCCGGCGAGCCAGAGGCGGCCGAGCGGATCGGCCAGCACCTTGCGCGCGTCGGCGTGACCGGGACCGGCGGCGGACATGGCGCCCAGCACAAACTCCTGCGCGTTCCAGCGGGTGACGCGGGTCTTCTTAATGAAGCGCTTGACGTTGGTGTCGAAAGCCGAGGACAGCCAGCCGGTCGCGAAATCGAGCATCGCCGCCTCACCTTTCGCCGACAGCTCGCGGCCGAAGGCGCCGCCGACACTGACGACGTGCAAACTCGTGCCCGAGACATTGGCGAGCAGCGCCGCCGTCTTGCTGCCCGTCGCCTGCTCGAACACGAGATCGTCCTTCTGCAAGGCCAGCGGATTGCCCGGCATGTCGAGCGCGATGTGGTCGAGGCTGCCGAGCGGCAGGTTGGCGATCGCCGCCTTCACGTTCTTCGGCAGCGGCGGGATGAACTCGATGTCGTCGCCGGCCAGCACGTTGGTCGACGCGGTCAGGATCACCGCGCGCGGATACCAGAGCGATTCCGGCGTCTCCAGCACCGTCGACTTGCCCCAGGCGACCATGCTCACCGGCGTCGAGAGCTTGATGTTCAGCCCCGCTGCTAGCTTCGCCAGTAGCGCGCCATAGCCTTGACGACAGAAAGCGTCGCCGGTGCGCTCGGCGCTGCGCACGAGGTCCGCGGCCGAGATGTTGGCGAGGTCCTGCGACGTCGTGAACGGCCCGAACATGAATTCGAGTGCGCCCTTCCAGGCGCCGAGATCGTGCGGCAGCAGGCGCTCCGCCGCAGCGTCGCCCTTGCCCTTGAGCGGCTCGCGCAAAGCGCGCTGCGCGCGCACCTGCGCGGCGAGGAACAGTTCGAGCTCGGCGTCGCGCGCCGCGCGCGGGCCGATGCGCACGCTTTGCCAGCGTGGCGCGGCATAGACCTCGAGCCCGGCCGGCGCACCGCCGGCGATCAGCGGGCTGGCGTCGGGACTGTGAATCCAGTGCGCGCCAAGGTCGAACGGAACGCCGAAAGTTCCCGTATCGGTGGCACAGCGGCCGCCGATGCGGTCCGAGCCCTCGAACACGATGACGCGCATCTTCTCGGCGGCGAGCCGCCGCGCCGCGGCGATGCCAGCGGCGCCGGCGCCGACCACGATAACGTCGGCGTCCTCGCCGGACGGCTTGGCGGCGAAGGCCGGGCTCGCCATCAGCGCAGCGGAGGCGGCGAGAAACGAGCGGCGGCTCAAACGCGGCATGACACGAGCGGCATGGTGTCCGAAAGGTTTAAAGGCGGACGGCCACAATGCACGAATGCGCGTGGGAGCGCAATTTCCATGGCTAACGGCGATTAACGCTTGCGCGCACGATGAACCAATTTGCAATGAGTCCGCACTAAATTTCTCGAAGGGACGGGCGTCATGGGTATGATCGTCGAGGGGGTCGGGCGCGTCATCGCCCGCTATCTGGAGAAGCCGGCGCTGGGCTACGAGCCCTTCACGCCGAGCGACGCGGGCGCGTTGCGCGACACGCTGATGCCCGGCGACGTATTGCTCGTTGAAGGCAACAATCACATCTCCGGTGTCATCAAGTATCTCACGCAGTCGACCTGGTCGCACGCCGCGCTCTATGTCGGCGCGATCGGCGACCGCGTCACCGAAGACGGCGAGCCGCTGGTGCTGGTCGAGGCGAATATCGGCCAGGGCGTCGTTGCCGCGCCGCTGTCGAAATACACGCGCTTCCATACGCGCATCTGCCGGCCGATCGGCCTGACCGAGGACGACCGCGCGCGCGTCTGCGCTTACGCGGCCGAGCGCATCGGCTTCGACTACGACGTCAAGAACATCATCGACCTCATGCGCTACCTGCTGCCACTGCCGGTGCCACAGCGTTGGCGCCGCCGCATGATCGCGCTCGGCTCGGGGCATCCGACGCGCATCATCTGCTCGGCGCTGATCGCGCAGGCCTTCGCCAACGTGCGCTATCCGATCCTGCCGAAGGTCGCGCGCGCCGAAAGCGAGGCGGCGGCCGAGGAAATCCTCGAGATCCGGCATTCGTCGCTGTACGCGCCGCGCGATTTCGATATCTCGCCTTATTTCGAAGTCGTGAAGCCGACCATTCGCAACGGCTTCGACTACCGGGCGATGGCCTGGGCCGATCTGGCCGAAGCCGCCTCGCTGGTGCCGGAAAGCGAGCCCGCGGACGAATTGTCGCCGGCGCTCTAAGACTATCGTCCCCGCGAAAGCGGGGACCCATACCCCCTGCCCTATCGAGATGCCGCGGCGTATGGGTCTCCCGGGCCTCGCATGCGCTCGCCCGGGACGACGTGCAATCTTGCCCCGGCGCCTTGGGCAGCCTACCTCTCCCTTTATGCTCGACGCCCTATCCAAGGCCCTCGCCGACCTCTTCCGGCCGCCGCTGCGCGCGGTGCTGGTCAAATCCATCCTGCTGGCGCTGGCGCTGATCGCCGTCATCGGCATCGTGCTCGAGCGCGTCCTCTCCTCGCTCGCCGACAGCGGCGCCACCTGGGCCGAGCAGACCTCCGGCTTCGCGCCGCACGCCGCCTGGGCGGCGCTGGCCTGGTTCCTGTCGGTCATGGCGACGCTCGGCATCGTGACCGGCGCGGTGTTCCTGATGCCGGCGGTGACCGCCTTCGTCGGCAGTTTCTTCGTTGACGACGTCGCCGACGCGGTCGAGCGCCAGCACTATCCGGCCGAGCCGCGCGGACGGGCGCTGCCGATCGTCACGGCAGTCGTCGAGGGCCTGAAGTTCGCGCTGCTGTCGATCATCGTCTATGTCGTCGCGCTGCCCTTCGTGCTGTTCGCCGGTTTCGGCGTGCTGATCCTGTTCCTCGCCAATAGCTATTTGCTCGGCCGCAACTTCTTCGAGCTAGCGGCTATGCGGTTCCACCCACCGGCGGAGGCAAAGGCGCTGCGCAAGCGGCACGCCGGCGCCGTGTTTGTCGCTGGCATGATTGTGGCCGTGTTCGTGTCGATACCGGTGATCAACCTGGCGACGCCGGTCTTTGCCATGGCGCTCATGGTGCACGTGCACAAGCGCGTGGCGGTGAAGCGAGTGGAGATGGTCGAAGCAGCGCGCTAGGCCGTCGTCTTCCCCGGCCACTTGCACAGATCGGCGATGAGGCACAGCTCGCAGCGCGGCTTGCGCGCGACGCAAGTGTAACGGCCGTGCAGGATCAGCCAGTGATGCGCATGGCGCTTGTATTCGGCCGGCACCACGCGCTCGAGCTTCTGCTCAACCTCAAGCGGCGTCTTGCCGGTTGCTAGCCCCGTGCGGTTGCCGACGCGGAAGATGTGCGTGTCGACGGCGATGGTCGGCTCGCCGAAAGCGATGTTGAGCACCACATTCGCCGTCTTGCGGCCAACGCCGGGCAGCGCCTCCAGCGCCTCGCGTGAGCGCGGCACCGCGCCGCCGTGCTCGGCCGCGAGGATTTGCGACAGCGCCACTACGTTCTTCGCCTTGGTGCGGAAAAGCCCGATCGTCTTGATCAGGTCGCGTACGCGATCCTCGCCGAGCGCAACTATTTTCTGAGGCGTGTCGGCGGCGGCGAAGAGCGCCGGCGTCGCCTTGTTGACGCCCGCGTCGGTCGCCTGCGCCGACAGCACCACCGCCACCAGAAGCGTGAACGGGTTGACGTGCTGAAGCTCGCCCTTCGGCTCGGGGTTGGCGGCGTGGAAGCGGCGGAACGCCTCGGCGATCTCCGCGGTTGTCCATTGCGGCAGCGCGCCCTGCCCCGCGTTCGCGGCAGCCTTGGCGCGCGCGGCCGGGCGTCTCGCCTTGACGGCCTTGCCCTTGCGCGCTTGCGGCTTAGGTACCGGCTTGCGCGCGGGCTTTCCGACCGGCATGCGGCTCGATTTTTTCGCCATTGCCCCGGTATAGTGTTGACCATGACCGCCGACAACGCCGACGAACTCGAACCCACGATCTTTTCGGCCGTGCTGACGCCGCACCGCTCGCTGCATTCGACCGGCTTCATGATCCTGATGATCGCCTATGGCGTGGTCTCGTTTGCCGCCGGCGTGGCTTTCTGGCTGATCGGCGCCTGGCCGGTATTCGGCTTCATGGGCCTCGATGTGCTGCTCCTTTACGTCGCGTTCCGCATCAACTACGCGCGCGCCGCGGCCTACGAGGAGGTCAAGGTGACGCCGACGGCGCTCACCGTGCGCAAGGTCAACCACCGCGGCGCCGTGCGCGAATGGCTGCTCAATCCGTTGTGGGTGCGGCTCGAGCGCGAGACGCACGAGGAATACGGCATCGGGCGGCTCTACCTTGTTTCGCGCGGGCGGCAATTGACCGTCGCCGCCTTCCTCGGGCCGACCGAGAAGGCGGCCTTCGCCAAGGCGTTGACCGGCGCGCTCAACGAGGCCAAACGCGGCGTGACACGGACGGCACTTCCCTGAGGCAGAAATCGGGTGGTGACGGGCAACCGCACGGCCTAGATTTGCATGATGAACATGAACCTCGACGACATGGCCCCGGCCCTCCGCCTCCCCGAGTTCGCGCCTCTGGCGACCGCAGCGGCCGACTACGACGTCGTGCGCCGCGCCATCGCACACATCCGCGGCAACTGGCGCGCACAGCCTGAGATCGAGACCATCGCGCATGCCGCCGGCGTGACGCCGACCGACCTGCATCACCTGTTCCGCCGCTGGTGCGGCCTCACGCCCAAAGCATTTTTGCAGGCGCTGACGCTCAACCACGCGCGCGAACTCTTGCGCTCTTCGGCGAGCGTCCTCGACACCGCATACGAGGTCGGTCTGTCCGGCCCCGGACGGCTGCACGACCTCTTCGTCACGCACGAGGCAATGTCACCCGGCGAATGGAAGGGCGGCGGCGAAGGCCTGACCATGAGCTACGGCTTCCACGCCTCACCGTTCGGGACCGCGCTGGTGATGACCACGCCGCGCGGACTCGCCGGCCTCGCGCTTGCCGACGCCGGCAAGGAACGCGCCGTCCTGCGCGACATGAAATCGCGCTGGCCGAAGGCGAAATACGTCGAGGACTTCGCCGCCACCGCGCCGACCGCGCGGCGCATCTTCGATCCGTCACTGTGGCGCAAGGAACAGCCGCTGCGGGTCGTGCTGATCGGCACCGACTTCGAGGTACGCGTGTGGGAGAAGCTGCTGACGATCCAGATGGGCCGCCTCACCACTTATTCCGATCTCGCCGCGAAGGCCGGATCGCCGAAGGCCGCGCGCGCGGTCGGCGCCGCGGTCGGCAAGAACCCGATCTGCTTCGTCGTGCCGTGCCACCGCGTCATCGGCAAGAGCGGCGAACTGACCGGCTATCACTGGGGCCTGACGCGCAAGCGCGCCATCCTCGGCTGGGAAGCCGGACAGGTCGGCGCCGTGGCCTAGAGTTTCTTCCAGAAGACGATCGTGTTGCAGAGGCCGCCCTGCGGCCACAGCGCGTAATCGGGAATCGTGCCGAGCCGCTGCCAGCCGCCCCGCGCGTAGAGCCGCTCGGCGGAATCGTTCGCCGTGTCGAGCACCAGCAGCGTGCGGCCGCGCGCCTTCGCGATCGCCTCGATGCGCTGCATCAGCGCCGCGCCGACACCCTTGTTGCGCGCGGCGCGGTGCACCAGCAACTTCCTGATCTCGCCGCGGTGCGGTTGGTTCGGCGGTGTGTCCATGCCGAGCTGCACCGTGCCGACGATGCGGCCGCCGAGCTTGGCCGCCAGCAGCACGATCTCGCCGCGCGCGATGCCGGCGCTGACCTTGCGGAAGAATTGCGCCGCGTCGTCCGGACCATAGGGCAGCATGAAGTTGACTGACGCGCCGCCATTGACGCAGTCGGCCAGCACTGCGGCCAGTTCGCCGATGGCCGCCTCCACACCCGCGGCATCGAGCTCGACGATCTCCAGCGCACTCATGTCACCCCCGAGCGCGGTCACGCCGCCAGGTCGAGCTTGGAGGCGACGGTCGAATCGGCGCCGAGACGGTAGATGATCGGCGCGCCGGTCGCGATCTCGCGCTTGAGGATGGTCTTGCGGTTCAGCCGCTCCAGCACCATCACCAGCGCGCGCAGCGAGTTGCCGTGCGCCGCCACCAGCACGCGCTCGCCGCGCAGCACGCGCGGCTGAATCTCAGTCATGTAATAGGGCAGCGTGCGCGCCAGCGTGTCCTTCAGGCTCTCGCCGCCGGGCGGCGCGACGTCATACGAGCGGCGCCAGATATGCACCTGCTCCTCGCCCCACTTCTTGCGCGCATCGTCCTTGTTCAGCCCGGACAGGTCGCCGTAGTCGCGCTCGTTCAGCGCCTGGTCCTTGAACACCGGGATGTTCGTTAGCACCATCTCCTCGAGTACGAGATCGAGCGTGCGCTGCGCGCGCTTGAGCGCCGAGGTGTAGGCGACGTCGAAGCTGATGCCCTGCGCCTTCAGCTTGCGGCCGGCCTCGCGCGCTTCCTTGACGCCCTGCTCGGTCAGATCGACGTCGCGCCAGCCGGTGAACAGGTTCTTCAGGTTCCATTCGCTCTGGCCGTGGCGCACGAGCACGAGAAGACGATCGGACATACCTCACCTCATTGACAATGCGTGGCGCCGCGCGCGGCGCCTAGAAGTCCCTGAGCCCCAGCACGTCCAGCATCGAATAGAGGCCGGGCTTCTGCTTGGCCGCCCACAGCGCCGCATGCAGCGCGCCGCGGGCGAAGATCATGCGGTCGGCGGCCTTGTGCGTCAGCTCGATGCGCTCGGCCGGCCCCGCGAACATCACCGTGTGCTCGCCGACCACCGAGCCGCCGCGCAGCGTCGCGAAGCCGATGTCGCCCGCCTTGCGCGCGCCGGTATGGCCGACGCGGCTCATCACTTCGTGCGCCCTGAGATCGATGCCGCGGCCGGCGGCCGCCGCTTGGCCGAGCAGCAGCGCCGTGCCCGACGGCGCGTCGATCTTCTGGTTGTGGTGCATCTCCAGCACTTCGATGTCGAAGGCGGCATCGAGCGTCCTGGCCACGCGTTTGGTCAGCGCCGCCAGCAGATTGACGCCAAGGCTCATGTTGCCGGACTTGACGACCATCGCCGTCTTCGCGGCCTCCGCGATCTTGGCGTCATCGGCTGCCGAGCATCCGGTGGTGCCGATGACGTGCACCTTGCCGGCCTTGGCGGCGAGCGCCGCCAGCGCCAAAGTCGCCGCGGGAATGGTGAAATCGACGATGCCGTCGGCGCCGCCGATCAGCGCCGCCGCGTCGGCCGTCACCTTGATGCCATTGGCGCCGATGCCGGCGAGCTCGCCCGCGTCCTTGCCAAGGAGCGGCGAGCCGGGGCCCTCGACCGCGCCGGCGAGCGCCAGGCCCTGGGTCTCGGCAATGGCCTTGACCAGCGTGCGCCCCATGCGCCCGCCCGCCCCCGCCACGATCAGCCGCATATCGGACATCGATTCCTGCTCCCGGATGACGGGGGTGGATATAGCGGGCCGAGGCTCGCCCTGTCACCTGTCCCCGGGGAGGCTACGGCTGCGGGCCGTCGTAGCCCTCGATAATCACGATATCGGCCGTCGAATGCGGCTGCCGTACCTTGATGTTGGCCTGATATTCGGGCGAATTGTAGCAGGCGAGCGCGGCGGCGTAGTCGGGAAACTCGATCACCACATTGCGCGAGCGCGCCGTGCCTTCGGGGCACTCGAACTTGCCGGCGCGGATGACGTAGCGCGCGCCGAACTTCTTGAAGATGGCGGCATTGGCTTGCGCATAGGGCTTGTAGCCCTCGTCGCTGTGCACATCGACGCGGCCGATCCAGTAGCCTTTGGCCATTCCGCTCTCCTCCTACTTTTTTGCCGCCTGTTCGATCTCGGCGACGATCGCCTCGGCCGCCGTCTTCGGATCCTGCGCATCGACGATCGGCCGGCCGACCACGAGATAATCGGCGCCCGCCGCGATGGCGCGCGCCGGCGTCATGATGCGCTTCTGGTCGCCGGCGGCGCTGCCGGCCGGACGGATGCCGGGCGTCACCAGCGCCATGCCGGGGCCGGCGATCGTCCGCAGCTTCGTCACTTCCTCGGCCGAGCAGACGAGACCATCGACGCCGATGTCGCGTGCCTGCGTGGCACGCGCCGCGGCGAGCTCGCCGACACTCTTGCCGTAACCGGCGGCGGCAAGGTCGCTGTCGTCGTAGGAGGTGAGCACCGTCACGGCGAGGATGCGCAAGGTCGAGCCGCGCTTGCCCTCGACCGCCGCCTTCATCGTTTGCGGATAGGCGTGCACAGTGAGAAACGTGACGCCGAGACGGGCGACGCTCTCGACGCCCTTCTGCACCGTGTTGCCGATGTCGTGCAATTTGAAATCGAGGAACACCTGCTTGCCGCCGGCGATCAGGCGGCTGGCGAGCGACAGCCCACCGGCAAAGCCGAGCTGGTAGCCGATCTTGTAGAACCGCGCCGCGTCGCCGAGGCGCGCAACCATCGTTTCAGCCTCGGCCACCGAAGGCAGGTCCAGCGCCACGATCAGCCGTTCACGCGCGTCGAGCAATGTGCGTCCCTTCACATCATCAGCCGCGCCATCTCCACCAGCCGCGCGAGTTCCGCGCGCAGGAGGTTGGCGAGGCGGGTTTCCACCAGATTATCCATATCGTCGAAGGCGCGCTCGGCGTCCGGGATCGCCACCTGCTCCGGGATCACGAGCGCGCCGCAGCCGAGTTCGAGGATCTGCCGCAGCGCCATCAACGAGCGCAGCCCGCCGGCCGCGCCTGTCGAGGCGGCGGCGATGGCGAAGACGCGGTTCTTGTAGGCGGCATAGGTCGGGTCGCCGCGCTCGCGCACACGTGACACCCAGTCGAGCGCGTTCTTCAGGAGCGGCGTCACCGAGGCGGAATATTCCGGACTGGCGATGAAGATGCCGTGGTGCGCGGTGATCATGTGCTTGAGCTTGACGGCGTTCTCCGGCTGGCCGGCGCGCGCGTCGAGATCGGCGTCGTAAAGCGGCAGCGGATAATCGGCCAGCGAGACGCGCGTGACGTCGGCGTCGAGCAGCGTCAATTCCTTGGCGGCGAGCGCGGCGAGCCGCACGTTGTGCGAGCCGGTGCGCAGCGAGCCGGGCAGGACCAGGATTTTCGGCGTGGCCATCGGCTGGACTATTCCCCGACATGGCCGGCTTATGTCCCGGCCATCTACGTCTTCCGCTTGCGACGATACCCTAAAGACGTGGATGCCCGGGACAAGCCCGGGCATGACGCAGACACTGCGGAATGCTCGATCCTAGCGCCCGCGATAGACCCACACGCGCGCCGGCGGGATGTTCAGCCAGACCACGTTCGAGGCCTCGGCGGTAATGCCGGACAACGTCTTCGGGATCGGCGGCACGACGCCGTAGGTGAACTGCACCAGCGGTGCACCGGGGCGCAGCAGCGCGATGACGTCGGCCATCAGGCGCACCCGCGTGCGCAGCGGCTTGGTCAGCAGCGGCAGCGAGGAGACGACCGCCGCCGCCGGCTCCTTCAGGTAGGTGTCGAGCAGCCGCCGCAGGCGGTAGGCGTCGCCCTGGATCACGGTCGCGGTCGGATACCGGGTGCGCAGCAGGCGGCAGAAATCGGGGTTGAACTCGACCAGCACCAGCCGCGAGGGATCGACGCCGCGGTCGACCAGCGCCGCGGTCACCGGCCCGGTGCCGGGGCCGAGCTCGATCACCGGGCCTTTGGCGCCCGGGTCGACCGGCCGCGCCATGGCCCGCGCCAGCGCCTTGCTCGACGGCATCACCGCGCCGGTGCGCAGCGGCTTGTCGATCCAGGAGCGAATGAACTGCAACTCGTCGTCGAGACGAAGCGGCTTTTTGGCGACTCGAGCGACGGAATGGGGTGGCATGTTTATACAGGCGCGCCTTGGCGGCCGGACCCTGTCATTGACGTGTCATGGGTAGAGGGGGCTTTGGACCGGGTCAAGACGCCTACTCGGAATGGCTGCTGCGAGTCCCCAATCCATCAAGGAAATCTTTCACCCGGCCAAAGAAGCCGGATGACTCCGGCTGGGTCTCCGACGACGAGATTTTAGCGAATTCCGCGAGGAGTTCCTTCTGTCGCTTGCTCAGATTCTGCGGCGTTTCCACCGAGACCTGAACGTACATATCGCCGGTTTGTTTCGACCGCAGCACGGGCATGCCCTTACCGCTCAAGCGGAAACGGCGTCCGGTCTGGGTGCCTCCCGGAACCTTGACCTTGGCCTTGCTGCCGTCGATCGCCGGCACCTCGAAATCGCCGCCCAGCGCCGCCGTGACCATGGAGATCGGCACGCGGCAATGCAGGTCGGCGCCGTCGCGCTGGAAGAACTCGTGCGGCGCAAGCGACAGGAAAATATAGAGATCGCCCGGCGGACCGCCGCGCACCCCTGCCTCGCCCTCGCCGGCCAGCCGTATACGGGTGCCGTCCTCGACGCCGGGGGGGATGTTGACCGAGAGCGTGCGCTCGCGCGTGACGCGCCCGGCGCCGCCGCAGGCCTTGCACGGGTCCTCGATCACCTGGCCGCGCCCCTGGCAGGCCGGGCAGGTGCGCTCGAGCGTGAAGAAGCCTTGCGCGTGCCGGATCTTGCCCATGCCGCCGCAGGTGGCGCAGGCCTTCGGCTTGGTGCCGGCCTTGGCGCCAGAGCCGGAGCAGCCTTCGCAGGTCACCGAGGTCGGAATGCGGATCTGCGCCGTCTTGCCCTCGAAGGCGTCCTCGAGCGTGATTTCCATGTTGTAGCGGAGGTCGGAGCCGCGCTCGCGGCCCGAGGCGCGGCTGCGGCCGCCGCCGGGCATGCCGAAGATGCCCTCGAAGATATCGGCGAAGGCGGAACCGAAGTCGGCCGAGAAGCCGTGCGCACCGCCCATGCCGCCCTGCTCGAAAGCGGCGTGGCCGAAGCGATCGTAGGCCGCGCGCTTGTCGCCGTCCTTCAGGACGTCATAGGCCTCGTTGATTTCCTTGAATTTGTGCTCGCACTCGGTATCGCCGGGATTGCGATCCGGATGGTGCTGCATGGCGAGCTTGCGGAACGCCGATTTGAGATCGGCCTCCGTGCAGGTCCGCGAAACGCCCAGCACTTCGTAGTAATCGCGTTTGGACACCTGCTAGTCCCCGAACAATAAAAACCTCGCCCCGAAGACGCTACGCGGCTTGCAGGACGAGGTTTTTCATTACGCGGCCGTCAGGCCGACTTCTTCTTGTCGTCGTCGACTTCGGTGAACTCCGCGTCGACCACGTCTTCCTTCTTTTCGCCGGCCGCGGCATCCGCGCCCGGGGCGCCGGGCTGCGCGGTCTGCGCTTCCTGCTGCGCCTTGTACATCGCCTCGCCGAGTTTCATCGAGGCCTGCGCCAGCGTATTCGACTTCTGCTGGATCGCGTCGGCGTCCTCGCCCTTCAAGGCTTCCTTGAGATCCGCCATGGCGTTCTCGATCGCGCTGCGCTCGGCCTCGCCGACCTTGGTGCCGTGCTCCGCGAGCGCCTTCTCGGTCGAGTGGACAAGCGCCTCGGCGTGGTTCTTCGCCTCGACCGCGGCTTTGCGCTTCTTGTCTTCCTCGGCGTGGGCTTCCGCGTCCTTGACCATCTTCTCGATGTCGCCTTCGGACAGGCCGCCCGAGGCCTGGATGCGGATTTGCTGCTCCTTGCCGGTGGCCTTGTCCTTCGCCGACACGTTGACGATGCCGTTGGCGTCGATGTCGAAGGCGACCTCGATCTGCGGCACGCCGCGCGGCGCCGGCGGGATGCCGACCAGGTCGAAGTTGCCGAGCATCTTGTTGTCCGCCGCCATCTCGCGCTCGCCCTGGAAGACGCGGATGGTGACCGCGTTCTGGCTGTCCTCGGCGGTCGAGAAGACCTGCGCCTTCTTGGTCGGGATCGTCGTGTTGCGGTCGATGATGCGCGTGAACACGCCGCCGAGCGTCTCGATGCCGAGCGACAGCGGGGTCACGTCGAGCAAGAGCACGTCCTTCACGTCGCCCTGCAGCACGCCGGCCTGGATCGCCGCGCCGATGGCGACGACCTCGTCCGGGTTGACGCCCTTGTGCGGCTCCTTGCCGAAGAACTGCTTCACGACCTCCTGGACCTTCGGCATGCGCGTCATGCCGCCGACCAGGACGACCTCCTGGATCTCGCTCGCCGACACGCCGGCGTCCTTGAGCGCCTTGCGGCACGGCTCGACGGTCTTCTGGATGAGATCGTCGACCAGCGCCTCGAGCTTGGCGCGCGTGAGCTTGATGGTCAGGTGCTTCGGGCCCGAGGCGTCCGCCGTGATGAACGGCAGGTTGATCTCGGTCTGCGTCGTCGACGACAGTTCGATCTTCGCCTTCTCGGCCGCTTCCTTCAGTCGCTGCAGCGCGAGCTTGTCCCGGCGCAGGTCGATGCCCTGCTCCTTCTGGAACTCGTCGGCGAGATAATTGACGAGACGCATGTCGAAATCTTCGCCGCCCAGGAACGTGTCACCGTTCGTGGACTTCACCTCGAACACGCCGTCGCCAATCTCGAGCACGGACACGTCGAACGTGCCACCGCCGAGGTCGTAGACCGCGATCAGGCCGGTCTTCTGCTTGTCGAGACCGTAAGCGAGCGCGGCCGCCGTCGGCTCGTTGATGATGCGCAGCACTTCAAGGCCGGCGATCTTGCCGGCGTCCTTAGTGGCCTGGCGCTGGGCGTCGTTGAAGTAGGCCGGGACGGTGATGACCGCCTGCTCGACCTTCTGCCCGAGATAGGCTTCCGCCGTCTCCTTCATCTTCTGCAGCGTGAAGGCGGAGATCTGCGACGGGGAATAGGGTTTGCCGTCTGCCTCGACCCAGGCATCGCCGTTCGACGCCTTGGAGATCTTGTAGGGGACGAGCTTCTTGTCCTTCTCGACCATCGGGTCGTCGTAGCGCCGGCCGATGAGGCGCTTGACCGCGAAGATGGTCTTTTCCGGATTGGTGACGGCCTGACGTTTGGCCGGCTGGCCGACGAGGCGCTCGCCGTCGTCGGTGAAGGCGACGATGGACGGCGTCGTCCGCATGCCTTCGGCGTTCTCGATGACCTTCGGCGTCTTGCCTTCCATGACGGCAACGCAAGAGTTGGTCGTACCGAGGTCGATGCCGATGACCTTGCCCATTGGTTCTTCCTCTCAATTTTGCGGCAGGCTGGCCGGGCCTCAACCCGAAGGTTATCTGGCGCCCGGATGGGATGCCGGCGGCTCATCCGCCAGCGCCCCCCTCGATCCAGCCCCCTGGATACGCGATTCACCGCTGTTTGCGGCTCACTGGCTCATATAGGAGGGCCCCCTAGGGCCGCAAGATGTGTCGGTGGGAGTTCAATTTTCGGCCCCGGCGCGGGCGAGGATCAGGACCCCATCCACGGTGGCATAGGGCCGGTAGGCGGCCATCTCGGCGGCCAGCGCCGGGTCGGACCGGGCCCAGGCGAGCCAGTCGAAATCCGGCAGGGGTTGCACCACGATCACGTCGGGGCGGTTGCGGGCGATGTCCTCGGTAAGCATGACGCGGTCGCGGCGAGCGTCGGCCTCGAGCCGGGCGTCGGTCGTCGCATCGAGCCCGCCTTTGAACCGCCGCGCCTGGACCCCCGCGGTGATCCACTCCGCCGAGACCCGGCTCACCCAGGTGCCGCCGGCCTGCCGGACCAGCGGGTGGCCGTAGGCGAGGTCGGCGGTCAGCGCCAGCATTTTCGGGTGCGCTTTGAGCGCCCGGATCGGCGCGGCGAGCGCCGAGCAGTCGACCGCGAAATTCATCCAGAGATAGGCCGTGCCGGCGATGAGCGCACCGACGATCGCGGTGACGAGCCGCGCGGCGCGAGCGCCGTCGTCGGCTGAACGATGCCAGCGGTCGATGAAGGCGAGCGCGACCGCGATCAGCGCCAGCGCCAGCATCGGATAGGAGTGATACGACCAGCCCTTGAGCTGCACATAGTAGGAAACGGAAAATCCCGCCGAAGCCGCGACCAGCAGTGAGAACGGCGCGCGCAGCGCGGCGCGGCCTTTCAGAATCGCGATCAGGACGAGCGAGGCGATCCACAGCGGGGTCGCGAAAAAGAGCACGAGCCGCGTGAAGGACGCGTGCACCGGGATATAGACGTCGGCGAGCAGCGGCATCATGCCGGTGTAGAATTGCGGATAGACGAGCGCGACGAAGGCCGCATAGGCCGCGAGCATCGCCGCCGCGATCCAGTTCTCGGCCGCGAGGAGCGGCCGCCACGACCTTGCGCTCCATGCCGCCATGGCCGCCGTGACGACGATGGCCGCCGCGAAATGCGGCTTGATGATCGCGACGAGGCCGGCGGCGGCGCCCGCGATCAGCATCGTCGCGACGTCGGGCACGGCGCCTTTGGCGCGCACCGCCGCAACCGAGAGCCACGGCAGGAACAGGATCAGCGCGACGTGCTCGCGCTCGCCGAGATTCTGCCCCGGCAGGATAGCCAGCGCCGTCGCCACGATCGTCAGCAACGGCCATTGCTCGCCGACGCGCACGATGCCGTACGTGCGCATGATGCGAAGCGAGAGCCACAGGCTCAGGGCGATGGCGAAGAAGACCAGCGCCGTCACCACGAGTTCCGGCGCGATGCCGAGCACGCGGCCCAACGCCACCGGCGCGACATAGAGGTAGACCGTCGCCGGCGGATTGACCTCGATGAGGTCAATGTAGAGCCGCGCGCCGTCGAGCCACTTCTCGGCCATGGTCAGGCCCCAGCTCACGTCGGTATTTGCGATCGTGAACTGCCGCAGCGCCAGCGCCAGCACGAAGACGGCCACCAGCGGCAGCCAGCGCGGCAGCGCGAGGCGTCGGGCGGCTGGAAGCGCGAGCTGGCTCATTGCGGGCCCTCAAGGCCGTGGCCGGTGTGGATTTGCCGCGAAAAAGTAGCGATCCGGCGTTAACGACCTGTTTCGGCGGCCGCGCGCCGTGCAAGAGTCGCCCCAATGCCAATGTCCGGACCACCGATGACCCTGATCCGCAGCCTCTGCGCCCTGGCCCTCCTCGCCTTCGTGACGGCGGGGTCGGCCGCGATGGCAGAGCCGGTGTTCCCGCCCGGCTCGCGGATCGGGCTGGAGCCGCCGCCCGGCATGGCCCTGAGCAAGCGCTTCGCCGGCTTCGAGGACCCGGAGCACAAGGCGGCGATCCTCATGCTCGACCTGCCCGGCGCCGCATATCAGGAGGCGGAGTCCTCGCTATTCGCCACGCCGCAGAAGGACGTCGAAGGCCTCACCCGCCGCGCCTTCCCGTTCAGCGACGGCATCGCCCTCCTGGCGACCGGCACGGCGCGCGAGAACGGCAAGCGCCTGCACAAGTGGTTCTTCCTCGCGACTGCGGTTGCCGGGCCGGTGTCGAACCTGACCGCCTTTGTCACCGTCGAGGTGCCGGAGGACGCCCGCGACGTGTACACCGACGCCGTCGTCGAGAAGGCGCTGAAAACGATCACCTTCCGCAAGACGCCGCTCGCCGAGCAACTCGCCCTGCTGCCGTTCGCGCTGAAGAACCTCGCCGGCTTCCACGTGCGCCAGGTGATGCCGACCGGCTCGGTCATCCTCAGCGACAAGGAGGAGGGGGGCGCGTTCACGCAGGCTTACGTAATCGTCACGGTCGCGCCCGGCGGGCCGGCCAGCGTCGCCGACCGGCCGCGCTTCGCGCAGGACCTCATCAGCTCCGGACCGGTGCACGACCTCAAGATCACGTCGGGCGAGACCATGCGGGTCAAGGGCATGCCGGGCAACGAGGTCAGGGCAAGCGGCAAGGACTTGGGCGACAAGCCGGTCCAGATCGTGCAATGGCTGCGCTTCGGCAGCGGCGGCTTCATGCGCATCCTCGGCGTCAGCCCGGCGGAAGAATGGGAGACGATGTTCCCGCGCTTCCGCGCGCTGCGCGACGGCATTGAGAACAAGTAGCGCCGCGCCCCCCACTTCAGAACTTGATCGAGCTGCGCACGCCGGCGACGAAGGCGTTCTGAAGCCGCGCCGCCGGATCGTTCGGGTTCTGGCCGCCGTTCGGGTGCACGATGTATTGCACATCCGGCTGCACCGTCCACCACGGCGCGATTTGCGCGGCGTAACTCAGTTCGAACACCGCCTCGTAGTCGCGCACGATCGCGGCCGGCAACGTGTCCCGGTCGGCCGCCGCCACATCCTTGCTGATCCTGGCGTAGGCAAACCCGAACGTGAGCGTGTCGTTCTGCCGTCCCGGCAGCGGGCCTTTGAGGCCGGCGCCGGCGTCGATGTAATACGAGACGAGGTTGCGGTCCGACGGCGCGAAGCCACCGCGCAGGAACAGGTTGAGGCTGGACTCGTTGCCGCGCCAGACCATCTGGTCGGCGACGCCGTAAAGCCCGCCATTGCCGCGATGCGTCAGCGGCGTCGCCGACGGATCGGCGCCGAGCGACACCTGCGCGCCGCTCGCACCGATGCCGAAGTGACGATCGTTGTAGTTTGCCGTGGCGTACCAGGCGCCGAGCTTGTAGACGCCCGGCAGGCCGGCGGCATCCTTGCCCTGGTTGACCGCGTATTGCGCCTCGCCCATCCACAGCGCGCCGCCGCTGAAGCTGAAGGTCGTACCGGTGCGATTGCACTTCTGCGGAATGTCGGTGCAGCCCTTGCCGGCCGGGTCGCCGGAAAACACCGCGGCTTGCAGCGTCAGCGCGTCGGAAGGCTTCACCGCCAGCCGCGCGCCAGGCGTCGCCAGCGGATAGGCCGGACCGCCGCTCAACAGATTGGCCGCCATGATGTCGGCCCAGCCGAAGGTACCGTCGATCAGCCCCGACGCGGTCTGCGAATTGAGAAACTCGTCGTCGGCCGCGAGCTGCCCGGCGCGCAGCGAGACGCGGTCATTCAAGGCGCTCTGCTGGAACCAGGCCGTGAACAGGCGCGTCGTTGTAACGGCGTCGATGTTGCTTGGATCGGAGATGCTGCCGGTATTGTCGGAAGCGGTGCGGCCGCCGTTGTGAATTTGATAGGCGGTGATGTGCGTCGTCGCGCCCCTCCAGCCGATCAGCTTCTCGAGGTCGGCCTCGGAGGTGAACTCGAAGCGGCCTTCGTCGCTGCCGCGCCGCGCCAGCCCGCCCGAGAGGACAGCGAAGGTCTCGCCGATATAGACGAGCGTAAGGTCGAGCCCCTTATCCCTGAGCGCCGCGCGCGCGCCGCCCCAGTCGCCGGTGAGCGTGGCCTGCTCCCAGACCGGCTTCGGCGCGGCCCTGTCCGCCGCCTGCGCCGTAGCGACCGGGAGCGCCACAAGGGCGAACGCCACAATCCTGTTCACGCCGGTCGGCCCCGCCTGTTGCGCCGGCCGATCTAGCCCTGCGGCAGGCGTCCTGTCACGCCGATCCTCAGGCGCGGGTCCGCGCCGCGCTCAGTCCGGCGGATTGTCGTTCGAGACCGGCTTCGGCGCCGCCTTTGCGACCCCGACCATCGCGGGGCGCAGCACGCGCTCGCCGATCATGTAACCAGCCTGAACAACGTGTGCAACGTGACCGGAGGGCACGTCCGCATCCGGCACCTCGTACATCGCCTGGTGCACGTTCGGGTCGAACTTCTCGCCCTGCGGCGAGAACTTGCGCACGCCGTTCTTCTCCAGCGTCTTGAGCAATTCGCGCTCGGTCAATTCGACGCCGTCGATCAGCGCCTTCGCCTTCGCGTCGCCCTGCTCGCGCAATTCGGGGCCGATCGCCTCCAGCGCCCGGTGCATGTTGTCGGCCACGGCCAGCACGTCGCGAGCGAAGCTGGCGATGCCGTAGAGCCGCGCGTCGGCGACCTCGCGCTCGGTGCGCCGGCGCAGGTTCTCCATCTCGGCCAAAGTGCGCAGCAGCTTGTCCTTGAACTCGGCGGCCTCGCGCTTCGCCTCGGCGACCGGGTCGGCGGCCTGCGCCTCCGCGGCGGCCTTGGCCTCGGCGTTCTCGGCGGTGTTTTCGGCCTGAGCGGTCGAATCCGTCATCGTGTTGGATCCAGTTTCGAATTTGGTCGGTTTCCCGGCATATCAGGCCTTGAGGCTCAAAAATCAAGCGCCGGACAAGAGCCGCCCGACGACCCGGGCCGTATAGTCCACCATCGGCACGATGCGGGCATAGTTCAGCCGCGTCGGCCCGATCACCCCGATCACGCCGACGATCCGGCCCTTGTTGTCGCGATAGGGCGCGATGATCGTCGACGAGCCGGACAGCGAGAACAGCTTGTTCTCCGAGCCGATGAAAATGCGTACGCCCTCGGCGGTCTCGGC
>DATNBL010000080.1:0-48803 GCA_035571935.1 Pseudolabrys sp.
GGTCGGCGACAGGCCATGACGGCCCTTATCCGGAGCGGTGGCCACCGCTCCTTCATCGTCCACACGTGCAGCCCTGCTCGTGGGCAGCCGGTCGTAATGCCGGCGGACGGCTGGCTGGGGGCCTCCCGAGTCCGGCTTACGGGGCCGGGTCGCGGGCGCCGCATCGACGAGACGGGTTTCCCCGCTTCGTCCGGTGAGACGACAAGGCCGCATCTCCGGCCCGCCCCTCACCGCTGCTCCGTCCTCGGCACGTCTCCGGTGACGCCCCTCGAAGAGCAGGACGAACCTATAATAGGTATTCCACCCCATAGGTCAACAGTCTTTTTAAAAGATTTTGTGCTGCGGCGCGGGAGGGCTTCGCTTGTCCCTCCCCTGAAAGGGGAGGGTGGCGAGCGAAGCGAGCCGGGTGGGGTCTTGCCGAATTTGAAAGATGACCCCACCCCCGGCGCTCGCGCGCCGGACCCTCCCCTTTCAGGGGAGGGATAAGAGACCCTTCGAGGCCCGCTGCGCTCGCCCCTCAGGGTGATGGGCAACTTCGGCGATGTGCTACCGTCCGCCCATGGCCCTCACCTTTTCCCTGCATCCGCAGCTCGAAGCCGACACCACCGCCGTCGGCGACCTGCCGCTGACGCGCGTGCTGCTCGCGAACGACGCCAATTATCCGTGGCTGATCCTGGTGCCGCGGCTGCCGGGCATCGTCGAGATCATCGACCTCGAGGAGAACGCGCAAGGCCAGCTCACCGCCGAGATCGCGCGCGTGTCGGCCGCGCTGAAGACGATCACCGCCTGCGACAAGCTCAACGTCGCCGCGCTCGGCAATGTCGTGCCGCAGCTGCATGTGCACGTGATCGCGCGGCGCCGGACCGACGCTGCCTGGCCGAAGCCGGTCTGGGGCGTGGTGCCGGCGAAACCCTATGAGCACGCGGCACGCGAGCGGCTGACCGGCGACCTCCGCCGGGCGCTTCAAATCGCCGCGCCGCACGACTAGGCTCGTGCCGGCCTGAAGGAGAACCGCATGAGCTTCCGCATCGCCGTCGTGCAGCCGCTGACCAACCCGATCGGCGAGGACGAGAAGAACGTCGCCGACGCCATCGCCTTCATCGCCCGGGCCAAGGCCGAGGGCGCCGACTTCGTCTGCTTCCCCGAGACCTATCCGGGGCCGTGGCGCATGCCGGCGAGCTTCAACCCGACGCCGCGCATCGCCGAAGCCGCCGCCAAGCACGGCGTCAACACCGTCTACGGCACCATCGAGCCGATCAGCCACAACGAGGGCACCGCCTACAATCTCATCTGCATGGCTTACGGCGACGGACGGCCGCCGGTCGCCTACCGGCGCACGCACCCGAACGGGCCGTGGATCTATACCGGCGGCCAGTGGTGGGAATTCCAGTACGTTGCGGGCAACGAGTTTCCGGTGTTCGACACGGCGCAGGGCAAGGTCGGGCTGGCGATGTGCAGCGAGGCCTACATGCCGGAGGTGACGCGGGCGCTGGCGATGCGCGGCGCCGAGCTGATCTTCATGCCGGCCGGCACCGACAAGCGCTGCCTGTGGGCGACGTGGCGCAATCTCATCTGGTCGCGTGCGATCGAGAACCTCGCGGTGGTCGTCACGACGCAGAACCTGTTCAGCGCCGAGGAGCGCGGGCTGGCGATGGTTGCCACGCCCGAGGAGATCGTATTCGAGAGCACGGCGGCGGGCATGTTCGTCATCGACGTGTCGCTCGACCGTCCGCGCGAGATGCGCGCGACGACCGACACCATCGTCTCCTCGCACAAGTTCGGCGCCAAGCAGGGCGTGCTCGGCCCGCAATGGCAGCGGCCCGAGATGCGTGGGGAGATTTATCCGCAAAAGTAGAGATTTCCGTCATGCCCGGCCTTGTGCCGGGCATCCACGCCTTCGCCCGAACCCCAAAGCAAGACGTGGATGGCCGGGACAAGGCCGGCCATGACGGAGGGGCAATTGCCTCCGCCCGCGCGGCGTGCGAATTTTACCGGACATGCCGCCCCGCCCCGATCTCGGCCCGAAACCCCATCTCGGCTACACCGACAGCCGCATCGACCGCGCCGCCGAGCGGCGCACCGATGCCGCCGGCATCGCCGCGCTGACGCGTGACGCGCATGCCGGTGTCTATGTCGCCGGCGGCGAGCTGATCGTCGCGAAAAAAGGCGCGCCGAACGCGCCGCTGTTCACCTTCGCCGAGGCGCAGGCGCTGGCGCCGGTGACCGAAACCATCTTCCTCGGCCTCGATAACGGCGCGCCGCGCTTCGGCGCCGGCATCGCGCAGTCCGCGGCGGACGCGCTGAAGGCGCGCGACGATCTTCTGGTCACCGATCTGCGCTCGATCGCGGTGCAGGGTCTGGTCGCGCCGGAGCACCTGCCGCCGATCGCGGAGGCCAAGGCGATCCTGCACTGGCATGCGCGGCATCGTTATTGCGCCAATTGCGGCACGTTGACCGAGACGCTCGACGCCGGCTGGCGGCGCGATTGCCCTAACTGCAAGGCGCAGCATTTCCCGCGCACCGATCCGGTCGTCATCATGCTGGCCATCGACGGCGACAACTGCCTGCTCGGCCGCTCGCCGCGCTTCGTCCAGAACATGTGGTCGTGCCTTGCCGGCTTCGTCGAGCCGGGCGAGGCGATCGAGGACGCGGTGCGGCGCGAGACGGTGGAGGAAGCCGGCATCCTGTGCGGTCGCGTGCGCTACTTCGCGTCGCAGCCGTGGCCGTTCCCGATGTCGCTGATGATCGGCTGCTTCGCCGAGGCGAAGTCGCGCGACATCACGATCGACACCACCGAGCTCGAGGGCGCGCGCTGGTTTTCGCGCGACGAGGTCGCCGACATGCTGCTGCGCCGGCACAAAGACGGGCTGACCACGCCACCGCCGGTCGCCATCGCGCATCACATCGTGCGCGCCTGGGTCGAAGGCGAGGCGGACTTTGGCTGACGGCGCAAAGACGATCCTGTGCGCCGGCGGCGCGGTGCAGGACATCGTCATGCGCGTCGACGCGTTCCCCCTGCCCGGCAACAAGGTGCAGGCCTCGGACGTGGTCACCACCATCGGCGGGCAATCCGGCAACGCGGCGGTGACTTTGGCGCATCTCGGCGCGCGCGTGCGTTACGCCGGGCCGCTCGGCGGCGAGGACGACGGACCGGCGTCTTTCGTGATCGCGGCGCTGAAGCGCGAGGGCGTCGACTGCGCGCACGCGATCCGCGTCGCCGGGGGACAATCGTCGCTGTCGCTGATCATGCTCGACGCCACCGGCGAGAAGATGATCGCGACGCGGCGCGGCACGAAGCTTTCGGGCGTCACACCGCGCGACGCCGGCGCTTTGGTCGAGGGCTGCGGCGCCGTGCTGCTCGACAACCGCTATCCCGATTTCGTGCTGCCGGTGGCGGCGGCGGCCAAGGCGCGGTCGCTGCCGCGCGTTCTCGATTTCGATTACGGCGCGCCGGCGGACGACGCCGTGCTGCTCGCCTCGACGCATGTGATCGCCTCGGCCGACGCGCTGCGCGACAGCATCGGCCACCGCGACCTCGCCGACGGACTCAAGGCGCTGGCGCGGCACTATCGCGGCTTCCTCGCGGTGACGGACGGGCCGGACGGCGTGTGGTGGCTCGACGGCGGCGCGGTGCGGCACATGGATGCGTTCAGGATCGAGGCGATCGACACGCTCGGCGCCGGCGACGCCTTCCACGGCGCCTTCACGCTGCGGCTCGCCGAGTGCGGCGACGCGGTGGAGGCATTGCGTTTTGCCTCGGCCGTAGCGGCGCTCAAATGCACGCGGTTTGGCGGCACGTCAGGCGCGCCGGCACGGGAAGAGGTGGAGGAGTTTTTGAAAGTGCGGGCCGTTTGATGCAGAAATCGCGACACACGCGCACTTCACCTCTCCCATAGGGAGAGGTCGGCGCACGCAGTGCGCCGGGTGAGGGGTTACAAAGTTCGAGATTCAGGAACCCCCTCACCCCAACCCTCTCCCCGCTGGGGAGAGGGAGCCAGCCCTGCCTGCGGCCTGGCATTGCCCTATTTCGGCTCCCTCAAACTCTTGAACGGCCTTGCCGTCTCGAAGGCACGCGCGGCGCGCAGGACCAGCGCGTCCTGGCGCGGCGGGCCGACGATCTGCAGCGCGATCGGCAGCCCGTCGGCCGAGAAGCCGCAGGGCACCGACGCCGCCGGCTGGCCGGTCAGGTTGAACGGATAGGTGTAAGGCGACCAGCCGATCCACTCGTCGCCGAAGCGGCCGCCGGCCGGCGTTACGCGCCCGGCCTCGAAGGCGGCGAGCGGCATCTGCGGCGTCAGCAGCAGGTCGTAGCGCTCGTGGAAGCGCAGCATGTGCCGGTAGAGCTCGGCGCGGCGCGCCTGCGCGGCGAGGAATTCGGCGAGCGTGACGCGCGCGCCCTGTTCGGCCATGCGGCGCAGGCCCTCGTCCATCTCGCCGCGGCGCGCGGCCGGCACGGCATCGACGATCGAGGCCGACACGCCGTACCAGATCGCGTCGAGAATGCCGATCGGCTCGGCGAAGCCGGGATCGACTTCTTCGACCTTGGCGCCGAGTTCGCTGAAGACCTGCGCGGCCTTCGCCGTCGCCGCTTCCACGTCGGCGTCGAGCTGCTTGACGTAACCGAGGCGCGGGCTCCAGGCGACGCGCAAGCCGCGCACGCCGTCTTCCAGACCGGCGGTGAAATCCGGCGCCGGCGTGTTCCACGCGGTCGAGTCGCGCAGGTCGGGACCGCCGATCACCGAGAGCATCAGCGCCGCGTCGCCGACGGTGCGTGTCAGCGGCCCCTGGTGCGCCAGCACGCCGAACGGCGAGGCCGGCCAGGCCGGCACGCGGCCGTAGCTCGGCTTGATGCCGAACACGCCCGTAAACGCGGCCGGGATGCGAATCGAGCCGGCGCCGTCGGTGCCGAGATGCATCACGCCGAGATTGAGCAGCGCCGCCGCCGCCGCGCCGCCGGACGAGCCGCCGGTGGTGCGGTCGCGGTGCCACGGATTGCGCGTGATGCCGGTCAGCGGCGAATGGCAGACGCCGATCCAGCCCCACTCCGGTAGCGTCGTCTTGCCGAGGAAGACCGCGCCGGCCTCGCGCAGCCGCGCCACCGACGGCGCGTCGGCCGCGGCGGGAATGTCGGGCGTGGTGCGCGAGCCCTTGCGCGACGGCACGCCGGCGACGTCGACATTGTCCTTGATGGTGACCGGCAGGCCATCGGCGGGGCCGAGCGGCGAACCCTTCATCCAGCGCGCCTCGGCGTCACGCGCGTCGTCGAGCGCAGCCTCCGCCTCGACGCGGACGAAAGCGTTGATCGCCGGCTCGAACTTTT
The DNA here is from genome assembly GCA_035571935.1 of Pseudolabrys sp. Taxonomy (GTDB): domain Bacteria; phylum Pseudomonadota; class Alphaproteobacteria; order Rhizobiales; family Xanthobacteraceae; genus Pseudolabrys. The sequence continues at coordinate 5,321 of DATNBL010000080.1, forward strand.
CGATGCGGGCGAGTGCGTCGCGCGCGACCTCGACCGGCGAGACCGCCTTGCGGCGGAAGAGATCGATGAGGTCGCGGGCGGTGAGCGCGGCAATGTCGGTGGCGGGCATGGCGGGGTCCAGCGGCGGGAACGGCATTGTGGCCGTGCCAGGCGGGGACTTGAAACCAGAAAATTCTTCTATATAGATAGCCGCAACGGCGCATCGGCAGATATTTTATTCTGCTAATGCGCCATAATGCAGTTGAAATTCATCCGAATCCGTCAGGTTCAGAGCATGGACGCCATCGACCGCAAGATCCTCGCCGTGGTGCAGCAGGACGCTTCCCTCTCGGTGGCCGAGATCGGCCAACGCGTCGGCCTGTCGTCGACGCCGTGCTGGAAGCGGCTGCAGAAGCTCGAGGCCGAGGGCGTTATCACCCGGCGCGTCGCCATCGTCGACCAGGACAAGATCGGGCTCGGCATCACCGTGTTCGTGTCGGTGGAGACGGGCGACCATTCGCAGGACTGGCTCAAGCGCTTCGCCGAGACGGTGCGCGCGATGCCGGAGGTCATGGAGTTCTACCGCATGGCCGGCGACGTCGACTACATGCTGCGAGTCGTGGTCAAGGACATGCCGAGCTACGACACGTTTTACAAGAAGCTGATCGAGACGGTGCCGTTGAAGAACGTCACCTCGCGCTTCGCCATGGAGCGGATCAAGCAGTCGACGGCCTTGCCGATCGCCGAGCAGGCGCGCGCCTAGCTCAGGTGCAGGACGTGGCGCCGTAGGTCGGCGCGCTGATGCGCGGCATCATGAACATCTGGTCCGACAGCGTCAGCGTGCCGGTGATGGTGTAGCCGACGATCGGCCGATAGCCGTAGCTCACCTGCGCCAGGATCAGCTGCGTGCTCGCGACCTTCAGGTCGGTCGGCACCGAGACCGCCATGCCGGTGCCGCCGTTGCGCGTCGCCGTCCACTTGGTGGTGACGTTCTTGCTGGCGTCGATGCTCAGGCAGTAGACCGACATCTTCAGGTTCGACGACGAATAAGGCTGCACGATCGCCGACGAGGCGTCGAGCACGTTGTTCATGTCGGTCGTCGACAGCGACGTCGACTGCGCCACGAGGTTGGCGAGCGTGGCCGAGGTCAGGCTGACCTTGCGGTCGACGGCGACGCCGTCTGAAATCTCGACGCAGCCGAAATAGAGCGCGATCATCAACGGCGCGACCAGCGCGAACTCGACGGCGGAGACGCCGCGGCGATCGCGGACGAAGCGGACCATGCGTGCGGCGGCGGTCATCATCAGCAGCCGCCCGTGGTCGAATAGGGTTCGTTCTTGAACACGGCGGTGGCGGCGAGCAGCCGGTAATTGCCGTTGAGCGTCGAGAGGTTGTCGCCGAGCAGCGAGACGTAGATCGGCCACTGGTAGTAGAGCGAAACGACCTGGATGCAGCCGGGGCCGGCCAGCGAATAGCCGACCTTCGAGGCGTCGAACTGGTTGTTGGTCACCGGCTGCGCCGAGCTGATCGCGCCGAAGGTCGAGTAGCTCTTGACGTCGACATAGACGCCGCCGTTGCAGTCGAACAGGCCGGCGATGCGGTTGCACACCTGGGTCTTGAAGTCGGCGGCGGTGTAGTTCGCGTTCTGCGCCTGGCCGGTCATGATCAGCCGCGCTGATTCGGCGACCGCCGCTTCAAGCGTCTGTCCGGCGAAGAAGACGAGCGCGGTCTCGATGATGGCGAAGGTGAGCGCGAGGAACGGCAAGGCGACAAGCGCGAACTCGACCGCGGCGGCGCCGTCCTGCCGGCGCGCGAACCGGCGCGCGAATCGGACCGGCAGCATGGCGAGCATGCGGCGGGCGGCCCGGCTGCGCGGAAAGTTGGTCATCGGCGTCTCGGACTAATGAGAACGGCAAATTTGTAACGACCGGAACTTGGAATTTCGTTGCCGAATGGCGGCGAAACGGGCGCCCCCCGTTCAGCAGCGGTTAACCTACTTCGGCGCGGTCGCCGCCTCGCGGTTGCGCGTGCCGCTCTGCGCCAGCGCGCTGTTGAAATAGGGCACCGAGTCGCCGAGCGTGATGCGCCGCTCGCACACCGGCGCGCAGCTGTAGGACTCGCGTTCCATGCCGCGATAGACGACGACGAGGTCCGCGCCCTTGGGCGCGATCACCTCGATGTTCTTGGTGAGAACCACGCGGCCGGAGCGGTCGAGCGCCATCAGGTTGGTGGCGCCGTAGCCCTTGCCGGTCAAAACGAGGATGCCGCCGGGCTGCAGCGTGGCGTCGGCGATCAGCGGGTTGCCGATGACGATGGTGGCGACGCCGTCGGGCAGGCGCATGATGCGCGCCTCGTCGACGTTGACGCTGACATTGTCGGCGAAAGCCGGGGTGATGAACGCTGCGCCGAGCGCCAGCGCGAACGCCGCCGCAAGCCGCAGGCGGCGGCAGGACTGAGGCCCATACACGGCCGACATCGCACTCTCCGATACGCTACACGAACGCGAACAAAAGCCCCGCGGGCACAGTCACCCCGCCTCCGGCGATTTGACTGCAAAGAGGTGAACGAAGTGCAAAGAATGCGCCAAACGCCCGCCCTATTGCCGGAACGGGTAGACCATCTGCTCGCCGAAACCGGTCGGGAAATTGCGGTCGGCGATGCCGTAGGCGTGCGGCAGCTCGTCCTTGGGCATGTACCAGGTGCCGAACATGAGATCGAGCACCGGGAAGGTGCTGGCGAAGTTCTTGCTGCCGCCCTTCTCCAGCGCGGTGTGGTGCCAGCGGTGAAAGACCGGGCTCGCCAGCACGTATTTGAACGGCCCCAGATCCCACTTCAGGTTGGCGTGCACGAAGGCCGAATGCGCCGTGGTGAACGGGCCGATCCACAGCATCACGTTGGGCGAGATGCCGATGAGCAGCAGCGCGACGTCGACCGCGACGCTGCCGAGGAACAGGTTGATCGGGTGGAAGCGCGCCGCAGAGATCCAGTCGAGCTCCTCCGAGGAGTGATGCACGGCGTGGTATTTCCAGAAATAGCTGCCGTGGAAGAGCCGGTGATTCCAGTACATCAGGAAGTCGGATGCGGCGAGAAAGATGATGGCCTGCTGCCACAGCGGCAGGCGCGACAGGGGCCCGTGGCCGTTCTCGTAGAAGTCCATCAGCGGCTGCGCGCCGTGGATATTGAAGAACAGCGCGGCGCCGACGATCAAAAGTCCGATGCGCACGAAGCGCGCGCCGAGCGGGATCATGAACCAGTAGGTCAGGTCGGTGACGATCTCGCGCTTTCGCCACCATGGCCCAACCTGATTGCAGGCCGACCAGTGCGTCAGCACCGCGAAGACGACGCCGAGGACGATGGTGATCGGCAGGATCTTGAGGACGGTCTCGCCGGCGACCTCGAGGACGCCGTACAGTTCCAGGAACATGGCTCGCGCAGCCTCGTGTTTGGCTCCGGCTGGTATCGATCCACCGCGGTTAAGGCGGCGTGAAGCGCGCGACGCCAATCCGGCCGAATTGCAATTTTTTGAATGCGTTTACCAATTCTTAACCAGCGGCGGCGGCCGCCGCGACGCGCTCTGGCGCCGCGCGTTGCCGGCGCCATATCACGCGCGGAGGAGCCGCCGCGCCCGCCAGGTTAAGGAGTCGTTAAGAAATGAAAACCGCCGTTCTGCGTTTGATCCGCGATTGCTCCGGCGCCACCGCCATCGAATACGGCCTGATCGCCGCCGGCATCGCGGTCGCCATCATCGCCGTCGTCAACGGCCTCGGCACCACGCTCAACGCCAAATTCTCGAGCATTTCGTCGCAGCTGAAGTAGCCGCCGCACGCCGGTTTACGAAAGGTAAAGCGTGTCGGGGTATTGGTCGGCGCATGCGGACGGCGCTTCGCCCCCGCCGGAGAAGAGAATGCTCACGGACGCGATCAGGCTCATCCTGTTCCCGGCGCTGATGGCGTTCGCGGCCTCGAGCGACCTGTTCACGATGACCATCTCCAACCGGCTGTCGCTGGCGCTGGCCGGCGGCTTCGTGCTGCTGGCGCTGGTGACCGGCATGAGCCTTCCGGCGGTGGGGATGCATCTGGCCGCGGCAGCGCTGGTCCTGGTCGTCGCCTTCGTCTTCTTCACGCGCGGCTGGATCGGCGGCGGCGACGCCAAGCTCGCGGCGGCGACCGCGCTGTGGTTCGGCTTCGACTACCTGCTCGACTACATGATCTATGCCTCGCTGTTCGGCGGCGCGCTGACCTTGCTGCTGCTCCAGTTCCGCAAGCTGCCTTTGCCGAACGTGCTGGCGCGGCAGGAGTGGATTCAGCGGCTGCACGACCAGGCCGGCGGCGTGCCCTACGGCATCGCGCTGGCGGCGGCGGCGCTCACCGTCTATCCGCACACCGGATGGATGACGGCGCTCGGGATTTGAGGCGTGAAGCTGCGGCAATAAGTCATTAACTCGATTTAGATACCGCTGCTTAACCATACCTTGACCATTACCTGCTGAAATCCGTGCACGCGGCCGCATGCGCCGCCACGTGCCTTGCGACCGATTCGGCCGCTTAGTGAGCTTGAGAGTCGAGTATGAAAGCCGCGCGTCTTGCCGTTCTCGTCATCGCCCTCGGAGCCGGCGGCGTCGCCGCATTGCTGGCCGGGCGATCGGAGAAGCCGCCCGAGGTCAAGCCGGCGGTCAAGGCCGATACCGTCGACATCCTGGTCGCGAAATCCGACATCGGCATGGGCACGCCGCTGACCGCCAACGAGGTGCAGTGGCAGGCCTGGCCCGCGAACGCGGCCACCGGCAATTTCATCCGCAGGACCGACCGGCCGAACGCGATCCAGGATCTCGCCGGCGAAGTCGCGCGCGCGCCCTTCGTGCTGGGCGAGCCGATCCGCGAGGCCAAGCTGGTCAACGCCAAGGGCTCCGGCTTCATGGCGGCGATCCTGCCGGCCGGCATGCGCGCGGTGTCGACACAGATCTCGCCTGAGACCGGCGCCGGCGGCTTCATCCTGCCGAACGATCACGTCGACGTCATCCTGACTAAGAAAACCGCCGACAAGACCGGCGACGGCCAGACCAGCGAGACCGTGCTGACCAATGTGCGCGTGCTCGCCATCGACCAGACCATCGAGGAGAAGGGCGGCCAGAAGGTCGTCGTCGGCAAGACCGCGACGCTCGAACTGACGCCGGGCCAGGCGGAAACGCTGGCGCTGGCGCAGCGCACCGGCACGCTGGCGCTGGCGCTGCGCTCGATCGCCGATGCCTCGAAGAACGACAAGCCTGACGAGGACGCTCCGCGCGGCGGCATCAATGTCGTGCGCTTCGGCGTCGGCACGAATTCCGGCCGGTGAAGGAACGAGGAGACGTGACAGCCATGACGACCGGCTCCCTGATCCGCACCGTCTCGCTCGCGGCGCTGCTGGCCGCGACGAGCCTCGTTTCGACCGCGGCGATGGCCGCCGACGCGCACGTTCCCGTCATCCAGGTGGCGGCGAGCGAGGCGACCTCGCGCTTTATTCCGCTCGGCATCGGCAAGTCGGTCGCCATCGATCTGCCGTCCGACATCAAGGATGTGCTGGTCGCCGATCCGGCCGTCGCCAACGCCGTGGTGCGCACGTCGCGCCGAGTCTACCTGATCGGCGTCAAGGTCGGGCAGACCAACATCTTCTTCTTCGACGCGCAGGGCCGGCAGATCGCCGGCTTCGACATCGCCGTCACGCGCGACCTGAACGGCGTGCGCGCCGCGCTCAAGCAGGCGATGCCCGACGCCGACATCCGGATCGAGGGGGTCGGCGAGCGCTCGGTGATGCTCACCGGCTCCGCTTCGAGCCCGGCCGAGGCGCAGCAGGCCTTCGACATCGCGGCGAAGCTCGTCGGCAGCCCCGACCAGGTGGTCAACGGCGTCACCGTGCGCGGCCGCGACCAGGTGATGCTGAAGGTGACGGTGGCGGAAGTCTCGCGCGACGTCATCAAGCAGCTCGGCATCGACCTATCCGGCAGCCTGAACTACGGCACCGCGGTGGTGAACTTCAACACCTCGAACCCGTTCTCGGCCACCGGCCAGGCGCTGTCGGGCTCCTCGCTGGTCGGCGCCGCGGCGAAGAACGCCACCGGCTTCCCCAGCGTGCAGACGACCTTGCGCGCGATGGAGCGCGCCGGCGTCATCCGCACTTTGGCTGAGCCGAACCTGACCGCGATCTCCGGCGAGACCGCGAGCTTCATGGCCGGCGGCGAATTCCCGATCCCGAACGGCCTGTCGTGCGACACCACCAAGTCGCCGCCGGTCTGCCAGGCGCAGGTCGAGTTCAAGAAGTTCGGCGTGTCGCTGATGTTCACGCCGGTGGTGCTGAGCGAAGGCCGCATCAGCCTGAAGGTCATGACCGAGGTGTCGGACCTCTCGAACCAGAATTCGATGACCATGTCGGTGCCCGGCTCGTCGCAGACGCTGACGATCCCCTCGATCCGCACCCGCCGCGCCGACACCGTGGTCGAGATCCCGTCCGGCGGCTCGCTGGCGATGGCCGGCATGATCCAGCAGCAGAGCCAGCAGTCGATCGACGGCATCCCCGGCCTGATGCAGGTGCCGGTGCTCGGCACGTTGTTCAAGAGCCGCGACTTCATCAACCACCAGTCCGAGCTCATGGTGCTGGTGACGCCTTACATCGTGCGCGCGGTCGCGCAGAAGGACCTGTCGCGGCCGGATGACGGCTTCGCCGACGCCAGCGACCCTTCGACCGTGCTGCTCGGCCGCTTCAACCACATCTACGGCTCGGCGAAGAAGGCCGAGCCGAAGCCGGCGGGCACCTACCACGGCAAAGTCGGTTTCATTCTCGATTGAGCGGCGGAGACGATTCTCACATGACACGCCTTCGAAACAGGATCGTCGGGCGCGGCGGCAGGCCGATCGCGCAGCTTGCCGCGATCGCAGGCCTCGCCGCGCTGCTCGGCGGTTGCTACCAGCACACGACCGTGGCGCAGGAAACGCCTTATCCCGCCGACTACCGCGAGCGGCATCCGATCACGCTGCGGGAGGGCGACCGCGCCGTGGAAATCTTCGTCGGCCGCAACCGCGGCGGCCTGACGCCGCCGCAGCGCGCCGACGTGCTCGCCTTCGCGCAACAGTGGCGGCGCGAGGGAACGAGCGGCGTCATCATCGACGTGCCGCAGGCCGGCCCGTCGGCCCGCGCCGCCGCCGACTCGATGCGCGAGGTGCACTCGATCCTCGCCGCCTCCGGCGTGCCCGCCAAGGCCGTCTACGTGCGCGGCTACCGGCCCGGACCGGCGGCGCTCGCCAGCATCAAGCTGCGCTATTCCAAATTGATGGCGGAAGCCGGACCGTGCGGCGTGTGGCCGAAGGACCTCGGCCCCTCGGCCGACGGTGACGACTTCAGCAACAACCCGTACTGGAATCTCGGCTGCGCCACCCAGCGCAACCTCGCCGCCATGGTCGCCAATCCCGCCGACCTGGTGCAGCCGCGCGGCGAAGGCCCCGGCTATCAACCGCGCCGTTCCGTCGCGATCGACAAGTGGCGCACGGGCCAGAGCCCGTCCGGCAGCTACAGCGATTACGACAAGGGCAAGATCAGCGATCTCGGAAAATGATCAAGAACGCGTATCAAGTCGCCGTCGCCGAAGAGCAGGGCCTGCCCGCCGCCGCGGAGCTGCCCGCGGGCGAGGATCACATCGCGCCGGCACCGAGGGTGTCGGTGCAGGCCTTCTGCGAGACGGTCGAGACCGCCGCCGCCGTCCAGGCGGCCGGCGAGGACCGGCGGCTCGCCAAGGCGCACGTCAAGATCCAGATGGGCGGCATCGCCGCCGCCATCGAGGCCTATCGCTCGTCGGCGACGCCGAACGTCATCGTCATCGAGGCCGATACGCGCGCCGACGAGATTCTCGGCGGCCTCGACCAGCTCGCCGAAGTCTGCGACGCCGGCACGCGCGTCATGGTCATCGGCCGCATCAACGACGTGACGCTCTACCGCGAGCTCACCCGCCGCGGCGTGTCCGACTACCTGATCGCGCCGGTCGGCACCATCGACGTGGTGCGCTCGATCTGCGGCCTCTATTCGGCGCCGGACGCCAAGCCCGTCGGTCGCATCATCGCCGTGGTCGGCGCCAAGGGCGGCGTCGGCGCGTCGACCATCGCGCACAACGTCGCCTACGCCATCGGCGCCGACTTCGGCGTCGATTCGGTCGTCGCCGACCTCGATCTGGCGTTCGGCACCGCAGGCCTCGATTACAACCAGGACCCGCCGCAGGGCATCGCCGACGCGGTGTTCTCGCCGGACCGCATCGACGGCGGCTTCGTCGACCGTCTGCTGTCAAAGTGCACGGATCACCTCAGCCTGCTGGCCGCGCCGGCGACGCTCGAACGCGTCTACGACTTCGGCGCGGAGTCCTTCGACGCCATCATCGACACCCTGCGCAATTCGGTGCCGTGCATCGTCCTCGACGTGCCGCATCAGTGGTCCGGCTGGACGCGCCGCCTGCTGGTCAGCGCCGATGACATCCTCATCGTCGCCGCGCCCGACCTCGCCAACCTGCGCAACGCCAAGAACATGGTCGATCTGCTGCGCGTGGCGCGGCCGAACGACCGCCATCCCTATTACTGCCTCAACCAGGCCGGCGTGCCGAAGCGGCCGGAAATCACGCCCGCCGATTTCGCCAAGGCGCTCGAGGACCAGCCGCTCGCGGTCATCCCGTTCGAGCCGCAACTGTTCGGCACCGCCGCCAATAACGGGCAGATGATCGCCGAAGTGTCGTCGGGCCATAAGACGGCGGAGATGGTGCGTCAGCTCGCCCAGGTGCTGACCGGCCGCGCCGAAGCCAAGCGTGCCCGCTCGGGCCTGCTGACGCCGCTGCTGGCGAAGCTGCGTAAGAAGTCCGCGTGAAGGTAGGTCTGGAGTTCCACTGACGTGTTCGGCAAGCGTAGCGGCAGCAACGAGACCCATGCACCGGCGGCAGCGCCGGCGCCGCGCGTTGCGTCCGAGGCGGCGCAGCCTCTGCCGCAGCACGACGCGCCGCCGACCGCGCCGATGGCGGCTCCCGCGGCCCCCGTCGAAACCGGCCGCACCCCCTTCCCCTCCGCCGGCCTCGGCGCGCCGCTCGTCTCGGCGCCCTCGCCGACGCGCAACCCCGCTTCGGTGCAGATGGTGCCGAACGCCATCGATGCGCGGCGGTCGGAGGCCTATTACGAGACCAAGTCGACGATCTTCGGCGCGCTGATCGAGGCCATCGATCTGTCGCAACTGGCGCGGCTCGACGCCGATTCGGCGCGCGAGGAAATCCGCGACATCGTCAACGAGATCATCGCGATCAAGAACATCGTGATGTCGATCTCCGAGCAGGAAGAGCTGCTCGACGACATCTGCAACGACGTTCTCGGCTTCGGCCCGCTCGAGCCGCTGCTCGCGCGCGACGACATCGCCGACATCATGGTGAACGGCTCGGGCACGGTCTATATCGAAGTCCAGGGCAAGATCCAGCGCACCGGCATCCGCTTCAGGGACAACCAGCAGCTCCTGAACATCTGCCAGCGCATCGTCAGCCAGATCGGCCGCCGCGTCGACGAAGCCTCGCCGATCTGCGACGCGCGCTTGCCGGACGGATCGCGCGTCAACGCCATCGTGCCGCCGCTGGCGATCGACGGCCCCGCGCTCACCATCCGCAAGTTCAAGAAGGACAAGCTGACGCTCGATCAGCTGGTCAAGTTCGGCACCATCACGCAGCAGGGCGCCGAGATCCTCAGCATCATCGGCCGCTGCCGCGTCAACTGCCGCGTGTCCGGCGGCACCGGCTCCGGCAAGACGACACTGCTGAACTGCCTGACGCAGTTCATCGACGACGACGAGCGCATCATCACCTGCGAGGACGCGGCCGAGCTTCAATTGCAGCAGCCGCACGTGGTGCGCCTGGAAACGCGCCCGCCCAACCTCGAGGGCGAGGGCCAGGTGACGATGCGCGACCTGGTCAGGAACTGCCTGCGCATGCGGCCGGAACGCATCATCGTCGGCGAAGTGCGCGGACCGGAAGCCTTCGACCTGTTGCAGGCGATGAACACCGGCCACGACGGCTCGATGGGCACGCTGCACGCCAACAATCCGCGCGAGGCGCTGTCGCGCTGCGAATCCATGATCACGATGGGCGGCTTCTCGCTGCCGTCGCGGACCATCCGCGAGATGATCACCGCCTCCATCGACGTCGTCATACAGGCGGCGCGGCTGCGCGACGGCTCGCGCCGCATCACGCACATCACCGAGGTGATGGGCATGGAAGGCGACGTCATCATCACCCAGGACCTGTTCGTCTACGACATGCTGGGCGAGGACGCGAAGGGCAACATCGTCGGCCGCCACCGCTCGACCGGCATCGGCCGGCCGCGCTTCTGGGACCGCGCCCGCTATTACGGCGAGGAGCAGCGGCTGGCGACGGCGCTCGATGCCGCGGAAGCGGCGAACGCGGAATTGAAGGCGTGAGCGGAGGCCCTAAGCCATGAACATGATGGCGATGGCATTCCTGGCGGCGGTCGCGGTTGGCGGCGTCGCCTACGTGTTCCTCTATCCGATACTGTCCGGCGAGAAGCAGGCCGAGAAGCGGCGCGCCAGCGTCGCCCGCACCGAGCCGGCCGCGCGCACCGTTCGCGGCCAGCCGAAAGCGCGCCGCGACGCCATCGAGAACACGCTCAAGGAATTCGAGGAGCGGCAGAAGAAGGCCAAGCTCAGTATCACCACCAAGATCGCGCAGGCCGGCCTGTCGTGGACGAAGAAGCAGTTCATCCTGATCTCGGCCGGTATCGGCTTCGGCCTGTTCTTCGTCGCCTTCATCGTCGGGCCCGGCCTGCTGCCCGCGGTCGCGATCGGCTTTGCCGGCGGCTTCGGCGTGCCGCGCTGGCTGCTGTCGTACCTGAAGAAGCGGCGCGAGCTGAAATTCCTCGAGGCTTTCCCCGACGCCGTCGACATTATCGTGCGCGGCGTCAAGGCCGGCCTGCCGCTGCTCGACTGCATGAAGATGATCACCACCGAGGCGCCGGAGCCGATCAAGTCGGAGTTCCGCGTCATCGTCGACACGCAGGCGGTCGGCATGCCGCTCGGGGAAGCCTGCGGCAAGCTCTACGAGCGCACCCCTGTCGCGGAAGCCAATTTCTTCGCCATCGTCGTCGGCATCCAGCAGAAGGCAGGCGGCAATCTGTCGGAAGCGCTCGGCAACCTGTCGCGGGTGCTGCGCGACCGCAAGAAGATGAAGGCCAAGATCCGCGCCATGTCGCAGGAGGCGAAGGCCTCCGCCTCCATCATCGGCGCGCTGCCGCTGTGCGTGATGCTCCTCGTCTATATCACCAGCCACGACTACATCACGCTTCTCTTCACCGACTCGCTCGGCCATCTGATGCTGGCGGCGTCCGCCGTCTGGATGTCGATGGGCGTGCTGGTGATGAAGAAGATGATCAATTTCGACTTCTGACCGGAACCGCGCCGCCGCCATGATCAGCCTGCTCGAGAACGCGATCAACACCCAGACGCTGACGATGGTGCTCGCCGCCGTCGCCGCGGCGGCGACCGTGCTGACTTTGGCGATGCCGCTGGTGTTCGCCGATCCGCTGCAGAGGCGGATGCGCTCGGTCGCGCTCGAGCGCGAGAAGATTCGCCAGCGTGAGCGCGAGCGGATGAACCAGGAGAAGCAGAAGGTCACGCTGCGCCAGTCGCCGAAGCAGTACATCCAGCGGATCGTCGACCAGTTCAACCTGACCAAATGGGTCGGCCAGGAAGAGGCGCGGCTGAAGCTGGTCCAGGCCGGCTACCGCGGCCAGGCGCCCTATGTCACCTACCTGTTCTTCCGCATGGTGACGCCGGTCGCCGCCTTCGTGTTCACGGCGTTCTACGTGTTCGTCGTGCTCAAGCTCGATTATCCGACCTCGGTCAAACTCGGCTTCTGCATCGGCGCCGCCTATCTCGGCATGCACCTGCCGCTGATGCTGCTCAAAAGCAAGATCCAGAAGCGGCAGCTCTCGATCAGGCGCGCCTTCCCCGACACGCTCGACCTATTGCTGATCTGCGTGGAATCCGGCATGTCGATCGAGGCTGCGTTTCGCAAGGTCAGCGAGGAGGTCGGCTCGCAGTCGGTGGCGCTGGCCGAGGAGTTGACACTGACGACGGCGGAGTTGTCCTACCTGCCCGACCGCCGCCAGGCCTACGAGAACCTCGCCAAGCGCACCGACCTCGACGGCGTGAAGTCGGTGTGCATGGCCTTGCAGCAGGCGGAACGCTACGGCACGCCTTTGTCGACGATGCTGCGCACGATGGCGCAGGAAAACCGCGACATGCGCATGTCGGAAGCCGAGAAGAAGGCCGCCGGCCTGCCGCCGAAGCTGACCGTGCCGATGATCCTGTTCTTCCTGCCGGTGCTGTTCGTGGTCATCCTCGGCCCGGCGGTGATCAAGGTGATCGCCGTCCGCGCGGGGGGTTGAGGCGCGCGGGCCGCTCGTAGGGCGGATTAGCGAAGCGTAATCCGCCACTTCTTCAACGACGCACAACACGGCTCAATTCGCCTCGCTATTGCGCCCTATGGTGCCTCGCCGAACTCGCCGATCGCACCGATATCTCCAGACCAGTCGAGTGGGAAAATTCCGCGTTGCACGTCGCGATGAAACGACGAATGCGGCCAATCCTGAACGCGCGCAACCAGACCATGCTTCACGGGATTAATATAGCAATACTCAATATGCCGCGCGTAGTCGGTCTCGTCGCGGATGAGATGCTCCCAAAAACGACGCTGCCAGATTCCGCGTTCATTGCGCGCCACGCGGACACGACTCAAACGCTCGCGCTTCGGCAAAGCCTTTGCGAAATGCGTCTTGATCAGGCGCCATCGCGTCGAAAAGTCAGCGTCGTCCGGTGGCAACGTCAGCACGGCATGAAGGTGATCCGGAAGAACGACGAAAGCGCCGACGTCGAATGGATAGCGCCGGCGCACCGACGCGACCGCATCGCGCAGCACGTCGATTTGATCGACCAGTAGCGTCCGCCTGCGGTCGAGCAGGTTGACGGTGAAGAACCAGCACCCGCCCGGAATGAAGGCTCGGCGATAATTCGGCATGGCCGGATTGTATAGCGTGGATCACGATTTGCCGCTTATGGCGGATTACGCTGCGCTAATCCGCCCTACGGGGTCCGGCGCGGATGTAGGGCGGATTAGCGAAGCGTAATCCGCCGGCTGGGCTCACGTCCCCGCGTCGGGGCGGATGCCGATTTTCCGGCCAGGCTTCTTCCAGTCCTTCTGCTGCGCCAGCATGGCGCGCAGATAGGTGACGTTGGCGTCGGCTTCCGCCGGCGGCAGGTCGGCGCGCGCGATGCGCTCGGCCTCGTCGAAGCGGCCTTCGAGCCCGACGACGAGCGCGAGGTTCTGCCGCACCTTCGGCCCCGCGTTCTGGCTGTCCGCGGCCTGGCGCAACGTCGCCTCGGCCTGCTTCAAGCGCTTGGTGAGCGCATAGGAGAGGCCGAGATTGGACAGCACCGACGGCTCGCCGGGCACGATCTTCAGCGCGGCCTCGTAGTGGCGCTGCGCCTCGGCGTGGCGGCCCATCTGGTCGAGCACCGCGCCCTCGGCGTTGAGCACGCGCCAGTCGGGATTGTCGGGCGTGTGCGCCTTCTCCAGCGCCTCCAGCGCCTGCGCATACTGGCCGGTGTCGGCAAGCGCGCGGCCGTAGGCGCCGATGAGCGGCATCGAATGCGGATTGCGCATCGTCGCCTGCTCCAGCACGGCGGCGGCCTGCGTATATTGCTCGGTGGCGCGCAGCGCGCGGGCATAGGCGATGGCGGCCGCGGCGTCGGCCGGGTTCTCGCGGTAGCGCTGGCCCCAGGTGTCGAGCGAGGCGCGCCAGTCGGCCTCGCTGCGCGAGGCGCTGGCCATGCTCGACGAGCCGATCGAGCCGGTGGTCTCGGGGCCGTTGACGGTGTTGCAGCCGGCGGCGGAGAGCGCCAGCGCGGCGGCGATAGCGGAGGTGGCGATGAGGCGCGCGGCGCGGGGCGACATTCGGGTCCGGGGGCTAAAGGCCGGTCCCCCTGCAATAAAAGGTTAACCCTAACGGGTGGTTAACGGACCCCCTCCCTGCCTCGCCGATCGGCCCACTGGACGCTATAAACGCAGTCATGGACCCCCTTCTCTCCCCCGCCGAGCGCGCGTTGCAGGCCAAGGCGCGCGAGTTTGCCGACCGCGTCGTGCGGCCGCGCGCGGCCGTCATCGACGCCGACGGCGAATACCCCTGGGACATGGTCGAAGCGCTGGCCAAGGCCGGCTTCACCGGCATGACCATCCCCAAGGCCTATGGCGGGCAGGACCGCTCCTTCCTCGACGCCGTGCTGGTGACCGAGGAGGTGGCCAAGGCCTGCACCGTCACCGCGCGCATCGTGGTCGAAACCAATATGGGCGCGATCTCGACGGTGATGGCCTATGGCAGCGAGGCGCAGAAGAAACTCGCCGCCGCGCTCGTGCTCAAGGGTGACAAGCCGGCGATCTGCATCACCGAGCCGGACGCCGGCTCCGACGCGACAAGCATGACGACGCGCGCCGACAAGCGCGGCGGCACGTACATCGTCAACGGCCGCAAGCACTGGATCACCGGCGCCGGCGTGTCGCGGCTGCATCTCATTTTCGCGCGGGTGTTCGACGAGCAAGGCGCCGACCTCGGCATCGGCGGCTTCCTCGCCGTGCGCGACGAGGCGAAAGGCCTCCGCTTCGTCAAGCGTGAGCAGACGATGGGCCTGCGCGGCATGCCCGAGGGCGAGCTCGCCTTCGAGGACCTCGAAGTGCCGGCCGACATGGTGGTGATGCCGCCGTCCGGCTTCCGCCGCGGCTTCGCCGAACTGATGAACGCCTACAACAGCCAGCGCGTCGGCGCCGGCACGGTGGCGATGGGCATCGCCGCCGGCGCGCTCGAACACGCGCTCGGCTGGGTGAAGACGCGCGAGCAGTTCGGAAGGCCGATCGGCGAATTCCAGGGCCTGCAATGGATGCTGGCCGACATGCAGGTTGCGCTCACCGCGTCGCGGCTGATGCTGTACACGGCGGCGCGCTCGCGCGGACCGGACGGCAGCGCCTTTCCCGATCCGATGCTGGCGGCGCAGGCGAAGATCTTCGCGTCGGAGAACGCGATCAAAATCGTCAACGACGCGCTGCAGATGTTCGGCGCGCGCGGCTACGGCCGCGAGTTTCCCCTGGAGCGCATGGCGCGCGACGTGCGCATGTTCACCATTGGCGGCGGCACGGCGCAGGTGCTGCGCACGCTCGTCGCCGGAAAAATGCTCGGCTGGAAGCTGCCGCAGACGCGCGACGGCTATCGGCCAAAGACCGATTTACGCGACGCCGCGGAGTAAGCATGCATCCCGTCTATGTGAAGTCTGCCGCTGCGGCGACGCCGATCCATTTCGTCAACGCGGCGAATGAGGCCGCGACGCTGAAGGCGCTCGGCAAGGCCGGGGCGGCTTTCGCGAAAGCCGCCGGGTTCAAGGCCAGGCCGGGGCGGCATTTGATCGTGCCGGGCGCGGACAGCGGCTTCGGCGCCGTGCTGTTCGGCATCGAGGCGGCGGACGCCGGCGTGAAGGACCTCTTTCGCCCGGCGCAGCTCGTGGCGGCGCTGCCGGCCGGCACTTACCGCTTTGCCAATGCGCCGCATGACGCGCGGCTTGCGGCGCTGTCGTTCGCGCTCGGCAGTTACCAGTTCACGCGCTACCGCAAGGCCGAAGCGAACGAGGTCAAGCTCGTCGTGCCGAAAGGCGTCGACGGCGACGATCTCACGCGCATCGCCGAGGGCGTGGCGCTGGCGCGCGATCTCATCAACACGCCGTCGAACGACATGGGGCCGGCCGAGCTCGAGGCGGCGGCGCGGGCGCTGGCGAAGCAACACGGCGCGAAGTTCGGCGTCACCATCGGCGCCGACATCGAGAAGAAATTTCCGCTGATCCATGCCGTCGGCATGGGATCGCCGCGCGCGCCGCGGCTGATCGACTTCACCTGGGGCAAGGCAAGCCATCCGAAGGTGACCTTGGTCGGCAAGGGCGTATGCTTCGACACCGGCGGGCTCGACATCAAGCCCGACGCGTCGATGCTCAACATGAAGAAGGACATGGGCGGCGCGGCCACCGCGCTCGGCCTCGCGCACATGATCATGGCGCGCAAGCTCAAGGTGCGGCTGCGTGTGTTGATCCCGGCGGTCGAGAACTCCATCTCCGGCGCCAGCTTCCGGCCGCGCGACATCTTCCGCTCGCGCAATGGCCTCACCGTCGAGATCGGCAACACCGACGCCGAGGGGCGCCTCGTGCTTGCCGACGCATTGTCGCTCGCCGACGAAGAAAAGCCCGCGCTGATCGCCGATTTCGCAACGCTCACCGGCGCGGCCCGCGTCGCGCTCGGGCCGGATTTGCCGGCGGCCTTCACCGACGACGACAGACTCGCCGGCGAACTGACCCGCAGCGGCCTTGCCGAGCAGGATCCGGTGTGGCGGCTGCCGTTGTGGAAGCCCTACGAGGCCATGCTCGATTCGAAGGTGGCCGATACCAACAACGTCTCGAGCGGCGGCCAGGGCGGCGCCATCACCGCGGCTTTGTTCCTGCGCAAGTTCGTGACCGCGAAATCATGGCTGCATCTCGACGTGTTCGCATGGAACACGGCGGCGAAGCCGGGACGGCCGGAGGGCGGCGAATTGCAGTCGGCGCGCGCGCTTTACGCGCTGCTCACCAAGCGATACGGCTGATGCCGCTCGACAAACGCACCAACGCGTTCCGTCCCGACCTCGCCGCGAGCCATCTGCGCGGGCAGGTCGAGGCCGCGCGATTCACCGAGGGCACGTTCTACGAGGTGATCGATCCGATCGCCGACCTGCGCCATGCACCCGCGCCCGACGCCGCGCTCGACACGCAGGCGCTCCACGGCGAGCGCGTCACGGTCTACGAGACGACCGAGGAAGGCTGGGCCTGGGGCCAGCTCGAGACCGACAAGTACGTCGGCTGGCTGCCGGCCAACGCGCTGGCGACGCCCGGCGCGATGCCGACGCACAAGGTCATCGTGCCGCGCACGCTCTGCTTCCCGGCGGCGAACATCAAGCTGCCGCCGCTCGCCGCGCTGCCGATGGGCGCCGGCATCGCGGTGGCGCGGCAGGACGAGCCGTTCTCGGTCACGCACAACGGCTGGCACATCCCGTCCGGGCACATCGCGCCGCTGTCGGCGACCTACAAGGACTACGTCGCCGTCGCCGAGATGCTGCTCGGCGCGCCTTATCTCTGGGGCGGCAAGACCTCGCTCGGCATCGACTGCTCCGGCCTGGTGCAGGTGGCGCTCGCCGCCGCCGGGATCAGCGCGCCGCGCGACAGCGACATGCAGGAGCAGGCGCTCGGCCGTCTTGTCGCGATCGAGGACCTCGCGCGCGGTGACCTGGTGTTCTGGAAAGGCCACGTCGCCATCGCGCGCGATGCGAAGACGCTGGTCCACGCCAACGCTTTTCACATGATGGTAGCGACGGAGCCCACCGCCGATGCGGTTGCGCGCATCGGCGCGGCGGGACATAAGGTCAGCGCCGTCAAGCGGCTGTAAGCCGGACACGACCTGGGAGGACAAGGCATGACGACCCCGTGCATCATCACCGTGGCGATCACCGGATCGGTGCCGACCAAGAAGGACAATCCCGCGGTTCCGATCACGGTCGAGGAGCAGATTGAGTCGACGCACGCCTCGTTCGAGGCCGGCGCGACGCTGGCGCACTGCCACGTGCGCAACGACGACGGCACCACGACGTCCAATCCCGGGCGTTTCGGACGCCTCGTCGAGGGGCTGAAGAAGCACTGCCCCGGCATGATCATCCAGCTCTCGACCGGCGGCCGCTCCGGCAACGGCCGCGAGCGCGGCGGCATGCTGCCGCTCGCGCCCGACATGGCGTCGCTGTCGACCGGCTCGTGCAATTTCCCGACGCGCGTCTACGAGAACTCGCCGGAATTGGTCGACTGGCTCGCGTCGGAAATGATCAAGCACAACGTCAAGCCGGAGATCGAAGCCTTCGACCTGTCGATGATCTGGCAGGCGGTGAAGATGGAGAAGGAAGGCAAGATCAAGGGGCCGCTGCACGTGCAGTTCGTCATGGGCGTGAAGAACGCCATGCCGGTCGACAGGGCGACGTTCGATTTCTACGTCGCGACGTTGAAGCGGCTGGCGCCCGACGCCACCTGGACCGGCGCCGGCATCGGCAAGGGCCAACTGGAATTGAACCGCTGGTCGCTCGAAGCCGGCGGCCACTGCCGCACCGGACTGGAAGACAACATCCGCTGGGACGCCAGCGGCAAGCTGGCGCCGTCGAACGCGGCATTGGTCAAGCGCGTGGCGGAGCTGTGCGCGGAATACGGACGCCGTCCGGCGACAACGGCCGAGGCGCGGAAGATTTTGAAACTGGCGGCATAAGGCAACGACCGCACAACACGTTTCAGCGTCATGCCCGGCCTTGTGCCGGGCATCTACGCCTTCCTTGCTGAGACAGTCCAAAGCGTGGATGGCCGGGACAAGCCCGGCCATGACGGGCTACGGCTGCCTCACTCGCACATCACCGCGCCGCACTTCTCGACCGAGGCGATGATCTTCGCCATGGCTTTCGGCCCCGGATAGCCGACCAGCGCGACGCCCTTGATGACGAAGCCGGGCGTCGCCTGGATGGCGAGATCGTCGCCAAGTTTCAGGTGCGCGGTCATGACGCCGGCGAGCTTGTCGTCGTTGGCGGCCGTGAGCACTGACTGCGGATCGAGCCCGACGGCCTTGGCCGCAGCGAGCGCGCGGGCGCCGTCGACGACGCCGCGGTCCGCGTCGAGCATGCGGTGGAATTTGTAGAAGTTCGACGCCGAGGTGAGTTTCGCCACGGCGAGTTCGACGCGCGTGCCCTGGATCGAGGGGATGCCGAAGACCGGGAACGGCACCAGCACGAGCCGGAGCTCGGGGTTGCCTTTCAGCATCGCTGCGATGTCGGGCGAGGCGGCGCGGCAGAACGGGCAGTTGACGTCGTAGAACTCGACGAGCGTCACGTCGCCCTCCGGATTTCCGACGACGACGATGCCCGGCGTCTCCTCGATGCGGCTCTCGATCTCGACCGGCACGCGATGGTTGGCGATGATCTCGCCGTCGTCGGCCTTGATCGGGTAATAGCCCTCGTCGGCCTGCGCCGCGAACGGCGCGAGAACGAGGAAGGCGGCGAGAAGGCGTGCAAGGAGGGGCATGGCGGCTCGCTGCGGCTGCGGGTGCGCCGTCATGCAGGGCGGAGTAGTAAACCGCGAATCACGAATGAGTGAGAGCGCGCGCCCGGTTAATAGCCGCGCCTGCGGTCGACGAGATTTTGCAGCGCCTCGCCGCGTTCGAGGCGGGCGATCTGGCGCATGACTTGCGCGGCAAGGATGTCGGGCAATATGTCGCCGGCATTGTGCGGCGTCACCGTGACCTTCGGATGCGTCCAAAGCGCGCTCGACGGCGGCAGCGGCTCCTCCGGGAACACGTCGAGCGTCGCGCCGGCGAGCGTGCCGTCGCCAAGCGCGGCGAGGATGTCGGCGTCGATCTGCAATGGCCCGCGCCCGGCATTGATGAGGAACGCGCCGCCGGCGGCACCGTCGCGCCTGAGCTTCCGGAACACCGTGCCGTCGAGGATGCCCCCGGTCGCCGGCGTCAGCGGCAGCAGGCAGATCAGGATTTCGGTGCGGGCGAGGAAGGGATCGAGCCCGGCGGCGCCGTGGAAGGTCTCGATCCCGTCGATGATCTTTGGGCTCGCGCTCCAGCCGGCAACCTTGAAGCCGATGCGCGCCAGCACGCGCGCGGCTTCCGCGCCGATGACGCCGAGGCCCATGACGCCGACATTGACCTCGCTCGCCGCCGGCTGCTCGTGCACCTTCCAAATGCGGGCGCGCTGCTGCGCATTGTAGAGCGGCTGGCGGCGATGATAGCGCAGCGTATGCAGCACGGCGTATTCGGTGACGCGCATGCTGAGGTCTGGATCGGCGGCGCGCACGATCGGCACATCGGGCAGCGACGCATCGGCGAGCAGGTAATCGGCGCCGGCGCCGAGATTGACGATCAGCTTCAGGTTCGGCAGCGTCGCGAGCAGGCCGTGCGGAGCGCGCCAGACGCAGGCGATGTCGATCTCGCGCGGGTCGCCGAGATCGTCCGGCCAGGCCCGCACGATTGCGCCGGGCTGCTTGCGGAAGGCCTGCGTCCAGGGACCGGCAAGATCGCCGTCAACCGCGACGAGCATCGCGCTCATTGCGCCACGACGCCGGACGGCGCGGTCTCCAGGTTGAAGGCGGCGGCGAACAGCGCGCGCGTGTAGTCGGTCTTCGGATGCTTGAACAGGTCGGCCGCCGCGCCCTCCTCCACCATCTTACCGCCGCGCAGCACGATGAGCCGGCTCGCCAGCGCCGCTACCACGCGCAGGTCGTGCGAGATGAACATGTAGGTCAGGTCGCGCTTCTTCTGCAGGTCGCGCAAGAGATCGACCATCTGCGCCTGGATCAGCATGTCGAGCGCCGAGGTCGGCTCGTCGAGCACGATGAAGGTCGGCCCCAGCACCAGCGCGCGGGCGAGCGCGATGCGCTGACGCTGGCCACCGGAGAATTCGTGCGGATAACGGTCGCGCGTGCCCGGATCGAGACCGACGTCGGCGAGGGCGGCGATCACGTGCTGCTCGCGTTCCTCGATCGAGAGGCGCGGGTGGTGCACGCGCAGGCCCTCCTCGACGATGTCGGCGACCGACATGCGCGGCGACAGCGAGCCGTACGGGTCCTGGAAGACGATCTGCATGTCGCGGCGATAGGGCCGCATCTCCTTGAACTTCAGGCCCTGGATGGTGTTGCCCATGAACACGATCGGCCCGTTCGAGGAGATCAGCCGCAAAATGGCGAGGCCGAGCGTGGTCTTGCCGGAGCCCGACTCGCCGACGACGCCGAGCGTCTCGCCCTTGCGCAATTCGACCGAGATGCCGTCGACCGCCTTGATGTGGCCGACGACCTTGCGCAGCACGCCGCGCTTGATCGGAAACCACACTTTCAAATCGTCGGTCTTGACCACCACCGGCGCCTCCGGCCGCGGCGGCGCGGGGTCGGGCTTCGGCTCGGCGGCAAGCAACGCCTTGGTGTAGGCGTGCTCGGGCGCGGTGAACACGCGCTCGACCGCGCCCTGCTCGACGATCCTGCCGTGGTTCATGACGCAGACGCGGTCGGCGAGCTTGCGCACGATGCCGAGGTCGTGGGTGATGAACAGCATCGACATGCCGAGGCGCACTTGCGTGTCCTTGAGCAGCTTCAGGATCTGCGCCTGCACGGTGACATCGAGCGCGGTGGTCGGCTCGTCGGCGATCAGCAGGTCCGGCTCATTTGCCAGGGCCATTGCGATCATCACGCGCTGGCGCTGGCCGCCGGAGAGCTGGTGCGGATAGGCGCCGAGGCGCGTTTCCGGATCGGGGATGCCGACCTCGCCGAGCAGCGAAACGATGCGGCTGCGCGCGGCTTCGCCCGTCATGCCGCGATGGAGCAGCAGGATCTCGGCGATCTGCTTCTCGATCGTGTGCAGCGGGTTGAGCGACGTCATCGGCTCCTGAAAGATGATGGTGATGTCGTTGCCGCGGACATGGCGGATGTCGCGCTCGGACATGGTCAGGAGCTGCTGGCCCTTGAACGAGATCGCGCCGGAGGGGTGATGCGCGGCGGGATACGGCAGCAGCTTCATCACCGACAGGGCGGTGACCGATTTGCCGGAGCCGGATTCACCGACCAGCGCCACCGTCTCGCCCTTGCCGATGTCGAACGACACGCGGTCGACCGCCAGCACCTCGCGCGCGCCGTGACCGAAGGCGACTGACAGATCGCGGATGGAGAGAAGCGGTTCGGTCATCGACAAACCTTACTCATCTGAATGTCTTTCGCGGATCGAACGCGTCGCGCACCGCCTCGCCGATGAAGATCAAGAGCGACAGCATGATGGCGATGGAGAAGAAGCCGGTCAGGCCGAGCCACGGTGCCTGCACGTT
This sequence comes from Pseudolabrys sp., assembly GCA_035571935.1. Classification (GTDB taxonomy): domain Bacteria; phylum Pseudomonadota; class Alphaproteobacteria; order Rhizobiales; family Xanthobacteraceae; genus Pseudolabrys. Next base: position 27,313 of record DATNBL010000080.1, read on the forward strand.
GGCCTTGCCCTGCGACAGCAATTCGCCGAGCGACGGAGAACCGGGCGGCAGGCCGAAGCCGAGGAAGTCGAGCGCGGTGAGCGTCATTACCGAGGACGACAGGATGAACGGCAGGAAGGTCATGGTCGCCACCATCGCGTTCGGCAGCAGATGACGGAAGATGATGACGGCGTTCGACACGCCGAGCGCGCGCGCCGCCTGGATGTACTCGAAATTGCGGCCGCGCAGGAATTCGGCGCGCACCAGATGCACCAGCGACACCCAGGAGAACAGCAGCAAGATGCCGAGCAGCACGAAAAAGCCCGGCACCAGCACCGAGGAGATGATCAGCAGCAGGTAGAGCGACGGGATCGAGGTCCAGATCTCGATGAAGCGCTGGAACAGGAGGTCGACCCAGCCACCGAAATAGCCCTGCACCGCGCCGGCGGCGACGCCGATGATCGAGGAGACGATGGTCAGGCACAGGCCGAACAGCACCGAGATGCGGAAGCCATAGATCAGCCGCGCCAAGACGTCGCGGCCGCCGTCGTCGGTGCCAAGCCAGTTGTATTCGAGCGCGCCGCATTTGGCGAAATTGTGCGCGGCCGCCCAATCGCAATCCGCCTTGGTCAGCATCCAGGTCGGCTTCGACGGAAACGGCGACGGCGGGTGCGACACCTGCGTGTTGTAGGAGAAGCGGATCAGCGGCCAGACGACGAGGCCGTGCTCCTTCTCGATCAAGCCCATCAGGTAAGGATCGCGATAGTCGGCGGCGGTGCCGAACAGCATCGGGTCCTCGGTCTTCGAGAAGGCCGTGTCGGGATAGGTGACGACCGCCGGCACGAACATCCGGCCGTTGACTTCGATGAAGATCGGCTTGTCGTTGGCGATGAACTCGGCGAACAGCGAGATCAGGAACAGCGCGAGGAAGAGCCACAGCGACCAGTAGCCCCGCCGGTTGGCCTTGAAGTTCTCCCAGCGGCGCTTGTTGATCGGCGAGATCGCGATCCAGCGCCGCCGCGGCGGCACGGCCTTCCCGGCCACGCCGCCCGGCTGCGTGTCCTGCGACGGAATGCCCGCGCGCACGTCCATCAGGCTGCCCCACTCTCCGTCACCCCCGGGCTTGTCCCGGGGGTCCACGTCTTGCTTGAACGCCGAAGACAGGCGTGGATGGCCGGGACAAGCCCGGCCATGACGAACAACTGATTTCGTCCGCCCGCCATCACACCTCCCGCGACTCGAAATCGATGCGGGGATCGATCCACGTGTAAGTGAGATCGGAGATCAGGTTCACCACCACGCCGACGAGCGAGAAAATGTAGAGCGTCGCAAACACCACCGGATAATCGCGGTTGAGCACGCTCTCGAAGCCGAGCAGGCCGAGGCCGTCGAGCGAGAAGATGGTCTCGATCAGCAGCGAGCCGGTGAAGAAGGCCGAGACGAAGGCGCCAGGAAAGCCGGCAACGACGATCAGCATCGCGTTGCGGAACACGTGGCCGTACAGCACCTGGTTCGACGAGCAGCCCTTGGCGCGCGCGGTCAGCACGTATTGCTTGCGGATTTCGTCGAGGAAGGAGTTTTTCGTCAGCAGCGTCATCGTCGCGAAGGCGGCGAGCGCCATCGAGATGATCGGCAGCGTCAGGTGCCAGAAGTAGTCGCCGATCTTGGCGTACCACGGCAGTTGCCAGAAATTGTCAGAGATGAGGCCGCGCAGCGGAAACCAGTCGAGGAACGATCCGCCGGCGAAGAGGATGATGAGCAGGATCGCGAACAGGAAGCCGGGGATGGCGTAGCCGATGACGATGACGCTCGACGTCCACATGTCGAAGCGCGACCCGTCCTCGACCGCCTTGCGGATGCCGAGCGGGATCGAGATGAGATAGGTGAGCAGCGTCATCCAGATGCCGAGCGACATCGACACCGGCAGCTTCTCCTTGATGAGCTGCAACACGCCGATGTCGCGGAAGTAGCTCTTGCCGAAGTCGAAGCGGACGTAGTTCCACAGCATCAGCCCGAAGCGCTCGTAGGCCGGCTTGTCGAAGCCGAACTGCTTCTCCAGCTTCTTGATGAACTCGGGATCGAGTCCCTGCGCGCCGCGATATTTCGACGACACCGCGTCGACGCCCGAGGCGCCCTGCGCCAGCCCGCGCGAGCCGAAGTCGCCGCCGCCGCCGGAGATGCGCGAGGTGGCGCCGGTCTCCGAGCCGGTCAGCTTGGCGATCACCTGCTCGACCGGCCCGCCGGGCGCGAACTGCACCACGACGAAGGCGACCAGCATGATGCCGAGCATGGTCGGGATCATGAACAGGATGCGGCGGATGATGTAGGCGGTCATGCGATCGAGGTCTTACCCTGTTGCTGCCTGTCCGTCACCCTGAGCGGCGAACTCATCCCTTCCCCACCGCCTTGGCCTTGGCCGCGTCGGCCCACCAGGTCTCGGGCACGCCGCGGCCGTAGCGCGGCTTCTTCTCCGGCCAGGCGAACGCGTCCCAATAGGCGATCCAGAACGTCGGCTTGTACCAGTGCGGGATCCAGTAGCGGCCGGCGCGGAACACGCGGTCGAGCGCGCGGGCCGCGATGGTCATCTCCTCGCGCGTCTTCGCGGCGATGATGTGGTCGATCATGGCGTCGATCGCCGGATCGGCGATGCCGGCGAGGTTCTGCGAGCCTTTGATTTTCGCCGCCTGCGACGAGAAATAGGTGCGCAGCGAGTCGCCCGGCGTCGAGGAGAAGCCGAAGCGCTCGACGGTGATGTCGAAATCGAACTCGTCGACGCGGCGGCGATACTGCACCGGGTCGACCTGCCGCAGGCTGGCCTCGATGCCGAGCACGGAGAGATTCTTGATGTAGGGGAAGTGGTGCGGCTGCAAGCCCGGCTCGTCTATCAGGAATTCGATGACCAGCGGCTCGCCGCTCGGCAGCACGCGCTTGCCGCTTCTGATCTCGCAGCCGGCCTCGGTCAGGAGCTTCGCCGCCTGGTGCAGCCAGCGGCGGTCCTGCCCCGAGCCGTCGGTGACCGGCGGCACATAGACCTCGCCGAACGCTTCGTCCGGCACCTTGCCGCGGAACGGCTCGAGCAGCTTCAGCTCCTCAGGCCCCGGCTTGCCATTCGCCTTCATCGGCGAGTTCTCGAACACCGACTGCGTGCGGTCGTACGATCCGTACATGATCGTGCGGTTGGTCCACTCGAAATCGAAGGCGTCGATCAATGCCTCGCGCAGGCGCCGGTCCTTGAATTTGTCGCGGCGCGTGTTGATGAACCAGCCCTGCGCGCCGGACGGCGTCTCGTCCGGCAGGACGCGCCGCTTGACGCGGCCGTCGTTGAAGGCCGGGAAATTGTAACGCGTCGCCCAGGTGCGCGAGGTGAACTCCTCGCGGAACAGGTAATTGCCAGCCGTGAAGCCCTCGAAGCCGACGTCGCGGTCGCGGTAGTATTCGTAGCGGATGACGTCGAAATTATAGAGGCCGCGCATGACTGGAAGACTCGCGCCCCACCAGTCCTTGACGCGCTCGAACTCGATGAAGCGGCCGGCGTCGAAGCGGCCGACCTTGTAGACGCCGCTGCCGAGCGGCGCTTCGAGCGTGGTCTGGTCGAACTCGTGCTTGCCGTAATAGGCCTTCGAGAGGATCGGCAGGCCGGCGACGAACAGCGGCACGTCGCGGCCGCGCTTTTCGGCAAAGCGCACCGTGACGGCGTCCTTGGCCGAAGCCTCCGCGCCTTTGCAGTCGCGCAAAAGCTGCGTGATGATCGGGTGGCCTTTTTCCTTGAGCGTGTTGATCGACCACGCTGCGTCATCGGCGGTCAGCGGCGCGCCGTCGTGGAATGTCGCCTCCGGCCGCATCAGGAAGATGTAGGTCAAACCGTCGTCGGAGACGCGGACGCTGCGCGCCGCGAAGCCGTACATCGCGTCCGGCTCGTCGCCGTTGCGCGCCATCAGGGTGGCGAAGGTCAGATCCATGCCCAGCGCGCCGTTGCCCTTGAGGATATAGGCGTTGAGCGAGTCGAAGGTCAGGAAGGAGCCGTTGTAGCCGCGGCTCGACACCGATTCCGAATACTTGCCGCCCTTCGGTGCGTCCGGTTTGGCGTAGGCGAAATTTTTAAAGTCCGGCGGCAGCGCCAGATCGCCGAAGGCGGACATGCCGTGGCGCTCGGCAGGCGCGGATTGCGCCAGCGCGGACGGCGGCAACCTCGCCGCGGCCAGCGCGCCGGCGGAGAGCACCAGCACGTTGCGGCGGCTGATCATCGGCGCGTCTCGTGTTGCGTGTCCCGGACGCGGTGCAGCACGAGCGCAGCGACGTGGTGCACCGCAGAGCCGGGACCCCGCTTACTCGGAATAACCGGGGTCCCGGGTCTGCAGCGCACCGCAAGCGCGCTGCGCTGCGCCCGGGACACGCCTGCTGCCATTCGCCGCATCAAGACCGCTGCGGCACCTTGGCCGCCTTGTCCTTGTCCCACCACCAGATGGTGGGGAACGCCGCCGCCCCGTATTTCGGCATCGTCTCCGGATGCGAGAAGCGGTCCCAGCGCGCCGTGCGCTGGAACGAATAGGTCCACTGTGGCACGACGTAGAAATTCCACAGCAGCACGCGGTCGAGCGCCTTGGTGGCGGCGACGAGCTCCTCGCGGCTCTTGGCGAAGATGACGCGCTCGATCATGGCGTCGATCGCCGGGTTCTTGATGCCGACGAGGTTGCGCGAGCCGGGAATGTCGGCGGCCTGCGAGCCCCAATAGCCGCGCTGCTCGTTACCCGGCGACAGCGACTCGCCCCAGTTGGTGACGATGATGTCGAAGTCCCATTGCCGCAGCCGGTTCTCGTACTGCGCCGAGTCGACCGTGCGCACCGAGACGCCGATGCCGATGCGCTCGAGCGACGGCTTGTAGAACAGCACGAAGCGCTCGGTCGCCGGGTCCTCGACCAGGAATTCGACGGTGAGCGCCTCGCCGGTCTTGGTGTTGGTCAGCTTAGTGTTGCGCACCTCGTAGCCGGCCGCGCGCAACAGCGTCAGCGCCTCGCGCAAATTGGTACGCACCGCCTGCGGATTGCCGCCGACAGGATTACTGTAAGGTTTGGTGAAGAGATCAGCCGGGACCTTGTCCTTGACGGTATTCAATATCTCCAGTTCGAGACCTGCGGGCGTGCCGGTCGCGGCAAGCTCGGTGCCCTGGAAATAGCTGGCGATGCGGGTGTACTGGCCGAAGAAGATCTGCCGGTTCATCTCCTCGAAATCGAAGGCGAAGTTGAAGGCGAGCCGTAGCTTTGCGTCCTTGAACTTGTCGCGGCGGATGTTGAAGGCGAAGGCCTGCATGACGCCGCTGCTGCGGACCGGAAACTCCTCCCTGATCACCTTCTTGTCGCGCACCGCCGGGAAGTCGTAGGCCGTCGCCCAGTTCTTGGCGCTGTTCTCGGTGCGGAAGTCGACCTGGTCGCCCTTGAACGCTTCGAGCGCGACGGTCGTGTCGCGATAGTAGTCGAAGCGGGCGAGCGCGAAATTATTGGCGCCGATGGCGACGGGAAGGCCCTTGCCCCAGTAGTCGGCGACCTTCTCGTAGACGATGGTGCGGCCGGGCGTGACCTCCTTGACCTTGTAGGGGCCGGAGCCGAGCGGCGGCTCGAGCGTCGTCTGCGTCACGTTGCGCTTGTTGCCGTTCTTGTCGGTGCCCTCCCACCAGTGCTTGGCCAGCACCGGCAGTTCGCCGACGATCTGCGGCAGCTCGCGGTTGCCGCCGGCATCGAAGGTGAAAGTGATCTCGCGCTCGCCGGTTTTGGCTGCCTTGGTCACGTGCCGATAATAGGCGCCATAGAACGGGCTGTTCGCCTTGAAGGTCTCGAACGAGAAGATGACGTCGTCGGCGGTCACCGGCTTGCCGTCGTGCCAGCGGGCGTTGGCGCGCAGCCGGTAGGTGACCGAGGAACGGTCCTCCGGATAGCGCACGGCTTCCGCCAGCAGCCCGTAGACAGTCGAGACCTCGTCCAGCGCCGGCGTCATCAGCGTCTCCTGGACGAGCTCAAGGCCGGTGGCGAGCGATCCCTTCACGCCGGCGACCACTGTGTTGAAGTTGTCGAAGGTGCCGAAGGCGACGCGACGCACTGTGCCGCCCTGCGGCGCCTGCGGGTTGACGTAGTCGAAGTGCTTGAAGCCATCGGGGTACTTCACGTCGCCGAACAGCGACAGGCCGTGCCGCCAGGCGGGCTCGGCCGCGCCTTGCGCCGCCGCGGGCGCGGCAAGCGGCAGCCGCGACACGGCCGGCAGCGCCGCGGCGAAGGCGGAGGCACGGAGGATGGACCGGCGGGTGAGCTTCATGTCGGGGCTCCGCACTCCAATACGGCTCGGCTGGCAATCGCGGCCGATTATGTCGGTTTTTGGTTCCGTCACCAGCGGCGGAGCGCTGCGCGGGACCCGTCATCCCGGACAAAACAGGCGGCGCGCGGCGGGGGTTCCCCGCAAACGGCAACGGCCGGGCACAGGGCCCGGCCGTGAAATGTCAGGATCGCTTGGCGGGCTATTTCTTCGGCGGAGCCGCCGCGGGCGCGGCGGCGGGCTTGGCGCCCTCGGCCGGAGCGGCCGCGGCTTCCGCCTTCGGCAGCGGCTTCGGGCTGTCCGAGAGCGTGCGTAGATAGGCGATCACGTCGGCGCGCTGCTGATCGTTGGAAATGCCGGCGAAGGTCATGGCCGTGCCGGGGATGTAGCCGCGCGGATTGGTCAGGAACTTGTTCAGCTCCTCGTAGCTCCACTCGCCGCCCTTTTGCTTCATCGCCGCCGAGAAGTTGAAGCCGCCGCGGTCCTTGCCGCGCTCGTCCTCGACGATGTTGTAGAGGTTCGGGCCGACGCGGTTCGGGCCGCCCTTCTCGAAGGTGTGGCAGGCCTGGCACTGCTTGGCGATGGTCTTGCCCTTCTCGACATTGGCGGAGGCGAGCAGCACGCCGATCGGCTTTTCCGGCGCCTTGGCGGCGGGCTTGGCACCCTCGTTTTCCGTCTTCACGGCGATCATGTAGCCGGGCTTGGCGGGCTTGTGCTCGGAGAACATGGCATTGGTGCCGATGTTCAGCGCCAGCAGGATGAGACAGGTGCCGAGCACGGCGCCGAGGACTTTATTGAGTTCGAAGGAATTCATCGGAAATCAAGCTCCCGGAAGCGGGGCGATCACTGCGTTGGACGGAGGCCGCCGTGGGCAGGCGGCGGCGGACAGATACCGGTTTGCCTGGCCTCTGGCAACCCGTATAAGCGCCCGGTCCACCCCTCGATTGTACCGCATTTTCAGGCGGTAACCCGCCCGCCGCGATGCCCGGGAAACGATGCACAAGACGCTCGTCCTGATCCCCGCCCGCATGGCCTCCACCCGCCTGCCGGGCAAGCCGCTCGCGGACATCCACGGCGAGCCGATGATCGTGCATGTCTGGCGCCGCGGCATCGAGGCGCAGGCGGGCGACGTGGTGGTGGCGACCGACTCCGAGGCCGTCGCCGCCGCAGTCGAGAAGGCCGGCGGCCGCGCTGTCATGACGCGGGGCGACCACCCCTCCGGCTCCGACCGCATCTTCGAGGCGCTGGAGGCGCTCGATCCCGAGCACCGCGTCGGCGTCGTCGTCAACGTGCAGGGCGACTTGCCGACCGTGCCGGCCGCCGACATCCACGCCGCGCGCCACCTGCTCAGGGACGAGGCCGTCGACATCGCCACGCTCGCCGCGGCGATCCGCGACCCGCGCGAGCTGACCAATCCGAGCGTGGTCAAGGCGCATGGGCGGCCGGTTGCGCCCGGCCGCTTCCGCGCTACAACCTTTACCCGCGCCGACGCCAAAGGCGCCGGGCCGCACTACCATCACATCGGGCTCTACGCCTATCGCCGCGCGGCGCTGGAACGTTTCGTCAAGCTGCCGCCGTCGGCGAACGAACAGCACGAACGGCTGGAACAGCTGCGCGCGCTCGACAACGGCATGCGCATCGACTTCGCCGTGGTCGGCACGGTGCCGCTCGGCGTCGACACGCCGGAGGACCTGGAGAAGGCTCGCGCCATGCTCGCCCGTTGACTTGAGGCGGACTGTCTGCGTACGGATTTTACGCGTTGCGTTTGGGGGATATGCGTATGGCCAAGAAGAAGATCATCTTCCAGGGCGAGTTGGGGGCGAATTCGCACATCGCCTGCCGCGAGGCCTATCCGGACTACGAGCCGATCCCCTGCCCGACCTTCGAGGACTGCTTCTCGGCGATGACCGCCGGCGACGTCGACCTCGGCATGATTCCGATCGAGAACTCGGTCGCGGGCCGCGTCGCCGACATCCATCACCTGATGCCGACGTCGAAGCTGCACATCATCGCCGAGTGGTTCCTGCCGATCCGCAATCAGCTGATGGCGCCGAAGGGCGCGACGCTCAAGACGATCAAGACGGTGCAGAGCCACGTGATGGCGCTCGGCCAGTGCCGCAACGTCATCCGGCAGTTGAAGTTGAAACCTGTGGTCGCCGCCGACACCGCCGGCTCGGCGCGCGAGGTGGCGGAAACGAAGGACGTGACGCGCGCGGCGATCGCCTCGCGGCTCGCCGCCGAGATCTACGGCCTCGACATCCTGAAAGAGAACGTCGAGGACGAGGCCAATTCGACGACGCGCTTCATCGTGCTGTCGCGCGACAAGAGCTGGGCCAAGCCCGGCAACGGCAAGACCATCACCACCTTCGTCTTCCGCGTGCGCAACGTGCCGGCGGCGCTCTACAAGGCGATGGGCGGATTCGCCACCAACGGCGTCAACATGACCAAGCTCGAGAGCTATATGGTCGGCGGCAATTTCTTCGCCACGCAGTTCTACGCCGACGTCGAGGGCCATCCCGACGACCGTTCGCTGGTGTTCGCGCTGGAAGAGCTGAACTTCTTCTCCAAGGAGTTCGAGATCCTCGGCGTTTACCCCGCGCACGCCTACCGCGACACGTTCCGGGAAGAGAAGGACTGAGGGCACTGAGGAAACGCCGTGGCTGAACTCAACGACAACGTCGCACTCGTCACCGGCGCGGCGCGCGGCATCGGGCTGGCCGCCGCGAAGCGATTCCTCGCCGACGACTGGCGCGTCGCGCTCCTCGACATCGACGGCGGCAATCTCGGGCGCACCTTCGCGGGGCTCGGCAAGCCCGACACGACGATGGCCATCACCTGCGACGTCGCCGATCCGGTGGCCGTCGCGCGCGCGGTCGCCTCGGTCGGCGAGCGCTTCGGCCGGCTCGACGCGCTGGTCAACAATGCCGGCATCGCCATCTTCAAACCGATCCTCGAGGTCACCTACGAGGACTGGCAGCGCGTGCTGGCGGTCAACCTCACCGGACCCTTCCTGTGCACACAGGCGGCGGCGCCGCTGATGCGCGATTCAGGCGGCGGCGCGATCGTCAACATCACGTCGATCTCCGGCTTGCGCGCCTCGACCTTGCGCACCGCCTACGGCACCAGCAAGGCCGGCCTTGCGCACCTCACGAAACAGCAGGCGGCGGAGCTTGCGGCGATTGGCATCCGCGTCAATGCCGTGGCCCCGGGGCCGGTCGACACGGCGATGGCGAAGGCGGTGCACACGCCGGAGATCCGCAAGGACTATCACGATCACATGCCGCTCAACCGCTACGGCCTCGAGGAAGAGCTCGCCGAGGCGATCTACTTCCTGTGCAGCGACCGCGCGAGCTACATCACCGGACAGGTGCTGTGCGTCGATGGCGGTTTCGACTCGACCGGTATCGGCCTGCCGACCTTGCGCGCCGAGATGCGCAACGGCTGAGCGTCAGACCGCGACGCGCTCGAGGAAGCCTTCGATGCGCTGCTGCAACTCGGCCGCCGCCGTGGCCACCTGCGCCGAGGCTTCGAGCACCTTGGCCGCGGCATCGCGCGTTTCGCCGACCGCGCCGGTGACGCCGCCGAGCACGGTGGCCGCGCCCTTCGCGCCCTCGGTCGCCGACAGCACGTTGCGCGAAATCTCGTCGGTGGCGCTGTTCTGCTGATCGAGCGAACGCGCGACCGCCGAGGTGAATCCGTCGATCTCGCGCATCCGCTCGGTGTTGCGGCGGATCGCCTCGACGGCGAAGCCGGTCGATTTCTGCACCGCGTCGATCTGGCCGGCGATCTGCTCGGTCGCTTTCGCGGTTTGCACCGCCAATGATTTCACCTCCGAGGCGACGACCGCGAAGCCACGCCCCGCCTCGCCGGCGCGTGCCGCCTCGATGGTGGCGTTGAGCGCCAGCAGGTTCGTTTGCCCGGCGATGTTGCGGATCAGGCTGACGACGTCGCCGATCTCCTGCACCGCCGCGCTCAAGCCGTTCATGCGCTCGTTGGTGGCGTTCGCTTCCTTGACCGAGTGCGCGACGAGCTCGGCCGCCTGGCCGATCTGGCGGCCGATCTCGGCGATCGAGGCGATCAGCTCCTGCGCCGCGCCGGCCGCCGCGGCCATGTTGGAGGAAGCCTCGTCGGAACTGCGCACCGCGCCGGTGGCGCGATCGAGCGTGTCGCCGGAGGATTGCGACAGGGCGACGGCGATGCTCTCGAGCGCCGTGGCGCTGTCGCCGACGCCGTGCAGCATCGCGGCGACGCTCTCGCGGAAGGCGCTGATTTCCGATTCGATGGCGACGCGGCGACGCTCCTGCTCGCCCATGGCGGCGCTCTTGCGCTCGGCCTTGATGCGGTCGGTGATGTCGTCGTGCGTGCCGATCCAGAACTTGCCGCCGAGTACGGCGCGGTTGTTCACCGACACGGCGCGGCCGTCGGGCGTCTCGACGATGCGGCTCATCGCCTCGTTGCGCTGTACCGAGGCCAGGATTTCGGCGCGATACGTCTCCAGATCGAGGTTGAGGCTGCCGGTCGAGATGCGATTGCGGATCAGGTCGCGCAACGTACAGCCGGGCTTCACCACCTCAGGCGAGAGGCCGTACATCTCGACGTAGCGGCGGTTGCAGACGTGCACGATCTCCTTGTCGTCGACCAGCACCACGCCCTGCGTCATGTTGTCGATGACAATGCCGAGCAACGCGTCGTCGCGCGCGCGGCCGCGGCGCAACGCCAGCGCGGCCACGATGGCGCAGGCGAGCGCCCCGAGGGCGATGAGGTAAAAGCTCGGCGCGTAAAGCAGGGACACGGCAGTTGGTCCGGTGTATCCCCGTCCTACACCGTAAGATTTGACCAGTCCTTAACCGGCTGGCGGCAGGCGGGCTAAGTCCCTGACCGGACTTAACCTATTCCGCTGCCTGGCGCGGCGCGGGCCGCATCGTGGCGACCCCGTCGGCCTCGGTCGCCGAAACGGTCGTCCGCACCATCAGCCGCGCCTCGTGCGCCGGCCAGGGCCGGCCGCGGTGCATGGTGGCGCGGTTGTCCCACATCACCACGTCGCCCTGCCGCCATTTGTGCAGGTAACTCGTTCCCGGCGTGGTGGCGCGCGCGGTGAGATCCTCGATCAGCGCGGCGCCTTCGGCCGCCTCCATGCCCTCGACCGCGTAGGCGTGCGAGGCGAGATAGAGCGCGCCGCGGCCGTTGACCGGATTGCGCCAGACCATGCGCCAGCATTGCGGCGGGAGCGCCGCGCGCTCCTCGGGCGTGGCGAGGCCCGCGGCGATCTTGCTGCGTGAATGATTGTAGTCGTGCCAGGCGAACGAGTTTTCCAGCCGGCGCTGCAGCGCCGGATCGAGCCGCTCGAAGGCGAGCCGCGTCGAGACGAACTCGGTCTCGCCGCCGTTCTCCGGGATGATGCGCGCCGACAGGATCGAGGTCAGCGCCGGCACCGCCTTGAACGAGGAGTCGGTGTGCCAGAGCTGGTTCGCCTTGTTGCGCATGGCGTAGCGGTGGTCCGGCGGCACCACCTTGCCGTCCGGCCCGATGGTGGTGAGCGTGATGAAATGCGTGCCGGTGCCGAGCGAGCCAACCTTGGTCACTTCCGGCGGGCCGAAGCGGCGCGAGAAGGCGAGCTGGCCGTCGTCGGTGACGTCCTGGCCGCGGAAGGCGAGCACCGAGTGCTCCTCGAAGGCGGCGCGCACCTCGGCGTAGATGGCGTCGCTGGCGACGACGTCGGCGAGCGTGACGCCGCGCACCTCGGCGGCGAAGCCCGGACCCACGGGAACGATCTGCATCGGCGCTCTCCCTTGGTCTTGCGGGTGAAGTCTCCCGCAAAGGCGGGGAGCGGGCAAGGCGTTCGGCCGTCACCCTTCGAGGCGCACCTCGGCGCGCCTCAGGACGACGACTGACGCTCTTTTTCATACCGCGCGACAAACCGCGGCGAGAGCTTGCGCAGGCGCTCGAGATCGACGCGGCCGGAGCGCGTGATGTAGCTCATGGCGAAGTCGAGCGGCGCGAGCGCCATGTGCTCGCCGAAATGCTCGTACCAGTCGGCGCTGCCATTGGCGCCGGCGACGAGCTTCTCCAGGATCGGCCGCCGCGCGGCTTCATAGGCCGCGAGTGCGTCGGGCATGGCGCGATGCGCGGCGAGCGCCTTGTCGAGCGCGATGACATCCTCCATCGCCAGCCGCGCGCCGGAGCCGATCGAGAAATGCGCGGTGTGCAGCGCGTCGCCGACGAGCACCATGTTCGCGTGCGACCAGCGCGCGTTGTGCACGATGGGAAACTGCCGCCAGATCGAATTGTTGGAGATGAGCGGATGGCCGCCGAGCGCGCCGGCGAAGACGCGCTGGCACACGTTGCGCGTCTCGGCCTCCTCCATCCCGGCGAAGCCGGCGCGGGCGAAGGTTTCGGCGCCAACCTCGACGATGAAAGTGCCGCGGCCGGGCGCATAGCGATAGTGATGCGCGTTGAACGGGCCGAAGGCGCTGTCGACGAAGGTCTGCGTCAGCGTCTCAAAGCGCTGCGCGGTACCGAACCAGGCGAAACGATTGCTGAGCGGCCGCACCGTGGCGCCGAAGGCCTCCGCGTGGCTGCGCCGCACCAGCGAGTTGACGCCGTCGGCGCCGACGATGAGATCGTAGCCGGAAAGTTCGCCGAGCGATGTGACTGCGCGATTGTAGACCGGCGCGGCGCCAGCGGCGCGGGCGCGCGCCTGCAAGAGTTGCAGCAGTTGCAACCGGCCGATGGCGGCGAAGCCGACGCCGTCGATGACCACGCGTTCGCCGCGCAGGTCGAGCGTGATGTCCTGCCACGACTCCATGTGCGGCGTGATCGCCGCGTAGGTCTCCTCATCGTCCTCGCGCAGGAACTCGAGCGCGCGGTCGGAGAACACGACGCCGAAGCCGAAGGTGGCGTCGGGCGGGTTCTGCTCGATGACGGTGACGTCGACGCCGGGATCGCGCCGCTTGATCAGGGTGGCGAGGTACAGGCCGGCCGGACCGGCGCCGAGGATGGCAATGCGCATGGGCGCATTGTTACCCAACGCGCCTTCCGCCGTCATGCTCGGCTCGCGCCTTGCCACAGGCGACTGCGCCTCCGGAATTGCCCTCTCCCCTTGTGGGAGAGGGCGGCCGCAGCAGTGCAATCACAAAGAATGGGTGAGGGGTTCGACCCCTCACCCATCATCAGACGTGGGAAATCTCTCAATGCCCTCTCCCACAAGGGGAGAGGACGCAACGACAGATGCCGCGACAAGTATTGTAAGGAAGGAGTAACGTCACGCGAACACATCGGAGCCCCGCCATGCTTGCCCTCGCCCTCACATTGCATCTCCTGTCGGCCGTGGTCTGGGTCGGCGGCATGTTCGCGGCCTATCTGTGCCTGCGGCCGGCGGCGGGATCGCTCGAGCCGCCGCTGCGCCTGGCGCTGTGGCGGCGATTCTTCGCGAAATTCTTCCCCTGGGTGTGGGTGAGCGTGGTGCTGCTGCTCGCCACGGGCCTCTGGATGATGCTCACCTTCTTCGGCGGCTTCTCCGGCGCGCCAGCCTACATCCACGTGATGATGGGCCTCGGCATCCTCATGATGCTGATCTACGCCTGGGCGTTTCACGGTCCCTGGCTGAAGTTCAAGCGCGCGGCGGACGCCGGCGACTGGGCCGCCGCCGGCGCGCAGTTGAACCGCATCCGCCTGGCGATCGCGGTCAACCTGCCGCTCGGGCTGATCGTGGTGATCATCGGCGGCACGGGCCGGTATTGGGGGGCGTGAGGCCGCTGAAACTGTCGTCCCGGGCGAGCGCCAGCGAGGCCCGGGACCCATACGCCGCAGCGTATCGATAGACTACGGAGTCTGGGTCCCCCGCTTGCGCGGGGACGACACAACAATCAAATCGTCTGGTTGTATTCGCCGACGTCCGGGTGCGTGCGCAGGACGGCGTCGACCGCCTTGAACATGTCGCGCATGCGCTGCTCGGACGCCGGGCTTTCGACCACCACGACCAGCTCCGGCTTGTTCGACGACGCGCGCACCAGGCCCCAGGTGCCGTCCTCGACGGTGACGCGCACGCCGTTGACAGTGACGACGTCGCGGATCGCCTGCCCCGCGACCTTGCCGCCTTTCGCCTTCGCCTCGACGAAGTGCTTGGTCACCTTGTCGACGATGCCGTATTTCTTCTCGTCGTCGCAATGCGGCGCCATGGTCGGCGAGCCCCAGGTCTTGGGGAGCGCCTTGCGCAAGTCGGCCATCGTCTTGTCCGGGCTGCGGTCGAGCATGTCGCAGACCGCGAGCGCGAAGATGGCGCCATCGTCATAGCCGCGGCCGAACGGCTTGTTGAAGAAGAAGTGCCCCGACTTCTCGAAGCCGGCGAGCGCGCCGAGCTCGTTGACGCGGCGCTTGATGTAGGAGTGGCCGGTCTTCCAGTAATCGGCCTTGACGCCGTTCGCCTTCAAGACCGGATCGGTGTTGAACAGGCCGGTCGACTTGACGTCGACGACGAAGGTCGCGCCCTTGTGCGCCTCCGACATCCAGCGCGCCAGCATGACGCCGACCTTGTCGGCGAAGATCTCCTCGCCTTCGTTGTCGACGACGCCACAGCGATCGCCGTCGCCGTCGAAACCGAGCGCGACGTCGGCCTTGTGCTTGAGCACCGCGTCGCGCATGGCATGAAGCATCTTCATGTCTTCGGTGTTCGGATTGTAGTTCGGGAAGGTGTGGTCGAGCTCGCAGTCGAGCGGGACCACCTCGCAGCCGATCGCCTCCAGGATGCGCGGCGCGAAGGCGCCGGCGGTGCCGTTGCCGCAGGCGGCGACGACTTTCAATTTGCGCTTGATCTTGGGCCTGTTGGTCACGTCGGCGATGTAACGGTCGGGGAAGTTCTCGACGAACACGTAGGAGCCGCCGCCCTTGAGGTCGAACTTGGCGCCGAGCACGATGTCCTTGAGCCGCGTCATCTCGTCGGGGCCGAAGGTGAGCGGTCGGTTGGCGCCCATCTTCACGCCGGTCCAGCCGTTGTCGTTGTGCGAGGCGGTGACCATCGCGACGCAGGGCACGTCGAGCGCGAACTGCGCGAAATAAGCCATCGGCGTCATGCAAAGGCCGATGTCGTGCACCTTGCAGCCGGACGCGAGCAGGCCGGAGATCAGCGCCATCTTCACCGAGGCCGAGTAGCCGCGGAAGTCGTGGCCGGTGACGATCTCCTTCTTCACGCCCATCTGGCCGATCAGCGTACCGAGCCCCATGCCGAGCGCCTGCACGCCCATGAGGTTGATTTCTTTTTCGAGCAGCCAGCGCGCGTCGTATTCGCGGAAGCCGGTCGGCTTCACCAGCGGCGTCGACTCGTAGGCATAGGTATTCGGCGTGAGCGCGGGCTTGGGCGTCGGAAACATCAGATCCTCGGGAAGGGCGGTATTTTCGGCCGCGTGCGGGGGTGAGATAGCCTAACGCGGCACCCCGGCAAAGAGGTTCCCGAGGGCGGCCATTCCGAGACGTGGGAGCTCCGGCTTTACTGCTCCAGCACCAGCCGGCCGCCGGCCACCTCGTAGCGCCTGAGGCGGGACAGGAAGGCCATGCCGAGCAGGTTCTTGCCGAGCAGGTCGTCGGCCATCACCAGCGCCGGCACGTCGTAGACGGTAATGCCGCCGAGCTCGACGCGGTCGAGCTTGACCGGCGCGGCCTTGGCCTTGCCGTTGGCGGTGGAGACGGTGGCGGTGTAGGCGGCCGGGCTTGGACGCAGGCCGGCATTGGCCGCATCGGTCTCGCGCAGCACGACCACCGAGGCGCCGGTGTCGACGACGAAGTCGGTGAAGACGCCGTTGACGCGCGACTGCACGGCGAAATGCCCGTCGCGGCCGGCCTCGACCATCAGGCTGCGGCCGGAGGAGACGGGATCGCGGGGCATGTCCGCCGACGTGACGTGCGCCGCCTGCGCCTGCGGATGCTGATCGAGCACCTTGTCGGCGAAGCGGGCGGCATAACCGCCGCCGGCAAGCAGCACGACGGCAAAGACGAGAAGACTGCGCATGGGACGCCCCAAGTTTGCCGGGCACCTTGCATGCGGATGGCCAAAGCCGGCTTAACGCGGAGCCGCGGCCGCGGCGCGTGGTGAGCGGGTGGTTAAGGGAATTGAGAAAAGGCCCTCTTTACGTCCCCCGCGGCTTCGCCCGCCGCGTCGGCGGCGCCGTGGTCGGATCCTCCGGCCAGGGATGGCGCGGATAGCGGCCACGCATCTCGACGCGGACGTCGGCGTAAGAGCCGCGCCAGAAGCCGGGCAGGTCGCGCGTGATCTGCACCGGCTTGTGGCCGGGCGAGAGCAATTCGATGACCAGCGGCACGCGGCCGCCGGCAATCGCCGGGTGCTGCGCCAGCCCGAACAGTTCCTGCACGCGGATTGACACCGTCGGCCCCTGCCCGGCTTCGTAGTCGATCGGCACGGCCGTGCCGGTCGGCGCGGTGAAATGCGTCGGCGCCTCGGCGTCGAGGCGGCGGCGCAACGGCCATGGCAAGAGATTCGTCAGCGCGTCGGAGATTTCGCCGGCGGCGATGGCGTTGCGTGATGTCTTGTCGAGCAGAACCGGCTCGAGCCAATCGGCGGCGCTCCTCGCCAGCCCTTCGTCCGAAAGGTCGGGCCATTCCTCGCCTTCGGCCTTGCGCAGGAATTCCACGCGCGTGCGGAATTGCGCCGCCGCCTTGCTCCACGGCAGTTTGTCGAGCCCGAGCCTGACGATGCCTTCGGCGAGCGTGCGCGCGGTGTCAGCGTCCGGCGCGACTTGCTTGATCTGCTCGGCCAGCACGATCGCACCAAACCGCCGCGTGCGGCGCGCGCGCAGCGAGGCCGAGCCGGCGTCGAAGGTGACGGCGTCGCGGTCCTCGATCTTGCCGGCAAAGCGCGCCTCGATCTCGTCGAGCGCGATCGGCGCCGCCAGCACGATGCGGCTCGCCGCCGCCGCGCCGGTCAATTCGGCCACCGCAAGGAACGGCTCGCGCGCCAGCCCCGAGGCCGGATCGACTTGGCCGCCGCGGCCGTTCGCCAGCAGGAAAGCGCCCTGCCCGCCGCCGCGGCTTTTGGCGATGCGGTCGGGATAGGCGAGCGAGAGGATGGCGCCGGGCGACATATCTCCCGCCCCGCGCCCACCCGCCAGATCGGCCCACCGTCTCACCATCGCCCGCGCGTCCTCGGCGCGGCGGGAGCGATCGCGGCGGAATTGATCGAGGCGGTATTCCAAATTGACGTCATCGCCGCCCAGACCACGCTCGGTGACGATGGCGGCGATGGCCGCCGCGGTGTCGCCGGCGCCTTGCGCCGCGGCATCGACCACCATGCGCGCCAGCCGAGGCGGCAGCGGCAGCGCGCGCAGCTTGCGGCCTTCCTCCGAAATACGTCCCTCCGCGTCGATGGCGCCGAGTTCGGTCAGCAGCGCGCGCGCCTCGGTGAGCGCGGCTTGCGGCGGCGGATCGAGAAAGCAAAGCGTGCCCGGATCGCGCGTGCCCCATTGCGCCAGATCGAGCATGAAGCCCGACAGGTCGGCGGAAAGGATTTCCGGGCGCGTATAGGCTTCGAGCGAGCCGGTCTGCGGCTCGTCCCACAGCCGATAACAGACGCCCGGCTCGACGCGGCCGGCGCGGCCGGTACGCTGGTCGGCGGCGGCGCGCGACACGCGCACCGTCTCGAGCCGCGTGATGCCGACGTCGGGCTCGTAACGCGGCACGCGCGACAGTCCGCTATCGATGACGACGCGCACGCCCTCGATGGTCAGCGAGGTCTCGGCGATCGAGGTCGCCAGCACCACCTTGCGCCGGCCCGGCGGCGACGGCGAGATCGCTCTGTCCTGCTCGCGCATATCGAGCGCGCCGTAGAGCGCGACGATGTCGGTGTTCGAATCACGCACGCGCTCCTTCAACAGCGTCTCGGTGCGGCGGATCTCGCCGGCGCCGGGCAGGAACACAAGCGCCGAGCCGGTCTCGGCGCGCTGCGCCCGCTCGACCGCGTCGGCCACCTGGTTCTCGATGCGCGCGCGCGGATCGCGGCCGAGATAGCGCATGTCGACCGGGAAGCTGCGGCCCTCGCTCTCGATGACCGGCGCATTGCCGAGCAGCGCGGCGACACGCGCGCCGTCGATGGTCGCCGACATCACCAGCAGCTTCAAATCCTCGCGCAGGCCGGCCTGTGCGTCGCGCGCCAGCGCCAGCCCGAGATCGGCGTCCAAAGAGCGTTCATGGAATTCGTCGAACAGCACGGCGCCGATGCCGTCGAGCGAGGGATCGTCGAGGATCAGCCGCGTGAAGATGCCCTCGGTGACGACTTCGATGCGCGTGCGCTTCGATACTTTCGAGCCGAAGCGGACGCGCAGGCCGATCGTCTCGCCGACCTCCTCGCCCAAGGTCGCGGCCATGCGCGCGGCGGCGGCGCGGGCGGCAAGCCGTCGCGGCTCGAGCACGAGGATTTTCTTGTTCGCCGCCCACGGCTCGTCGATCAGCACCAAAGGCACGCGCGTGGTCTTGCCGGCGCCCGGCGGCGCCACCAGCACGGCGGCCTCGCGCGCGGCGAGCGCGGCGGTCAGCGGCGCAAGCGCGGCGTCGATGGGGAGGGCTTCAGTGAATTTCTGCATCGATGGCGGGCACTTTACACTCTCCCCCCTCGCGGGGAGAGGAAAGAGGCGGCGCTACCAATTACTTCCTCGCCCGCCCGACGCCCTCATAGGCGAAGCCGTGGCGGGCGGCCTCCTCCGGCCGGTAGACGTTGCGCAGGTCGACCAGCACTGGCCGCTCCATCGCCGTCTTCAGCCGCGCGAAGTCGAGCGCGCGGAACTGCTCCCACTCGGTGACGATGACGAGCGCGGACGCGCCCTGCGCGCAGTCATAGGCGTCCTTGCAGAAGGTGACGTTCGACACATAGGCCTTCGCCTGCTCCATGCCTTCCGGATCGAAGGCGCGCACTTTCGCGCCCATGTCCTGCAGCGCGGTGATCAGCGGGATCGACGGCGCCTCGCGCATGTCGTCGGTGTTCGGCTTGAAGGTGAGGCCGAGCAGCGCCACGGTCCGCCCACGCACGTCGCCGGCGAGCGCCGACGAGACCTTGCGCGCCATCGCCCGCTTGCGCGCATCGTTGACCGCGACCACCGCCTCGACGATGCGCAACGGCGCCTCGTTGTCCTGGCCGGTCTTCAGAAGCGCGAGCGTGTCCTTCGGAAAGCACGAGCCGCCATACCCCGGGCCGGCGTGCAGGAATTTCGCGCCGATACGGTTATCGAGACCAATGCCGCGCGCGATCTCCTGCACGTCGGCGCCGACCTTCTCGGCCAGGTCGGCGATCTCGTTGATGAAGGTGATCTTGGTGGCCAGAAAGGCGTTGGCGGCGTATTTTATCAATTCCGCGGTGCGCCGGTCGGTGAACAGGATCGGCGAACGGTTGAGATAGAGTGGCCGGTAGAGCTCGGTCATGACCTCGCGTGCGCGCGGCTCGACGGTGCCGACGACGATGCGGTCGGGATGCTTGAAGTCCTGGATGGCGGCGCCTTCGCGCAGGAATTCCGGGTTCGACACCACCGCGCAGTCGCAGCCCGGCCGCGTCTCGGCGACGATGCGCTCGACCTCGTCGCCGGTGCCGACCGGCACGGTCGACTTCGTGATGATGGTCGTGAAGCCATTGACGGCGGCGGCGATCTCGCGCGCGGCGTCATAGACATAAGTAAGGTCGGCGTGGCCGTCGCCGCGCCGCGACGGCGTGCCGACGGCGATGAACACCGCGTCGGCCTCGGCTACCGCCGGCTTGAGCTCGGTCGTGAACTTCAACCGTCCGGCGCGGACGTTGTTGGCGACGAGGGCGTTAAGGCCGGGCTCGAAGATGGGCATGACGCCGCGCTCGAGCGCGTCGATCTTCGTTCTGTCCTTGTCGACGCAGATGACTTCATGGCCAAAATCGGCAAAGCAGGCCCCGGACACGAGGCCGACATAGCCGGTGCCGATCATGGCAACGCGCATAACATCTCCATTGTGGAGGGGTTTCGGGGTACGGCCGAACCCAAGGTGGGATTCAAATAGCAGACGCTTTGCAGCGTGGCGAGTTCCTGCCGCGGGCCTGTCATGCCGCCGTCACTCCGCCGTTGACGGCCTCTTTTCGGCCTTGCTGGCGCTGTGGATACCGCGCCCGACGCATCCGGCGCCGCGATTGATTAAGCCGCGCGGCAGGCCCACATTGCCGCCCATGCCAGCCTCCCCGAAAACGAAATCCGCCGCCAAACCCGCGCCCAAAACTACGGCCAAGGCGGCCGCCTCGACCAATCCTGCCGCGCGGCCGCTCAAGAAGGGCGACCATCTCTTCTTGGTCGACGGGTCGGGCTACATTTTCCGCGCCTATCACGCGCTGCCGCCGCTGACGCGGAAATCGGACGGGCTGCAAGTCAACGCCGTGCTCGGCTTCTGCAACATGCTGTGGAAGCTGCTCGCCGAAATGAGGCCGGACGAGAAGCCGACGCATCTCGCGGTCGTTTTCGACAAATCCGAGAAGACGTTCCGCACCGATTTCTACCCCGAGTACAAAGCGCACCGGCCCGATCTCCCAGAAGATCTGCGCCCGCAATTCCCGCTGATCCGCGACGCCGTGCGCGCTTTCGAAATCCCCTGCCTCGAGCAGGCCGGTTACGAGGCCGACGACCTCATCGCCACCTATGCGCGGCTCGCCTGCGAGGCCAAGGCGACGGCCACCATCGTGTCCTCCGACAAGGACCTGATGCAGCTCGTCAATGACTGCGTCACGCTCTACGACACGATGAAGGACAAGCGCATCGCCGCGGCCGAAGTGTTCGAGAAATTCGGCGTGCCGCCGGAGAAGGTGATCGAGGTGCAGGCGCTGATCGGCGACTCCAGTGACAATGTGCCGGGCGTTCCCGGCATCGGCGTGAAGACGGCGGCGCAGCTCATCACCGAATACGGCGACCTGGAAACGCTGCTCGCGCGCGCCGGCGAGATCAAGCAGCAGAAGCGCCGCGAAAGCCTGATCGAGCATGCCGAGAAAGCGCGGCTGTCGAAGCGGCTGGTCACGCTGGAGCAGAACGTCAAGCTCGAGGTCCCGGTCGATGACCTCGCCGTGCACGAGCCGGACTACAAGAATCTGATCGCCTTCCTCAAGGCGATGGAATTCACCACCCTGACCCGCCGCGTGACGGAAAAGGGCAACATCGACGCTTCGCAGGTCCAGCCCGATCCGCGGCTGATCTCCGGCGAGATCGCCATCACCA
>DATNBL010000081.1:0-13900 GCA_035571935.1 Pseudolabrys sp.
ATCACCACGGCCAACACGCTGAATATCCCGGCGCCGCTGATGGACCGCATGGAGATCATCCGCATCGCCGGCTACACCGAGGACGAGAAGGTCGAGATCGCGCACAAGCACCTGATCCCGGCCGCCATCGCCAAGCACGGCCTCGAGCCGAAGGAGTGGTCGGTCGACGACGAGGCGCTCATGACGCTGATCCGCCGCTACACGCGGGAAGCGGGCGTGCGCAACCTCGAGCGTGAGCTGTCGAACCTGATCCGCAAGGCGGTGAAGGAACTGATGACGTCGAAGAAGAAGTCGATCGCGGTCACCGCCGCGAACCTCGAGGACTATCTCGGCGTGCCGAAGTATCGCTACGGCGAGATCGAGGCGGAAGACCTGGTCGGCGTCGTCACCGGCCTGGCGTGGACCGACGTGGGCGGCGAGTTGCTGACCATCGAAGGCACGTCGATGTCCGGCAAGGGCAAGATGACCGTCACCGGCAACCTGCGCGACGTGATGAAGGAGTCGATCTCGGCGGCGGCGTCCTACGTGCGCTCGCGCGCGGCCGCCTTCGGCATCGAGCCGCCGCTGTTCGACAAGCGCGACATCCACGTGCACGTGCCGGAAGGCGCGACGCCGAAGGATGGGCCGTCGGCCGGCGTCGCCATGGTCACGGCCATCGTTTCGGTGATGACCGGCATCCCGGTGCGCCGCGACGTCGCCATGACCGGCGAGATCACGCTGCGCGGCCGCGTCCTGCCGATCGGCGGGCTGAAGGAGAAGCTGCTCGCTGCGGCGCGCGGCGGCATGAAGACGGTGCTGATCCCGGAGGAGAACGCCAAGGACCTCACCGAGATTTCCGACACGATCAAGAAGAACCTCGACATCGTGCCCGTTTCCCGCATGGACGAGGTGCTGGCGCGGGCGCTCACGCGCATGCCCGAGCCGATCACCTGGGACGAGGAGGCGGCCAAGCTCGCCGCCGCCGAGGCCAAGCCCGACGAGGAGGCCTCCGGCCTGACCGCCCACTGAGGCGGGCTCGCATGACACAAGGAAACGGCGCCTTCGGGCGCCGTTTTCATATCCGGGACGGCGCTTGCCCCTGCGCCGGGCGGGCGATAAACCGGCTGCCGGAGGGCGGTTAGCTCAGCTGGTAGAGCGCCTGCTTTACACGCAGGATGTCGGCGGTTCGATCCCGTCACCGCCCACCGCGGCGCAAGTGCCGGCATGCGTGGTCTCGCGCCGCATCGTCACCCGCACCCCGATGGACGCCGCAGCCGCCCGCTCCTAAGCTTCTGACGTCCGCGACTGCCATCGCTCTGAACACGATGGCGGCGGAGCGGGAGGCTGAAATGAAATCGCCGCTGACTCGCATTGCGTTTGTCCTGGCGCTGGCGGCGCTCGCGCCCGCAGCCTCGTCCGCCCAGGACGAGCCCGTTCAATTCAAGGACAACACGGTGATCCCGCAAATCAGGACCGACCTGGCCGGCGTACCCGGCAAGCAGGTCATCGCCAACATCTACGTCGTGCCCGCAGGTAACACCGTGCCGCGACATTTCCATCACGGCGACGAGTTTCACCTGGTCCTCTCCGGCACATGGCAGGCCGAGGTCGAAGGACGTCCCACGCGCGTCTTGAACGCCGGCGACTCGCAATACGTCGACGGCGGCCGCTGGCATGGCGGCAAGGTGCTGGGATCGGAGCCGCTGCGGCTGCTCGGCCTGATGATTGTCGACAAGGACAAGCCGGTCACGGAAGTGGTGCCGGCGAAATAAGAGCGGCGAGCAGGCAGGCAGGCTAGTGCCGCCTCGGCCACTCCACCACCGCGGTCCCCGATGCTCCGAGCATGAGCGGCCGGGCATTCGCGGCGAGGGGGGCCTTCGGCGGGGCCGCGCCCGCCGGCCCGGCGCGCGGCCAGCGGCGCCTATTGCCTTCATCTTCAGGTGGCTATAAATGTCCTATACGACTTCTCCGAGTAGGGCTGCGTAATGGCCAAGACATGCCAGTCAGATGGAGGCGACCTGCGCAAGAGAATTGATGAATCATTTGTACAATTCTATTTTCTGCTCCTCGGCATCTCGCAAAACGTCATCCTTGGATTATTTCTGGCGCATCTGGCAAAGTACCCAGTCTTCGCCCAAAGACTGACTTTTTCTCTCTTTGTTTCCGATCAATTTTGGCACAACGCGGTATCGCAATGGGCGACGATCCTCTCCGCACTTCATGCGCTATTGCTGATCCTTGGCCTGTACTACGCGTACTATTGGTACACCTTGTACTATCGAAGGCCGTTGTCATTCATTGATGTCGTATTGCCCGTTTTTCTTGCGATCAGTCAAATGATAATGGTCGAAAAATTGGACGACCTGACCTCCTATATGGTCGCGGTTGCGTTCTTTTATCTCTTCTCGGTGCTCACGCTGAGGCAAGTCTATTCTTATACCCGCGACGCAATATCGCCGGCTCCGAACGTGTCCACAATATTCAAGCGCGGCATGCTCCCGATCATAAAATGGTCGATCATGATATTGCTTATGAATAGCGTGGCGGCGATGGTTGTCGCCATCCTTATCGCGCTGTTGAAAGCGGATCCCCGAACGCAATTCGTTTTCTGCATCCCGATGTTCGCCATGTTGATAAGCTATCATTTCTGGACGTTGCGCTTCATGCGCTATGTGGCACACTCAGAACACGTTCGCGAGATGCGCTCTTTCACATTTGACCCGCGATTTGCGGCGTATCTTTTTACGATAATGCTCGTATTTGTCATTTTCTTCTACGGGGCGTACTTCATTGTTCTTCAATATGACAGTCCGGCGCATTCGACGTTTCTGGAGTGGGATTCGGCCCTTCCGACGTCTCCCTACGCGCAGTTGATGTACGCCGTCTACTACAGTGCTTTTGCCTTGCCGGTCGTCCTTCATCACTGCCTCAAAAGCAGCACGGAGATGCGCCGTTGGGCTTACAGCAGTGCGATTGTTATAATCTTGGCCGCCATTACCTTTATCGTGTATCCGACCATTGAACCGACTAGTGCGGTCGACGCCAGAGTGCCAGATGCGCTTGCACGTATACTTCACGGCCTGGACTATGGAACCGGACTGTATAATCTGTTTCCATCCTTGCACGTCGCGCTGTGCATGATTGCGACCGTAACGCTGTGTCGAACCGCGAGGCCGCTCGCGTTCTGCTCAAAGAACGGCTTGCGTGGCGGCGTGGTGTTCTGGTTTTTGTCGATTGTCCTGGCAACGCTGTTCACTCATAAGCATTCGATCATCGATGTGATCGGGGGGCTCGCCTATGGCGCGGTGGCAATTTACCTGGGCCAGCTCGTCATCGCGAAAATGCGAACCGTGGAATTCCGGTGGACCTCGCTGGCAGGGGAATTTCCGTCGCGCCCCTAGGCGGGGCGAGACTGAGAGTGAATTCGCTTCCCCGCCAGAAAATTCACGTCGAATACGACGCAAACGCCTGCGTGCCGGCGCGGGCACGGTGGTCGGTCCGCACGTTGACCAGCGCGACGGCGCCGCGGTCGACCTCGCGCTGCGCGCGGTCGAGCGCCGGGCGGATTGCGGCAGGCTCGTCGACATATTCACCGTAGCAGCCGAGCGTCTCCGCCATCTTGTCGAAGCGCGTGTAGCCTAGATTGCGGCCCGGCTTGTTGTTGTCGGGATCGGCGGTCCAGCCGCCGTTGAGGCTGACCACGACCAGGATCGGCACGTTGTGGCGTACCGCGGTATCGAGCTCGAGCGCGTTCAGCCCGAACGAGCCGTCGCCGTGCACGACGATGACCTGCTTGTCGGGCTTGGCGATCTTGGCGCCGATGCCGAAGGGCAGGCCGACACCCATGGTGCCGAACGGCCCGGAGTTGAGCCGGTGTCCGGGCGCGAAGGTCGGCATCGATTGCCGCCCGTAATTGAGGATCTCCTGGCCGTCGACGACGAGGATGGCGTCGCGCTGCATGAAGTTCTTGATCTCGTCGCACAGGCGCAGCGGATGGATCGGCGCCTCGTCCATCGGCTTGTTGGCGCCGGGGGCCTGGCGCTTCGCGGTTTCGCCGTCGGCGAGCGTGCGCCGCCATGACGAGTACAGGTCCGGCTTGAC
This sequence comes from Pseudolabrys sp., assembly GCA_035571935.1. Taxonomy (GTDB): domain Bacteria; phylum Pseudomonadota; class Alphaproteobacteria; order Rhizobiales; family Xanthobacteraceae; genus Pseudolabrys. Next base: position 4,081 of record DATNBL010000081.1, read on the forward strand.
GCGGCCGGCGCTGGCGTCGAGCAGCTGCCGCAGCACCGCCTTGCAGTCGCCGACGATGCCGATGTCGATGCGGCGCGGCGCGGCCGCGATCTCGTCGGCGTCGATGTCGATGCGCGCGATCTTGGCCTTGGCGTTGAAGCGGGGCGGGGCGGCGTGGCCGATGATGTAGTTCATGCGCGTGCCGACGATGATGATCAGGTCGGCGTCGCGGAACGCGGCCGAGCGCATCGTCAGGTAAGAGTATTCGTGGTCGTCCGGCAGCACGCCGCGGCCCTGCGGCGTGGTGTAGAACGGGATGCCGGTCTTCTCGACGAAGCTCTGCAATTCCGGCCAGGCTTGCGACCAGATCACGCCGCTGCCGGCGAGGATGATCGGCTGCTTCGCCTTGGCAATGGCGTCAACCAGCGAGTCGACCTTGTTGGGATCGCCGAGCGGCCGCGCGTTCAGAAGCGGCTGGCCGGACAGGCTCCAGTCGACCTGCTCCTCGGGAACTTTGCCGTAGAGGATGTCGCCGGGGAAATCGAGATAGACCGGACCGGGCTTGCCGCTCATGGCCTTCTGGAAGGCCATGTTCACCTGCTCGGGGATGCGCTTCAAATTATAGACGCGGTCGGCCCACTTGGTGCACGGCTTCATGATCGCGAGCTGGTCGATCTCCTGGAACACCTGCCGCCCGTTCTGGCCGATCGGGCTCGAGCCGCCGATCGCCACCACCGGGCAGCAGTCGACCAGCGCATTGGCGACGCCGGTCGTCAGGTTGATGGTGCCGGGGCCGCTTGCCGCCATGCAGACGCTCGGCTTCTGCAACAGCCGGCTGTAGGCCTGCGCCATGAAGGCGGCCGACTGCTCGTGCCGCACGTCGAGCGGGCGGATGCCTTCCTTGATGCAGGAGGATTCGGCGAGCAGCATCGGCCCGCCCATCAGGAAGAACAGGATATCGGTGCCTTCGTTCTTGAGCGCCTTGGCCAGGATCTCCGAGCCGGTGATGTCCGCCATGACCCGTTCCCCCTCAGATGACGTTGTTCTTGGCGAGGTCCGCGATCGCGTCGCGATCGAGGCCGAGCCATGATTCCAGGATCTCGTCGGTGTGCTGGCCGAGCAGCGGCGCCGGTTCGACTTTCGGCGTCTTGCCGCCGAAGCGCACCGGCCAGGCCGGCATCTTGAACGGCCCGGCGACCGGGTGCTGCATCGTCTGCATGATGCCGCGCTTCTCGAAGTCGTCGTCGTTGGTCAATTCCATCGTGTCGAAGATAGCGCCGGCCGGCACGCCGGCCTCGCCCAGAAGCCGCATCGCCTCGCGCTTGTCGTGCCGGCTCGTCCAGGCGCCGATCATCTCGTCGATCTCGGCTTCGCGCTCGAGCCGCGCCACGCCGGTGTCATAGCGCGCGTCGCCGACGAGGTCGGCGCGGCCGATCGTTTCGAGCAGGCGGCGCCAGTGTGCCGGATTGGTGCGGCTCGTATAGACATAGACGTAGTCGTTCGGGCCGCCGGGCTTGCACGGATAGATGCCGCTCGGCACGGCGAAGCCGGACAGAATTTTCGCGCCGTTGCGCTTGGCGGCCGCCCCTTGCGTCGCCTGGCTCGACAGCGCGACGCGGATGTATTGCAGCATCGCGTCTTGCATCGCGATCTCGATGCGGTCGCCCTGGCCAGTGGCGCGGCGCCGGTAGAGCGCGCCGAGCAGGCTGATCGCCAGCAGCATGCCGGTGCCGGTGTCGCCGAGCGTCACGCCGGGCTTGAGCGGCGGACCGTCGGCCTCGCCGGTGATGCTCATCACGCCGCCGGTCGCCTGCGCGATCATGTCGAATGCGAGGTTGTTCTCGTAGGGCCCGCCGGTGCCGAAGCCCTTCACCTGCGCGTAGATGATGCCAGGATTGACCGCGCGCACCGCGTCATAGCCGAGCCCGAGCCGCTCGATGGCGCCGGGCGCGAAATTCTCCACCATGATGTCGGCGGATTTCGCCAGCTCTTTCACGAGCGCCAGCCCGCGCTCGGATTTCAGATCGACCGTGACGGACTTCTTGTTGGCGTTGAACAGCAGGAAGTACCAGGAGTCGTGGCCGTTGTTCGAGGCGCCGTGGAGCAGGACGCGCCCCGCCTCGCCGCCTTTCGGATTTTCTATCTTGACGACTTCGGCGCCGAGCCAGGCGAGCGCTTCTGTGCAGGAGGGACCGGCTTCGAACTGGGTGAAATCCAGGACGCGGACGCCGGCCAGGCAGTCCGCAACCGAACTTTCGGCAACCATCGTTTCTCTCCCACCGGCATTGTTCTTGTCGTTTTAGGGTCGCGGCATCGATCCGTCCGTAGCGTCGGGTTCTTTTTGGCGGGTCCAGCGTAACGGCGGGTCCCGCGTGGTCAAGCAGGGCGCGCGCCTACCCGGCGTAGTCGGGCTCCTCGCGGTCGAGGATGCGTTTCAAGGCGTTGAAATGACGCTGCGCCGGTGTCGGCCCCTCGAACTGCGCCGAACGGCCGATGTCGCGCTTGGTCGTCTCGACCACGGCGTCGGGAAGCTGTTTCAGCTTCTGCCCGGTCCACATCGCGTAGATCTGCACCTGCGCGGCGCGCTCGACGTAATACAGCCGGTCGTAAGCATCGGCGACCGTCTCGCCGACGGTCGAGATGCCGTGGTTGGCCATGAACAGCACGCTCTTGTCGCCGATGACCTTGGCGAGACGCGCGCCTTCCGCCGGATCGATGGCCGGGCCGGCGTATTCGTCGTCATAGGCGATCTGGCCCATCATGCCGACTTCGGTCTGGCCGATTTCCTTGATGCGCGGGTCTTCCAGTCGCGTGAGCGCGCTCGCGAACGGCATGTGTGTATGGAACACGGCTTTGGCCTGCGGCAGCGCGCGATGGATCGGCGCGTGGATGCAGTAGCAGGAGCGCTCGACGTCGCCTTCACCGCGTTTGACGAGGCCGTCATCGATGCCGACCTCCATGAACGTCGAGGCGGTGACTTCCGACCAGTGCGTGCCGAACGGGATCTGGTAATAACGGTCGGTCGTGCCGGGCACGACCAGCGTCAAGTGATTGAAAATGCCTTCGTTGAAACCCTGTCGGTAGGCGAGGCGATGCGCCGCCGCGAGATCGATGCGCGCCTGCCATTCGTCGTCGGTGCTGTTGCGAAGCTTGGACGGCGAAACCGAATATTGCATGGACGTTCTCCTGCTGCATTGGTCTTCGCGCAATGCGGGCGCTCGCGCCGGGCGCCGCCGCTCAAGGCTACCCTCCGCCGGTTACCCCGTCACTCGGTAAATGGCCGGCGGGACGCAGGTTTGCGCCGGTAGGCTCTGCGGACGCCGCATGGGCCGGCTGCGCTGGACTTGCCGCGAAAGGCCATCCTATCCTGTCGCAACAACAAGGCGCCGGGGCGATCACGCGAACGCGGCGCAACATAGGGAGGATGAGATGGCAAAGCATGGCCGTCGCGGTCTGTCACGTCGCTCGCTTCTGAAGGGCGCAATCGCCGCCGCAACCGTTCCGGCCACGGCACGCTTCGCCGCCGCCGCCGAGCCGCGCAAGATCACCACCGTCAACGGCGTCGAGACCGCGGCCGACATGGCCAAGGCCGAAGCCGAAGGCGCGATGCTGTTCTATACCCACGATAGCGATCCCGCCGGCGCGGCGATCGTCGAGGCCTTCAGCAAGGACTTCCCGAAGATCAAGGCGTCGTACCTGCGCGCGCAGAACGGCGCGCTGTACGCCAAATTGCTGGCCGAGCGCAGCGCCGGCCGCTTCGCCGTCGACGTCGTGCAGTTCTCGGAAGTCAGCACCGCGATCGATTTCCGCAAGAAAGACGGCTACGAGCATTACGACTCGCCGCAGGCGAAGGCTTATCCGGCCGAGGCGCTCGGCTCGCCGTCGGGCTACTTCTTCTATTCCGGCATCGATTTCGTCGGCATCGTCTACAATTCGGAGAAGGTGCCCGCCGCCGACGTTCCGAAGAACTGGAAGGATCTGCTCAAGCCGCGCTGGCGCAACGTCATCAGCTGCAAGCAATCCACCAGCGGCATGCAGTTCGTGCAGTGGTACGAATTGAAGAAGATCTACGGCGACGATTACTGGAAGGAGTTCGGCAAGCTGCGCCCGCACGCCTTCGACTCGCGGGCACAGCTGTTCGAGCGGCTGGCCAAGGGCGAGGAGCAGGCGACCATCCTCGGCGAATGGGCCGGCTACCAGCTGGTCAAGGACCGCTGCGCGCCGGTCGTCTTCGTCGCGCCGCCGGACGGGCTGCCGGCGACACCGCTCGCGACCGGCGTCGTCAGCAAGGCGCCGCATCCTGAATCGGCGCGCCTGTTCATCGACTGGCTGATGTCGCCGAAGGGCCAGACGCTCTACCAGACCAACAAGTTCCTGTACTACCCGTCGCTGCGCAAGGACGCCTCGCCGATGCCGGGCGGCATGAAGCTCACCGACTACAAGCTCCTGTTCCCGAAGGACCTGAGCGAATACGAGAAGGCGCATCCGACCTACGTCAAGGAATGGAACGGGATGATCGGCCTCTAGTGCCGGCTCCGGCGACGACCGTTGAGCGGCCGCGCGCGCCGACCCAGACACTGGTCGGCGCGGCGGTCGCGGTCATCGCCGCGGTCCTCGTTCTCTACCCCGTCGTCTACCTGTTCCAGGCGGCGTTCGACGTCGGCGATCCGAACGTGCGGCCGCCCGAGGCCTACGGCCTCGACAATTTCGCGCTGCTGCCGAACTACGCCGAGATCATGCTGAACACGCTCGGCGTCGCCTTCGCTGCGACGGTGATGGCGCTGGTGTTCGGCTTCGTCATCGCCTGGATATTGACGCGCACCAACGTGCCGATGCGCGCGGCGCTCGAGCAATTGATGGCCGTGCCGTATTACGTGACGCCGCTGCTCGGCGCGCTGGCCTGGGCGCTGCTCGCCTCGCCGGAAAGCGGCTTCATCAACCAGATCGCGCGCGCGCTTGGCGCCAAGGAGGCGCTGTTCGACGTCACCGGCCCGCTCGGCATCGCCTGGGTGATGGCGCTGTTCGAGGGATCGGTCGCCTTCGTCATGATCAGCGCGGTGATGAAATCGATGGACCCCTCGCTCGAGGAGGCGAGCCAGGTCATCGGGGCGGGGCGCCTGCGCACGATGCTGCGCGTGACGCTGCCGCTGGTCGCGCCGGGCGTGCTCGGCGCCACGATCTACGTCTTCGCCGAGATGCTCGGCTCGTTCTCGGCCGCGCTGGTACTCGGCTCGCCGAACCGCTTCTACGTCATCACCACGGCGATCTATCAGCTCGTGTCGCAATATCCGCCGCGGCTGCCGCTCGCCGCGGCGATGGGCGTGTCGCTGTTCGTCGTGATGTTCGCGATGATCTTCCTCTACCGCCGCATCACCCGCAGCCGCAGCTACGTTACCGTCAGCGGCAAGGCGTTCCGGCCGCGCGTGATGGACGTCGGGCGCCTGCGCTGGGCGCTGTTTGCGGTCTGCGTGCTCTACCTGACGATGTCGGTGTTTCTGCCGATGGCGACGCTCGCCTTCGCGTCGTTGCAGCGGCTCGCAACGGCGTTCCCGAAGCCCGGCGACTTCACCCTCGAGCACTACCGCACGGCCTTCTCGCTCAACGCCGTCCGCTCCGCGATGGGCAACAGCCTGCTGCTCGGCTTCCTCACCGCCACCATCGGCATCGTGCTGACCGGGCTCATCGCCTGGATGATCCAGCGCTCGCGGCTGCCGGGCCGCAACATGCTCGAATACATCGTCATGTTCCCGCAGGCGGTGCCGCGGCTGGTCTTCGCGTTCGGCATGATGTGGGCCTGGCTGGTGTTTCCACTGCCGGTCTACGGCACTTTGTGGATCCTGCTCATCGCCTATCTCACCGTGTTCCTGCCGCTCGGGGTGCGCACCATCTCAGGTGTGCTGGTGCAGCTCGACAGGAGCCTGGAGGAATGCGGCGAGGTCTGCGGCGCGAGCTGGGGCTACCGGCTGCGGACCATCACCATGCCGCTCTTGCGGCCGGGGCTGATCGCGGCGTGGCTTTTGATCTTCGTCGCCAGCGTGCGCGAGCTCGGCGCGTCGATCCTGCTGATGGGGCCGAACAGCAAGGTGCTGACCCCGGCCATCGTCGAAGCGTTCTTCTCGTCCTCGAGCGAATTGACGGCGGCGATGGCGCTGATCCAGACCGTGGTGGTCGGCGCCGTCATGCTCGTCTTCTTCGCCATCACGCGCCGCGCGGCGCGCCACGGAGCCTGAGCCATGGCCACGCCGCAGATTGAAGTCAGCGATCTCGTCATCCGCTACGGCACCATCGCCGCGGTCGGCCCGATCAGCTTCGTCGCCGAAGCCGGCAAGCAGCTGACGCTGCTCGGGCCCTCCGGCTGCGGCAAGACGACGACCTTGCGCGCGGTCGCCGGCCTCGAGCAGCCGGCGTCAGGCCGCATCCGCATCGGCGACAAGACGATGTTCGACGGCGCCGCCGGAATCAATCTGCCGGCCGAGCAGCGCGGCCTGTCGATGGTGTTCCAGTCCTACGCGATCTGGCCGCACATGACCGTGTTCGACAATGTCGCCTACGGCCTGCGCGTGCGCGGCCGCAGCGCCGCCGAGATCAGGGAGCGGGTCGGCAAGGTGCTCGATCTGGTGCAGATGAGCGCCTACGGCGAGCGCAGCGCCGCGCAGCTTTCCGGCGGCCAGCAGCAGCGGGTGGCGCTGGCGCGCGCCTGCGCCTTTTCGCCGTCGGTGCTGCTGTTCGACGAGCCGCTGTCCAACCTCGACGCCAAATTGCGCGGCGACATGCGCATCGAGTTGCGTGAGTTGCAGCACCGCCTCGGCGTGACGTCGCTCTACGTCACGCACGACCTGGAAGAGGCGCTGGCGATGTCCGACAGCATCATCGTCATGCGCGCGGGCGCGATCGAGCAGGCCGGACCGCCGGCGGAAATCTACAACTTTCCGCGCACCGAATTCGTCGCCGATTTCGTCGGCTCGGCCAACCTTATCCGTGGCCGCGTGCGCGGCGAGCTGGCCGCCGACAGCCTGATCGCGGTCGAGACGGCGGGCGGGGAGGTGGTGCACGGCACCGCGCACGGCCGCGCGCCCGGCGCCGAGGCCTGCCTGTCCGTGCGCGCGGTGCATTTTTCGCTGACGGCGGAGCCGCGGCCGGGCGGGCGCAACGCATGGCCGGTGACGATCCACCGCTCGGTGTTCCTCGGCGACCTGACGCAGGTGCACGTCACCTGGGGCGGGCGCGAACTCGTGGTGCGCCAGTCGGGCATGCAGCAATGGACGGAAGGCCAGCCGGCGCACCTGTCGGTGGACCCGCGCCATTGCGTGCTGCTGGAGGCGTGAGGCGGTTCAGACGCCCGACGGCGGCAGGTAGCAGAACACGGTTCCCGAGGTCACGAAGATCCAGCCGTGTCCGGTCGGGTTGTCGGGGGTGAACGTGACCCGGCCCTCGGGAATGACGAAGCGCGTGCCGGGCGCGATATGCGTGCGCTCGAGCGGCCCGTCCGGGCGCGTGTCGGTGACGATGGCGATGTATTCCCCGTCCTTGAGCTCGAAGTCGTCGGCCCAGTAGCCGTCGGCCGCCCCGCAGCACGAGGCGGACGGCGTGTCCGGCATGCGCAGGCTCTCGAACCATTGCCGCGTCGGCGATTGCTCGCCCCATTGGCCCAAGTCGCGCGCCTGTGCCGCCACGGTGCACACAAGCATCGCCGCGGCCAGCGCGCAGCGCGCCAGAAGGAGGCCGGAAGCGACGGACATGGCACGTGCCCTCCGCCGCGACTCGGGGAGCCGAGTCGCGCACCGGGCAAGATGCAAGGCCGGCGGACGTGGCGATTGATCTGGCGCAAGGACCGCGCGCGGCGCCGGTCAGGAGATTCCCCTAAGGATAGGCAGGACGTCGGGCCTCACGCCCGCTCCTCCCAGATCGCGGCGAGGTGGACGATGGTGCGCACCGCCGCCTGCATGTCCTGCACGCTGACCCATTCCAGCCGTGAGTGGAAAGCGTGCTCGCCGGCGAAGATGTTGGGGCAGGGCAGGCCCATGAAGGACAGGCGCGAGCCGTCGGTGCCGCCGCGGATCGAGGTCTTCTTCGGCGTCAGCCCGGCGCGGCGCACCGCCTCCAGCGCGTGGTCGACGACCTGCGGGTGCCGGTCCAGCACCTCCTTCATGTTGCGGTACTGCTCCTTGACCTCGATGCGGCAGGAGGAGCGGGGAAAGCCAGCCAGCGCGCTCCGCACGGCGCGCTCGAGCACCGCCGCCTTTTCCTTGAGACCCGCCGTCGTGAAGTCGCGCAGGATGAATTTCAGTGTCGCACGATCGAGTTCGGCCGAAATGTTCAAGGGATGGATGAACCCCTCCTGGCCCTCGGTCGTCTCGGGCGAGCAGGTGTCCTTGGGCAGGTTCTCGATGACACGCGCGGCGATCTTGACCGCGTTCTCCATCGCCCCCTTGGCGAAGCCGGGATGGGCCGGCACGCCCTGGATCGTCACCGTCGCGCCGTCGGCCGAGAAGGTCTCGTCCTCGACCTGCCCGGCGGTCTCGCCGTCGATCGTGTAGGCGACGTCGGCGGCAAGCCGCTTGAGGTCGGCCTTGTCGACGCCGCGGCCGATCTCCTCGTCGGGGGTGAACAGCACCTTGAGCGTGCCGTGCGCGATCTCCGGGTGCGCGGCGAGGAAGCGCATGGCGTCGACGATTTCGGCCAGGCCCGCCTTGTTGTCGGCGCCCAGCAGCGTGGTGCCGTCGGCGGTGACGATGTCGTTGCCGATCTGGTCCTTCAGCGCCGGGTGCTCGGCAAAGCGGACCACCTGCGCCGGATCGGCGGGGAGGGCGATGTCGCCGCCCTGGTAATTGCGATGAACCTGCGGCTTGACGCCGGCGCCGGGCGCGTCCGGCGAGGTGTCCATGTGCGAGCAGAAGCAGACGACCGGCACCTTCTTCGCGCTGGTGGCCGGCAGCGTGGCGTAGACGTAGCCGTTCCCGTCCATGGCGGCGTCGGCAAGGCCCGCCTCGCGCAGCTCGGCGACGAGGACCCGCCCGAGGTCCTTCTGCTTTTCGGTCGAGGGTGTCGTCGTCGAGTCGGGGTCGGACTGGGTATCGATCTGCACGTAGCGCAGGAAGCGCTCCAATACCGTGTAATCGAATGCGATGGACACCATGCACCTGACCTTTCCCACGCGATCATAACGGCCGGCCAAGCAAAAACGGCAGGCGCGGGGCACGCGATGCCCCGGACCTGCCGCTCAAAACGATCCCCGGAGGGTTGAGGCTCGTAACGCCGAGCCGTCAGATCGCTTCTTTGAGATCCTTGGAGGCGCGGAACGCGACCTTCTTGGACGCCTTGATCTGGATCGCCTCGCCGGTGGCCGGATTGCGGCCCATGCGCGCGGCGCGCTTGCGCACCTGGAGGATGCCCAGCCCGCCGATGCGGATGCGCTCGCCCTTCTTCAGGTGCTTCACGATGTTGCCGACGAGGTCGCCCAGGACCTCTTCCGCCTGCTTCTTCGACATCTCATGCGACTCCGCGAGCGCGGCGGCGAGATGCTTCAGCGTCACGGTGGTCGGGGTCGCTGACTTACCAGGAGCCGTAGCCATGATGGGACCCTCCTCTAGGAATCCGCGTGTCTGGCCGGACGCCAGACTGCTTGCCCGAATAGACGATTCGGAGAGGGTTTGACCAACGATTCTTAGCGAAAATCGGGCACTTCTTGAAAGTTCGACCGCGGGGCGGGTTATCCTTGACTTGGGGGGAGGCCGCCTTTAAGTCCTGCCCCACGCCCGCGGGGGCGTAGCTCAGTTGGTTAGAGCGCTGCCCTGTCACGGCAGAGGCCGCGGGTTCGAGTCCCGTCGCTCCCGCCATTCTT
>DATNBL010000082.1:0-55082 GCA_035571935.1 Pseudolabrys sp.
TACCTGAAGAACGTGCCGACGGTGAAGACCTACGGCAACGCCATCTTCAAGGCGCTGCGCAAGCACTTCGGCAACCGCATCCCGGAGACGATCATCGAGCCGGGCCGCGGCATGGTCGGCAATGCCGGCATCATCGAGAGCGAAGTCGTCCTCGTCTCCAAGAAGAGCGAGGAAGACGACGTGCGCTGGGTCTATCTCGACATCGGCAAGTTCGGCGGTCTCGCCGAGACGATGGACGAGTCGATCCGGTACCCGATCCGCACGCTGCGGGACGCGGACACGATGAGCCCGTGTGTGCTCGCCGGCCCGACCTGCGACTCGGCCGACGTCATGTACGAGAAGGAGCCGTACCCGCTCCCGGTCAGTCTCGAGATCGGCGACAAGGTGCTGATCGAGGGCACGGGCGCGTACACGGCGACCTACTCGTCGGTGGCCTTCAACGGCTTCACGCCGCTGAAGACGTATCACATCTGATCGCTCCGCGATCGGGCCACATCTGACACCTGCGGGAGGCGGTTCGCCGCCTCCCCTTCCCGCACGTTCGAACTGGTTGCGCCTGAGCGCGCGTTGACGCGCGCCCATGCGGGGAAGGAGCTGCCATGATCACCATCCGTCAGGAGCGCACCTCCGACGCCGACGCCCGCAAGGCGCTGCTCGATGCCGCCTATGGCCCGAGCCGCTTCCGCAAGCCGTCGGAGACGATCCGCCGCGGCCGCCGGCCCGCCGATGGCCTGGCGCTGGTCGCCGTCGATGGCACGCGCATCGTCGGCACCGTCCGCCTGTGGACCGTCTCGGCCGGCGGCAAACCCGCGCTGCTGCTCGGGCCGGTCGCGGTCGCCTGCGACCGCCAGCGCGAGGGCATCGGCGCGGCGCTGATCGACCGCGCCATCGAGATCGCCCGCGCGCGCGGCCACGCGGCCATCGTTCTGGTCGGCGACGCGGCCTATTACGGCCGCTTCGGCTTCACCGCCGGGACGACCGGCGCGCTGGTCATGCCCGGGCCCTTCGAGCGCCACCGCCTGCTCGGCCTCGAGCTCGTTCCGGGCGCCCTCGACGGCGCCAAGGGCGTCATCGCGCCGGCGGGACGGCCCGTCGCCAAGCCACGCCGCCGCGCCGCATAATTCGTCAGGATAACCGGGGCGGCCGTGCCGGATTCGAGCGCGGCCGCCCTTCCGTTTTTCGGCCTCGGCGGATATGACGCCGCAATTGACTGGAGTGGATTTCGCGATGACCGACTGGCCCGTCTACGCCACCATCACCGGACCGATCGTCATGGTCGGCTTCGGCTCGATCGGCAAAGGCACGCTGCCGCTCATCGAGCGGCACCTGACATACGACAAATCGCGCGTCACCGTGCTCGACCCCAAGGACGAGGGCCGCAAGGCGCTGTGCGAGAAGCACGGCGTGCGCTTCATCCAGAAGGGCCTGACCCGGGACAATTACCGGGAGCTCTTGACGCCGCTGCTCACGCAAGGCGGGGGCCAGGGCTTCTGCGTCAACCTTTCGGTCGACACCGGCTCGACCGACATCATGGAGTTCTGCAACGAACTCGGCGCGCTCTATATCGACACGGTCAACGAGCCCTGGCTCGGCTTTTACTTCGATTCATCGAAGGGGCCGGAGGCGCGTTCGAACTACGCGCTGCGCGAGAACACGCTTGCCGCCAAGAAGGCGCGCAAGCCCGGCTCGACCACCGCCGTCTCGTGCTGCGGCGCCAATCCCGGCATGGTCTCCTTCTTCGTCAAGCAGGCGCTGCTCGACATCGCCGCCGACCTCAAGCTCAACACCCCCGAGCCGAGGACCAGGGCGCAATGGGCGGACCTGATGCGCCATGCCGGCGTGAAGGGCATCCACATCGCCGAGCGCGACACCCAGCGCTCGAAGAAACCGAAGCCGCCGGAGGTGTTCGTCAACACCTGGTCGGTCGAGGGCTTCCTGTCGGAGGGCATGCAGCCGGCCGAGCTGGGCTGGGGCACGCATGAAAAGTGGATTCCCGGCAACGCGCATACGCACGAGCAAGGCTGCGGCGCGGCGATCTACCTGATGCAGCCCGGCGCCAACACGCGCGTGCGCACCTGGTGTCCGACACGCGGCGCGCAATACGGCTTCCTCGTCACCCACAACGAGTCGATCTCGATCGCCGACTATTTCACGGCGCGCGACGCCTCCGGCGCGGTCACCTACCGGCCGACCTGCCACTACGCCTATCACCCGGCCGACGACGCCGTGCTGTCGCTGCACGAGCTGTTCGGCTCGGGCAAGATGCAGGAGAAGCACCACATCCTCGATGAGAACGAGATCGTCGACGGCATCGACGAGCTCGGCGTGCTGCTCTACGGCCACGGCAAGAACGCCTACTGGTTCGGCTCGCAGCTTTCGATCGAGGAGACGCGCGCGCTGGCGCCATATCAGAACGCGACCGGCTTGCAGGTGACGAGCGCGGTGCTCGGCGGCATGGTGTGGGCGCTGGAGCATCCGACCGAAGGCATCGTCGAGGCCGACGAGATGGACTTCCATCGTTTGCTGGAAATCCAGCGGCCTTACCTCGGGCCGGTGAAGGGCTTCTACACCGACTGGACGCCGCTTGCGGGACGTCCGGGGCTGTTCCCGGAGGACCTCGACACGAGCGATCCGTGGCAGTTCAGGAACGTGCTGGTGCGGTGATCAGTTCGGCACAAGGCCGGGCGCGACTGCGAATCGTTCGGGCGGCCTTCAAGGCCGCCCGTTTGATTTTCAGCCGATCACTTCGGATCGGATTTCGGATCGGGCTTCTCACCAGGTTTCGGCGGCGGCTTCTTGTCGGCCGGCTTCCTCTCCGACGGCTTGGGCGGCGCGGCGGCCGGCTTCGGCGGCTGCGGTGCAGGCTTGGCCGCGGCAGGCGGCGGAGGCGCCGGCGGCTTCGCCGCGGGTGGCGGCGCGACCGGACGGGCCGCGGGCGGCGGCGCATGCTGGATGGTCGGAGGCGGCGGCTTGACCGGACGCGTGGCGGCCGGCGGCGCCGGCGGCTTCACCGCGGACGGCGGCGGCGTCGCGGGCTTGGCCGGTGCGGGCGCCGCGGGCTGAGCCGGCGGCTGCGGCCGCGCGCTGCCGGGCGCTGGCGGCGGCGCCTGCGTTTGCGGCGGACGTTGCGGCGCGGTCTGCGCCGGCGCGGCGGGCGCGGACGGCTTCGCGGCCGGCGCCTGTTGCTGCGGAGCCGCCGGTGCCGGCGGCGGCGCCGGCTGCGCGCCTTGCGCCGCGCGTGGCGGATGGTCGCCGAAGCGGCCCCGCTCGTTCTTCGGCAGCGCCTGCGGCTGCGGCACGCTCGCAGCCGGCGCGACGGTCTGGTTAGTCGGCTGCACCGAGACGCGCACCTGCGGATTGGGCGGCGGACGCCGCGCACCGCCAGGCGCGTTGCGGCCGCGCGGCCCGAGCGCCTGCGGCTGCACCGTGACCGCGCCCTGCACGCCTTGCGTCACCGGCAGGACGCGCGGCGCGACGCGGAACGTCCGCACCGGCTGGCGCGCGATCGCCGCCACCACGTTGGGCGAGACGCCCGGATTGACGGCGAAGCGCCGCCGCTGCTGCCCGGGCTGTTGCACCACGACGGTGCGGTTGACGATGACGGTCTGGCGGATGACTACCGTCGTACGCTGCCGCGGCAGGATGTGCGTTCGCATGCGCGGCGCGACCATGTAGCGCGGCGACACGAAGATCCACCACGACGGATTGTCGTCGTATTCGTAGATCACGTCGTCGGGCGGCGACGGCGCCCAGCCGACGTAATCGCCGCCGCGGCGCCAGTCGACCCAGGCCGGCGCCCATTCATCGCCCGGCACCCAGAGCCAGCCCATGCGGCGGTCGAGCACCCAGCGGCCGTAGTGATAGGCGACCCAGCCCCAGTCCTGCTCCTCGCCTTCCGAGATCCAGTACCAGCCCCAGTCGTCGGTGTAGACCCAATGACCTTCGGTGTAAGGCCGCCAGCCCGGAGGCCGGTCGTACGGCATCCAGACCGTGCCCCAGCGCGGGTGACGCACCCATTCGCCGTACGGCTCGAGCGCAGACTCGAACTCGGCGGTGACCTGCGCCTGCGCCACGGCGGTCGTGGCGACGACGAGAGGCGCCGCGACGAAGGCGGAAGACAGAGCGCAACTGGACAGGAGAGCGATGGCGAGCCGGCGCAGCGAAGGCGTGATGGACATGTCCGTCAACCCGGTGGAATCGGCCTATCGGGTTCCATCATGGCATACATTGCGGCGGCCGCGGGGCCGTTCAGAGGGTGAGGACGCCGGCGTCTTTGTCCGTACCAAATCCCAGCATTTGACCGGTGCCGTCCCAGCCCAGCGCGGTGACAGGCGTGCCGTCGGCCTGGCGGGCGGCGATCAGGGCGCCGTCGTCCATGCGCACCAGCCAGACCGTGCCGTCGCCGTAGCCGGCGGCGACCACCGGCTGTTTCGGATGCGCGGCGACCATCGTCACGCGCGCTTCCGACGGCGCCAGCACGCGCGGTTGCTGGCCCATCGGGCCGTCCTTGCCGTCGAACGGCCACAGGATCAGCTGCTCGGAGCCGGAGGTGGCGAGGAAGTCGCCGCCGGCCGTCCAGGACAGCGAGCGCACGCGCGCGGAATAGCCCGACATGCGCATGTGCTTGCAGTCGGCGATGCGCCAACCATGCAGCATCGGCTCCTGCATCGTCGTCACAAGGAAGCGGCCGTCCGGGCTGATGGTGACGGAGAGATGCGAGCCCTTCCACTCGAAGAATTCGGGCTTGGCCGCCGCATTGGGAAACCAGAACGACACGCCGTTGTAGTGCGCGACGGCGAGCCGGAAACCTTTCGGCGCGAAAGCCAACCCGGCGATCGTCGAGGGCGCCTCGAACGCGCGCTCATCGCCTTTGCCGGTGATGACGTGGGCGACCTTGCCCGCCGACCAGGCGACGGCGCCGTCGGGACCGAGCGCGACCTGGTCGATCCAGCGTTTCTTGTCATCGACGGCAAGCTCGGTGGCCACGCCTTGCGCATCGGTGGCCACGAGACGGCCATCGTCGCCGCCGGTGACGATGCGGGCGCCATCGGACGCGCTGACCAAGATGCCGCCGCCATGCACGGCGACGCGCTTCTCGCCCTCGCCGGCAACGAACAGATGCTCCTCGCCCAGCACGAAGACCGGCACGCGGCCGAGAAAATGCACGCCGACGACTTGCGCATCGGTGGCAACGGTGCGAACGCGGTCGGCGAGCGAGGGAAGTGTAGAAGTATCAGGCATTCTCTGCGCCGTCATTGCCGGGCTTGACCCGGCAATCCATGATGAGATTCAGCAAAGACTGACTTGTTCGCTTGATTGTGTGGCTAGGCATCATGGATGCCCGGGTCAAGCCCGGGCATGACGCTGTATTTTGCGGCCCGCACCTTACGCCACGCAGCTGGCGAAGCCCTCGCGGATCTTCTCTTCCGGCAGCTCGCGGCCGATAAAGACGATGCGGGAGAGCCGCTCTTCGCCCTCTTTCCACGGCCGCTGGTGATCGCCGTCGAGGATCATGTGCACGCCCTGGAAGACGAAGCGCTCGGGATCGTCCTTGAACGAGAGGATGCCCTTGCAGCGCAGAATGTGCGGGCCTTCCTTCTGCACGAGTTCCTGCACCCACGGAAAGAACTTGTCGGGGTTTAAGGGCTTTTCACTCCGGAGCGACACGCTCTGCATGTCTTCGTCGTGATAGTGCTTGAGCCCACGACCTTCGCCATGGTGATGATGATCGTGGCCATGATGATGCCCGTGATCGTGATGATGATCGTGGTCGTGGTCATGGTGGTGATCGTGCCCGTGGTCATGGTCGTGATCGTCGGCCTCGAGGAACTTCGGCTCGATGTCGAGAATGCGGTCGAGGTCGAAGGCGTTGCGGCCGAGCACCTCGTCGATCTTCACGTTCGAGCGCTGCGCGCGGTGCAAAGTCGCGTACGGGTTGATCGCCCGGATGTGGCCTTCGACATCGCGCAGCTCGTCGGCCGACACGAGATCCGTCTTGTTCACGATGATAACGTCGGCGAAGGCGATCTGGTTCTTGGCCTCCGGCGCGTCCTTCAGCCGGTCCTTGAGCCACTTGGCGTCGGCCACCGTCACGACCGCGTCGAGCCTGGTCTTGGCACCGACGTTCTCGTCCATGAAGAAGGTCTGCGCCACCGGCGCCGGATCGGCGAGCCCCGTGGTCTCGACGATGATCGCGTCGAACTTGCCCTTCCGACGCATCAGCCCGTCGATGATGCGCACGAGATCGCCGCGCACGGTGCAGCAGATGCAGCCGTTGTTCATCTCGAACACTTCCTCGTCGGCGTTCACGACGAGTTCGTTGTCGATGCCGATCTCGCCGAATTCGTTGACGATCACGGCGAACTTCTTGCCGTGCGGTTCCGACAGAATGCGGTTCAGAAGCGTCGTCTTGCCGGCCCCGAGATATCCGGTGAGCACGGTGACGGGGATTTTTTCGTTCGCCTGGGGGGTGGCCATCAGGAAGGGGCTCCGTTTCGGGGGGATATAGGGGCTCCGGAGCGGCGGCGCAAAAGGCGGACCCGCCCTTCAACGGCTCCCCGGCCCGTCAGAGCGCCCGCTGTTTATGCCCGCATTCCTTGCACGTGAATTCGGCGCGGGACTGCCCCATCGGCACCTTGACGCGGTTGGGGGCCCCGCATTTTCCACACACGGACTCGATCCGGGTGTCGGCCTTGGTCACCTTGATCGACCGTTTCTCCATCGCCTCACGAATGAGACGTTCGGTTTCCTCCCGCATCGCCTGCTTCGACATTGGACCCCGGCCCTTTCCGTTGTTGCGCGCGGGCGCCTCTGTAACAGACCCGCGCCCGCGGGGCGAGATGGCATGGTAGGGTCAGCCGATGACGAATTCGGACGAAAAGCCTCTCCGCGCGGTCGGCGCCTATTGGCTCGAAGAGGCCGACTACCCGGCCGCGTTGCAGGTCTTCGATGACGGCGACACCCTGCCGCGCACCTGGCGGGACTGGCTGAAGACCGCCGAGGAGATGGAGAAAGGGCTGAAGGCGTACGGACACCCGGTCATACGTGTTCGTATCGATCCCGCCACGTTCCGGTCCTGGTGCGCCGAGCACGGCACGGCGCCGGACCGGCAGGGACGCAGGAAATTCGTCGCCGCGGCCGTGTTCGAGCGCTACGGCGACCAGAATTGATCATGCTCACCGCCTCTTTCGTCATCCTCCTGATCGCCGTCCTGTTCGGCTCCCTGCTCGCCGTGCTGCATTTCGACGGGCGGCCGCCGCCGCGCGTGCCGTGGCCGCTGGCGCTGCTGCACGCCTTGCTCGCGCTCGGCGGCTTTGCCCTGCTCGCCGCAGCGCTCGAAGGGCCGCCGCGCGGCGCCGCTCAGGGCACGGCCTCGTTCGGCTTCGCCGCTGCGGTGCTGTTTGCGGGCGCCATCGCCGCCGGCCTCGGCATCCTCGTGCGCTTCCGGCTGCGCAGGCGAAGCGCGAACGCGCTGGTCGGCGTGCACGCGACCCTGGCGGTGAGCGCCATCGTCATCCTCGCGGCCTACGTGCTGTCCGGCTGAAAACGAAAACGCCCGGCGCGGGGCCGGGCGTTCGCAGCGTGACGCGCCGCTCAGTCGTGATGATGGTGATGATGGCGGTGGTGCCGGACGTGCCGCACGTGGCGGTAGGCGACCGGCTGCGGCCTTGCCTCGTCGGCGCGCGGATCGACGCCGAGCATGCCGTTGATGCCGCCCGTGACGCCGCCGACGACACCACCGACGACGGCGCCGACAGGCCCGGCGATATGGTTGCCCTGGTCGAAGCCGTAGGCGGCGCCTTGCGGAATGCCCTGCGCCTGGGCGGCGAACGGCAGCGCCGCGACACACGCGGCGGCGGCGAGAAGCTTGAGGTTCATGGCAGTCGTCCACTTCACGATTGGGAGGAAACGTCATCGGCGATGACGGCGTCTTGCGTCCCCCCGCATGACGGCTCTTCGGTGGCGAAACTGTGCTTTTGCGGCCGGTGCCCGCCCCGCTGTGGGGAAAAAGAGACAGCAACTGCATAGGGTTACCGCGGGCGACCCCGGCGCGCCTTGCTGACGTTATGTTATAATGTTACATGTCTGACGCTCGACCACCCCGGATGCCCGATGCCTGACCTGCCGACGAGAACGATGCGCGCAGCCACCTGCGCGCTGCTGGCGCTGCTGCTGGCCGGCGCCGCCCGGGCCGCCGACGGCAAGGTTGCGGTGGTCACGGCCGAAAACATCTACGGCGACATCGCCGCGCAGATCGGCGGCGCGCATGTCGCGGTGACGAGCCTGATCAGCAATCCGGCGCAGGACCCGCATCTGTTCGAGGCCTCACCGACGGCGGTGCGCGCGATCGCCGGCGCGCGCGTCGTCATTCTCAACGGAGCAGGCTACGACCCGTGGATGGAAAAGCTGCTCGGCGCGGCGCCGAACCCGCAGCGTGCGGTCGTCAGCGCCGCGGCGATCATGGATCGCAAGGCTGGCGACAATCCGCATCTCTGGTACGACCCGGCGACGATGCCGCGCGTCGCCACGGCCATCGCCGCCGCGCTGACCGCGGCCGATCCCGCGCACGCGGCCGGCTACGCGGCGAACCTCACGACCGTCAACGCCGCGCTGACGCGCATCGATGCGCGCGCCGCCGGCCTGCGCACCAAGTACAAGGACGTTCCGGTGACCGCGACCGAGCCGGTGTTCGGCCCGATGGCGCAGGCGATCGGGCTTGCCATGCGCAACGAGCGCTTTCAGCGCGCGGTGATGAACGGCACCGAGCCGACCGCGCACGATCTCGCCGAGATCGAGCGCGACCTCAAGGAACGCCGCGTCAGGGCGCTCATCGACAACGCGCAGGTCAGCGACCTTTTGACGGCGCGCCTGCGCGCCCTCGCGGCGGCGGCAAGGATCCCGGTCGTCCCGGTCACCGAGACGCTGCCGGCGGGCCTGCATTTCCAGGACTGGGTGCTGTCGGAACTCGACGCGCTCGACAAGGCGCTGGGCGGCGAATGACACCGGCAGTCGAACTGAACCACGCGACGTTGCGCATTGGCGGGCGCACGGTGCTCCGTGACGTCAGCCTCGCGGTGCGGCCCGGCGAATTCGTCGGCGTGCTCGGGCCGAACGGCGCCGGCAAGACCACCTTGATGCGCGCGGTGCTCGGCCTGTGCCCGCCGGTCGCCGGCGCGATCCGTGTATTCGGCGAGGCGCCGCGCCGCGGCGACCCGGCGATCGGCTATCTGCCGCAGACGCGCACCGTCATCCCCGACCTGCGCATGCGCGGGCTCGATTTCATCGGCGCCGCGCTCGACGGCCATCGCTGGGGCCTGCCGGCGCACAACGCCGCCGCCCGCCATGCCATCGCCGAGGCGCTCGAGGCGGTTGGCGCTGGTGAACTGGCGACGCGCCCCTTGAGCGACATGTCCGGCGGAGAGCGGCAGCGGCTGCTGCTGGCGCAGGCGCTGATCGGTCATCCGAAACTCTTGTTGCTCGACGAGCCGCTGATCATGCTCGACGCCCGCCACCAGGAGGTGGCGATCGACGTCGTGCGCAAGGTCTGCCGCGAGCGCGGCATCACGGTACTGTTCTCGGCGCACGAATTGAACCAGCTCATCGGCGCCATCGACCGCGTGCTCTATCTCGGCAACGGCCAGGCGGTGCTGGGCGCCATCGACGAGGTCGTCACCGCGCCGGTGCTGTCGCGGCTCTACGACACCGAGATCGAGGTCGTGCGCGCCGCGGGCCGCATCTTCGTCATGGCGCGCGGCCTCGACGTCGAGCGCGTCGAGCACATGCACGATCATGAGCACGGGCATGGGCATGGGCATGGGCATCATCATGAGCATTGACCCCCCACCCCTGACCCCTCCCCGCCACGCGCGAAGTGCGCGTGGGGGGAGGGGAAAAGAAAGCATGGGGAGGCCGTAACGTGTTCGCCTACGATTTCATGATCAACGCCTTCGCCGCCGCCGGCATTGTCGCGGTTGTGTCCGGCATCGTCGGCTTCTTCCTGGTGATGCGCGGACAGACCTTCGCCGGCCACGCGCTGTCGCATATCGGCTTTGCCGGCGCGACCGGCGCCGGGCTGATCGGGCTGGCGCCGCTGTGGGGCCTTGTCGGCTTCACCGTCGCCGGCGGCATCGTCATGGGCCTGCTCAGCGACCGCATCTCGAACCGCGACGTCGCCATCGGCGTCGTGCTCGCGCTGTCGCTCGGCTTTGGCCTCTTGTTCCTGCACTACTACACGGCCTTCGCGACGCAGGCCGCCGCGCTTCTGTTCGGCAACGTGCTCGCGGTCGACCGCTCGACCATCGTCACCCTCGCCGTGCTCGGGGTCATCACGCTGATCGGCCTCGCGGCGATCATGCGGCCGCTGGTGTTCGTCAGTCTGCAGCCGGAACTGGCCGAGGCGCGCGGCGTACCGCTGCGCTTCGTCTCGACAGCGTTCCTTGGCCTCGTCGCGCTTGCGGTGTCGGAATGCGCGCAGATCGTCGGCGTGCTGCTCGTTTTCACGCTGATGGTCGGGCCGCCGGCGGCGGCGCAGCGGCTGACGACGGGACTGTGGAGCGGGCTGGCGCTCGCGGCGGCGCTGGCGCTGGCCGAAGCCTGGGCCGGCATCGCGCTCGCCTTCTACACCGACTGGCCGGTAAGCTTTTGTATTGCCGTGCTCAGCGCGGCGGGCTATTTCGCCGCGCTCGCCGCGAGTGGGCTACGGCCGCGATTGGCCGTAGCGGACTGAGTGGGCTTAGCCTACCGCCTCCGGCGTCAGCAGCAGCGGCTGCACCGAAGCTTCGCCCTTCAAGCGATCGGCCGACGGCGCGTCGACCGGACGGTCGAGGCGGCGCGCGACGCCCTCGAACTGCGCGTTCTGCTCGATGGTGAGCGAGCGATTGTAAATCTCGCCGTCGACGGTCGCGGTGCCCTGCAGCTTGACCGTGTTGCCGTGGATCGTGCCCTTGAAGTCGCCGTTGATCACCGTGTCCTGCGCGACGATCTTGCCCTCGACCTTGGCGCCCTCGCAGATCGTGAGCTGCGCAGCGTGCACCTCGCCGGTGACGCGGCCGAAGATTTGCAGCGCGCCGGCGCAGACGATGTTGCCGGTGATCATCATGCCCGGGCCGAACACGGAGACGACGTCGGCCGCCTTCGCCTGCGCGGGCGGCGCCTCGAACCGGACGTCGGTCTTCTCGGCTGGCTTCACCGCGCCCTTCGGCTGGGAAAAGTAGTTCACGCTGGCCTCCCCACGGACTCGTTTACGAACTTCACGGCAAGCCGGCGGGAGATCATGCCGCTGCCCCCCGACAGCTCGATGACGGTGGGATCATTCCACCTTCATTAAAAAGCGCAAAGCAAAAAGCGCCAATATCGATAATGCGGCGCGGCGGAACCGGGCGGATCACGCATTAACCAATGTGACAAACCAAACATGCGCGCCGGGACTTGAAACGGCGGCGGGCTTTCGGCTTTAACCTCGCCTGTCATGGACGATGCAGCCATCAACACCGCCGTCAGCCGCTTCCTCAAGAGCGTGAGCGTAAGCGCGCACCGCGAGATCGAGAAAGTCGTGCGCAAGGCCGTTGCCTCCGGCGCGGTGCGCGAGGGTGAGACGCTGACGGTCGGCGTAACGCTGGCCAACGAGAAACTCGACCTCGACATCACGATCTTCAACAAGATCGACCTGTAAATCCGCCGCTTTACGGCCCCAAAGCCCCGCTATTCTGGATTCGTTCCGTAACGGAACCGTCGCAGGTCCGTGACGGAACCGTTTGTCCCGCCCGCGCTTTTCCGTTGCATCGCCAATCGACATTGAAGGAGGCAGCGATGAAGAGCGGCATTCTGATCGCGGCGGCGGCCGCGGCGGGCCTGATGATGATGCCGGCCACGGCGTCGGCGCACGAAACCCGCATGGGAGACGCGGCCCTGGGGGCCACGGCCGGGATGCTGGTCGCCGGTCCGATCGGTCTGGTTGCGGGCGGGGCCATCGGCTACACCCAGGGTCCCCACATCTCGCATCACATTTTCCACGGCCGCCATCATCACCGGCACTATCGCCGGCACTACGACCACGACTATCGTTGATCGTGAACGCCTGAACCGCCGACCCGGGAGGCCGAAGCCCGCGCGACTTCGGCCTCTCTCCTTGTCGCTCTCGCGCCGCCGGGAACCGCTCATGAAGCTCAGCGCCGTCACTGCCGCACTGATCCTCGGACTTGCCTTTGGCACCTCGGCCGCGTTCGCGCAGGGCTCGCCCGGCATCCAGCCGAAGGCGCCCGAGCCGCAGGCCCAGGGCAAGAAGGCCAAGAACGGCATGCAGGGCACCGAGGACGAGCAGAACGCCTGCTATCACGACGCGGCGAAATATTGCAGCGACGCCATCCCCGACACGTTCAAGGTGCTGGGCTGCCTGAAGGAGCACCGCAAGCGGCTGACGAAAGCCTGCCAGCAGGTGCTCACCGACAACGGGCAGTAAGGCGCGCGCCGCGCCTCTCTCACGGGAATAGCCGGGCGGCTCGGCGCGATCCGCGATTGACCGCGAAAATCGCGCCGAATAGCGTTCCCGGCGATGGGGATGGGGTCCCCCGACCAACCGCCGACATGCCGATGTGGGCTGATGACTCCTGCCGGACCAACCGCGGCAGGGCTTGCTTGGGCCGCAGCGCGGAGGATTGAATCTGATGGCCTACATCGTTGTCTTTCTCGGCGGGGGCCTGGGCGCGGCGCTGCGCCACGGCATCAATATCGGCGTGGCGCGGCTGTTCGGAGGCGGCTTTCCCTACGCCACCTTCTTCATCAACGTCTCGGGCTCCTTCGTCATGGGGCTGATCGCCGCCTGGTTCGCCTTCAAGGGCGACGCGTCGCAGCACTGGCGCCTGTTCCTGACCACCGGCATCCTCGGCGGCTACACCACCTTCTCGACTTTTTCACTCGACGCCGCCCTGCTCTACGAGCGCGGCCAGCTTGCGCTCGCGGCGACCTATGTCATCGGCTCGGTGGTGCTCGGCATCGTCGGCCTGTTCGCGGGCCTCGCCATCGTGCGCGCGATGGCGTGAGGGCTACCGCGACTTCTACTTACTCCATCGCCCTCAGCCCGAGGCGGCCCAACAATTGCATATCGCGGTCGCGCGCCGGATTGGGCGTGGTCAGGAGCTTCGGCCCGTAGAAGATCGAATTGGCGCCGGCGAGGAAGCAGAGCGCCTGCGTCTCCTCGCTCATGTGCTCGCGCCCGGCCGAGAGCCGCACCATCGACGCCGGCATGGTGATGCGCGCAACCGCGATGGTGCGCACAAAATCGAGCGGATCGAGCTGCGCCGATGAGCCGAGCGGCGTGCCTTCGACCTGCATCAGCATGTTGATCGGCACGCTCTCCGGATGCACCGGCAGCGAGGCGAGCGCGACGATCATGCCGACGCGATCCTCGAGACTCTCGCCCATGCCGACGATGCCGCCGCAGCAGACATGGATGCCCGCCTCGCGCACGTGATCGAGCGTGTCGAGCCGGTCGGCGTACGTGCGCGTGGTGACGATCCGCTCGTAATATTCGGGCGAGGTGTCGAGGTTGTGATTGTAATAATCGAGCCCGGCGTCCTTGAGCTTTGCCGCCTGCGCGCGGTCGAGCATGCCGAGCGTGACGCAGGTTTCCATGCCAAGCGCCTTCACGCCCTCGACCATGGCGCAGACCTTGTCGAGATCGCGGTCCTTCGGCGAGCGCCAGGCGGCCCCCATGCAGAAGCGCGAGGCGCCGCCGGCTTTCGCCGCGCGCGCCTCGGCGAGCACGGCCTCCAGGTCCATCAGTTTTTCCGCTTTGACGCCGGTGTCGAACTTCGCCGACTGCGAGCAGTAGCCGCAATCCTCCGGACAGCCGCCGGTCTTGATCGACAAGAGCGTCGAGATCTGCACCTCCGCCGGATCGAAATGCGCGCGGTGCGCCGACGCGGCCTGGAACACGAGGTCGGTGAACGGCAGCGAAAACAGCGCCCGCACCTCCTCCCGCGTCCAATCGTGGCGGGGCGCCATGGCGGCGCGCGGCGGCATGTCGTGGGCAAGCGTCATTCGCGGCGGTTCCCTGCGGGCGGTCAAAAGCGCGGCGATCCTAGCCCAGCCGGCGGCCCGCGCCAAAGCACAGATTGTGCAAGGATTCCATCGCATTGAGCGGTGCGCGCCGGGATGCTAGGGTGCTTCCGGGGCACAGGTGCCGCTCGAAGGACCAACGTGACATGCGTAAGCTCGTGATCGCGCTCGCCGCTGCAAGCGTCCTGGCGCTGCCGGCGCACGCGCAACGCCGCGGCGCCGATCAGGGTCCGACGGCCGAAGAGATCTCGAAGAAACGCGATGCCGCCGATCTCGACCAGAAATACAAGGCGGCCATCAAGCAGACGCAGGACGCCCAGAACGCGAAGAAGGATCCCTGGGCGAACATGCGCGGGCCCTCGGACGGCAAATAGGCGATGACGTCCTATCAGATCGTGCGGATCGTGTCGGTGCTGACCGGCGCCGCGGTCCTCTACTGGCTGAGTCAGGATCTCGGCCTGAAACTCTATTTCGCGATCCCCGCCGGCATCCTCGTCTACGCCGCCGTGCTGGTGGCGCTCGGGCTCTATTTCAAGGTCGAGCCACCGCGCCGCCGTTGACGGCTCGGTATCGGCCGCCGGCCTTGCCTCGCGCCGTCCGGAATGAGACAAGCGCGCCATGAGCGACGACAACAAAGACACGCCGCCGGACCGCCTGTCGATCGATCCGGCCAGCCCCTATTTCAACGCCGAGCTGCTGCAGCGCGACGTCGGCATCCGCTTCAAGGGCGCCGAGAAGAACAATGTCGAGGAGTACTGCGTCAGCGAGGGCTGGATCCGCGTCCAGGCCGGCAACGCCAAGGACCGCTACGGCCGGCCGCTGACGATCAAGCTCACCGGCCCGGTCGAGCCCTATTTCAAGGACAAGCCCGCGGGCTGACGGCCCGCCGTGGCGCCATGACCGGCGACGGCACCCGCAACGAGATCGCGCAGCTCGAGGAGCGGATCGAGGCCTTGCGCGTATCGCTCGCGCGCTGCCGCAAGATCTCGCTTGCCGCCAGGACGGCCATCGCCGCCGGTCTCGCCTGGCTCGCTTTGACGCTCGTCCTTGTCGTGCCGCTTGTGCCGTCACTGTTCTTCGGCGCGATGGCGGCCGCGATCGGCGGCGTCGTGCTGCTCGGCTCCAACGCCACCACCTGGAACGAGATCGAGGCGCGCCTGCGCCAGGCGGAAGCGGCGCGCAGCGCGCTCATCGACTCCATCGAACTGACCACCGTCGACGGCGGCGTACGCCGTCTGCACTAAGCCCGCGCCCCCGACAGGCAAGTCGATTGCGCGCGCCTGCACCTACTACTTGAACGTGTATATGCCGTGGACTATACTTTTGCGTGTAGAGACGAAAACCACGCACGGGGAGGTGCAGATGACCCACGTCAGTGAATCCGAGCTCGCCCAATACGCCGCGCTGTCGCGCCACACGGCGCAGTCGACCGTCGACCAGTTGCGGTCGCTGATCGAGGGCAACAAGCATCTCCTGGCGGCGCAATCGACGACCTACACGATCGGCGCGCAGTGCTCGTTCTCGAACGCCATCATCTACGGCACTGTGCTGATCAATAACGCCAATTATCAGGGCTGGAACATCGAGTTCAGCGGCTCGATGTGGGGTATCGGCTTCGGCGCCGGCACCAGCTACGGCGCGCTCACCGTCACTGTGCCGCCGAACCAACTCAACGGGCTCAAGTGCAGCTTCCAGGCGACCAATGCCGCGGTCGGCGCCGGCGGCGTCACGGTGCAGATCTGGGACAGCAACAACGGCTATGTCGCCAATTTCACCGGCCCGTCGCTCGGCATCGGCGCCGCCGCCATGGGCGGCAGCGGCACCTGGAGCGCCAAGCAGTAATCAGCATCACCGCTGCGCAGGCCTCGCGCGGCGGCCCTTCTCCAACCAACACCGGAGCCGGTCATGTCGAGCAACGACCCCAACCTCAATCCGCACATCGAGGCGTCGCAGCAGGCGGCGCGCACGATGATCGAGCAGATCCAGAGCATCGCGCGCACCAACCAGCGCCACCTCAACCGCGCCGCCACCGCGTCGACCACGATCAACGCGCAGGCGACCTTCGCCACCGCCTTCATCTACGGCACCTTGTCGATCAACAACGCGTCGTCGCAGGGTTACGCCATCTCGTTCTACGGCACGATGTGGGGCATCGGCTTCGGCGGCGGCACCACCTGGGGCGCGCTGACCCTGACCGTGCCGCCGAGCGAACTCAACGGCATGGAATGCAGCTTCCAGGTGACGACAGCGCCGAGCCTGGTCACCATCCAGTTCTGGAACGACCAGTACGGCTACGTGGCCAACTTCAGTGGTGCCGGGCTGTCGGTCGGCGCCGGCATCACCGGCGGCAAGGGCACGTGGAAAACCAACCCGCCATGAGGCGTGTCCTCACGTCCCCACGCGCAGCGGCGCGTTGAGCTTGCGCAGGAAGGCGATGACCGAGAGCGCGGTGATGCGGCCGGTCTTCGGGTTCTCGCTCGGCACATTGGCGATCGACATCGAGAAGCGCGCGGAGTCGGCGTCGACCTCGATCGCATGATTGTTGCGGTCGAGCTTCGGATCGGCCCAGATCTCGAGCCGCGTCTTGTCCGGCCCGAAGCCGGCGAGCGACAGCGCGGCGGCGACGTTGACGTTGGCGGGGAAACCCTTCGCGCCGTCGCGCGCCGAGCCGTCAAAAATCTTCGTCGCCTCCCGCAAGCCCTCGAGGTCGATGCCCTTTTCGATCACGTATGGCGCGCCAAGCAGGCCCTTCACCGGCTTGCGCGTGATCATGCGCACGGAGCGGATTTCGCCTTCGGCCGCCGCGGTCATGGCGTCGAGGCCGATCAGCGCGCCTGTCGGTACCGCGATCTGGCCGCCGTTCGCCTTCGCGATGTCGACGAGGTCCCAGTTGGTCAAGAGCGCGCCGGCGCTGAGCACGACCGCGGTCTTGCCGCGCGTGACGAAGGGCTCGACGATCTGGCGCAGAATCGCCGCCGGCGCGCACTCGACGACGATGTCGGCTTCCGCCTCGAGCGCGGCGAGCGGCACGATCTTCGGCTTGCGCTTGAGCCGGTCGATTTCCGGCCGGGGCTTGTCCGGATTGCCGACGGCCACCGCCGTGAGCACGAGCCCGTCGATACCGCCGTCGAGCGCCTGCATCACCTTGAGCCCGATCGGCCCGAGGCCGGCGATCGCCACGCGCTGTGTCTTCTTTTCTTCGGCCATTCCGGACGCCCCTTGTACTTTTGCCGCCGTGCCTAGCGCAGCGATACCACCGAGGCAACCATGCGGCGCCGTCGCTTGTGCGCCGCACAGAGGTATGAGTATATGCCGCCCTGCAAAAGGAGGAGGAGTTTCCGAATGAAAAGAACAATTGTCGCTGTCGCATTCGCGGCCGTGCTGGCCATGACCGGTGGCGCCGGGGCGCAGGATTTCCCGAGCCGGCCGATGACGATGGTGATCCCGTTCGCCGCGGGCGGACCGACCGACCTGCTCGGCCGCGTCGTCGCCGCGAAGATGGGCGAAGTGCTCAAGCAGAACGTCATCGTCGAGAACGTCGGCGGCGCCGGCGGCCAGACCGGCTCGAAGCGCGTCGCGGAAGCCAAGCCCGACGGCTACACCTTCGTGCTCGGCACCGTGGGCACGCACGCGCAGAGCCAGACCCTGTACGCGCATCCGCTCTACAACGCCTCGACCGACTTCACGCCCGTCGGCCTCATCGCCGAAGTTCCGATCGTGCTGATCACGCGCAAGGACCTGCCGGCGAACAACCTCAAGGAATTCGTCGCCTACGCCAAGGCCAACGAGGCCAAGATGCAGTTCGGCTCGGCCGGCGCCGGCTCGGCCACGCATCTCGGCTGCGTCGTGCTCAACACGGCGATGGGCACGCCGAAGATCACGCACGTGCCGTACAAGGGCACCGGCCCGGCGATGCAGGACCTGATCGCCGGCCGCATCGACTATCTGTGCGAGATCATCTCGACGGCGAAGCCGCAGATCGACGGCAAGACCGTCAAGGCGCTGGCGATCCTCACCAAGACGCGTTCGCCGGTGGAGAAGGACGTGCCGACCAGCGCCGAGCAGGGCCTCGACGTGCAGGCCTATACCTGGAACGCCATCTTCCTGCCGAAGGGCACGCCGGAAGCGATCGTCAAGAAGCTCAACGACGCGATGCTGCAGGCGATGCACACGCCGGCGGTGAAGGAGCGGCTCGAGGGCTTCGGCGCGCAGATCGTCTCCGACGACCGCGCCACGCCCGCCTACCTCGGCTCCTTCGTCAAGACCGAGATCGAGAAGTGGACGGCGCCGATCAAGGCGAGCGGCGTCAGCGTCAACTGATCCGCACAATCGCAAGAAACGCAACGGCCGGGCAAATCGCCCGGCCGTTTTCGTTCGCGCGCCGGCGGAACGAAGCCGGGCGGCCCGACGTTGCCTCGCCGCTTCTTCGAGGACGGCGACCCATGGACTTCCCCGCCGAGGTACGGACGACGGCGCGCCGCGTGCCGCGCGTGGTCGGCAGCACCGAGGACGCGATCAAACTGATCGACCGCGAGCTTCTGCCCGAGGTCAAGCTGGCGTCGCGCTGGACCTTCGCGCGCGAATTGCTGGTGGTCGCGCAGCAGTCGGGCAAGAAGCGCGATCTCAACCACGCCTATCGCCAGTTCCGCCAGGCCTTGTCGAACGACAAGATGCTCGACGACAGCCCCGCGCCGCCGAAGTGACGGGCGGTTACGCCGCTTCGCCGAAGCGCAGCCGGTAGGCGCGGGCATAGGCCTGCGGCGCCGGCTGAAGATGCCGCCGCGTCAGCGCGATCAGATCCTCGCGCTGAAAGCGTCGCAACGCCTCGATCATCTTGGCATGGTCGCGCCGCGCGCGGTCGAGCACCGCGGCGTCGGCATTTGCCGACGAGCGGATGACGCGCACCTTCTGCGCCAATTGGTCGATGGTCTCGATCAGGCAGGCATTGCCGCACAGGCTGAACAGCGCCCGGTGAAAATGCAGGTTGCCGTGGAACACCGCCAGCAGGTCGCCGGCATCGACCGCATCGCTATGGCGGCGCTGCAACTCGGCGAGCCGGTCGAGATCGGCGCCCGCGACCGGCAGCGGCAGGATGCGGATCGCCATGACCTCGACTTCGGCGCGGACGTCGTAGATTTCCTGCACCTCCGCGGGCGTCAGATCGCGCACGATCGCGCCGCGGTTGGGGATGCGCTGAACGATGCCGCGCTTCTCCAGCTCGAACAGCGCCAGCCGCACGTCGCCGCGATGCGTGCCGAAATGCGCGCACAGGTCCTGCTCGATCAGCCGCTCGCGCGGATGACGGCGGCCGAGCACGACGTCTTCCTCGATCCTCGCGGCGATCAGGCTGGCGAGCGCGTGAACGCCTGTGCTCGCGGTGTCGGCGACCGCCTCGGCCGCAGCCCGCCTTCTGGTTGTCTTGCGCGGCGTCATCCGGGCTCAGCGGCCCCCTTGTAATTGTATACAATCGTGTAGACAATAAATCGGCCAGTGACAATGGCGGCGCCGGCAGAGCGCGACAACACGATCGGGGAGGGACGACACCATGCAGACAATGAGGTCTTGGATTCTGCGCGGGCTGACGATGGCCGGCGCAATCGGCGCGCTTACGCTGACCGCAAGCGCGCAGACGCACTACCGCTTCGCGCACGACCAGCAGCTCAATTCGGGCTACAGCGTCGCCTACGACATCTTCTCCGCCAAGCTCAAGCAATTGAGCGGCGGCAAGATGCTGGTCGACCAGTATCCGGGCGCGCAGCTCGGCCAGGAGCCGCAGCTGCTGCAACTCGTGAAGGCCGGCGACCTCGATTTCGCCATCGTCTCCTCGGCGAACAGCGCGACCATCACGCCGCAGGCCGGCGTCATGTCGCTGCACTTCCTGTTCCGCGGCCCCGACCACATGGTCAAGGCGCTCGGCGACCAGAAGGTCTACGAGGCGATCCGCGACATGATCGACGGCACGACGCAGGGCATCCACGCGATCGGGCTCGGCACGCAGGGCCTGCGCAGCATGTACAGCAAGAAAGAGATCAAGAAGATCGAGGATCTCAAGGGGCTGAAGGTGCGCGTGCAGGCGACCGCGACCGAGGACGCGACCTTCAACGCCTACGGCGCGCAGACGGTGCACATGCCGTTCGGCAGCGTCTACACCTCGCTGCAAACCGGCGTCGTCGATGTCGGCGAGAATTCGGTCAACGTCTACTTCATCAACAAGCACTACGAAGTCGCGCCGGTGCTGTCGATGACCGAGCACGAGGCCAACAACGCCATCCTCTATATCAGCGACAAATTGTGGAAGAGCCTGTCCGCCGACCAGAAGAAGTGGGTCCTCGAAGCCGGCCGCGATGTCAGCACGCAGGAGCCGAAGAAGGCGTTCGAGCTCGAGGATGCGGCCGCCGCCAAGCTCAAGGCGATCGGCGTCAAGATCGTCACCGGCGTCGACAAGTCCGGCTTCCAGAAAATCTCGAATCCGATGCTGGACAAGCTCGCCAAGGAGCTCGGCACCCACGCCGACAAGATCAAGAGCCTGATCGTCTCGATCAAGTAGGCTGACGCACAATAATGGAGGGGCCGCGCCGGCCCCTCCTCTCTCCATGGAATTCGCGAATGGCCATCGCTGACAAACTCGTCTTGCAGCGTCAGCGGCACCTGAAATGGAAGGCGCTCGACCCGCTCGAGTGCCTTCTCATGATTCTGTGCGGCGTGCTGCTGTTCGGCTTCTCGCTGTCGGTGTGCTGCGACATCGTCACGCGGCTGATCGGCTCGCCGTGGCTCTGGCTCCAGGAAGTCACCTCGACGCTGTTCATCTACGCGATCTTCATCGGCGCGGCGGCGGCGACGCGCCGCAACGACCACCTCTATCTGACGGCCTTCGCCGAGGCCATGCACGGCACGCCGCGCCTGATCGCCGAGCTGGTCATTCGTCTCATCGTCCTCGCGGTCGCGGCGATCCTGATCTACCACGGCTACCTCAACTATCTGCGCGGCTTCGGCAGCTTCCGCCTGCCCTCGAACACGCCGATCGCCTCGCTTTACGCGGCGATCCCGATATCCGGCATCCTCATCGCGCTGTTCACGATCGAGCAGATCGTCAACGGCTGCCGCAACGGCTTCGACCATCCTGAATTCGGCGAGGCCGCCGCGCATGCGGCGCTCGGCACGACCCGGACGAACGGCGAGGCGAAATGACCGCGCCCGTCATCCTGACCATCATGTCGACCTGCTTTCTGGCGTTCGGCTATCTCGGCGTGCCGGTGCCGTTTGCGTTGCTCGGCGGCGTCTTCGTTGGCGCGACGCTCGCCGACGTGTCGCTCGCCGCCATCATCCAGAAGGTGTTCGACGGCGTCGACAATGAGGCGCTGCTGGCGATCCCGTTCTTCCTGCTGGTCGGCGAACTCATGAGCTCGGCCAATGTGGTGGTGCGGATCGTCAACCTGTCGATGGCGCTCGCCGGGCATATCCGGGGCGGGCTGTCGCAGGTCGTCACCGTGTTCAGCATGTTCTTCTCGGAGATGTCCGGCTCGACCACCGCCGATGTCGCGGTGATGAGCCGCGCGCTCGGCGGGCCGATGCGCAAGGAAGGCTACGAGCCGCCCTTCATCGCCGCCATCATCGCCGCCGCCTCGACCATCGCGGCGCTGGTGCCGCCGAGCATCACCGCGGTCGTCTACGGCGCCGTCGGCAATGTCTCCATCGCCGGGCTGTTCATGGCGGGTTTCGTGCCCGGAATGATGATCGGCTTCGGCCTGATGATCTATTGCTATTTCTTCGGCCCGGCCGGCTTCCGCCGCCCGAAGCCGACCTTCCTCGGCGTCGCGACCGCGGCCTATCAGTCCGCGCTGCCGCTGATGATACCGGTGATCCTGCTCGGCGGCATCCTCACCGGCTGGTTCACGCCGACCGAAGCCGGCGTCGTCGCGGCCTGCTGGATCCTCTTCGTCATCATCCCGGTGCTCAACCCGAAGCACATCAGGAACCTTCCATACGATTTCTGCCTCGCCGGGCTGATCTTTTCGCTGCCGCTGATCACCATCGGCGCCGCCAATGCGTTCGGCTACCTGCTCGCCTATCTGCGTGGCGCCATCGTGATCTCGGAATGGATCACCTCGATCGCCGGCCACGATCCGCACCTCATAATGCTGATGATGGTGCTGCTGTTCACGATCGTCGGCGATTTCATCGAGCCGGTGCCGACCATCATCATCTTCATGCCGCTGGTGAACGCGCTGACCACCGCCGGCCACATCAACCCGGTGCACATGGGCGTCGTGCTGATTGCGACGCTCGCCTTCGGCCTGATCACGCCGCCCTACGGGCTCGTGCTGCTGATGGCCTCGAAATTCGTGGGGGTCAGATTTTCGCAGGCGTTACGAGCGGCCTTGCCGATCTATGGCGTGTTCCTGATCACCATCATTTTCATCATCTTCTTCCCGGAAGTCGTGCTCTGGATCCCGAAGCACGTCCTGCCGCAGTCGGTCGGCTGCTTCCCCAACCCGAACGGCGGCGGCGGATTCATCTGCCCGAACGGGTAAGGTGCACCGGACATGATAAGGCCGGGCACCTGGCCCGGCCTTATCGATTCACGCGAGGGCGGAGCGCCTACTCCGCCGCCTGCATCTGCGGGTCGGCCTTCTCGACGCGCGCGGCGCAGAACTTGAACTCCGGAATCTTGCCGAACGGATCGAGCGCCGGGTTGGTCAGCTTGTTCGCCGCCGCCTCGAAGAAGGCGAAGGGGATGAACACCACGCCGTCAGGGATGGCGTCATCCTGCCGGGAGTTCAGTTCGACGATGCCGCGCCGCGTCGACACGCGCACCATGTCGCCCGGCTTGATGCCGAGCTTGTCGATGGTGCCGCGCGACAGCGCCGCCGTCGGCGACGGCTCGATGGCGTCGAGCACCGTGGCGCGGCGCGTCATGGCGCCGGTGTGCCAGTGCTCGAGCATGCGGCCGGTGGTGAGGATGAACGGATACTCGTGGTCCGGCGTCTCGTTCGGCGGCTGGAGTTTCGCCGCCACCAGCTTGCCGAAGCCGCCGGGACGCGGGAAGCCCTTGTCGAACACGACGTCGTGGCCGGGCTGATCCGGCGCGTCGGACGGATAAGTCACCGCGCTGTCGCGCGCGACACGGTCCCACGAGATGTTGTCGAGTGACGGCATCAGCGAGGCCATCTCGGTGTAGACCTCGCTCGGGTGCTGGTAATTCCACTTCAGCCCCATGCGCCGCGCGAGTTCCTGCGTGATCCACCAGTCGGCGCGGGCATCGCCTGGCATCGGCAGCGCAGCCCTGCCCATCTGCACCTGACGGTTGGTGTTGGTGACGGTGCCGTCCTTCTCCGGCCAGGCCGAGGCCGGCAGGATGACGTCGGCATAGACCGCGGTCTCGGTGAGGAAGAGGTCCTGCACCACGAGATGCTCGAGATGCGCGAGCGCCTGACGCGCGTGATTGAGGTCGGGGTCCGACATCGCCGGGTTCTCGCCGAGGACGTACATGCCCTTGATCTTGTTGGCGTGGACCGCGTCCATGATCTCGACGACGGTGAGGCCCTTCTTCGGATCGAGCTTGGTGCCCCACGCCTTCTCGACCTTGGCGCGGATCTCCGGGTTCTCGACCGACTTGTAGTCGGGGAAGAACATCGGGATCAGGCCGGCGTCGGAGGCGCCCTGCACGTTGTTCTGGCCGCGCAGCGGATGCAGGCCGGTGCCGGGACGGCCGATCTGGCCGGTGATCAGCGCCAGCGCGATCAGGCAGCGCGCATTGTCGGTGCCGTGCGTGTGCTGCGACACGCCCATGCCCCAGAAGATGATCGCCGAATGCGCGCGCGCGTAGGTGCGCGCGACTTCGCGCAAGGTGTCCGCCTCGATGCCGCAGATCGGCGCCATCTCCTCAGGCGTGAACTCCTTGATGCTCTCGGCGAACTGCGGGAAGCCCTCGACATAGGTCTGGATGTACTGCTGGTCGTAGAGCTTCTCTTCGACGATGACGTTGAGCATGGCGTTGAGCATGGCCACGTCGGCGCCGTTCCTGAACTGCATCATGCGCCAGGCGTGACGCTTGAGCGCCTGCCCGCGCGGATCCATGACGACGAGCTTGGAGCCGCGCTTGGCCGCCTGCTTGAAGAAGGTCGCGGCGACCGGATGGTTCTCGGTCGGGTTGGCGCCGATAACGATGATGACGTCGGAGTTCTTGCACTCGTTGAACGAGGCCGACACAGCGCCGGAGCCGACGCCTTCGAGCAGCGCCGCCACCGACGAGGCGTGGCAGAGGCGCGTGCAGTGGTCGACATTGTTGGTGCCGAAGCCAGCGCGCACCAGTTTCTGGAAGAGATAGGCCTCCTCGTTCGAGCACTTGGCCGAGCCGAAGCCGGCGAGCGCGTTCGAGCCGTCGCGGTCGCGGATGGTCTTGAGGCCGGACGCCGCCTTCTCGAACGCCTCGTCCCAGGTCGCCTCGCGGAAATGCGTCCACGGATTCATCGGGTCGATGAACTCGTGCGGCACCTTCGGCACGCCTTCCTTGCGGATCATCGGCTTGGTCAGGCGCTGCGGATTGTGCACGTAGTCGAAGCCGAAGCGGCCCTTGACGCAGAGGCGGTTCTCGTTCGCCGGGCCGTTGCGGCCGGTGACGGAAATGAGCTTGTCGTCCTTGATCTGGTAGGTGAGCTGGCAGCCGACGCCGCAATACGGGCACACCGAGTGCACCTCGCGGTCGGGGAACTTGTCGCGCACCTGGTTGTCGTTGAGCAATGTCGCCGGCATCAGCGCGCCGGTCGGGCAGGCCTGCACGCATTCACCGCAGGCGACGCAGGTCGACTGGCCCATCGGGTCGTCGAAGTCGAACACGATCTTCTCGGTGTGGCCGCGGCCGGCCATGCCGATGACGTCGTTGACCTGCACTTCGCGGCAGGCGCGGACGCAGAGATTGCACTGGATGCAGGCGTCGAGATTGACGCGCATCGCCGGGTGCGAGGCGTCGGCCTGCGGCACGATCTCGCGCTCGCGCTTCGGGAAGCGGCCGTCGGACACGTCCTGGCGCTTGGCGGTGGCCCAGAACGCGGACTTCGGGTCGTGCGCGACCTCGATCGCCGGCTGGTCGGTGAGCAGAAGCTCGGCCACCATCTTGCGCGCGGTCTTGGCGCGGTCGGTCTGCGTCTTGACCTTCATGCCGGGCGCGGGCTGGCGGATACAACTCGCGGCGAGCACGCGCTCGCCCTCGATCTCGACCATGCAGACGCGGCAGTTGCCGTCGGCGCGGTAGCCGGGCTGCGGCAGGTAGCAGAGGTTCGGCAGCTCGATGTCGAGACGGCGCGCGGCGTTGAAGATCGACTCGCCCTCCCGGATCTCGACCTCGCGGTCGTCGATGAAGAAGGTCTTGCCGGTCGGCGCGCCGCCCTGCCCCGACGGCTTGTCGGCCGGCGCGGTGTGCGCGACTCCGGGCTTGCCTTTGCCGACGGCGCCGCCTTGGGCGGCGCCCTTGTTGTCGTGTCCGTAGCCGACGGGCTTTTTCGTGTCGGTCATAGCGTGTCCTTTTCGATCGTTCCCGTCACCATTTCCCGAGCGGCGTCTTCAGGTCGTCCGGGAAATACTTGAGCACGCTCATCAGCGGATTTGGCGCCGCCTGGCCGAGGCCGCAGATGGAGGCGTCGCGCATCAAAGCCGCGAGTTCGGTCAGGAGGCCGACGTCCCACGGCCCGCGCTGCATCAGCTTCACGGCCTTTTCGGTGCCGACGCGGCACGGCGTGCACTGGCCGCAGCTCTCGTCCTCGAAGAACTTCAGAAGATTGAGCGCCACGGCCTTCATGTCGTCCTTGTCGGACAGGATGACAACCGCGTGCGACCCAACGAAGCTTCCGTATTTCTCGAGAGTTCCGAAATCGAGCGGGATGTCGGCCATCAAGGCCGGCAGGATGCCTCCGGACGGGCCGCCCGGCAGAAAGCCCTTGAAGGCGTGGCCATCCTGCATGCCGCCGCAGAACTCGTCGATCAGCTCGCGCATGGTGATGCCGGCCGGCGCGAGTTTCACGCCGGGATTCTTGACGCGGCCCGAGACCGAGAAGCTGCGGAAGCCCTTGCGCTCGTGGCGGCCTTGAGAAGTCGCCCATTCCGCGCCCTTCTCGATCAAGTCGCGGATCCAGTACATCGTCTCGACGTTCTGCTCGAGCGTCGGGCGGCCGAACAGGCCGACCTGCGCGACGTAGGGCGGGCGGTGCCGCGGCAGGCCGCGCTTACCCTCGATCGATTCGATCATCGCCGACTCTTCGCCGCAGATGTAGGCGCCCGCGCCACGGCGAAGGTGCAACCGCGTGTGCGGCGTCAGCCCGGCGTCGGCGAGTTTCTTGATCTCGGCGGCGAGCATCAGCCGCAATTCGGGGTATTCGTCGCGGATATAGATGTAGGTATCGTGCGCCTCGACCACCCAGGCGGCGATCAGCACGCCCTCGAAGAAGCGGTGCGGATCGCGCTCGAGATAGTAGCGGTCCTTGAACGTACCCGGCTCGCCCTCGTCGGCGTTGACCGCGAACAGGCGCGGTGCGGGTTCCGCGCGCACCAGCGACCATTTGCGCCCGGTGGGGAAGCCGGCGCCGCCAAGGCCGCGCAGGCCGCCGTCGCTGACGATCTTGATGAGCTCGTCCGGCGTGCGCTTGCCGGCAAGGCAGTCCTTGAGCAGCGCGTAGCCGCCGGCCTTCTGGTAGGCGGCGAAATCGACCTGCGGCTTCCAGGCGTGCGGGTGCGGATTGGCCTTGACCGCCGCGGCGACGTTCTCCGGATTGGCCTTGAAGGTCTGCATATGGCCGACCGCGACCACGGGCGCGCGATCGCACGCACCCATGCATGGTGCGTGCACCACGCGCACGTCCTTGCCGAGGATCTTCGGCAGCTTCGCGATCAGCGCCTCGGCACCGGCCATGGCGCAGGAGATTGAATCGCAGACGCGCACGGTGATCGCCGGCGGCGCCTCCTCGCCTTCCTTCACCACGTCGAAATGCGAATAGAAGGTCGCGACCTCGTAGACCTCCGAGAGCGCCATCTTCATTTCGAAGGCGAGCGCGGCGAGATGCGGGGCCGAGATGTGATGGTAGTGATCCTGGATGAGGTGGAGGTGCTCGATCAGGAGGTCGCGGCGGCGCGGCCGGTCGGTCAGGAGCGCGCGGACGTCCTCGAGCGCGGCCGGGTCGATCTGACGCCCCTTGGGGGTGCGGGGCGGCCGTCGCCGACCTTTCCACGTGATATCCGGGGCTTCAACATTCGTCACTGGCGCGCTCATAAACACCTCCGTAAACGGAAGAAAAACGCGTTCGAACGGCTCTAAGCAAGGGGCCGTGCCTAATCGTGTGATAGCGATTTTCTATCGCCATTGCCCACCAGCTATGGTATTCCAGATTAATCCGGCTGCGCATGCTCGCGCTTCAGCGCGTTTAAATCGGCATTCGCGCCTGTGTCGGAATCCATACATATTTCTGCATGTAGACCGCCTGTGATCGATAAGCTCGAATTCCTCCTCGCACTTGCACGCGAAAAGCACTTCGGCCGCGCCGCCGAAGCCTGCGGCGTCACCCAGCCAACTTTATCGGCCGGCGTGAAGCAGATGGAGGACTCCTTCGGCGTCCTCCTCGTCAACCGCGGCTCGAGGTTCCAAGGCTTCACCGCCGAGGGCGAGCGCGTGCTCGACTGGGCGCGGCGCATCGTCGGCGACGCCCAGGCCATGCGCCAGGAGGTGCACGCGCTCAAGCACGGCCTCGCCGGGCGGCTGCGCCTCGCCGTGATCCCCACCGCGCTAGCCATGGTGGAAACGCTCACGTCACCCTATCGGGCACGTCATCCGGCCGTCCAGTTCACGGTTTTTTCGCGCACCTCGACCGAGATCCTGAACGAGATCGAGAACCTCGAGATCGACGCCGGGCTGACCTACCTCGACAACGAGCCTCTCGGCCGCGTCAACGCCATCCCCTTCTATCGCGAGCGCTACCGGCTGCTGGTCGCCGACGACGCGCCGCTGGCCGACCGCGACGAAGTGACCTGGGCCGAGGTCGCTCAGGTGCCGCTCTGTCTGCTGACCCCGGACATGCAGAACCGACGCATCATCGAGCGGTTGCTGCGCGAGACCGGCGCCGAGCCGAACATCACGCTCGAATCCGATTCGATGATCCTGCTCTATTCCCATGTGCGTACCGGGCGCTGGGCCAGCATCATGCCGGCGCGGCTGGCCGCCTCGCTCGGGCTGACCGAGACCAACAAGCTGCGCGCCATCCCGATCGTCGGCCAGGAGGCGAGCCAGACCATCGGCCTCGTCATCCCGCTGCGCGAGCCGATGACGCCGCTGGTGTCGGCGCTGGTCGCCGAGGCGCGCCGGGTCGCACCCCTGCTGGAGGATTAGCCAAAAGAACTAGGGATAAGCTGCCCACACGGGAACCGGTCTGCGCGGCCCACCGGTGAGTGTCCGATATCAGTCTTTAGACGTATATCGCGATACGATGTATTTGATTCTGCGGTATATTGTTCTGGCCGTCCCACTCAGGCACCGGCCGGCGTCATAGTTATTCGCAATTGCAGCATCGATAATTTCTATTCGTTCATAGGAATTACTTTGTTGATTCAAAGGTGCGCCATCCTCAGTCTCCAAATTGGAGACGTGTGGGGGCGCGGAAATCGCAGGCTCCGCTGTCTGACCAAAAAGCAGCGATGCACCGCAAACGGCGCATCCATAGACCCAGGGGAGAACTGCGCAATGAGCTTGCTCTCATTTCTCGATCGCAGTCATACGATTGCAAAACCGGGCTACAGCCGGTGGATGGTGCCGCCGGCCGCGCTCTGCGTGCATCTATGCATCGGTCAAGCCTACGCCTTCAGCGTATTCAATCTGCCCATGACCAAGTTGCTCGGCGTCTCTCAGTCGGGGGCGGGCGACTGGAAGCTGACCCAGCTCGGCTGGATCTTCTCCATCGCGATCTTCTTCCTCGGCGTGTCCTCGGCCGTGTTCGGCCGCTGGGTCGAGGAAGGCGGCCCGCGCCGCGCGATGTTCACCGCGGCCCTGTGCTGGGCCGGCGGCTTCTTCCTCTCCGCCGTCGGCGTCTACCTTCACGCCCTGTGGCTGATCTACATCGGCTACGGCGTCATCGGCGGCTGCGCGCTCGGCATCGGCTACATCTCGCCGGTCTCGACGCTCATCAAGTGGTTCCCCGACCGTCCGGGCATGGCGACCGGCATGGCCATCATGGGCTTCGGCGGCGGCGCCTTCATCGCCGCGCCGCTGTCGGTGTGGCTGATGAGCAAGTTCAACACCGCGACGCACGTGGGCGTCGCCGAGACCTTCATCGTCCTCGGCATCGTCTACTTCTTCTTCATGATCGTCGGCTCGGTGATCGTCCGCGTGCCGGCGCCCGGCTGGAAGCCCGCGGGCTACACGCCGCCGGTCGCCGCGACGAAGCTCATCACCAACAACGACGTCTTCGTCTATGACGCGCTGAAGACGCCGCAGTTCTGGCTGATCTGGTGGGTGCTGTGCCTGAACGTGACCGCCGGCATCGGCGTGCTCGGCCAGGCCTCCGCCATGAGCCAGGAGATGTTCCCCGGCCACATCACGCCCGTCGCGGCCGCCGGCTTCGTCGGCCTGATGAGCCTGTTCAACATGGGCGGCCGCTTCTTCTGGGCCTCCACGTCGGACTATATCGGCCGCAAGAACACGTACTTCGTGTTCATGGTGCTCGGTTTCCTGCTGTATTGCACGGTACCGCACACCGGCGCGATCGGCAGCGTCGTCGGCTTCGTGATCTGCTTCCTGATCATCATCTCGATGTATGGCGGCGGCTTCTCGACGGTGCCGGCCTATCTGCGCGACATGTACGGCACGCGCTACGTCGGCGCGATCCACGGACTGTTGCTGACGGCCTGGTCGATGGCCGGCATCTTCGGCCCGGTGATCGTCAACTACCTGCGCGAGTACAACATCACGCACGGTGTGCCGAAAGCGCAGGCCTACAACAACACCATGTACATCATGGCCGGCCTGCTCGTGATCGGCTTCATCTGCAACTTCCTCGTCAAGGCGGTCGACGCGCGCTGGCATATGGCCGCGAACGACGCGCGTGGCAAGGAAGCCGTCGGCGCCAAGGCCTAAAGGGAGGAAAGAACCATGTCGTCCATCGACACCGAAGAGACCACCACCCTCCAGCTCGTGCTGGCCTGGGGCTTCGTCGGCATCCCGCTCACCTGGGGCGTGATCCAGACGCTGATCAACGCGATGAAGCTGTTCCACTGATCGCGTAAAACCGCAAAGACGCCGCTCCCGGCGACGGGGGCGGCGTTTTCTTTTGCACGGTGCGGCTTTCGGCCTAGGCTGCCGCAGCGTTCAGTATCTCGGCCGTCTTCTCCGGCATATCGAGCATCACGTGATGGCCGCAGGCGAGCGCGTGCGCGGTCCAGGCGGGGTCGTCCTTGACGCGTTCGTAGAACGGCTTGAACGGGCTCTCGCGCGGCAGCACCGTGCCGTGCACGTAGACATGGCGGCGCACCGCCTTGTGCGCGCCGGTGAGCGTCAGCCGCTCCGCCATAGCCGCCAGCGGGAACGGCGTTGCCAGGCGATCGACGCGGGCCGCGTCGGCGGCATTGACGTTGAAATACGCGGCCGACGGCGCCGGCACGGCGATGCCGCCGCAATTGCCGGCATTGGTGACGAAGCGCTGCGTGTTGGCCGGGATGTTGATGTCGAACAGCGACTGCCCGCTCTCCGGCAGGAAGGCGTCGAGATAGACCAGCGCGGCAACGCGGCTTGCCATGCGGTCGGCGGCGGCGGTCACCACCATGCCGCCGTAGGAGTGGCCGGCGAGCACGACGCCCTCGAGCTCTTCATTGTCGAAGACGCCGATCACGTCATTGATGTGCGTGGTCAGATTGACGCCAGCCGACAGAAGATGCGAGCGCTCGCCCTGGCCGGTCAATGTCGGCGTGAACACCGTGTGCCCTCGCGCGCGCAACAGCGCCGCGACCTTGCCGTAGCACCAGCCGCCGCACCAGGCGCCGTGCACCAGAACGAATGCCGCCATCCCGCGCCTCCCCGCGCGCGGGCCTCACGCTCCTGCGCGCGCCCGATCGCGACCGTGATGATACGCCCGGCGCCGGCGGTGTCGACCCGGCGCACGATCGCAGGGGAATAAAGCCGGGACTCTAGCTCTGCGCGCCGCGGGCCTCGGCGGGATCGCCGGCGAGCGCCAGCAGCGCCACGTCGGCTTCCGCAGCGTCGGCGCCGTCGCGCCTGCCGCCGTGCGCCTGGAAGGCGACGATGCTCTGCGCGGTCTTGCGGCTCAGGCTGCTGAAGCGGTCGAAGCTGCGCGTCAGGTCGTCGGCCGAGAGCTTGCGGTTCGCCGCGTACATGGTCAGCAGCTCACGCGTCGTGGTCCACGAGCAGCCGGCCGCCTTGGCGAACAGGAGCACCATGTCTTCGCCTTCGTCGAGCAACGCGCGCTCGACGAGATCGACCGGGAAGCGGCCGAGGCGCGCAAGCGCCACCACCGTCTTCTCGAATTCCTGCGCCCGCGCCGGAGCGTGCACGCTGGCTTCGCTGGCGCCGGCGACGCGGAACCGGCTCTTGGCGTCGCGCGCAGCTGCGGCATGCGCCTCGGAGCCGGTGCGCGCCTCGCGCTGCATGATGGTGGCGATGTCGTCCACGGTGTCGCGAATGGCGTCGCACGCCTGCGGATGCTCGGCCTCGAGCTTGGCGCGCACCGACGCGGAGGCGGCCTCGAGCAGCTTGATGAAGCACTGGCGCGGCAGGTCGCTGCGGCGGCCGAGCGCCATGGTCAGGCGCGAGTCGCGGCGGGCCCGCACGGTAAGCTTCTCGTAACCGGCGAGCGAGAACCGGGCGCCGCGATTGCGCGCGACCTTGTTGACGACGCGGCGGTCGCCGCGCTCGACCAGGACATCGGTGACGGCCTCGCTCAGCTTCAGGCGCTGGGCGATGGACAGGAGATGCGCCTGGCTCTTGGTGCTGGCGTTCTCGACGAGATCGGCGTCGGTCAGTTGCTCGGAATGCGTCAATACCGGGCCGGCCACCTCGATCGCGTCGTCGAATGCGAGCGAGCGGACGACGCGCGGCGGCGCGCCGTCGATATGGGCCAGGCGATGCGCGAGCTCGGCGCGCGCGCCGACCTCGATGTCGGCCGTGAGCTCCTGGAGCACGTCGTCGAACAACGCGATCTGCTCGCCGGAATAGCTGCGCGCGCCGGCCGCGAACAGGTCGGCGATGCGCAGCATGATGCGCAGGCGCCGTTTCACGTCGCCGGCGGCGACGGCATCGTTGAGTTCGTCGATGAGGGAGGGAACGGCGGCGGGGGCAATATCGCGGGCGTGAGCGGCTTCGGACATGGGCCAGAACCAGTGCTTACGGTTGAAATCCAATACCTCCTTTCTACCGGAGAGATGCAAAGACGCCGTTCATGATGGAACCCGCAAGCTGCGGAAAATTTTAGCGATCCGGTAACCCAAAAACGAAGAGGCCCGCCTCGCGGCGGGCCTCCGTCATTCGCCTTGTCCGCCGCGCCTAGAACAGGCCGACGATCTTGCCGTCCTTGACGTCGATGTTGTCGGCCGAGGGCGTCTTCGGCAGGCCCGGCATGGTCATGATCTCACCGCAGATCGCGACCACGAACTCGGCGCCGGCGGAGAGCCGCACCTCGCGCACGGGAATCGAGAAGCCCGTGGGCGCGCCCTTGGCGTCCGGATTGGTGGAGAAGGAGTACTGCGTCTTGGCGATGCAGACCGGCAACTTGCCGAAGCCCATCTCCTCCCAGGTTTTGAGCTGATCCTTGACCGACTTGTCGGCGGTGGCGTCGTCGGCGCGGTAGAGCTCCTTGGCGATAGTGCGCACCTTGTCGAAGAGCGGCGTCTCGTCGGAGTAGAGGAACTTCAGGTTCGCCTTGCCCTCGTCGCAGATCTTGACGACGGCCTTGGCGACGTCCGCCGCACCCGCGCCGCCCATCGCCCAGTGGTCGGCCATCAGCGCCTCGACGCCGAGCGCCTTGCACTTCTCCTTGACCAGCGCGACCTCGGCCTCGGTGTCGGCCGAGAAGCGGTTGATCGAGACCACCGCCGGCAGGCCGAACTTCTTCACGTTCTCGATGTGCCGCTGCAAATTGGCCATGCCGGCCTCGAGCGCCTTCAGGTCCTCCTTCTTGAGGTCTTCCTTCTTGACGCCGCCGTGCATCTTCAGCGCGCGGATGGTCGCCACGACGACCACGCAGGAAGGCTTTAGCCCCGCCTTGCGGCACTTGATGTCGAGGAACTTCTCCATGCCGAGATCGGCGCCGAAGCCGGCCTCGGTGACGACGTAGTCGGCGAGCTTGAGCGCCGTCGTGGTGGCGACCACCGAGTTGCAGCCGTGCGCGATGTTGGCGAAGGGGCCGCCGTGGATGAAGGCCGGCGTGCCCTCGAGCGTCTGCACCAGGTTCGGCGCCAGCGCCTCCTTCAGGAGCGCGGTCATGGCGCCGTGCGCGTTGAGGTCCTTGGCGCGGACCGGCTTGCGGTCGCGGGTATAGGCCACGATGATGTTGCCGAGCCGCTCCTTCAGGTCGTCGAGGTTCTTGGCGAGGCAGAAGATCGCCATGACCTCTGAGGCGACGGTGATGTCGAAGCCGGCCTCGCGCGGATAGCCGTTGGCGACGCCGCCGAGCGAGCAGACGATCTCGCGCAGCGCGCGGTCGTTCATGTCCATGACGCGGCGCCAGACGACGCGGCGGCTGTCGATGCCGAGCGCGTTGCCCCAGTAGATGTGGTTGTCG
Organism: Pseudolabrys sp.; assembly: GCA_035571935.1. Taxonomy (GTDB): domain Bacteria; phylum Pseudomonadota; class Alphaproteobacteria; order Rhizobiales; family Xanthobacteraceae; genus Pseudolabrys. Next base: position 33,819 of record DATNBL010000082.1, read on the forward strand.
ATCAGCGCCGAGAGCAGGTTGTGCGCCGAGGTGATGGCGTGGAAGTCGCCGGTAAAGTGGAGGTTGATGTCCTCCATCGGCACGACCTGGGCGTAGCCGCCGCCCGCAGCGCCGCCCTTCATGCCGAACGACGGCCCGAGCGACGGCTCGCGCAGCGCGCACATCGCCTTCTTGCCGATATGGTTGAGCGCGTCGGTGAGGCCGACCGTCGTCGTGGTCTTGCCTTCGCCCGCCGGCGTCGGCGAGATCGCGGTGACGAGGATCAGCTTGCCGTCGGGCTTCGACTGCAAGGTCTTGATGAAGTCCATCGACACCTTGGCCTTGTAGTGGCCGTACGGATCGAGGTTCTCGGGCGCGACGCCGAGCTTCTCCTTGGCGACGTCAAGGATCGGGCGCTTCTTGGCGGTCTGGGAAATCTCGATGTCGGACTTGGGATTCTGGTGTTGCGAGGCGGGCATGGGCTTATCCAATCAAATTGAGAGGTGAACCGGCATTTCGGGAAAGTCGAAAATGCCCGGCGCAGGGCCGGGCACGAGGTCGTGTCAGGACAGGATCGCGCCTTTGGCGAGGTTGGCGGACTTCGCCCACTCGCCGGCGTCGATCTTCTTGCCGTCGGCCGGCTGCACGCGCGTGACCTTGAAGCGGCCGTCGGCGCAGACCACGGTGAAGCCGTCGGCTTCGACCACGGCGACCTCGCCGAGCTTGCCGGCAATGCCTTTCGGATCGCGCGCCGGGATGGGCTTGGCATCGAAGATCTTCAGCTTGGCGCCGTTGAGCGTCGTCCAGGCACCGGGCGCCGGATTGCAGCCGCGGATCAGGCGGTCGATCTGCTCCCACGGCTTGCCCCAGTCGATGTGGGCGTTGCCGTCGCGGCACAGGCCTTCATAGGTGGCCTTGGATTCGTCCTGCTTGACGCGCGGCGCCTTGCCGGCCTTCACCAGGTCGACGGACTCCATCATCGCGTCGACGCCCATCGGAAACAGGCGGTCGAAATACACGGTGCCGAGCGTGTCGGTGCCCGAAATCGGCGTCTTCTTCTGGATGAGGATGTCGCCGGTATCCAGCCCATTGTCCGGCCAGAAGATCGACAGGCCCGTTTCCGTCTCGCCCTTGATGATCGGCCAGTTGATCGCGGACGCGCCGCGATAGGCCGGCAGCAGCGACGGGTGATACTGGATCGAGCCGTGCGTCGGGATATTGAGGAACTCCTCGGGCACGAACAAGGTGACGAAGGCCATGACCTGCAGGTCCGGCTTCATCGCCTTGAATTCTTCCCACACCTTCGGGTCCTTGTAGGACGACGGCTGGTGCACCGGCAGGCCGGCGGCGAGCGCCGCTTCCTTCAGCGGGTCGGCCTTGGCGCCGGGCTTCTCCGGCGCGACGAAGACGGCGATCACGTTCTCGCCGCGCTTCAACAGCGCTTCCAGCACGGCCTTGCCGAACGCCTGCTGGCCGTGGACTACGATACGCATCGATCTCTCCCGTTATTCTTTGTCATCGCCGGGCTTGTCCCGGCGATCCCGATTCCAGAGGCATTGCCTGCCTAAGCGAGATGGCCGGGACGAGCCCGGCCATGACAAGACTATGCCGCCTTGTCTTTCTTCTCCGGAGCGCTGAGCGCGCCGGAAGCCTTGATCTCGGCGATGGTCTTGGCCGAGAGCTTGAGCACGTCGGACAGGATCTCGTCGGTGTGCTCGCCGAGCAGCGGCGAGCGCTTCACCTCGGTGACCGAGTCGGACAGCTTGATCGGATTGCCGACCGAGAGGTACTTGCCGCGGGTCGGGTGCTCGACCTCGACCACCGTCCCGGTCTTGCGCAGCGACTGGTCCTCCGCGAGCTCCTTCATTGACAGGATCGGGCCGCAGGGGATGTCGTACTTGTTGAGGATTTCCATGGCCTCGAACTTGTTCTTGGTCATGGTCCACTGCTCGATACGGCCGAAAATCTGATTGAGCTTCGGCAGGCGCGCCTTCGGCGTGGCGTATTCCGGATCGGTCTTCCAGCCCGGCTCGCCGATTACGTCGCAGATCGCCTCCCAGACCGGGGCCTGGGTGATGAAATAGATGTAGGCGTTCGGATCGTCAGGCGCGCCCTTGCACATCAGGATACGGCCGGGCTGGCCGCCGCCGGAATCGTTGCCGGCGCGCGGCGTCGCGTCGCCGAACGGGATGCCCTCGCCGTACTGGCTGTACTCGGTCAGCGGGCCGTGCTTGAGGCGCTGCTGGTCGCGCAGCTTCACGCGCGCGAGATTGAGCACGCCGTCCTGCATGGCGCAGAGCACCTTCTGGCCGCGGCCGGTGCGCGTGCGCTGGAACAGCGCGGTGACGATGCCCAGCGCGAGATGCAGGCCGGTGCCGCTGTCGCCGATCTGCGCGCCGGTGACGAGCGGCGGGCCGTCACGAAAGCCGGTCGTGGAGGCCGAGCCGCCGGTGCACTGGGCGACGTTCTCGTAGACCTTGCAGTCCTCGTACGGGCCCGGGCCGAAGCCCTTGACCGAGGCGACGATCATGCGCGGGTTGGTCTTGTGGATGTGATCCCAGGTCAGGCCCATGCGATCGAGCGCGCCGGGCGCGAAATTCTCGACCAGCACGTCGCAGCTCTTGATCAGCTCGTCGAGCACGCGCTTGCCCTGCGGATGCTTCGAATCGATCGTGATCGAGCGCTTGTTGTGGTTGAGCATCGTGAAGTAGAGCGAGTCGGCGTTCGGCACGTCGCGCAACTGGCCGCGCGTGATGTCGCCGATGCCGGGGCGCTCGACCTTGATGACGTCAGCGCCGAACCAGGCGAGCAACTGCGTGCAGGTCGGGCCCGACTGCACGTGCGTGAAGTCGAGGATGCGCACGCCCTGCAGCGCCTTGCCATCCAGGCCGAACGGCTTTGACGAGGGCTTCGGCAGGCCGTTGCTCTTCTTGGCGGCGGCGGGCCTCTTCACGGCCTTGGTGGCCTTCGCAGTCTTGCGCACCGGCTTCCGCGCCGCGATTTTGGCTTTCTTCACGGTCTTCTTCGATTTCTTCTTGGCCATTACAGGTCCTCCACAATTTCAGGTCTCGTGTCCCGGGCGCTGCGCAGCACGGAGCGAAGCGGAGTGATGCGCTGCAGAACCGGGACCGGGTTAGTTCATTCCTTCGTGCGATCCCGGACCAGCGGCGCACCACTCACGTGCTGCACCGCATCCGGGATGACGCTTCGCGTCATTTCTTCTTCAGCTTGCTTTGCGGGTTGAGGTTGCCGATGCGGCCGGATTCGCTGCCGGCGGCCGGATCGATCACAGCGTTGATGAGCGTCGGCTTGCCGGAATCCATGGCCGCATTGACAGCCTGGCGCAGCTCGTCCGGCGAGGTGGCGTTGACGCCGACACCGCCGAAGGCTTCGATCATCTTGTCGTAGCGGGCGCCCTTGACGAACATGGTCGGCGCCGGATCGGTGCCGAGCGGGTTGACGTCGGTGCCGCGGTAGATGCCGTCGTTGTTGAAGATGACGACACAGACCGGCAGCTTGTAGCGGCAGATCGTCTCGATCTCCATGCCGGAGAAACCGAAGGCCGAGTCGCCCTCGATCGCCAGCACCGGCTTTCCGGTCTCGATGGCCGCGGCGATGGCGTAGCCCATGCCGATGCCCATGATGCCCCAGGTGCCGACATCGATGCGCTTGCGCGGCTTGTACATGTCGATGATGCCGCGGGTGAGGTCGAGCGCGTTGGCGCCCTCGTTGACGAGGATCGCGTCCGGGCGCTCCTTGATCACCGTGCGCAGCACGCCGAGCGCGCCGTGGTAGTCCATCGGCGAGTTGTTGTTCATGAGACGCGGCGCCATCTTGGCGACGTTCTCTTCGCGTTTCTTGGCGACCGCGGCCATCCAGTCGGCCGGAGCCTTCGGGAAGCTGCCGCCCATGCCCTTGAGCAGCGCGTCGACGCAGGAGCCGACGTCGCCGACCAGCGGCGCGACGATCTCCACGTTCGAGTCCATCTCCTTCGGCTCGATGTCGACCTGGATAAATTTCTTCGAATGCGGCTCGCCCCAAGCCTTGCCCTTGCCGTGCGACAGCAGCCAGTTGAGGCGGGCGCCGATCAGCAGGACGACGTCGGAGTCCTTCAGCACAGTCGAGCGCGCCGCGCCCGCGCATTGCGGATGCGTGTCCGGCAGCAGGCCCTTGCCCATGCTCATCGGCAGGAACGGCGCGCCGCTCTTTTCGACGAGGTCGCGGATCGCGTCGTCGGCCTGCGCGTAGGCCGCGCCCTTGCCGAGAATGATCAGCGGGCGCTTGGCGCTCTTGAGCACGTCGAGCGCGCGAGAGACTGCCGCGGGCGCCGGGATCTGCGCCGGCGCGGCGTCGATCACCTTGACCAGCGATTTCTTGCCCGCCTCGGCATCCATGACCTGACCGAACAGCTTGGCCGGCAGGTCGAGATAGACGCCGCCCGGACGGCCGGAGACCGCGGCGCGGATGGCGCGCGCGATACCGATGCCGATGTCCTGCGCATGCAGGACACGATAGGCCGCCTTGCACAGCGGCTTGGCGATAGCGAGTTGGTCCATCTCCTCGTAGTCGCCCTGCTGAAGATCGACGATCTCGCGCTCGGACGAGCCGGAGATCAGGATCATCGGGAAGCAGTTGGTGGTGGCGTGCGCCAGCGCGGTCAGGCCGTTGAGGAAGCCGGGCGCCGAGACGGTGAGACAGATGCCGGGCTTCTTGGTCAGCCAGCCGGCGATCGAGGCGGCGTAGCCGGCGTTCTGTTCATGACGGAAGGACAGGACCCGGATGCCGGCGGCCTGCGCCATGCGCCCAAAGTCGGTGATCGGAATGCCCGGCACCCCGTAGATGGTGTCGAGACCGTTGAGCTTGAGCGCGTCGATGATGAGATTGAACCCGTCGGTCAGGTTCTGCTCGTCCGCGGCGGCTTCCGGTTTCGTCTTCAACGCTGCATCACTCATGGGGGCACTCCTCCACAAATTCAATGTACGGATGCACGCGTGACCGCGCGCATCGGATGGATCTCAATTCTGAAGCCCAGGCCGGACCGGGCGACCGGGTCGCCGTCGGCGAAGGCGCGGGCCTGCGGCTCGCCGTCCGCCTCGATGACGCCCATGCCATAGGGGCCGGCCGGGTCCATGACCGGGCCGAAGACCACGACTTCGCCCCTGTCGAGGCGGCCTTTCCAGTATTGCAGATGCTCGTTCATCAGCGCGCGCTCGGCCTCGTTCATGTCCAGCGCGAATGTCGGCCGCGGCGCGATCAGCTTGATGAAAAAGTGCGGCATCCGGTCAGTCCAGATAATCGGCAAAGCGCGACACATGGTCGGCGAGGCCGAGCGCGTGGTCACGGACCAAATCCTCGGCGCGGTCGGTGGCGCGCGCCTCGATCGCCTCGATGATCGCCATGTGATCCTTGATCGAACGGTCGGCGCGGTCCTTCTCGCCGATCGTCGTGCGGCGGATCATGCGCATGTGCGTGAACAGGTTGGCAGCCAGGTCGATCAGCACCTGGTTCTTGCTGAGCTTGATGATGCTCTGGTGGAATTCGATGTTGGTGTCGGAGTATTCGTCGAGATGCGCGCGCAGCTTGCCGTCGACGAAGGCCGCGAACATCTTGCGCAGGCCCGCGATCTCCTCGTCGGTCGCGTGCTGCGTCGTCAGCCGCGCCGCCATACTCTCCAGCGCCGCCCAGGCGGTGATCATTTCGATCACCTCGCGCTTGGTCTTGCGCACCACGTAGATACCGCGCCGCGGCACCGAGCGGACGAAGCCTTCGCTCTCGAGCTGCGCCATGGCCTCGCGCACCGGCGTGCGGCTGATGCCGAAATCCTGCGCCAGCTTGCGCTCGTCGAGGCGGATCTCCTCGCGGCTGTGGTACACGTCCATGGAGACAATCGCGTTCTTCAGGGCGACGTAGGCCTTGTGCTTGAAGCTGACCCCCGTCTCGAACGGCTCGAGCGCAGGGTGCGACCCGGAAGACGCGGATTCGGCCGAGCCAATGGTCGACGAGCCGCGGCTGCGGGAAGAAGTCTCGTGGTCAGTCATGCTGGTATACAATATGCCAGAGGTTAGGATGGGTGCAATGAAGATTGCACCGATCGGGGGATTTCCCGACAGAATTGGTGCGACGCAACAGAGGTTTAGGACCAGATATTGCGCCGCAGCATTACGCTGGCATAAAGTGTACAACAAAAGCCGCCCGTGCGTGAACCCGCACGAGCGGCTCTTCTCGAACCAGCGGCCGCCGGGGTTCAGCCCTTGGCCATCGCCTTGATCCGCATCGGCTTGAGCACCGCCAGCGCCATCACCGCGGCGACGATGTTCAGCGCCGCGGCAACCAGGAAGACCGCGTGCCAGTTGCCGGTCGCCGCGGTCAGCACGTTGGCGAGCGGCACCAGCAGCGACGCCGTGCCCTTGGCCGTGTAGAGCAGGCCGTAGTTCGTGGTCGCAAACTTGCGCCCGTAGATGTCGGTGCAGGTCGCCGGGAACAGCGAGTAGATCTCGCCCCAGGCGAAGAACACCATGCCGGACAGCAGCACAAAGGAGAGCGGGTTCGAAGCCAGATAGAACAGGGCGTAGATGCCGATGCCCTCGAGCAGGAAGGCGACGAACATCGTGTTCTCGCGGCCGATGTTGTCCGACACCCAACCGAAGAACGGCCGGCACACGCCGTTCAAGACGCGGTCGATCGACAGCGCGAAGGTGAGCGCCGGCAAGGTCAGCCCGAGGATCGACACGGCGATGCCGTCGACCTTGAAGTCCTTGGCGATCGGCGCGAGCTGCGCCGTCGCCATCAGGCCGCCGGCGCCGACCATCACGAACATCAGGTACATGACCCAGAACACCGGCGTCTTGAGCACCTCCTGCGGCGCGTAGTCGCGGCGCGTCTGCTGCACGGCGGGCGCGGCCGGCGCCGGCACCTCGCCGGGCTGCGGCGCGCGCAGCAACAGCGACACGATGACGACAACGATGCCCTGCCCGAGCCCGAACCACAGGAACGCCGATTCATAGCCGCTCGACTGGATCATGTTGGCGATCGGGATGACGGTGAGCGCCGAGCCGGCGCCGAAGCCGGCGGCGGTCAGGCCGGCAGCGAGGCCGCGGCGATCCGGGAACCACTTCAGCGCATTGCCGACCGAGGCGCCGTAGATGACGCCGGCGCCGATGCCGCCGATCGCGGCCGCGACGTAGAGCATCGTCAGCGAGCTCGCCATCGAATTCATCACCCAGGCGATCGCGACCAGCACACCCGAGCCGCAGACCATCACCTTCGGGCCGAACTTGTCGATGAGGTAGCCCTCGATCGGCACCAGCCACGTCTCGGTCAGGACGAAGATGGTGAAGGCGACCTGGATGGCCGCCCTGCCCCAGTGGTATTTCTGATCGATCGGATTAACGAAGAGCGTCCAGCCGTATTGCAGGTTCGCAATCATCACCATGCAGATGATGCCGAATATCAGCTGACCCCACCGCGTACCCTCCGACGCGCGCGCCGCGCTCGTCGATCCCGCTACGAAAGTCATCAATCGCCTCCTCAGGAGCTGCATAAGTTGGATAAACCCGGTCTTCAGGCCGGGCTTAACGCTCTCTTAATGCAGCGGTAGAGGAATGACGCATAAATTGGTCATAAACTCAGAGGCACGCAAAACCTGCAATTTTTCCGGGACAACCTGTGATCACATAAATGCAAAAGCGCGCCCGAAGGCGCGCTTTTTCAATTTTCCGCAGGCTGGCCGGCCCGCGTCTACTCGCCGGCGGCGACCGGCTGCGCGGGCCGACCCCGCGCCATTCCGATCAGCTTCGCGATCAACGGCCAGAACAGCATCAGCATGCTCAGCGCGGTGATGCTGCCGACAAGCCAGTTCGACCAGAAGATCGACAGGCTGCCGCCCGAACCCAGCATCGCCTGCCGGAACGAGCTCTCCGCCTTGTCGCCCAGCACCAGGGCCAGCACCAGCGGCGCCAGCGGGTAGTTGAGCTTCTTGAACACGTAGCCGATGACGCCGAAGCCGAGCATGAAGAACAGGTCGATCATCGCGTTGTTGACGGTGAACGCGCCGACTGCGCAGATCGCGACGATCACCGGCGCGATGATGCTGAACGGAATGCGCAGGATGCTCGCCCAGAGCGGCACGGTCGTCAGAACGACGATGAGGCCGACCACGTTGCCGACGTACATCGCGGCGATGGTGCCCCAGACGAAGTCCTTCTGCTCGACGAAGAGCAGCGGACCGGGTTGCAAGCCCCAGATCAGGAGGCCACCGAGCAGCACCGCCGCCGTCGGCGAGCCGGGGATGCCGAGCGTCAGCATCGGCAGCAGCGCGCTGGTGCCGGCGGCGTGCGCAGCGGTCTCGGGAGCGACCACGCCCTCGAGCTCGCCGGTGCCGAACTTGTCGCCGTTCTTGGAGAACCGCTTGGCCAGGCCGTAGCTCATGAACGAGGCCGGCGTGGCGCCGCCCGGCGTGATCCCGAGCCAGCAGCCGATCGCCGCGCCGCGCAGCGAGGTGGCCCAGTAGCGCGGCAGGATTTTCCAGGTGTGCAGCACGACCAGCGGATTGATCTTGGCGCTGGCCCCCTTGAACGACAGCCCTTCCTCCATCGTCAGCATGATCTCGCCCACGCCGAACAGGCCGATGACGGCGACGAGGAAGTCGAAGCCGTTGAGCAACTCGTTGAAGCCGAAGGTCATGCGCAGCTGGCCGGTGACGTTGTCGAGGCCGACCGCGGCAAGCGCAAAGCCGATCATCATCGAGGCAATCGTCTTGAACGGCGATTCCTTGCCCATGCCGACGAAGCTGCAGAACGTCAGCAACTGCACCGAGAAGAATTCCGCCGGGCCGAACTGCAGCGCGAAGCTGGCGATGATCGGCGCGACGAAGGTAATGAGGATGACGGCGATCAGCGCGCCGAAGAAGGAGGACGTGAACGAGGCCGTCAGCGCCTCGCCCGCCCGCCCCTTCTGCGCCAGCGGATAGCCGTCGAAGGTGGTGGCCACCGACCACGGCTCGCCCGGGATGTTGAACAGCACCGACGCGATGGCGCCACCGAACAGCGCTCCCCAGTAGATGCAGGAGAGCATGATGATCGCCGAGGTCGGGTGCATGCCGAAGGTGAGCGGCAACAAGATCGCGATGCCGTTCGCGGCGCCCAGCCCGGGCAGCACGCCAATCAGCACGCCGAGCAGGATGCCGATCAGCATGTAGATGAAGTTGCCCGGCACCAGCACGACGCTGAAGCCCTGCATGAGCGACATAAACGAATCCACTTCAGGCTCCTTTAGCTACAGATCTGTCGGTCTGCAGGATCAAGTCAGTAACCGAGCATCGCTTCGAGCGGTCCCTTGGGCAGCGGCACCAGGAACCAGACCTCGAAGGTGAAAAACAGGGCAACGGCGATGCCGATGCCGAACAGCGCCGCGACCCAAGGCCGATATTTGCCCAGCCAGACCATGAAGGCGGCGATGAAGATCGCGGTCGACACGTAAATGCCGAGATAGATGATCGCGATCACGTAGACGATCATCGGCAGGAAGATGCGGAGTACCTGACGGAACGGCCCGGTCTCGACGAATGAGCCGGCCTCCGATGGGCGGCCTTTGTAGATCTCGTTGACCTCACCGAACAGGATCGCGGCGGCCGAGATGAACAGGATGATGCCGACATAGAACGGGAAGTATCCCGATTCCGGCCCGCTGCTGTCCCAGCCCGCTCCCAGTTCGTAGTTGTCGATGATCACGACGCTGGCGAAGGCGAGAATGACGATCGCCGTCGCAATTTCCATCGTGCGGATTGAAACCAGGCTCGGCCCGCTCTCGGTATCGTCGCTCATTCGTCAGTCCCGCTCGTGTTATCGCGCTTCGCCGGCGCCGGCGAAGCCAACCTGTGAACACAAAAAGGGAGACCGCCCGAAGACGGTCCCCCCTGCGCAAGTCAATCGACTACTTTTTCTTGGCGAGGAATCCCGCCTTCTCCATCAGATCCTGGTGCAGCTTGGCGTTCTCGGTGACCCACTGCTTGAACTTGTCGCCGGTCATGAAGGTCTGCTTGAACGCCGCCTTCTCGGTGAAGTCCTTCCAGTCGGGCGTGGCCTCGACCTTCTTGAACAGGTCGACGTAGTAATTCACCGCGTCCGCGTTCACGCCGGGCGACGAGAACACGCCGCGCAACATCAGATACTGGATGTCCAGCCCCGCTTCCTTGCAGGTCGGGATGTCATGCCAGGACATGTCCTTGGTGATCTTGGCGGTATAGGACATGCGCTCGCTGTCGAACACGCAGAGCGGACGCACCTTGCCGGCGCGCCAGTTCGCCACCGCCTCGATCGGGTTGTTGACCGACGAGTCGATGTGCTTGCCGACCAGCTGCTCGTTCACCGTGCCGCCGCCTTTGTACGGCACGTAAATGAACTTGGCGCCGGTCTTCTGCTCGATCGCGGCGGTGATGATCTGGTCTTCCTGCTTCGAGCCGGTGCCGCCCATCTTGAACTTGCTGGGAGAGGCCTTGACGGCGTCGATGTATTCCTTCGCGGTCTTGTACGGCGTGTCGGCGTTGACCCAGAGCACGAATTCGTCGAGCTCGAGCATCGCCACCGGGGTGAAGTCCTGCCAGCTGAACGGAACGCCGGTCGCGAGCGGTGTGGTGAACAGGTTGGAGAGCGTGATGATGATCTTGTTCGCGTCTCCCTTCGAGTTCTTCACGTCGAGGAAGCCCTGAGCGCCGGCGCCGCCGCTCTCGTTGATGACCACCATCGGCTGCTTCAGCAGATTGTGCTTCGCCGCCACGCCCTGGATTTCACGCGCCATCTGGTCTGCGCCGCCGCCCGTACCGGCCGGTACGACGAAGGTAATCGTTCGGCTCGGCTCCCACGCGGCAAGGGCGGGCGCGGAGGTCACGGCAAGCGTGCCGACAAGGCAGCTGGCCGCAACAGTCAGTGATTTGACGAGTGTTGGCATGGATCCTCCTTGGTGGATTTCGTCCCGGCGACACCGCTCTTCGTCGGCTTGCGCCTTCCGCCTGCGGCCGGTCTGCCTGTTCGGCACCCCGCCATTAAGCCGGAATAAAACGAGTGTAACCCTGGTATAATCTTTTGGCCACAGAAACTTGCAGCGAATTGCTGAGGCCGCTTGTGCGGCGCAGCAACTCACGCCAGGGCCGCGCGAAATTGCCTGTGCACGGCATGCGCGGCTGACGGAACAGACACCGCCTCTGGCCTGTTTGCGACAAAAGACCGCTGTTCGTCGATTACACCAGCGTTGCAGGTCTCACGTTTGTGCTCTTGCTCTCCTTTATTTTGCTCGCGGCGATTGTCTGGCTCATTGCGCGCGCCTTTCGCCAGCGCCATGCACTCGCGAGGCTTGTCGTCGCGCCGCCTCCCGACGACGCGCCGCGCGTCGCGGTGATCGTGCCGGCGCGCAACGAGAGCGCGAACATCGGCCCATGCCTGAATGCGCTTGTTGCGCAAGATTACCCGCGGCTGGCGATCGTGGTGGTGGACGACGAGTCGCGCGATGACACCGCCGGCATCGTGCGGCGTATCGTGGGCCGCGATCGCCGCGTCGTGCTGATGGAGAGCCCGCGGCTGCCGCCGGGCTGGACGGGGAAGGTCAATGCCTGCGCCGCCGGCGCGCGCGCGGTGGCCGATGCCGCGCAGTGGCTGTGCTTCCTCGACGCCGACATGCAGGCGCAGCCGGCGCTCATCTCGAGCGCGGTTATAGCGGCCGCGGGCGAGGGCATCGATCTTCTCACGCTGGCGCCGCGGCAGGAGCTCAAGAGCTTCGCCGAGCGGCTCGTCCTGCCGTGCGGGCTCTATCTGCTGTCGTTCTCGCAGAACATCTACCGCATGCAGTCGGCCGACAGCGACGACGCGGTGGCGACCGGCCAGTTCATGCTGATCCGCCGCGACGCCTACGAGGACGTCGGCGGCCACGCGGCGGTGTCGCGCTCGATCACCGAGGACATCGATCTCGCGCGGCTGATGAAGCGGCGCGGCCACCGCGTGCTGATGCAGGACGGCACGGCGCTGTTGTCGACGCGCATGTACACCGGCTGGCGCACGCTGTGGCCCGGCATCGCCAAGAACCTCGTCGACATGCTCGGCGGACCGGCGGCGACGGTCGCGACCGCCGCGATCGGCGCGACGCTGGCCTGGGCGGCGGTGCTTTTGCCGGCCTTCGATCTCACCGGCTGTATTCGCGGCGCCGGAGACGCGTGCCTCGCGGCCGTGCCGGCATTCCTCGGCTCGGCGGCCGCCTTCGGCCTGCATATCGCGGGCGCCGCCTATTTCCGCATTCCCTGGGCCTACGGCCTGCTCTTTCCCCTCGGCTACACCGCCGGCGCGCTGATCGCGCTCGACAGCCTGCGCTGGCGCATGTGCGGCCGCGTCCGCTGGAAAGGCCGGGTCTACAAATGACCGGGCGAAACGAACACGCGGCGATGCGGCCGAGAGTGCGCGCCCATTTGAGCGTGGTGCGGCCGGACCCCATCGCCACGCATTACGGCTTCGAGCCAGCCGGCGGGCACGGCTCGGTGCATCTGCCGGCTGAGAATATGTTCATCATGCTGCTGGTCCTGGTGGCCAATCCGGCCGCCTTGCGCGGCCCGTTCTGCGGCGCAACCACACACTCGTTTATCTCTCGCGCTTGGCTTTACAGCGGCGTTATGCTGTGACTGCCGGGCGGGGTAATCGGGGCGCGACATTATGTTGACCACGAGTGAGGTGCTGCAGTGGGCGGCAACGGCCTGTCTGGCCGGTGCGGCCCTCGGGTGCCTGTATTTCGTGTTCGTGGCCTTCTCGGTCCTGCGTTTCCGCAGCCGGGAACGCGCCGGCGCCCCCGTTCCCGTGCCTGTTTCGGTACTGGTACCCCTGTGCGGCCATGAGCCCGGCCTCGCCGCCCGCTTGCGCGCCCTGCGCGACCAGAACTACAGCGGGCCTACGGAGATTATCTGCGGCACCCTCGACCCGGACGACCCGGCCGTCGAGGTCGTGCGCCAGGTCGCCGCCGAGCGCGGCGACGGCCGCATCGTCTGCCATGTCGATGCCCAGGCGGCCGGCCAGAACCTGAAAGTCGCCAACATCAGCAATATCGCGCGCCATGCGCGCCACGAGATGCTGGTGCTGATCGACAGCGACATCGAGGTCGGACCGGATTACCTCTCGGGCGTCGTCGCCGAATTGCAGCGCCCCGGCGTCGGCGCGGTCACCTGCCTGTTCTACGGCATCGACGAAGGCAGCCTGTGGTCGCGGCTGGCGGCGATGAGCGCCAACGTGCACTTCCTGCCCAACGTGATCGGCGGCCTCACGCTCGGCCTCGCCCGCCCCTGTTTCGGCGCGACCATCGCGCTGACCCGCGACATCCTCGGCCGCATCGGCGGCTTTTCCGCCTTCGCCGACCAGCTCTGGGACGACTACGCCATCGGCGACGCCATCCGCGCCGCCGGCTACACCGTCGCGGTGGCGCCCTTCGCGGTCGGCCACGTTCATACCGAATCGACCGCCCGGCACCTCGCCGAGAGCCAGGTGCGTCTGGCCTGCACGATCAAATCGATCGACCCGCTCGGCTATGCCGGCAGCGTCATCACGCACCCGTTTCCGCTGGCGCTGGCCGCCGTGGCATTCGGCGGCGGCGGCGACGCCGTTTCCTTGGCGATGGTCGCGCTCGCCTGCCGGGTCGGGGTATCCTGGTGCGTGGAGCAGCGCTTCAACATGCGCTCGCAGAGCTACCTGCTCCTGCCGGCGCGCGACCTCGTGTCGTTCGCCGCCTATGTCGCCAGCTTCTTCGTCCTCACCGTGACGTGGCGGGGCCAGCGCTACCGGCTGTCCGACCAGACGCTGATCGTCGACTCCTCCAGCTGAAACAGGCCCAATGCGTACGCTCTTCCTGCAAGCTCCCTCCTTCGAAGGTTTCGACGGCGGCGCCGGTTCGCGCTACCAGGCCAAACGCGAGATCAAATCGCATTGGTATCCGACCTGGCTCGCGCAACTCGCCGCCATGGTGCCCGATTCCAAATTGATCGACGCGCCGCCGCACGGCATCACGCTCGGCGAGATCGTGCCGCAGGCGAAGGACTACGACCTCGTTGTGATGCATTCGTCGACGCCGACATTCGCGTCCGACATCGCCACGGCCCGCGCCCTCAAGGACGTCAACCCGAAGCTCAAGGTCGGCCTCGTCGGCGCCAACGTCGCCATCGCGCCGCGCCAGAGCCTCGAGAAGGCCGGGCCGGTCGATTTCGTCACCGCCAAGGACTATGACTTCACCATCCGCGACGTCGCGCAGGGCATGGACTTTGCCGAGGTGTCCGGCCTCTGCTATCGCGACAGTAACGGCGACATCCAGGAGACCGCGGCGCGCACGACGCTGACCGAGATGGACGACCTGCCCTTCGTCACGCCGGTCTACAAGCGCGACCTGAAGATCGAGAACTACTTCATCGGCTATCTCAAGCACCCCTACATCTCGTTCTACTCGGGCCGCGGCTGCAAATCGCGCTGCACCTTCTGCCTGTGGCCGCAGACCATCGGCGGCCACAAGTACCGCACGCGAAGCGTCGAGAACGTGATCGAGGAGATCCGCTGGGCCAAGGCGGCAATGCCGCAGGTCAAGGAGTTCTTCTTCGACGACGACACCTTCACCGACGACCTGCCGCGCGCCGAAGCCATCGCGCGCGAGCTCGGCAAGATGGGCGTCGAATGGTCCTGCAACGCCAAAGCCAACGTGCCGCGCGAGACGCTGAAGGTGCTGCGCGACAACGGCCTGCGGCTCTTGCTGGTCGGCTACGAAAGCGGCAACCAGCAGATCCTGCACAACATCAAGAAGGGCATGCGCGTCGAGGTCGCCAAGCGCTTCACCAAGGACTGCCACGATCTCGGCGTCACCATCCACGGCACCTTCATCATGGGCCTGCCGGGCGAGACGAAGGAGACGATCCAGGAGACGATCCGGTTCGCCCGCGAGATCAACCCGCACACGCTGCAAGTGTCGATCGCCGCGCCCTATCCGGGCACGTTCCTGTACAAGCAGGCCGTCGAGAACGGCTGGCTCACCAATACCGAGCAGGACTTGGTCGACGACAACGGCGTGCAGATCGCGGCGCTCTCCTATCCGCACCTCTCGCACACCGAGATTTTCCATTCGGTCGAGGAGTTCTACCGCCGCTTCTATTTCCGCGCCCCCAAGATCGCCTCAATCGTCGGCGAGATGCTGATGAGCCGCGAGATGCTGCAACGTCGGCTGCGCGAGGCGGTCGAGTTCTTCGCCTTCCTCCGCGAGCACCGGAGGGTGAGCCACTGAATCTGCTGGTCATTACCGCCGACGATTTCGGACTGTCGGCGGACGTCAATGAAGCGGTCGAGCGCGCGCATCGCGACGGCGTCCTGACCGCGGCCAGCCTGATGGTGTCCGGCGCGGCGGCAAAAGACGCCGTCCGGTTCGCCCGCGAGCATCCCGCCTTGCGCGTCGGCCTGCATCTCGTCCTGCTCGAAGGGCGCCCGACACTGCGGCCGCAGCAGATTCCCGACCTGGTCCAGCCGAACGGCATGCTGCGCGCCGACATGGTGCGGCTCGCCTTCGATCTCGCCGGCAAGCCGGAGGTGCGCAGGCAGTTGAAGCGCGAGATCGCCGCGCAGTTCGCCGCCTTCGCGCGCACCGGCCTGCCGCTCGACCACGTCAACACGCACAAGCACTTCCACATGCACCCGATCGTCGCCGCGCAGGTGATCGAGGTCGGCCGCCAGTTCGGCATGCGGGCCCTGCGGGTGCCGCGCGAGCCGGGCCATGCGATGGCGCCGGGCTGCGCCTTCCTGATGGCGCAGGCGCGCCGCGCAGGCCTCGTGACGCCGGATGCGGTCGCCGGGCTGCGCTTCACCGGGCAGATGACGCGCGACCGCGTTCTCACCGCGCTCCGGAACGCGCCGGCAGGGCTCGTCGAAATCTATACCCACCCTGCGACGTCGGACGGCTTCGCCGGTCACGCCCGCGGCTATCGCTATCGCGACGAACTGGCGGCGCTCGTCGATCCGGACGTGATCGAGGCGGTGAAACGCTCGCGCCGCCGCACCGGCGGCTACGCCGACGCGGCGCAAATGCGGCCGGGCTTCACCGCAGGTATCCAGCGCTCCGGAACCACGCGACCGCGTCCGTGATGCCGGCGCGGTAGGGCCGCGCCCGATAGCCGAGTTCGCGCTCGGCCTTCGCCGACGAAAAGAACATCTTGTTCTTCGACATGCGCAGGCCGTCGAGCGTGAGCATCGGTTCGCGCCCGGTCACGCGCGCCACCGCCTCGCTGACATGCGCGAACGGCATCAGCGCCTTCCTTGGAATGCGGATGCGCGGCGGCCGCCGGCCGACCGTCTCCGCGACGGTCGCCAAAATTTCGGCGAGCGATGCGTTCTGGCCGCCGAGCACGTAGCGCTCGCCGATACGGCCGCGCTCGAAGGCGAGGACATGCCCCTCAGCGACGTCGTCGACGTGCACCATGTTCAGGCCGGTATCGACAAAAGCCGGCATGCGGCCTGACGCCGCCTCGACGATGATGCGGCCGGTCGGCGTCGGCTTGACGTCGCGCGGGCCGATCGGCGTCGACGGATTGACGATCACCGCCGGCAGGCCCTGCGCGATCAGCGCTTCGACCGCGCGTTCCGCCGCGACCTTGCTGCGCTTGTAGACGCCGATCGCCTTGTCCTCGGTGAGCGGCATGGTCTCGTCGGCCGAGACCCCATCGGTGCGGGCGGCCAAAGTCGCGACGCTGCTGGTATAGACGACGCGCTCGACACCGGCGCGCATCGCCTCTTCCATCAGCAGGCGGGTGCCGGCGACATTGGTCTGCGTCATCTCATCGGGATTGCGCGCCCACATCCTGTAGTCGGCGGCGACGTGGAAGAGGTGGCGCGCGCCGACCATCGCGCGGCGCACCGCCTCCGCGTCGCGCAGGTCCCCGGTGACGAAGTCGAGGCCGAGGTCGGACAGGTGGGCGGTCGGGCTCGTCGCCCGCACCAGCGCCCGCACCGGGAAACCGGCCGCCCGCAGCCGCCGCGCGACGGCCGAGCCGACGAAGCCGCTCGCGCCGGTCAGCAGCACCAGTCCGTCTATCGCCATCGGCTTCCCACCTCTCGCCGGCGTGAATTCCGTGGCCAAACACGGCGCCCGCATGTGTCGGATTTTATAGGCCGCGCCACGTCCGCTTCAAACGGGCGGCACAACGGGAACACATTGGGCCAAGCGCGGTTACCTTCGCAAGACACGCCAATCACACGCAATTCCGCGTCGGTTGAGAGAGACGGGCATGGAACAGACTGTCGAGCGAGAGAGTCAGGGAAAGACGAGCGGCGAAGACGCCGGTTTTATCGCCGGCGCCGCCGGGGCGATCAAGGACCGCGCCGCCGAGGCGCTGCGCAACACCGCGTCGGACTTCGCCGAGGCGGGCAAGCAGCAGGGCGCCGAGCGCATCGACCGGCTCGGCCGGGCGGTGCATGGCGCGGCGGACGAACTTGGCCGCGAGATCCCGCAGGCAGCCGACTACGTGCACGGCGCCGCCGACGGCCTGGAAAGCGCCGCCGCGCATCTGCGCGAGCGCAGCGTCGAGGACCTGATCGGCGCCTTCAACCGTTTCGCGCGGCAGCAGCCGGTCGCCGCCTTTGCCGGTGCCGTGCTCGCCGGTTTCGTCATCTCGCGCTTCATCAAGAGCTCGAGCTGAGGTCCGCGCATGGCCACTCCGTTCGACGAGCGCGCGCGGTCGATCCCCGGGATCGTCATCGATCTTGTCGGCCAGTTCGCCAATCTGCTGCGCAAGGAAAGCCAGCTCGCCCGCGCCGAGATTTCCGAGAGCGTGAACCGCGTGCTGATGGGCATCGTCATGTCAATCGCCGCGGCTGTGCTGCTGATCCCGGCTTTGGTCGTGCTGCTGATGGCCGGCGTCTATGCGCTGGAGACGACCGGCCTTGCTCCTTACTGGGCGGCGCTGATCGCCGGCGGCGCGGCGTTGATCGCCGGGCTGATCCTGATGCTGGTCGGCATCAATCGTCTGAAAGCCAGGAGCCTCATCCCGCACAAGACCATCCACCAGTTTCAGGAGGATGCGGCGCTGGCCAGGCGCCAGGTCAACGGCGAGGAGGAAAGGGCCGGCGATGGCTTCCAGCGAGCAGCTTGAGCGCGAGGCGCAAGCGGCGCGGGCGCAGGTCGAGGCGACCTTGGCCGAGCTGCGCGCGCGCGTCAGCCCGGGGCAGATGCTCGACGAGGCGATCGATTATGCGCGCGAGCGCAACGGCGCGGAGATCGTGAAGAACTTTGGCCGCCAGGTGAGCGACAATCCGATGCCTGTCGCGTTGATGGGCGCGGGTCTTGCCTGGCTGATGTTCGCGCAGCGCCAGCCGCGCAACGGCAGGGCCGCGGAGACGAAGGGAGATGGCTCGGTCGCGACGACCGAGCCGGCCAGTTTGGACGAGTGGACGGACAGGACGGTAGCCATGGCATCGAAATTGGAGAAGACGTCGCGCGGCGCCTCGCGCAAGGCGCAGAGCGCCCGGAGCAAGCCATCCGACACCGCGGCGAGCGCCTATGACAAGGCGCAGGGCCTCGCCGGCAGCGCCTATGAGCGCGCGGGCGAGGCGATGGATCGCGCCCGCGAAACCACGGCGGAGGCCTACGACCGCGCGCGCGACGCGGCCGGGCGTTCATTCTCCTCCGCGGCGGACGGCGCGCGGGGCCTGACGAAATTCATGGCCGAAGAGCCGATGGTGGTCGCGGGGCTGGGCATCGCGCTCGGCGCGATCATCGGCGCGCTGCTGCCGGCGACGGAGCTGGAAAATCGCGCCATGGGCGAGACGAGCGACCAGTTGAAGCGCGACGCGCGCGAGGCTGCGCGCGAGCAGTGGCAGCGCGGCAAGGACATCGCCGAGGACGGCTGGGACGAGGCCAAGAACGCCGCGCGCCGCACCTGGGAAGACGCCAAGGTGGAGGCGCAGCAGGGCTGGGACGAAACCAAGCGCGGCGCGGGTCTCGACGGCCACGCCGGCGAGCTGACCGGCATGCCGGCGCCGCTGGTGCCTTCGGAGGGAGAAGCGAAGGCCGCCGCGGCCAAGGCGCGGTCGTCGTCGTGAGAACGACGAGGTGACGTAAAAACTTTCAATTTGTCGTCCTCGCGAAGGCGGGGACGACACTTGTTACCTTGACGCGGCGAAATCCGAGATGCCGCCGTGCGCCGCCGACCACTTCGACGGTTCGGTGAGGAACGCGCGCACTTCCTTCAGCGTCGCGGCGTCGAAGGTCTTGTCTTCCTCGGCGACCTCGAGCACGTCCCACCAGGTCGTCAGGTAATGCAGCTTGACGCCGAGATCCTTCAAGTGGCCGGCGCTCTGCGGGAAGATGTCGTAATAGAACACGACAAAGCAGTGCTCGACCGTCGCGCCGGCCGCGCGCAGCGCGTTGCAGAAATTGACCTTGCTGGCGCCGTCGGTGGTCAGGTCCTCGACCAGCAGCGCGCGCGCGCCGGGCGCGAGCTCGCCCTCGATCTGCGCGTTGCGGCCGAAGCCCTTCGGCTTCTTGCGGATGTACTGCATCGGCAGCATGAGCCGGTCGGCGATCCAGGCGGCGAAGGGAATGCCGGCGGTCTCGCCGCCGGCGACGCAGTCGATCGACTCGTAGCCGATGTTGGTGACGATGGTCTGCGCGGCGAAATCCATCAGCGTGTTGCGCAGGCGCGGGAACGAGATGATCTTGCGGCAGTCGACGTAGACCGGGCTCGCCCAGCCCGAGGTGAAGATGAAGGGCTTCTCGGCGTTGAAGTGCAGCGCCTTGATCTCCAGCATCATGCGCGCCGTCTGCTTGGCCATCGCCTTGCGGTCGGGCGTCGTGGCGGAAAAGGTACCCATCTCGGCTCCTCGGCACTCGCGCCGGCGTCAGGCGCCTTCGGGGGCGCGCGCGGGACACGGAATTCAGGGGTATTTCGTAGCTTATGCCGCCGGGGCAATCGACCAGTCAACCTGATCGCCGCCGAAAAGCGGGTGGATTTCCCCCAGCTTTCCGACCTCCACCCCGTCGCAGACGAGGTTCGGCCGCTTCTCGATGGTCACCTTCTCCGTGTTGACCGGCAGGCCGTAGAAGGCCGGGCCGTTGCGGCAGGCGAAGGCCTCGAACTTGTCCAGCGCCTTTTCCTCGTCGAACACCTTGAGGTAGGCGGCGAGCGCGGCAGGCGCCCCGAACACGCCGGCGCAGCCGCAGTCGGCCTCCTTCAGATGGCGCAGGTGCGGCGCGGAGTCGGTGCCGAGGAAGAAGCCGGGATCGCCGCTGGTCGCCGCCTCGCGCAAGGCCAGGCGGTGCTCCTCGCGCTTGAGCACCGGCAGGCAATACATGTGCGGGCGCAGGCCCCCGGCGAACAGGGCGTTGCGGTTGTAGAGGAGATGCTGCGGCGTCAAGGTCGCGCCGAGGCGGCCTTTGTGCGCGCGCACGACCGCGACGCCGTCTTTCGTCGTCACATGCTCCATGACGATCTTGAGCGCCGGCACGCGGTCGAGGAGCGGCAGCAGCACGCGGTCGATGAAGGCCTTCTCGCGGTCGAACACGTCGATCTCGGGCAGCGGCACCTCGCCGTGCACGCAGAGCCGCATGCCGGCCTCCGCCATCGCCTCGAGCACCGGCATGACCTTGTCGATGGATGTGACGCCGGCGGCGGAATTGGTCGTCGCGTGCGCGGGGTAGAACTTCACCGCGGTGAAGACGCCGTCCTTGAAGCCGGCGATGAGGTCGCGTTTGTCGGTCCCGTCGGTGAGGTAGCAGGTCATCAGCGGCGTGAAAGCGTGGCCTTTCACGGCGTCCATGATGCGCGCGCGGTAGTCCGCCGCCATCTTCGCGGTGGTGACCGGCGGCACGAGGTTCGGCATGACGATGGCGCGGCGGAACTGCTGCGCCGTGAACGGCGCCACCGATTTCAGCACCTCGCCGTCACGGAAGTGGACGTGCCAGTCGTCCGGCTTGGGAAGCGTCAATCGGGTCATGCGGGGCCTGCCGGACTTCCTTCGGGGCGGTCGGTCGGCGCACACATACATCACTCCGCCGTCAGCACCAATCGGCGCGGGGCCGTCTTCGCAGGCACGATTCATCGCCCGTATTTTTTGGTTGGCCCCGGGCAGGCCCTCCTCGGAAGTCTTCATCGCACTCCCCCGAGGGGAGCGGAGCGCCGGCAGACGCGGAGGTTTGCGAGACCTCCTGAGCGGCTGGCGAAGCCGCCCGAGACGCTTGCGAGGCGTCTCCTTCCTCCTTGCGATCGGAGGAAGGCGCCTCCCGGCGCTCCACTTGCGGCGG
>DATNBL010000083.1:0-3135 GCA_035571935.1 Pseudolabrys sp.
AGTTCTTTCAGGATGACGACGCCGAGGCCCTGCCAGGGCGAACCTTCACGCCGCATGGGCCACCTCCTGCGACTGGAAGTAGCGCGTGTAGATGGTCTCGAGGCTCGGGCGGTCGAGCGACAATTGATGCAGCCGCCCGCCAGCGGCGACCACCTCCGCCGCCGCCTCGCCGCGCAGGTCGCGGTCGCAGGTCACGCGCCAGCGGCCCGCGGCAGGCTCCGCGACATTGAGCACCCCGGGCAAGTCCGAAAGCCGCTTGGCGATGCCCTCGCCGCCGTCGGCCTCGACCTCGACGGCATAGCCGCCGCCGAGCACCTGACGGCCGAGCTCGTCGACCGTGCCCATCAGCGCGATCTGCCCGGCGTTGAACAACGCGACGCGGTCGCACACGCTCTGCACCCGGTCGAGGAGGTGCGACGACAGCAGGATGCTGACGCCCTGCGCCTTGAGCGAACGGATGAGATCGAGCAGGTCGATGCTCGCCTGCGGATCGAGGCCGTTGGTCGGCTCGTCGAGGATGGCGATGCGCGCGCCCTTCATCACGATCTCGGCAAGGCCGAGCCGCTGCCGCATGCCGCGCGAGAAGGTGCCGACGCGCTTGTTGGCGACGCCGGCGAGGCCGACACGGTCGAGCGCCTCGGCGATGCGCTTCTTGCGGTCGAGGAGATGGAAGCCCATCAGCCGCGCCGTGTAGTGCAGGTTATCGGCCGCGGTAATGTTGTCGTAGAAGCCGACCGTGTCCGGCAGATAGCCGACCAGCCTCTTGACCGCCAGCGGCTCGCGCGCCGGATCGTGCCCGAACACGCGCGCGGTGCCGGCGCTTATGTCGCTCAATCCGAGCAGCATCAGGATGGTGGTGGTCTTGCCGGCACCATTCGGCCCGAGCAGGCCGAAGATCTCGCCGGCGCCGACCGTGAAGTTCACGTCACGCACGGCGTAGGCCGCGCCGTAACGCCTGGTGAGGCCCCTCGCCTCGATGACCGTGTTGCTCATCGGCGGCCGAACCGGGCGACGGCGCCGACCATGATGAGCAGCGCGGCGCCGATGATGCCGACGCCGGCGACACCCCACACAGTCGCGGTGGTGACGGTGACGCGGAAGTTGGCGGTGCCGGTCTCGCCCTTGGCGGTTGCGGTCATGCCGGTGACGTAGTCGCCGGCAATCGCCTTGTCGGACGGGGTGATGAGCGCCTGCACCTCCTTCTTCTCGTTCGGCGCGATGCGGCCGATGATCTTGGGGTTGAATTCGATCTTCCAGCCGGTCGGCGCGTTACCGGAGAGCGTCACGTTCTCGGCCGGCGCGGTGCCGGTGTTGGCGACGACCACGGGAATGGTCGCTTCGCGGCCGGCGGTCGCATGCGCCGAGAGGATGCCCTGGCGGCCGGCGAGCGCCAGCTTCGGCTCGCCGGTGATGTCGAGCGCGACTTTGACGTCGGCCCTGGCGCCATCGGCGGCGACGTGGACCGTGACGGGATAATGCCCGGCGTCGGCGGTGCTCGGCGGATTGACCTTCAGCGTGACGTCCTTGGTCTTGCCGGCGTCGACCGGGATGGCGGTCAACTGCTGCGAGCCGTAGGACTCGGTGAAGGTGGTGTCGAAGTTGCGCGGTGCGTCGGCGGCGAGCGAGACCAGCATCTTCTTGCCGCTGTCGTTCTTGACCGTCAGCTTGTATTCGAAGTTCGACGACGAGGAGCCGCGCAGCTCCGGCAATTCGGTCGTCAGCGCGAGCTTGGCCGGCAGTTCCTTGGCGAGCGTCACCTCGAGTGGCAGCGACACCTGCTGGCCGTCGCCCTCCGCCTTGACGGTGAGCGTCTGCGTGCCGGCGCCGGCGGTCTTCGGCACGTCGAGGCGCAGGTCGAAGCCAATCGAGTCATTCGTGGCCGCCATCGCCGCAGCGACCGGCTGGCCGTCGCCGAGCAAGGTCGCGGTCCAGCCTTTCGGCACGCCGGCGACCGAAAGGTTCAGCCGTTCCGGCGGCAGGCCGTAATTGCGCAGCTTGAGATTGACGGTCGTCGTGGTGCCCGGCTGCACGCTGAGCGCCGGGTAGTCGCTCATCAGATAGAGGCCCTTGATGTCGGGCTTCGTGGTCTGGGCGGCGGCGGGAACGGACAGCGCCGAGACCAATGCGATCATCGCGAGCGAGCGAGCAAACATGGCGAGCAACCCCGTGCGGGGGGACAATTCCCCAAGAGATGCGCCGCCCCCGGTCACGGACGAAACGTCCGCGCAAACACGGGCGCGATCCTCCGCGCAATTGGGTCGAAATTGCGGAAATCGTGGAACGCCAACGCTTCGGCGTGACCGTGCACGAAACGCATGCGCATGCAGCGAAAACTCAAACAGATCTTGACCTTGCGCCGCCCGCCTCCGCCCTCGCAGGCGGGCTGCGACAAATTCGGCACGCGTAGCGGGGCACCGGAGCGGAGGTCACTCTGGCGGATCCCTCCCCGCTTGCGCGGGAGGGATTAAGGCGCGCTCACTCCACCGGCTTACCCCGCACTAGCGGCCAGTCCGGCTCGTTGTGCTGCATGACCCACGTTTCCTGCATGGCCGCGTCATACCACTCGCGCCAGGCCGGCAGCGCCATCACCGCGTCCATGTAGGCGCGCGTCTTGGCCGAGGCCGGCAGGCCGTAATTGTGGAAGCGCGCGACGATCGGCGCGTACATCGCGTCGGCCGCGCCGAACGTCGCGCCGAACAGGAACGGGCCACCCTGCCCGAAGCGGGCGCGGCAGTCCGCCCAGATCGCCTCGATGCGCGCGGCGTTCGCGAGCACGTCCGGCGGCATCGGCCGCGCCTTCGGCGGCAGCCACAGGTTCATGGTGCAGTGGTTGCGCAAGGGCACGAAGCCGGCGTGCATCTCGGTTGAGACCGAGCGCGCGTGGCTGCGGGCGCGGCGGTCGGCCGGCCAGAGCTTGGCGTCGGGGAAGCGCTCGGCGAGATGCTCGAGGATGGCGAGCGATTCCCAGACGCGCTCGTCGCCGTCGATCAGGATCGGCACCTTGCCGGCCGGCGAGTGCTTCAGGATCTCCTCGCTGCTGCCCGGCAGGTAGAGCGGGATCAGCACCTCCTTGAACGGGATGGCGTTCGCCTTCATGGCGATCCATGGCCGGAGCGACCAGGAGGAGTAGTTCTT
>DATNBL010000084.1:0-15286 GCA_035571935.1 Pseudolabrys sp.
GCGCGTGCTCGACCAGTCGCGCATCGGCGCCATCCTCACCGGCGATCGCGAGGCCTTGTTCGGCGGCCCGCCGGTGACGGCGATGCTGATCCAGAACACCAATCCGGTGTCGGTCGCGCCGGACCAGACCAAGGTGAAGCAGGGCTTCGCGCGCGAGGATCTGTTCGTGTGCGTGCACGAGCAGTTCATGACCGAGACGGCGCAAGTCGCCGACCTGGTTTTGCCGGCGACCATGTTCACCGAGCACGACGACGTCTACCGCGGCGGCGGCCACCAATACATCCTGCCCGGGCCGAAGATCGTCGAGGCGCCGGGCGAGTGCCGCGACAATCATTTCGTCATCTGCGAAGTGGCAAAGCGCGTCGGCGCAAAGCATCGCGGCTTCGGCATGAGCCCGAGCGAACTGATCGACGAGATGCTGCGCGCCATGAAGCGCGGCACCTGGGCCGAGCTCGTCGCCAACCGCTGGCTCGACTGCCAGCCGTCGTTTCGTGCCTCGCATTATCTCGACGGTTTCCCCTGGCCGGAGCGCAAGTTCCGCTTCAAGCCGGACTGGAAGACGGTGCCGTTCCGCAGCCCGTACCAATCGGGTCCCGTGGAGAAGCTGCCGCCGCTGCCGGATTACGTGACGACCATCGAGGTCGCCGATGACGCGCATCCGTTCCGGCTCGCGACCTCGCCGGCGCGCGGCTTCCTCAATTCGACGTTTACCGAGACGCCGACCTCGCTCGCCAACGAGAAACGGCCGGTCGTGATGATCCATCCGCAGGACGCCGCCGCGTCCGGCATTGCCGACGGCGACAAGGTCGTGCTCGGCAACACGCGCGGGGAAGTGCGGCTGCACGCGCGCGTCTTTAACGGCGTGTGCCGCGGCGTGCTGATCGCCGAATCGATCTGGCCGAACGCCGCTTACGAGGACGGGCGCGGCATCAATACGCTGACCGGCGCCGACCCGGTCGCGCCCTACGGCGGCGCGGCCTTCCACGACAACAAGGTGTGGGTCAGGAAGGCGTAGACCACATTCCGCTCATTCCCGCGCAAGCGGGAATCCAGCGCTGAATCGCCGCGCTGGGTCCCCGCTTTCGCGGGGACGAGCGGAGTAACGTGTGCCGCTCTTACAATTCCTTGCCGAGCTTGGCATCGATCGAGTAGGGGCCGCCGCCGCGGATCGCGATGGCGAACAGCACGATGCCGAGCAGCAGCACGTATTCGTAGCCGCCGGCGCCGACACCGAAGCCCTTGGCGAGATGCACGGTCAGGATCGCGATCAGCATCTCGATCGCGAGTGCAGCGGCGAAGAAGCGGGTGAAGAGGCCGAACAGAACGCAGAGCGCCCCGATGGTCTCCAGCACGATCGCGGACCCGCCGAAGAAGAAGCCGGGCGCCAGGCCGAGCTTGGCCATGTAGCCCGATACGCCCGAGAGGCCCGCGCCGGTGATCTTGCCCCAGCCGTGCACGAACAGGATGCCGCCGGCGCCGACACGCAACAGGGTGTAGCTGATGTCGTTCCAACTGGCGTAGAAGCCGGCCAGCGCCGGAAAGAGAAGTCTCGACTCGCTCTTCGATTCGACCATGTGTTTGTCCCCGACCCTGAAATGCGGGCGGCGGCTTGCGGCCGCAGGCCCGTGCAACAGGTAAAACACCGGACATACCCCTGGAATTCACTCCGGCGTGAGAGCGGGCGCTTCACGGCAATCAATTGTGGAAAAAGCGCAGCAATTTCAGGGATGGCCTGCGGGAACCAGAAGGACGGTATCAGGGTCGGGGGAGCCGCCGATCCGGCAGCGGCTGCCATCGACGGTGACCCGCCCCTCCGCGACCAGCCGCAGGGCCAGGGGGTAGAGCCGGTGCTCGACGGCCAGCACGCGGGCGGCGAGTGCCGCCTCGGTGTCGTCGTCGCGGACCGGCACGGCGCCCTGGGCGATGATCGGCCCGGAGTCCATTTCCGGCACGACGAAGTGCACGGTGGCGCCATGCAACTTCACGCCGGCCTCGAGCGCGCGGCGGTGCGTGTCGAGGCCCTTGAACGAGGGCAGCAGCGCCGGGTGGATATTGAGCATCCGGTTCGGCCATTGTCCGACGAACCACGGCGTCAGGAGCCGCATGAAGCCGGCGAGGCAGACGAGATCGATCCTGTTTTGCACGAGCACGTCCTGAAGGGCGCGCTCAAAGGCGGCGCGGTCCTTGCCGTACGTGGTGTGATCGATCGTGGCGGTGGCGATGCCGGCCTTGGCGGCGGTGGCGAGGCCACCGGCGTTCGGCACGTTCGAGACGACGAGCGCGATCGCGGCGGGATAGTCGGCCGCCTTCGCCGCATCGATCAGCGCCGCCATGTTGGAGCCGCGGCCCGAGATCAGAACGGCGACGCGCTTGCGGGTCATGCCGGCCTCTCTTCACCTCTCCCATAGGGAGAGGTCGGCGCACGCAGTGCGCCGGGTGAGGGGTTATAGCCTCTCGAGTCAGGACCCCCCTCACCCCAACCCTCTCCCCGCAGGGGAGAGGGAGCGCGCTGTGCCGCGGGCGAGTTCATTCGCAAGTCACAACTGCAGCTCAAGCGCGCCGCGATAGACGACGCGCGGCTCGCCGTCGGCGCGGATCACCTGGCCGAGCGCGACCACATCTTCACCGTCGCTCTTGAACGCCTGCGCCACGCGCGCGGCGTCCGTCGCCGCCGTGACGACGATCATGCCGATGCCGCAATTGAAGGTGCGCAGCAACTCCTCCTGCGCGATCATGCCTTCGCGCGCAAGCCACTTGAACACCGGCTTCACCGGCACGCGCCCGAGTTCGATCAGCGCGCCGAGCCCCTTCGGCAATACGCGCGGGATATTGTCGGGGAAGCCGCCGCCGGTGATATGGGCGAGGCCCTTCACGGCGCCGGTCTGCCGGATCGCGGCGAGGCACGACTTCACGTAGATGCGCGTCGGCGTCAGGATCGCTTCGCCGAGCGTCTGCTCGGGCGCGAACGGCGCCGGCGCGTCCCACGGCAGGCCGCTCTTCTCCACCACTTTTCGCACAAGTGAATAGCCGTTCGAGTGCACGCCGGACGACGCGAGCCCGAGGATGACGTCGCCTTCGGCGATGTCGGCGCGCGGCAGGAGGCCGTCGCGCTCAGCGGCGCCGACTGCGAAACCGGCGAGGTCGAAATCGTCGCCCGCATAGACGCCGGGCATCTCGGCGGTCTCGCCGCCGATCAGCGCGCAGCCCGCGTCCTTGCAGCCCAAGGCAATGCCGGCGACGACGGCGGCGCCGGTCTCGGGTTCGAGCCGGCCGCAGGCATAATAATCGAGGAAGAAGAGGGGCTCGGCGCCCTGCACGACGAGGTCGTTGACCGACATGGCGACGAGGTCGATGCCGATCGTCTCGTAGCGGCCAGTGTCGATGGCGATCTTCACCTTGGTGCCGACGCCGTCGGTTGCGGCGACCAGCACGGGGTCCTTGAAACCGCAGCGCTTGAGGTCGAACAGGCCGCCGAAGCCGCCGATCTCGGCGTCGGCGCCGGGGCGGGCGGTGGCGCGGACCAGTGGCTTGATCAGGTCGACCATGCGGTTGCCGGCGTCGATGTCGACGCCCGCCTGCGCGTAGGTCATCCCGCGCTCGTTTTTCGCCATGTCCGGACCCCGTTTTCGTGGGGGTCGTACGTTGGAATCGCAAGTCGTGCAATGGTCCGGCGGCCGCTATACTCTGGCCTGAATTCGGCGCGGTCGGCCCGGCGGGGGTAGGGGCGCGCCGGCGAGCCGGGTCATCCCTTGAGCATTCCGAATCTCATCACGCTGGGGCGCATCCTCCTCGTTCCGATCGTCGTCTGGGCGATCTCCTCGGGGGCGATGTGGATCGCCTTCATCCTGTTCCTGGCCGCGGGCGTCTCCGACGCCGTCGACGGGTTCCTGGCCAAGCGCTTCAACATGACGACGATGCTCGGCTCCTATCTCGACCCGCTGGCCGACAAGGCGCTGCTCGTCTCGATCTACGTCACGCTGGGCATCAACGGCCTGTTGCCGCGCTGGCTGGTGATCCTGGTCGTCTCGCGTGACGTCATGATCGTCGGCGGGGTGATGCTGTCCTGGCTGGTCGGCAGCCCGGTGAAGATGAAGCCGCTCATCGTCTCCAAGCTCAATACGCTCGCCCAGATCGTGCTCGCCAGCGTCGTGCTCGGCTCGCTCGGCTACCGGCTCGATATCCCCACCGCGACCACGATCCTCATGGGACTGGTCGCGGCAACCACGCTATTGTCGATCGCCGCGTACCTGAGCGAATGGATGCGTCACATGAACGACGCGATGGGCAAGCCATGAGCCTCGCCCGAGAGCCGCGTCCGCTGCCGGAGCCGGCCGGGCCGGGCGGCGACGTCATGCAGCGGCAGATGAAGTTCTGGCTGATCGCCTTCGGCCTCATCGTGCTGGTGCTATGGCTGCTGAGCGAGATCCTGTTGCCCTTCGTCATGGGCCTCGCCATCGCCTATCTGCTGACGCCCTTCGTCGACCGCATGGAGCGCGCCGGCGCCAGCCGGATGCTCGCCTCGCTCTTGATCATCGGCGTCGTCGTGCTGTTGTTCGTGCTGGTGATCCTGCTGGTCGCGCCGGTGCTGGGCGGCCAGCTCGCTTCCTTCATCGACAACATCCCGCTCTACGTCACCAAGCTGCGCGCGCTGGTCACCGATCCGAGCCGGCCGTGGGTGCAGAAGCTGGTCGGCGCCGGATTCAACACCGACAAGGGCATCAGCGACCTCGTCACGCAGGGCGTCGGTTACCTGACGACGTTCCTGAAGTCGCTGTGGTCGGGCGGCCGCGCGCTCGTGTCGCTGTTCTCGCTGATGGTGGTGACGCCGGTCGTCGCCTTCTATCTGGTCTACGACTGGCACCGCATGATCAAGGCGGCGGACAGCTGGATCCCGGTCAACCAGCGCGACACCGTGCGCGCGCTGGCGGTCGAGATCGACGCGGCGATCGCCGGCTTCGTGCGCGGGCAGACCGCGGTGTGCCTGATCCTCGGCGCGTTCTACGCGCTGGCGCTGACGCTGACCGGATTGAATTTCGGCCTGTTGATCGGGCTCGCCTCCGGCGTCATCACCTTCATCCCCTATGTCGGCTCGATGACCGGGCTGGTGCTGTCGCTCGGTGTCGCGGTGGCGCAGTTCTGGCCGAACTACACCTCGATCCTGATCGTGCTCGGCATCTTCGTGTTCGGGCAGTTCGTCGAGGGCAACGTGCTCTCGCCCAAGCTGGTCGGCGAGAGCGTCGGGCTGCACCCGGTGTGGATGATCTTCGCGCTGCTGGCCTTCGGCTATCTGTTCGGCTTCGTCGGGCTCCTGGTCGCCGTGCCGCTCGCCGCCACCATCGGCGTGCTGGCGCGCTTCGCGCTGAGGCGCTATCTGGAGAGCTCCCTGTACACCGGCGAGCGACCATGACCGTCTCTTTCGGCCCGCGCCAGTTGGTGCTCGCCCTCGACCACGCGGTGAGCTACGCGCGCGACGACTTTTTGTCCGGGCCGTCGAACGCCGCGGCGCTGACGCTGATCGAGCGCTGGCCGGACTGGCCGAACCGCGTGATGGTGCTGATCGGGCCGGAGGGCGCGGGGAAAAGCCATCTCGCCGCGATGTGGGCGGAGGCTTCCGGCGCGCGCGCGCTCGCCGCCAACCTGCTCGACGAGGAGACGCTGCCGACCGCGCTCGCCACCGGCGCGCTGGTGCTGGAGGACCTCGAGGCCGACGGCCTCGACGAGCGCGCGCTGTTCCATCTCCTGAACCTCGCGCGCGAGGAGAGCGCTTACGTGCTCATCACGGCGCGGGCGCATCCGGCCGGCTTCAGGATCGGCATCCGCGACCTCGCTTCGCGGCTGCGCGCGCTGCCCTCGGTGGCGCTGGCGCCGCCCGACGACGACCTCCTGCGTCTCGTCATGGTCAAGCTCGCCGCCGACCGCCAGATCGGGCTCGACCAGGCGGTGGTCGCCTACGTCGCCAACCGCATCGAGCGCTCGTTTGCCGCCGCCCGCGCGGCGGTGCTGGCGCTTGACGAGGAGGCCATGCGGCAACATCGGCCGGTGACCCGGGCGCTGGCGGCCGAGCTCTTCCGCGACCCCGCCGGCGCATAAAAGCCGAAACCATTCCGGTAGTTACGCCTTGACGGCGCCCGGTCTTCGGGCGCGAATGTCATCCGGACGTCATGAAAGCCGGATAACCGGAAGGCTCTTGGACGGATCCCCATCCATGGTCCCGCGCGGACAAGCTGTTGCAGAGGCTCACGAATCGGCTCCGGCCCGGGCGGCTGAAGCCGTGCCGGAGGCGGCCGCCGCCTCGCAGCGGCAGAGCGCCTCGCGCTTTATCAACCGTGAGTTGTCGTGGCTGCACTTTAACCGCCGCGTCCTCGAGGAGGCGGCGAACGAGCACCATCCGCTGCTCGAGCGCGTGCGCTTCCTGTCGATCTCGGCCAACAACCTCGACGAGTTCTTCATGGTCCGCGTCGCCGGCCTCAAGGGCCAGGTGAAGCAGGGCATCACGACGCCGAGCCCGGAAGGGCTGACGCCGGGCGAGCAGCTCGCGCGCATCGGCGAGGCGGTCGCCTCGCTCGCCAGCGACCAGCAGCAGCGCTGGCTCGAGCTGCGCAACGATCTCGCCGTCGCCGGCGTGACGCTGGTCGATGCCGACGATCTCAAGAAGCCCGAGCGCGTTTGGCTGGAAGACCACTTCCTCACCCACGTGTTTCCGCTGCTGACGCCGCTCGCCATCGATCCGGCGCATCCGTTTCCGTTCATCCCGAATCTCGGCTTCTCGCTGGCGCTGCAATTGGCGCGCGTGAAGGACGGCAAGGCGATGAACGCGCTGATCCGCATGCCGATGAAGATCGAGCGCTTCATAAGGCTGCCGGGCGCGGGCGATCAGGTGCGCGTCATCACGCTCGAAGGCGCGACCTGCCTGTTCATCGGCCGACTGTTCCCCGGCTACACCGTCAAGGGACAGGGCGCCTTCCGCGTCATCCGCGACTCGGAAGTGGAAATCGAGGAAGAGGCGGAAGATCTGGTGCGGCTGTTCGAGACGGCGCTGAAGCAGCGCCGCCGCGGCTCGGCGATCCGGCTCGAGATGAACACGTCGATGCCGGTCGAATTGCGCACCTTCGTGCAGCGCGCGCTCGCGGTCGCCGACGACGAGGTGTTCCTGGTCGACGGCGTGCTGGCGCTCAACGATCTGGCGCAACTGACGCGCATCGACCGGCCGGACCTCGAATTCGTGCCGTACAATCCGCGCTATCCCGAGCGCATCCGCGACCACGGCGGCGACTGTTTCGCCGCCATCCGGCAGAAGGACCTGATCGTCCATCATCCGTACGAGTCGTTCGACGTCGTCGTGCAGTTCCTGCAGCAGGCGGCGCGCGACCCGAACGTCGTCGCCATCCGGCAGACGCTCTACCGCACCTCGGCGGAATCGCCGATCGTCAAGACGCTGGTCGAGGCGGCGGAAGCCGGCAAGTCGGTGACCGCGCTGGTCGAGCTCAAGGCGCGCTTCGACGAGGAGGCCAACATCCGCTGGGCGCGCGACCTCGAGCGCGCCGGCGCGCAGGTCGTCTACGGTTTTATCGAACTGAAGACGCACGCCAAACTGTCATTGGTGGTGCGCCGCGAGGGCGGGGCGCTCGCCACCTACGTCCACGTCGGCAGCGGCAACTATCATCCGGTCACCGCGCGGCTCTACACCGATCTTTCCTTCTTCACCGCCGATCCGGTGATCGCGCGCGATGTTGGCCGCATCTTCAACTACATCACCGGCTATGCCGAGCCGGGCGAGCTTGAGGCGATGGCGATCTCGCCGATCAACCTGCGCAAGCGCGTGCTCGATCACATCGCGCAGGAGGTCGCGCACGCCAAGGCCGGCCGTCCCGCCGCGATCTGGATGAAGATAAACGCGCTGGTCGATCCCGGCATCATCGACGCGCTCTACGACGCCTCGCAGGCCGGCGTCTCCATCGACCTCGTCGTGCGCGGCATCTGCTGCCTGCGCCCCGGCGTGCCGGGCCTGTCGGACAACGTCCGCGTCAAGTCGATCGTTGGCCGCTTCCTCGAGCACGGCCGCATCTACGCCTTCGGTTCCGGCCACGGCCTTCCGCACGCGAAAGCCGCGGTCTACATCGCGTCGGCCGACATGATGCCGCGCAATCTCGACCGCCGCGTCGAGGCGTTCTGCCCGATCCTCAACGCCACGGTGCACGAGCAGGTGCTCGGGCAGATCATGGTGGCGAATTTCAAGGACAACGAGCAGAGCTGGAAGGTCTTGCCGGACGGGTCCTCGACGCGCATAAAGGCCGCCCCGGGCGAGGAGCCGTTCAACGCCCACAAGTACTTCATGACCAATCCGAGCCTCTCGGGCCGTGGCAAATCGCTCAAAGAATCCTCGCCGCGCAGCCTCATCCGCCAGGTCGCGCGCGAAAGTTAAGCGCGTCGCCGTGGCGCCGAAGGGCCGTCTCGACCACGGTCCGCCGGTCGCCGTCATCGACATCGGCTCGAACTCGGTGCGCCTCGTCATCTACGAGGCGCTGACGCGCGCGCCGACGCCGATTTTCAACGAGAAGGTGCTCGCCGGCCTCGGCCGCCAGGTGCAGACCACCGGGCTGCTCGCGCCCGACGCCATCGACAAGGCGCTCGCCGCGCTGCGCCGCTTCCGCACATTGTGCGACGTGCTCGAAGTGTCGAAGGTCTGGGCCATCGCCACCGCCGCCTGCCGCGACGCCGAGAACGGCGGCGAATTCATCGCCGCGGCCGAGCGCATCTGCCGCACGAAGATCACCGTTCTGTCCGGCAAGCGCGAGGCGCAACTGACCGCGCTCGGCGTCGTCTCCGGCATCCACAATCCGGACGGAGTCGTCGGCGATCTCGGCGGCGGCTCGCTCGAGCTGGTCGACGTGCGCGGCGACCGCATCCGCAAGGGCCTGACGCTGCCGCTCGGCGGCCTGGCGCTGGAGGACATCGCCGGCAAGTCGATCAAGAAGGCCGAGAAGTTCGTCGCGGAGAGCCTCGCCGGTCTCGACATCTTGAAGCGCGGGCAGGGCCGCAGCTTCTACGCCGTCGGCGGCACGTGGCGCGCGCTGGCGCGGCTGCACATGTGGCAGACCGGCTATCCGTTCCACGTCATGCACAATTACGCGATCCCGGCGCGCGAGGCGCTGGAGTTCTCGCGGCTGGTGCATCGCGTCGACACCGAGACGCTGTCGAAGATCGAGGTCGTCAACGCGGCGCGGCGGCCACTCTTGCCTTACGCCGCGCTGGTGCTCGAGCACCTGGTGCGCAAGGTCAATCCGCGCGACGTCGTCATCTCCGTGCTCGGCGTGCGCGAGGGCCTGCTCTACGAATTGCTGAGCGAGAAGGAGAGGGCTGTCGACCCGCTGGTCACCGCCGCGGCCGAGCTCAATCTCTTGCGCTCGCGCTCGCCGCGGCACGGCCATGAGCTGATCGAGTGGACCGACCGCTTCATCGCCTCGTCCGGCCTCGACGAGACAGAAGACGGGCGCCGCCTGCGCCACACGGCTTGTTATCTCGGCGACATCGGCTGGCGCGCGCATCCCGATTATCGCGGCGAGCAGTCGATGAACATCATCGCGCACGGCGCCTTCGTCGCCATTGATCATCCCGGCCGCGCTTATCTGGCGCTGTCGGTGTTCTTCCGCCATGTCGGCTTGAACGAGGAGGAATTGTCGCCGCGCCTGCGCGAACTGGCGACGCCGGCGATCCTCGACCGCGCGCGCGTGCTCGGCGCCGCCATGCGCGTCGCCTACATATTGACGGCCGGCCATGACGGCGTGCTGCCGCATACGCCGATGAAGGTGAAGCGCGGCAAGGTGGTGCTGACGCTGCCGGGCCGCTTTGCCGGCCTGGCCAGCGACCGGCTCGCCGGCCGCCTGCGTGCGCTGGCGCGTCTGGTCGGCCGCGACGCTGCGTTTGAATTCTAGCCCGCCGTGACCATCGCCACGAACCGCTCGACTTCCTCCGCCGTCGTCGCAAACGACGTGACCAGCCGCACGGTCGCGCTCTGCGATCCGTCCGGCGCCGTTTCGACCGCCCAGCGGTAAAAGACAGCACCCGCTGCCTGCAATTTGTCGCAGAGGGCAATCGGCAGCGCGGCGAACACTTCATTCGCCTCGACCGGCCATTTAGGCGTGAAGCCGGCCTTGGCCAGGCCGTCGCTCAAGCGATCCGCCATGTCATTGGCATGGCGCGCGAGCCGCAGCCACAGATCGCCGTCGAGGAAAGCCTCGATCTGCGCGGCGATGAAGCGGTGCTTGGAGGCGAGCGCGCCGCCGCGCTTGCGCCGCGCCGACATGCCCTCGGCGCGCTTCGGGTCGAAGAAGATCACCGCTTCCGCACCCATCGCGCCGCCTTTGGTGGCGCCGAACGAGAGGACGTCGACGCCGGCCTTCCAGGTGGCCTCGTCGGCCGACGCGTTCATGCGCACCAGCGCGTTGGCGAAGCGTGCGCCGTCCATGTGCACCGCGAGGCCGTGCGCATGCGCGATGCCGGCGAGCGCGCGCACCTCATTCGTGCGGTAGATCGTGCCGGACTCGGTCGCCTGCGACAGCGACAGCGCCGCGGGCGTTACGTGATGCGGCGGGCCCCACTGCATCGTGTTGTCGAGCGTGGCCTTCAGGGTTTCCGCCGCGATCTTGCCGCCGTCGCCCGGCAGGCCGATGAGCTTGATGCCGCCGCCGAAGAATTCCGGCGCGCCGCATTCGTCGGTCGCGATATGTGCGTCGCGATGGCACAGCACCGCGCCCCAGGGCGGGGTGACGTGCGCCAGCGCCAGCGCGTTGGCGCCGGTGCCGGTCGGCACCAGGAACACCGCGACCTCGTGCTTGAACAGGTCGGCGAATTTCTTCTCGACGCGGCGCGTCCAGTCGTCGTTGCCGTAGCCGAGGGCGAAGCCATCGTTGCAGCGAGCGAGCGCCGCCATGATCTCCGGCGCGACGCCGGCGGTGTTGTCGCTGGCGAAGTTCATGGGTCGGTTTTGTCGACCGCGATCACCTTGCCGCGCTCGATCGCCAGCGCCAGCTTGCCGTGCTTCAGGGCGAGAGCGCGGTCGCCGAACAATTCGCGCCGCCAACCCTTGAGCGCCGGCACGTCGGCCTCGTCGTCGGCGGCGATGCGTTCGAGGTCGTCGACGGTGGCGATGACCTTGGCGGCGACGGCGTTCTTCTCCGCCGTCATGCGCAAGAGCACCTTCAGCAACTCGACGGTTGCGCCGCCATTCGTCGCCGGGCGGAATCGCTCGAGCCGCGGCAGCGACTTCGGGTCGCGCTCGAGGCCGCGCTTGACCGCCTCGACGATGTCGGCGCCCCAGCGCGATCGCTCGAAGCCCTTCGGCAGCGAGCGCAGCTGGCCGAGCCGCTCGATCGTGGCGGGAGCCTGCACGGCGAGATCGCCGAGCACCTCGTCCTTCAAGACGCGCGAGCGCGGCACGTCGCGCGTCTGCGCCTCGCGCTCGCGCCAGGCCGCGACCTCGATCAGCACGCCCAGTTCCTTCGGCTTGCGCACGCGGCTTTTCAGGCGCTCCCAGGCGCGCTCGGGATCGGCGCGGTAGGTCTCTGGCGAGGTCAGCACCGCCATCTCGGCCGAGACCCAGTTGGCGCGGCCGCGTTTGTGCAGATCCTCGTCGAGCTTCAGATAAACGTCGCGCAGATGCGTGACGTCGGAGACGGCGTAGACGAGCTGCGCGTCGGTCAAGGGCCGCCGCGTCCAGTCGGTGAAGCGATGCGACTTGTCGAGCTGGTCGCCGGTGACGCGCTGCACCAGCTGGTCGTAGGAGATCGAGTCGCCATAGCCCAGCACCATCGCCGCGACCTGGGTGTCGAAGATCGGGTGCGGGATCTTGCCCGCCATGTTCCAGATGATCTCGATGTCCTGCCGCGCGGCGTGGAAGACCTTGACCACGGCCTCGTCGACCAGCAGGTCGAAGAACGGCGCAAGGTCGATGCCGGGCGCCAGCGCGTCGACGACCACGGCCTCGTCGGCGGTCGCCATCTGCGCCACGCAGAGCAGGGGATAATAGGTGGTCTCGCGCAGGAACTCGGTGTCGACCGTCACGTAGCGGTGTTTCGCCATGCGCGCGCAGACGGCCGCCAGTTCCTCACTTGTCGTAATCGGTTGCATGCCGCCCGACCTAACCCGATCCGGGGCCATCGTGACAAGCGGCATCATCGCCCGCGCACCGGCGGCATGTGGATGAACTCCCACGGGCTCGGCATGGGTCCGACCGGCACCTCGATCACCGTTGGCTCGCGGCGGGCGAAGGCCTCGCGCAAGGCGTGGCGCAGCGCGTTCGGCCCATGGGCACGGCGGCCCGCCGCGCCGAAGCTCTCGGCGAATTTGACGAAGTCCGGGTTGGCGAGGTCGCAGGCGATCAGCCGGTTGCCGAAGTCCTCCTCCTGGATGCGGCGCACATTGCCGAAGGCGCCGTCGGCGAACACGATCGCGACCAGCGGAATGCGGTGCCTCATGGCGGTCGCGAGTTCGTTCGCGGTGTACATGAAGCCGCCGTCGCCGTTGATCGAGACGGCCGGCGCGTCCGGCCGCGCGTGCTGGGCGCCGAGCGCGGTCGCGTAGCCCCAGCCGAGATTGTCCTGGTAGCCGGGCGAGAGGAACGTGCGCGGCCTGTAGACGGGAAAGGCGAGGCGGGCGGCGAAGCCGATCTGCGTCACTTCGTCCACATAGATGCCGTCGTCCGGCAGTTCGGCGCGGATCGCTTCGAGGAAGGCCATCTGCGGCGCGAGCTTGGCCATACGGGCGCGCATCTTCGCCTGCCGCTCCACCATTTCCTCGTGGCGGGACGGGCGGGCGGAATTGAAGCGGGGCAGGTCCTCGATCAGGCCGCGCAGGATCGGCGCCGCGTCGCCGATCAGCGCCACTTTCGGCCGGTGCTGACGGCCCGGCTCCTCCGGATCGGAATCGACGCGCACGATTGTCAGGCTCTTGTCCACGCCCCACTGGCCGAATGGGTAGAAGAGCCGCGTACCGACCGCGAGCACGGCGTCGGCCTCGCCCCACAGGTCGCGGCCGATCGGTAGGTTCACGGAGAACGGACTGCGGTCGGTGAGCACGCCGCGGCCGCGCCGGTAGGACAGGACCGGCGCCTGGAGCATCTCGGAGAGTTCGGTCACCTCGGGCGAGGCGCCGAGCGCGCCGCCGCCGGCGACGATCAGAACGCGCTTCGCCTTGCCGAGCAGGCGGGCCGCGGCGCGGACGCCATCGGTGTCGATCTTCGGATGCCGCGGCGGGACGGGAGGCGTAACCGGCGCGACGGGGCCGCGCTTGCCCCAGAGGTCGATGGCGCATTCCAGCACCGCCGGGCCGGGCCGGCCGGTCGCCATGGCGCGGAAGGCTGTCGCCACCTTGGCCGGGGCCTCGGTGGGGCCGGAGAGGATCGCATGATGGTCGACGAGTCGGGCGACGATGCCCGTCTGGTCGCGGATCTCGTGCAGCTGGCCGATGTCGCGGCCGATCGTCTTCGATGGGATCTGGCCGATGAGGCCGAGCACCGGCGCGTTCATGCCGTAGGCGGTGAGAAGCGCCGCGCCGGCGTTCAGCAGCCCGGGGCCGGGCACCACCGAGAAGGCCTGCGGTTTCCCGGTCGCCAGCGCGGCCCCGAGCGCCATATAGGCCGCGCCCTGCTCGTGGCGTGCATGGACGACCGCGAGCCGGTCGGCGGCCGCATGAAAGGCGTCGAACAGGTGGTCGTTGTGCACCCCGGGCAGGGCGTAGACCGTGTCGAGGCCGTGCGCGAGGAGCGCCGCGACGGTCGCCTCGCCGGTCGATAGGTCGGCGCGTTTGCGCCTGGGATTTTTCGCTTTCGGCATGGGGCGGTTGGGCCTGGGCGGGACGTGCCAATGTGAAGCCCGAGGCCCGGCCTGTCGAGGCGCTTGCCTTGACAAAGCCCACCCCCCATGCGCTTTTCGCGCGCCTCACCCCACCCTCGGAATCGGCACCGGAACACGGCAAAGAGACGCATATGCACCGCTATCGCTCACACACCTGCGGCGCGCTTCGCGAGGGCGATATTGGCAAGCCCGTGCGGCTGTCCGGCTGGGTCAACCGCGTCCGCGACCACGGCGGCGTGCTGTTCATCGACCTGCGCGACCACTACGGCGTGACCCAGGTCGTCGCCGATCCGGACTCCAAGGCGTTCAAGTTCGCGGAGCAACTGCGCGCGGAGTGGGTCGTGCGCATCGACGGCAAGGCGCGCAGGCGTCCTGCCGGCACCGAGAACCCGGAACTGCCGACCGGTCAGGTCGAGGTCTATATCGAGGAGATCGAGGTGCTCGGCCCGGCGGCGGAATTGCCGATGCCGGTGTTCGGCGATCAGGATTATCCGGAGGAGATCAGGCTCAAGTACCGCTTCCTCGACCTGCGCCGCGACAAGCTGCACCGGAACATCATGCTGCGCGGGCAGGTGATCGACTCGATCCGCCGCCGCATGAAAGAGGGCGGCTTCTTCGAATTCCAGACGCCGATCCTGACCGCGTCCTCGCCGGAAGGCGCGCGTGACTTCCTGGTGCCGTCGCGGCTGCACCCGGGCAAGTTCTACGCGCTGCCGCAGGCGCCGCAGCAGTTCAAGCAGCTCATCATGATCGCGGGCTTCGACCGCTACTTCCAGATCGCGCCCTGCTTCCGCGACGAGGACGCGCGCGCCGACCGCTCGCCGGGCGAGTTCTACCAACTCGATCTGGAGATGAGCTTCGTCACGCAGCAGGATGTGTTCGACGCGGTCGAGCCGGTGATCCGCGGCGTGTTCGAGGAGTTCGCCAACGGCAAGAGCGTGACGCCGAAGTTTCCGCTCATCCCTTACGCGACGGCGCTCTCCAAATACGGCACCGACAAGCCGGACCTGCGCAACCCGATCGAGATGGCCGACGTCAGCGAGGCCTTCCGCGGCTCGGGCTTTAAAATCTTCGCCAACATCCTCGCCAACGATTCCAAGGCGCAGGTGTGGGCGATTCCCGCGCCGAAGGGCGGCAACCGCGCCTTCTGCGACCGCATGAACTCGTGGGCGCAGGGCGAGGGCCAGCCGGGCCTCGGCTATATCTTCTGGCGCGACGGCGAGGAGGGCGGCGCCGGTCCGCTGGCGAAGAATATCGGGCCAGAGCGCACCAAGCAGATC
The DNA here is from genome assembly GCA_035571935.1 of Pseudolabrys sp. Lineage (GTDB taxonomy): Bacteria > Pseudomonadota > Alphaproteobacteria > Rhizobiales > Xanthobacteraceae > Pseudolabrys. Next base: position 15,131 of record DATNBL010000084.1, read on the forward strand.
GCCGATCAGCTCAAGCTCGGCATCGGCGACGCCGTGTTCTTCGTCGCCGGCCTGCCGAAGAATTTCGTCAAGTTCGCCGGCTTAGCGCGCACGCGCGTCGGCGAGGAGCTAGGCCTCATCGCCAAGGACCGCTTCGACGTCTGCTGGATCGTCGAC
>DATNBL010000085.1:0-12147 GCA_035571935.1 Pseudolabrys sp.
CGTCGGCCCGATCACCCCGATCACGCCGACGATCCGGCCCTTGTTGTCGCGATAGGGCGCGATGATCGTCGACGAGCCGGACAGCGAGAACAGCTTGTTCTCCGAGCCGATGAAAATGCGTACGCCCTCGGCGGTCTCGGCCCGCCCGAGCAGGTCGACCACCCCGCGCTCGGTTTCCAGCGCGTCGAACAGCAGCCGCACCCGCTCGAGATCGGCGAGCGCATGCAAATCCTCGAGCAGATTGGCGTGGCCGCGCACGATCAGCTTGCGCTCCTCGCTGTCGCCGCCGGACCAGCTCGCCAGTCCGTTGGCGATGACCTTCTGCGTGAGCTGGTCGAGTTCCGCCTGACCCTCGGCGACCGACCGCTCGATCTCGCCGCGCAGCTCGGCCAGGGTCTTGCCGCGCAGGCGCGCGTTGAGGAAGTTGCCCGCCTCGATCAGCGCCGAACTCGGCAATCCCGCCGGCACGTTGAGCACGCGGTTCTCGACCTGGCCGTCTTCCGACACCATGACGACCAGCGACCGCTCCGGCTCGAGCCGCACGAACTCGATATGTTTGAGGCGCACGTTCGCCTTGGCGGTGAGCACGATGCCGGCCGACCGCGTCAGGCCGGACAAGGCCTGCGAGGCTTCGGTCAGCACGTCCTCGACCGACTTTCCGGACCCGGCGCCGGCGAGCTGAGCTTCGATGGCGCGGCGGTCCTGCTCGTTGAGATCGCCGACCTGCATCAGGGCGTCGACGAAGAAACGCAAGCCCAGTTCCGTCGGCAGCCGGCCCGCCGAGGTATGCGGCGCGAAGATGAGGCCGAGCTGCTCGAGATCCGACATCACGTTGCGCACCGAGGCCGGCGACAACGTGATCGGCAGGATTCGCGCCAGGTTGCGCGATCCGACCGGCTCGCCCTTGGTCAGGTAGCTCTCGACGATCGAGCGGAAGATCTCGCGCGAACGCTCGTTCAGCGCTGCGAGCGTGACCTGCGACGAGCCGATCGGGACATCGTGGGACGCCAAGACGGTGAACTCCTCGAAACGTCACAGAATTGACCATTAGCACGGCATTGTACAAGACGGCTTTGCGCCGTCCGGGGTGGCTGGCCCGCCGGCCGCCAAAACAGGGGGACACCCACGTGCGATCCAAGATTGTCTCGTTCGCCGCCGCAGCGCTGACGGTTGCGGCCTTGACCGGCGCCGCGGCCCGGGGCGAGGCGCATTTCGCCGCCGGCGTCCCCGGCAGCAAGGCGAAGCCGGCACGTACCGTGACCGTCGCCATGAGCGAGGGCGACGGCACCATGCGGTTCACGCCCGCCCGGCTCGAGGTGAAAAAGGGCGAGCAGGTCCGCTTCGTGCTCCAGAACAAGGGCGCGCTCGCACACGAGTTCAGGCTCGCGACGGTCAAGGAGAACGACGAGCACGCCGTGATGATGCGGCAGATGCCCGACATGAAGCACCACGAGGCGAACGGCGTCACGATCGATCCGGGCAAGACGGGCGAGATGCTCTGGCGCTTCACGCAAGGCGGCACGTTCGAGTTCGCCTGCCTCATCCCCGGCCACCGCGAGGCCGGCATGCGCGGCGTAGTCGAGGTGAAATAGCCTCCGCTGCGCGGCCTTGCCGCCGCCCGCCGCGCTCCGTAAAAGGCAAGACCCGGCGGCCGGCGCCGGGACCGCCCGAACAGGAGTGCCGCATGCGGCCGAGCCGCCGACAGATCGACGAGTTGCGCCCGGTGTCGCTGGAGCGCGGCGTCGTGAAATACGCCGAAGGGTCGTGCTTCGTGAAATTCGGCGACACCCACGTGCTCGTCACCGCAAGCCTCGAGGAACGCCTGCCGCCGTGGCTGAAGGGTCAGGGTCGCGGCTGGGTGACCGCCGAATACGGCATGCTGCCGCGCGCGACCTCGGAGCGCACGCGCCGCGAGGCGTCGGCCGGCAAGCAGGGCGGCCGCACCGTTGAGATACAGCGCCTGATCGGCCGTTCCTTGCGCTCCGTCGTCGATCTCGTGGCGATGGGCGAGCGGCAGATCACCATCGACTGCGACGTCATCCAGGCCGACGGCGGCACTCGCACCGCTTCGATCACCGGCGCCTGGGTCGCGCTTGCCGATTGCTTCGCGTGGATGAAGGCGCGCGACATGTTCAAGGCGCAAGGCAATGCCGAGCCGCTGCGCGACCACATCGCCGCGGTGTCGTGCGGCGTCTACAACAACACCGCCGTGCTCGACCTCGACTATGCCGAGGATTCGGAAGCCGAAACCGACGCCAATTTCGTCATGAGCGGCAACGGCAATATCGTCGAAATCCAGGCGACCGCCGAGAAGACGCCGTTCAGCGAGGAGCAGTTCCTCGCGCTGCTGGCGCTGGCGCGCAAGGGCGTCGGCAAGCTGGTCGATTTGCAGAAGATGGCGGTGGGCTGAGTTATCCCTCCCCGGCCTCACCGTCATGGCCGGGCTTGACCCGGCCATCCCGATAAGGGACGCACAGCCGTGCCCGCCTGAACGGGATGCCCGCGACAAGCGCGGGCGTGACGGAGACCTTGATGCCCCGCACCCTCACCGGCCCCGTCGTCATCGCCACGCACAATCCGGGCAAGCTGCGCGAGATGCGCGAACTGCTGGCGCCTTACGGCATCGAGGCGCAGTCGGCCGGCGAGCTCGGCCTCGCGGAACCCGAGGAGACCGGCAAGACCTTCGCCGCCAATGCGCGCATCAAGGCCGACGCCGCCGCGCGCGCCACCGGCAAGATCGCCTTCGCCGACGATTCCGGCCTCGTCGTCGAAGCCCTCAACGGCGAGCCTGGCATCCACTCGGCGCGCTGGGCAGGGCCGGACAAGGACTTCCGCGGCGCCATGAACCGCATCCAGACGCTGCTGATCGAGCGCGGCGCGCGCACGGCCGATCGCCGCCGCGCGCACTTCATCGCCGCGCTCTGCCTCGCCTGGCCGGACGGCCACATCGAGGCGTTCGAAGGCCGCGTCGATGGTGTCGCGGTATGGCCGCCGCGCGGGTTCCTCGGCTTCGGCTACGACCCGCTGTTCCAGCCGGACGGGCACGAGCGCACCTTCGGCGAGATGAGCGCCGAGGAGAAACACGGCCTGCCGCCGCTCGGAAAGGTGCTGTCGCACCGCGCCCGCGCCTTCATCGCGCTCGCGGCCGCCTGCTTGCGGAAGTCGTAATTGATTACAATTTTAAGGACTTATCCGCCGCTTAAACGAATGCGTGCTTTTCGCGCGGGGCCTCAAGGCTTAAGATGGTTAACATGAATTCGCCGAATCCCGCGCCCTTCGCCGTCTACGTGCACTGGCCGTTCTGCCTGTCGAAGTGCCCGTATTGCGATTTCAACAGCCACGTGCGCCACGGCGGCTACGACGAGGCGCGCTATGTGCGCGCGATCGCGACCGAACTCGCGACCACCGCGCGTCGCGTGCCGGGACGCACGGTGTCGACCGTCTTCTTCGGCGGCGGCACGCCGTCGCTGATGCAGCCGCAGTCGGTGCAGGCGATCCTCGACGAAATTGCAAAACACTGGAGCGTCGCGCCCGACGCCGAAGTGACGCTCGAGGCCAACCCGACCAGCGTCGAGGCGACGCGCTTCCGCGGCTATCGCACGGCCGGCGTCAACCGCGTTTCGCTCGGCGTGCAGGCGCTCGATGACGCCTCTCTGAAAGAGCTTGGCCGCCTGCACACGGCGCAGGAAGCGCTCGATGCGGTGGCCGTCGCGCGATCGATCTTCGATCGTTATTCGTTCGATCTCATCTACGCGCGGCCGCGGCAGACGCTCGCCGGCTGGGACGCCGAGCTCAGGCGCGCCATCGCGGAAGCGGCCGAGCATCTCTCGCTCTATCAATTGACCATCGAGCCCGGCACGCCGTTCTTCGGCCTGCACAAGGCCGGCAAGCTCGTCACGCCGGACGACGATCTCGGCCGCGACCTCTACGACCTGACGCAACAGGTCTGCGCCGATGCCGGCCTGCCGGCCTACGAGATTTCAAATCACGCGCGGCCGGGCGCGGAGTGCCGGCACAATCTCGTCTACTGGCGCGGCCACGACTACGCCGGTGTCGGTCCCGGCGCGCACGGGCGCCTGACCATCGACGGCCGCCGCTGCGCCACCGAGACCGAGAAGCGGCCCGAGAGCTGGATCATGCGCGTCGAGGCGAAAGGCCACGGCCTCATCGTCGACGAGGCGCTGACGCCGGGCGAGATGGCCGACGAGTATCTGCTGATGGGGCTGCGCCTCGTCGAGGGCATCGAGCCGTCGCGCTACAGCGCGCTGTCCGGCCGCGCGCTCGATCCCGCGCGCGTCTCTATCCTGCGCGACGAAGGCGCGGTCGAGACCACCGCCGACGGCCGCCTGCGCGTGACGCCGTCAGGCTTCCCCGTGCTCGACGCCGTGGTTGCGGATCTGGCGGCTTAAGTCCCCGACCCGAAGGTCTTCGGCGCCGGGTTGACCACCTGCGGCCCGCCCGGCGCGACGCGCAGCACGGCAAGGCCGCGCTCGTTGGTGCCGTCGGGGCGGAAGCGGAACACGCCGTCGATGCCGGCAAAGCCGGACGAATTCGTCAGCACCTGGTCGGTGAAGCGCTGCGTGCCTTGCGTCTTCACCAGCGCGGCGACCAGCGCGACCGCGTCGTAGCTCAAGGTCGCGGTGCGCACCGGGTCCTGGCCGTATTTGGTACGGTAGCGCTGCACGAAGCTGCGATAGCCGGTCGCTTCCGGCGCGGCGAACCAGCCGCCGTCGAGCTGCTTGTCGGCGAAAATGCGCGGATCGTCCCACAGGCCGGTGCCGAGCAACTGCACGCGCTTCATGTTGACGCCGGCGGCGGCGAGCTGCTGCGCGATCTGCGGCACGGTGTCGGCGTTGTCGGGGATGAAGATCGCATCGACGCGGGTCGCCGCCTGCGCCACGCGGCGGATCGCCTCGGACATGCGGCCGGGATCGACCGGGTATTTCTCCAGCGCCAGCACGCGGCCGCCGCGGCGCGCGACCTCCTGCTGGAACGCGGCCTCGACCACCGTGCCGTAGGCGTTGTCCGGCAACAGCGCCGCGAACGAGCGCTTGCCGCGCGAAACGGCATAATCGACGATGCGCTTGACGTCGCTCTCCGGCAGGAAGCTCAGGAGATAGACGCCGCGCGCGGCGACGCTGGCGTCGGTCGAAAAGGCGATGACCGGGATGCCGCGCTGGCGCGCCACGCCGCCGACCGCGCTGACCGACTGCGCGAACAGCGGCCCGACGATGATCTCGGCGCCCTGTGCGATCGCCTGCTGCGCGGCCGCGGCGGCGCCTTGCGGCGTCCCGCCGTCGTCCTGCACCAGCAGCGAGACGTTCGGCTGCTTGAACTCGGCGAGCGCCATCTCGGCGGCGTTCTTCATCGACTGCGCGGCGACGCCGGCATTGCCCTGCGCCGACAGCGGCAGGATCAGGCCGACGCGAATCTGGCCGTTGCCGATGGTGGTGCCGGGCGGCGGCTCTCCGGCCTGCTGCGGCGGCGGCTCGGCGGTGGTGAACTGCTCGACATTGGTGGAGGAGCAGGCGGCGAGCGCGAGCGTGGCGGCGAGGGCGCCGAACGCGGTCAGCAGCCGGCGGCGGCCGCGTGACCCGATGCCCTCCCGCGCTTCCGTCCCCATGCCGGCTCCCCGATTATCGTTGGGGTCAGTCCTAGCGACTCTTGCCGATTTTGTCGCGCAAAAGTTAAGGCTGTGAAAAGACGAGGGAATCCGCCCTAATGCTGACGCCGCCGCCAGCGGCGCCTAGAGTACCCGAATGGTCGAGACCGACAAAGCCAAGCCCGCCGCGGGGCGCCACTACGCGCCGTTCGGCGCCGGGCTGGAGGCGCCAAAGGCGAAGCCCGGCCTCTATCTGGTCGCGACCCCGATCGGCAATCTCGGCGACATCACCCTGCGCGCGCTGGAGGTGCTGGCCGGCGCCGACGTCATCGCCTGCGAGGACACGCGGGTGACGCGCAAGCTCGCCGACCGCTTCGGCATCGGAACGCCGCTGACGCCCTATCACGAGCACAACGCGGCCGAGGCGCGGCCGAAACTCCTCGCGCGCCTCGCGCGCGGCGAGGTGGTGGCGCTGGTCTCCGACGCCGGCACGCCGCTGATTTCCGATCCCGGCTACCGCCTCGTGCGCGAGGCGCAGGCCGCGGGCTTCGCCGTCACCGCGATACCCGGCGCATCGTCGGTGCTGACGGCATTGTCGGTCGCCGGCCTGCCGACCGACCGCTTCTTTTTCGAGGGCTTCCTGCCGCCGAAACAGGTCGCGCGGCAGAAGCGCATCGCCGCGCTGGCCTCGGTTCCGGCGACGCTCGTCCTTTTCGAGAGCGGGCCGCGCATCGCCGAGGCGCTGGCCGACCTCGCCGCCGGGCTCGGGGCCCGCGACGCCGCCGTCTGCCGCGAATTGACAAAACTGCACGAGGAACTAAAGCGCGCGCCGCTCGAGGCGCTCGCGCGCGACTATGCGCAGGGCGCCGAGACGCGCGGCGAGTTCGTCATCGTCGTCGCGCCGCCGCGCGCGGAGGAGACGCCGGCCGCCGATGTCGATGCGATGCTGAAGGCGGCGCTGTCGCGCGTGTCGGTGAAGGACGCCGTCGGCGAGGTGGCGCTGGCCACCGGCAAGCCGAAGCGCGAGGTCTACCAGCGCGCGCTCGAGCTTTCGAAGGGCGACGAGTAATGGACCCGCGCAAGTTCAGGTCGCCCGGTCTGCGTCCCAAGCCGGCCAAGGACAAGGCCGAGCCGGCGCCCGAGCGCGTCGCCGCCTTCCGCACCGGGTTGTCCGCCGAGAGCCGCGCCGCGGCGCTTCTGGTGGCGAAAGGCTTTCGCATCATCGCGCGGCGCTGGAAGAGCCCGGTCGGCGAGATCGACATCGTCGCGCGGCGGCGAACGCTGCTGGTGTTCGTCGAGGTCAAGGCGCGCCACGATCTCGACGAGGCCGCCGAGTCCGTGACGATGCGCCAGCGTTCGCGCATCGCCGCAGCGGCGGAAGCGTATATCGCCACCTATCCCGATCCGCGCGTCACCGAAATGCGCTTCGACGCGATCCTGGTCGCGCCCGGCAAGATGCCGCGGCACATCCCGGGCGCGTTCGAGACCTGAGCCTTAAGCGCTGAGCCGGTCGAAAAACTCGTCCACCTGCGCGCGCATGCGCGAGGCGACCTGGCCGAGGCCTTCGGCGACCGTCTTCACCGTGCCGGCGCTCACGCGCGTGTCCTGCGTGGCCGCGCCGACCTGGCCGACCTCGCTCGCCGTCTCGACCGTGCGCCGCGCCGCGATCTCGACGCCGCGCGCGATCTCCTGCGTCGCCGCGCCCTGCTGAGTCACCGCCGCGGCGATGGCGCTCGAAATATTGCCGATCTCGCGGATGGTCTGCTCGATGGCGGTGATGGCGCCGATCGAGCGCGCGGTGGCGCGCTGCATGCCGGCGATCTGCGTGCGGATCTCTTCCGTGGCGCGGCTGGTCTGTCCGGACAGCGCCTTGACCTCGCCGGCGACGACGGCGAAGCCGCGGCCGGCCTCACCTGCGCGCGCCGCCTCGATGGTGGCGTTGAGGGCGAGCAGGTTGGTCTGCTCGGCAATGTCGGTGATGAGCTTGACCACGTCGCCGATGCGCGCGGCGGCCTCGCCCAGTTCCTTGACCGCGACGTTGGTCGCTTCCGCCTCCGACACCGCCTTGCCGGCGATGGCGTTCGACTGCGCCACCTGGCGATCGATCTCGTTCACCGACGCGGACAGCTCGTCCGCCGCCGAGGCGATGTCACGCACGTTCTCGGAGGCTTCCGAGGAGGCCGCTTCGGCGCGCGCGGTCTTGCCGGCGGCGGCATCGGCGGCGCCGGCGAGCTGGCTCGAGGCGGCGAGCATCTGCTCGGAAATGCGGCCGAGCTCGGCGAGCGTCGCCTCGATCTCGTTGGAGAAGCGCGCGATCTCGGCCGACACCGCGCTCTGGCGCTCCGCCCGCGCCGCGGCGTCGCCGCTGACGGTGCGGTTGAGCTCGGCGTTCGACTGCATCGCCTGCTGGAAGACGCGGATGGAACGGGCGAGCGCGCCGATCTCGTCCTGACGGACGCAATAGGGTACGGCCGCGTTCGGGTCGCCGGCCGCGATCGCCTCGGTGACGCGGGCGAGCTCGATGATCGGCTGCGACACGCCGCGGGCGCCCGCCACCGCAAAGGCAATGGTGGCGGCAATCGACACCGCGATCGGCACGGTGACCCACAACGGCGCGTCGGCATCGAGCGCCATGTCCATGGCAAGCGCCCCGATGGCCATCAGCGCGAAAGTCGCATAGAGCTTGATGGAGATGGAGAACTTCCGGACGGTCACTGCCTGCCCCTGTCGGCTTGTCGGAGGCATACTGGCAATAATGTGTTAACGCATTATTTTCCTTACCCATACTCCGTGAGACACACCTCAGAGTAGCGCCATGAGCCTGAACGTCGCGGTACAGATGGATCCGATCGCGCGGATCAACGTCAAAGGCGATTCCACCTTCGCCATGCTGCTTGAGGCGCAGTCGCGCGGGCATAAACTTTCGTACTACACGCCGGACCGGCTGGCGCTGCTCGACGGCAAGCTGTTCGCCTCGGTCGAGCCGCTGCAAGTGCGCGACCAGCCCGGCGACCATTTCGGGCTCGGCACCGCGCGCCGCGCCGAGCTGACCGAATTCGACGTGGTTCTGCTCCGCCAGGACCCGCCGTTCGATCTCGCTTATGTGACGACCACGCATTTCCTCGAGCGCATCCAGCCGAAGACGCTCGTGGTCAACGACCCCGGACACGTGCGCAACGCGCCGGAGAAGGTGTTCGTCACGCTGTTTCCGGAGTTGATGCCGCCGACGCTGATCACGCGCGACCTCGGCGAGATCAAGGCCTTCCGCGCCGAACACGGCGACATCGTCATGAAGCCGCTGTACGGCCACGGCGGCGGCGCGGTGTTCCGCATCACCCGCGACGACCTCAATTTCGGCTCGCTTTACGACATGTTCGCGGTCACGTTCCGCGAGCAGTGGGTGGTGCAGAAATTTCTCCCGGCGGTGAAGGCCGGCGACAAGCGCATCATCCTGGTCGATGGCGAATTCGCCGGCGCGGTCAACCGCGTGCCCGCGGCCGACGATCTGCGCTCGAACATGGTGCGCGGCGGCGCCGCGGTGGCGACCGAATTGACGCCGCGCGAGCGCGAGATTTGCAAGCGCATCGGCCCGGCGCTGCGCGAGCGCGGCCTGCTGTTCGTCGGCATCGACGTGATCGGCGACTACATTACGGAAATCAACGTCACCTCGCCGACCGGCATCCGCGCCATCAAGAACCTCGGCGGCCCGGACATCGCCAAGCTGATCTGGGACAAGATCGAGGCGAAACGCCGCGCCTAGTTCAGCACCGGCTCCGGCTCGAGCAGCCCCTCGATCGAGAACACGATGCGCTGGTGGCCGAGGCGGATGTGCTGCATCTCCCACAGCATCGCCTCGACGTCGGCGTTCGCCGCCTCGGCGTCGCGGCGCGCCTGACGCGCGCGGTTGAGGTCGTCTTGCATGGTTTTGCGGTCGATCATGGCCATCCCCCGTCCTGGGTGCGCCGCCAGTGTAGCCGACAAATTTTGTTCTGCAAATGTTCTTGTCGTCGTCCGGCGATTATGTAGTTGATAAACCCAGCCTCTAGGCTCGAAACAGAGGCAGAACGCAACCGGAATCGTCTAAGTTGGGCTTATGCGAAAGCACAACTAGGAGATTCAGAAATGGCCTTCAAGCTGACTAATGCCAACGTGGACGTCCTGAACAAAACCGCCAGCGTCGTTTGGGTCGAGCAACCCATCCCGCCAGCAGTCACAGGAAAGGTTGTACAGACTACATTCCCGTTCGACCCTCCCCATTCAGAGGGGAAGGAGATGGATGTCCTGAAAGCTGAAGCGAAGAAGACTCTTCAGCAAATTCTGAGCGAGATTTGAGGCTCTCAAGGAGAGCAACGCGGGACTCAAGCGCCATTAGCCTCCCAAGGAGGCTATCCAGTTCAGGGGGCATGATTTGATCCTGCGGGCCGCTGGCGAGGATCAGCGGCCCTCTTTGGTTGGCTTAGGCGCTTTGGACGCGCCATCCTCGCTAGGGGCGGGTTTGTGCTTCACGACCCGTTCCAAACTCTTGTCAAACGTGCGCTCGTCGCCGTCCGCCTCTAATTCGCGGGCCGCTTCGCGGAATTTGTCGATCTGAGCTTTCTTAGCCATGTCCGACCTAACTAAGCCGCCGCCTTACGGATACATAGTCTATATCGATGAGGCGGGCGATCCTGGGATCCGCCGCGTGCGCCCGCGTGACGCCAACGGGGCCTCGCCGTGGTTTGTCTTGGGCGGCATTCTGACTCAGATCACTTACGAAAGTGGACCCGTTCAATGGGTCCGAGACATCGCCCAAAGCGCGTCCATAAGGCAAACAGCCCTGCACTTCCGCGATCTCGAAGAGTGGCAAAAACCAATCGTTTGCCTTGGGATAAACCAACTACCACTCCGAGTTTTTGCGCTCACCTCTAACAAGCTGAATATGCGCGGCCATCGGAACGTGCGGGCAGAGGCGCGAAGCCTTGGCATTCCTATTGACCAAGTCTTTTACAACTGGTGCATCCGGCTCTTGCTAGAACGCGTCACCGGCTACTGCTACTGGCATTCGATGCGCCACTTCGGCGAGCCGCGACATGTGAAGATTTTACTCAGCGAGCGCGGCACTCATGGGTACGCACGAGCCGTTTGGTACGGTCAGATGTTGAAAGAGCAAAGCCAGACAGGAAGCACCTATCTTTCCACGCGAACAATAGATTGGCGCGTATTCGACACCCGCTTGATCTCAGTTAAACAGCATCAATTTGATGCCGGACTGCAATTGGCTGACGTTGTTGCAAGTTCATTTTACCAAGCCGTGGACATCCTTCCGCCGACAATTTGGAACCCGAGTAACGCCCGCCTTTTCAAGGATCGGCTAACGTCGGTAGGAGGCCGATACGAAAACTGGGGGCTAACCTTCCTGCCGTTCAAATATTGGGAAGCAGATTTGCGACCGGAGCAAATAAGTCTATTCGAGCATTACGGCTTCGATCGTTTAAGATTCCAACGTCGATAAAAAGGGGCGGCAGGCCCTGGCCTTGTTGCCACCATCGGGGGAGATAGGTCGCTTCCGCGAAGCGGCCCTACCCGCTGGTTGCCTCTGACAATTGCGTCGTCGGCCCAAGGGTGATCCAGTGTATCCTGCCAACACTCGCGTAGCAGATTCCACGAGATAGATCAAGGGGTTACTAACCCTTTGACCGGACTCGCCTTTTGGACTCACGCGGTTTTATCAGCGGCGCGATACGTCAATCGCTTGCCGACGATGCCCTTGATCGCGCGAGACGCACGCTCCCCATCATCGCAGCCAAGCGCAACGCGGTTGCTGTAACGGAAGTCAAATTCCGCGAGATAGCGATGCAGGTGCTTCTCAGCACAGTGCTGATACACGCCCTTCATGCCGCGCTTGAAGATCGAAAAATAGCCTTCAATCGTGTTCGTATGAACGTCACCACGGCCCCACTCGTAGACGCCGTGGTTGACCGCGCCATGCTCGGCGAACTCCTGACCAAGGCCCACATACTGGCGCGCTTCATCGCTCATCAGGCGGCTTTCCCGGCGCACGTTGGTACGCACAATCGGGACCACCTCAGCCAAGCCGAAGCTGGCAATATGGTGGCTGCGGGCGCGGCCGCCGCGCTCCACCAGCGTAAGCACGATGTTCTTATGGGCCGCACCCTTGGCCTTGGCATGGCCCGCCTGCTTGCCAATGTAGGTTTCGTCCACCTCGACAATGCCGCCGGCGCCGCCCATCGGCGCTAGGGTGCCGTCGCGCATGGCTTCGCGAATGCGGTGCGCCAGAAACCACGCCGACTTGTAGGTGATCTCCAGAATGCGGTGCAGTTGATGCGACGAGACGCCCTTTTTGCTCGCCGTCATCAGGTAGACCGCCTGTAGGCACTTGTGCAGCGGGATATGCGCCGACTCGAACACCGTGCCGACGCGGACGGTGAACTGCTTGCGGCATTCCTTCGCGTAGCACTTCCACAAGCCGTTGCGGACGTTGTCTTTTTTGTCCTTTACACCCTGCAACCTGCGGGCGGTATCGACGCAGCCGCAGTGGGGGCAGA
>DATNBL010000086.1:0-15751 GCA_035571935.1 Pseudolabrys sp.
CTGGTCGCCGGCTGCGGCACCGGCCGCCACGCGCTCGACGTGGCGCAGGCGTATCACGGCGCCAACGTGCTTGCGGTCGACATCAGCCTGTCGAGCCTTGCCGCCGCCAGGCGCCACACACCGCCGCAACTGGCGGACAGAATCGAATTCCGCCAGGCCGACATCCTGGCGCTCGGCGCGCTCGACCGCCGCTTCGACCTCATCAACACCACCGGCGTGCTGCACCATATGGAACGCTCGCGCGACGGCTGGCGCGAACTGATCAAATTGATGAAGCCGGATGGGCTGATGCACGTCGGCCTCTACAGCGCCACGGCGCGGCGCGATGTCGTCGCCGCGCGGGCGATGATCGCGCAACGCGGTTACGCGCCGACGCCGGACGGCATCCGGCGGATGCGCGGCGACCTGATCGCGGAGGGCAAGCCATACGACCTTATGCGGCTCAATGACTTCTTCACGGTCAGCGAATGCCGCGACCTTCTGTTCCACGTGCACGAGGAGCAGTTCACGATTGCCGGGATCAAGGCCTTCCTCGACGAGAACAGCCTGAATTTCATCGGCTTCGAGTTCGGCGCGCCGGACCAGCACCGCTTCCATCACGACGCCTTCGCCCGCGCCGGCTGGGCGTCGAACGATCTGGATCGCTGGGACGCCTACGAGCGCGCGCACCCGCAGGTCTTCTCCGGCATGTATATTTTCTGGGTGCAGAAGAAGACGTAGCGCGTCACGTCACCGGCGCGGGATTGAACAGCGCCAGCGAATTTGAAAGCCCGTGCCGCTCGGCCCAGGTCTTGCGGCCGGACGCGGTTTCCAGCAGCAGGCGGAACAGCGCCCAGCCCATGTCCTCGATGCTCGCCTCGCCGCGCGCGATCGGCCCGGCGTCGAGGTCCATGAGGTCGTGCCAGCGCCGCGCCAGCTCGCTGCGCGTCGCCACCTTGATCACAGGGCAAGTTGCAAGCCCGTAAGGCGTGCCGCGGCCGGTGGTGAAGACGTGCAGGTTCATGCCGGCCGCCAATTGCAGCGTGCCGCAGATGAAGTCGCTCGCCGGCGTCGCCGCGTAATTCAGGCCCGGCACTGTGGCGCGCTCGCCCGGCGCGATCACGCCGGCGATCGGCGCGGTGCCGCTCTTGATGATCGAGCCCATCGCCTTCTCGACGATGTTGGAGAGCCCGCCGGCCTTGTTGCCCGGCGTCGTGTTGGCACTGCGGTCGGCGCCGCCGCGCGCCAGATACGCGTCGTACCACGCCATCTGCTCGATCAGCTCTCGCGCCACCACGGGCGACGCGGCGCGCGCGGTCAGCTGGTCGATGCCGTCGCGCACTTCGGTGACTTCGCTGAACATCACGGTGGCGCCGGCACGCACCAGCAAATCCGTGCAGAAGCCGACCGCCGGATTGGCGGTGACGCCGGAGAAGGCGTCCGAGCCGCCGCATTGCGTGCCGACGACGAGCTTGGAAGCGGGCACGGTTTCGCGCTTGCGCGCGTTGAGCCGCTGCAAATGCTGGTCGGCGGTGGCGACGATGTCGTCGACCATCGAGCCGAAACCGACATGCTTCTCGTCCTGAAGCCTTACCTGCGTCATCGCCGGGACAGTGCCCGGCGGCATCAGGCGCTCCGGCTGCAATTTCTCGCAGCCGAGGCCGACCACCATTACCTCGCCGCCGAAATTCGGGTTCTGCGCGATGTGGCGCAGCGTGCGGATCGGGATCGGCGCGTCCTTGGCCTCGATCGCCACGCCGCAGCCATAGACGTGCTCGAGGCCGACGACGCCGTCGACGTTCGGGTAGCGCGGCAACAGCTCGCGGCGGATGCGGCCGATGGCGACGTCGAGCACGCCGGCGACGCATTGCACCGTCGTCGAGATGGCGAGCACGTTGCGCGTGCCGACCGAGCCGTCACTGTTGACGAAGCCCTCGAACGTGTAGCCGTCGAGCGGCGGCATCTCGGCCTTCACGGTCGCCATCGGCAGCGCGCCGAGCCCAGGCGCCGCCGGCATCTCCAGCAGCCGCTCGTTGACCCAGCTTCCGGCGGAGAGGTCCTTCAGCGCCCGGCCGATGACCACGCCGTAGCGGATCACCTCGGCGCCCTTGGGCAGGTCGGCGAGCGCGACCTTATGCGCCTGCGGCACGCGCTCGCGCAGCACGACGCCGCCCGGCAGTGCGGTGCCGGCGGGCAGGCCGCCGTCATTGCCGACGATGGCGACATTGTCGCGCGCGTGCATCCGCACGAGCACGGGCGTTACGGGGCGGTCCGGATCGAGCATGCCCGGTTAGATAGCACGCCCGGGCGGGATGTGGAGGGCGGTCAGTTCCCGGGTGCAGGCGGCGCGGCCGGCGGTGCCGGAGGCGGCGGCGTCACGATCGCCGGGATCGGCGCGGCGAAACTGCCGGACTGTGCCTCGCCGAAACGCGGCGTCGGCCGGATCGGTGTCGGGCCGTCGTCGGCCGCGGGCGGCGGCGCCGAGAGCACGGTGCGGTGCTCGGCCGGCGGCGGCGGCGCGCTGGTGAAGGGACGGCGGACGGTCTGCTCATGCCTGGCGTCGGGCTTTTTGTGCGCGCGCGGCCTGACCGCCGGACGCGGCGGCCGCACCGGCTCTTCGGGCGCGGCTTCCTCGGCGTCCGGATCGTCGGACGGTTCCAGGCTCGCCTTCTCCTCGCCCGGTCCCGGCACGTGGATGATGCGCGCGCCGCCGACCGTGCCCGGTCCCTGCGGCGTCACCAGGCTCGCCGGCGTCACCGAGATGATGTCGCCGAAATGCGCGTCCGCCACGACGCGCATCTCGATGCCGCGCCGGTCATAGGCGTGCAGGATGTAATAGGGCCCGCGCCGTAGCGGCTGGCCGATCGGGTCGAGCGCCAGCGCGCGGACGCGCGTCAGGATCTCGTAGCCGGGCATGGCGTCGGCATCGGTCGTCGGCTCGAGGTAGCGCGAGCCGGCGGCGTAGAGCGTGATCGGCGCGGCAAAGCCCACCACGGTCGCGATCAGGACGGTCGCCGTGCGCTTGCCCATTGTCTTACCGCCGCGCGATCAGACGGATGATGTTGTCGATCGACAGCGCGCCGCCGCCGAGCGACAGCAGCACGAGCAGGATCGACGCCCAGAACACCGGCTCGCCGGCCAGTGTGTTCGGCACCACGAACACCGCGATCAGCGCGGTGATGAACAAGAGCCCGAGCGAGGCAAAGCGCGTGGCAAAGCCGAGCACCAGGCACACCGGCAGCACGAACTCGGCGTAGCTGACGACATAGGCGGCCAGCGCCGGCGGCAGCGGAATCGGCGGATACTGCGTGGCGAAGTCGGCAATGGTGTCGGCCTTCACCTGCCAAGGCAGGATCAGCGAGAAGTCGAGGGGCGGCAGCCGGAACGGCAGGCTCGCGGTCAGCTTCTCGACCGGCACGTGCAGCGACCAGCGGATGCCGTCGAGCCGCGTCTGGCCGTCGAGGAAGAAGATGCGCGCCATCAAGAGACGCAGCGCCAGCGCCACAAGCCCATAAGGCAGCAGCGAACAGGCCGAGATGAAGCCGTCGACGGTGACGCCGACGACCGAGCGCGAGCGGCGCGCGCGCTCGGCGGCGCGGGCGGCGATCGCCGCGCTTGCGGAAAGCGCGGTGCTGACGGCGGCCGAAGGCCGCGGCATCGACACCGCCTGCATGCGCGACAGTTCCAGTGGGGCTGGCGGCACGAGGGTCGCCAGCCGGTCGGCGAGCCGTGACATCGCGACTTCGCCGGAGACCGCTTGCTCAGCGGCGCGTTTGTTGCTCATGGCAACGCTCCGAGACGTTTTCCCGAAAACTTTAGCGGTAAGCGGCTCGGAACACGCGCATTTCCCCGATTCACAATTAAACGGTTAACCCCTCTCGCGCGTTGGCGAGGCACTGCGGGCAACGCCATTGCGCCGCCGCGCATGCCCGTGTTCCTGTTGTTGCCGGCAAGCGATGCACGGCCGCAACAAAACCACGCCCAACCGCGATTCCGGCGTGGACCGGCCTTGTGCGGCAGGGCAAAATTTGGCATGGTCCATTAGGACAGTAATGCTGTCCTAATGGCGTCGGCACGATACCGGCCTCCAGGGCGCAGGCGGGATCGGCGAAACGCGAAACGGGAGCGGCACGCTCCGGCCCACGCGGCCGGACCGGCAGCCGCCCTTCTCGGGAACGAGTGCACTTCTGACGTGGCGGAGCGAGGCGCCGCGGACGAGACGGGTACGCCGGCGGCCGGACTTCCGCGGGCGAGGCAGGGCCACATGACTGAGCGAAAGACTGGCGCAGGTTTCCTTCAACGCGAGCTCGCGGCTCGCGACGCCAAACTTTCGCGCACGGCGACGCTCGACCCGGGCATGCCGCTGCCGCAGGGTCTCTACGATCCCGCATTGGAGAAAGACTCCTGCGGCGTCGGCTTCATCGCCGATATCAAGGGCCGCAAGTCGCATCAATTGATCGAGGACGGGTTGCGCATCTTGTGCAACCTCGAGCACCGCGGCGCGGTCGGCGCCGATCCGCGCATGGGCGACGGTGCCGGCATCCTGGTGCAGATCCCGCACAAGTTCTTTCTCAAGAAGGCCAAGGAAGCGGGCTTCGACCTGCCCGCGCCCGGCGAATACGCCATCGGCCAGCTGTTCCTGCCGACCGAACCGACTTGGCGGCAGATCATCCGCGATATCTGGGTCGAGATGGTCGCGCGCGAGGGCCTGACGCTGCTCGGCTGGCGCGACGTGCCGTCGGACAATTCGACGCTCGGCGAGTCGGTCAAACCGACCGAGCCGAAGCACATGCAGGTGTTCATCGGCAAGGGCAAGAAGAAGCTCGACGAGAACGCGTTCGAGCGCAAGCTCTACATCCTGCGCAAGGCGATCTCGAACGCCGTCTACAAGAAGCGCGAGCGGCGCGTCGCCAGCTATTACCCGGTCTCGATCTCCTGCCGCACGGTGATTTACAAAGGCATGTTCCTCGCCGACCAGCTCGGCACCTATTATCCCGATCTGCACGACACGGATTTCGAGTCCGCGCTGGCGCTCATCCACCAGCGTTTCTCGACCAACACCTTCCCGACCTGGTCGCTGGCGCATCCGTACCGCTACATCGCGCACAACGGCGAGATCAACACGCTGCGCGGCAACGTCAACTGGATGGCGGCGCGGCAGGCCTCCGTCGCCTCGCCGCTGTTCGGCAAGGACATCGAGAAGCTGTGGCCGATCTCCTATGAAGGCCAGTCCGACACCGCCTGCTTCGACAACGCGCTCGAGTTCCTGACGCAGGGTGGCTACTCGCTCGCGCACGCGATGATGATGATGGTGCCCGAGGCCTGGGCCGGTAATCCGCTGATGGACGAGGAGCGGCGCGCCTTCTACGAATACAACGCCGCGCTGATGGAGCCGTGGGACGGCCCGGCCGCGCTCGCCTTCACCAACGGCCGCCAGATCGGCGCCACGCTCGACCGCAACGGCCTGCGTCCCGCGCGCTATTTCCTGACGCGCGACGACCGCATCATCATGGCCTCCGAGATGGGCGTGTTGCCGATCGCGGAGAAGGACATCGTCAAGAAGTGGCGCCTGCAGCCGGGCAAGATGCTGCTCGTCGACCTCGACGAAGGCCGCCTCATTCCCGACGAGGAATTGAAGGCGACGCTGGCCAGGAGCCATCCCTACAAGGAATGGCTCAAGGCGACGCAGCTCGTGCTCGAGGAGATGCCCGGCTCCGGCAACCACGCGCCGAAGTCGAACCTCGCTTTACTCGATCGCCAACAGGCCTTCGGCTACACGCAGGAAGACATCAAGTTCCTGATGACGCCGATGGCGACCACCGGCGAGGAAGCGATCGGCTCGATGGGCAACGACACGCCGATCTCGGCGCTGTCCGACCGCTCCAAGTCGCTGTTCACCTATTTCAAGCAGAACTTCGCGCAGGTGACGAACCCGCCGATCGACCCGATCCGCGAAGAGCTCGTCATGAGCCTCGTGTCGATCATCGGCCCGCGGCCGAACCTGTTCGACCTCGAGGGCTCGTCGAAGACCAAGCGGCTCGAAGTGCGCCAGCCGATCCTCACCAACGAGGACCTGGAGAAGATCCGCGCCATCTCGGAGACCGAGGGCGATCATTTCAAGTCGCACACCTTCGACATTACCTATCCGGCCGAGCACGGCGCCGACGGCATGTCGTGGGCGATCGACGAATTGTGCGAGCGCGCCGAAGAGGAAGTGCGCAAGGGCTGCAACATCATCATCCTGTCCGATCGCAAGACCTCGGCCGATCGCATCCCCATCCCGGTGCTGCTTGCCTGCGCCGCCGTGCACCATCATTTGATCCGCAAGGGCCTGCGCACCTCGGTCGGCCTGGTGCTGGAGACGGGCGAGCCGCGCGAGGTGCACCACTTCGCCTGCCTCGCCGGCTACGGCGCCGAAGCGATTAACCCCTATCTCGCCTTCGAGTCGCTGATCGCGATGAAGTCCGAGCTGCCGGGCAAGCCGGGCGACGACAAGGATGTCGTCAAGAAATACATCAAGGCGATCGGCAAGGGCCTCTTGAAGGTGATGTCCAAGATGGGCATCTCCACATACCAGTCCTATTGCGGCGCGCAGATCTTCGACGCCGTCGGCCTGAAGCAGGACTTCGTCGATCTCTACTTCACGGGCACGCACACCCGCATCGAGGGCGTGGGCCTCTCCGAGATCGCGCAGGAGACCGTGCGCCGCCACCGCGACGCCTTCTCCGACGCGCCGATCTACAAGTCGATGCTCGACGTCGGCGGCGAATATGCGCTGCGCGTGCGCGGCGAGGACCACGTCTGGACGGCGGAGACCGTGTCGCGGCTCCAGCACGCGGTGCGCGGCAACTCGCAGGACAGCTACCGCGCCTTCGCCAAGATCATCAATGACCAGAGCGAGCGGCTGGTGACCATCCGCGGCCTGTTCCGCATCAAGTCGGCCGAAGAAGACAACCGCAAGCCGGTCGCCCTCGACGAGGTCGAGCCGGCCAAGAGCATCGTGCGCCGCTTCTCGACCGGCGCGATGTCTTTCGGCTCCATCTCGCGCGAAGCGCATACCACGCTCGCCATCGCCATGAACCGGATCGGCGGCAAGTCGAACACCGGCGAGGGCGGCGAGGAGTCCGACCGCTTCAAGCCGCTGCCGAACGGCGACTCGATGCGCTCGGCGATCAAGCAGGTCGCCTCGGGCCGCTTCGGCGTCACTGCCGAGTACCTCGTCAATTCCGACGTGATGCAGATCAAGATGGCGCAGGGCGCCAAGCCCGGCGAAGGCGGACAACTCCCCGGCCACAAGGTCGACAAGACGATCGCCAGGGTGCGCCACTCGACGCCGGGCGTCGGCCTGATCTCGCCGCCGCCGCACCACGACATCTATTCGATCGAGGACCTGGCGCAGCTCATCTTCGACCTGAAGAACGTCAACCCGGCCGGCGACGTGTCGGTCAAGCTCGTCTCGGAAGTCGGCGTCGGCACGGTCGCCGCGGGGGTCTCCAAGGCGCGCGCCGACCACGTCACCATCGCCGGCTTTGAGGGCGGCACCGGCGCCTCGCCGCTGACCTCGATCAAGCACGCCGGTAGCCCGTGGGAGATCGGCCTCGCCGAGACGCACCAGACGCTGGTGACGCAGCGCCTGCGCGGCCGCATCGCCGTGCAAGTCGACGGCGGCGTCCGCACCGGCCGCGACGTCGTGGTCGGCGCGCTTCTGGGCGCCGACGAGTTCGGCTTCGCCACCGCGCCGCTGATCGCCGCCGGCTGCATCATGATGCGCAAGTGTCATCTCAACACCTGCCCTGTCGGCGTCGCCACGCAGGATCCGGTGCTGCGCAAGCGCTTCAAGGGCCAGCCCGAGCACGTCATCAACTACTTCTTCTTCGTCGCCGAGGAAGTGCGCGAGCTGATGGCCGAGCTCGGCTACCGCACCTTCGACGAGATGGTCGGGCAGATGCAGATGCTGGATCAGCGCCGCATGGTCGAGCACTGGAAGGCCAAGGGCCTCGATTTCTCGAAGCTGTTCGTCAAGCCGAAGTCCGAGAAGGGCGTCGCGATCCATCACTGCGAGAAGCAGGACCACAAGATCGCGAAGATCCTCGACCGCCAGCTCATCGCCGAGTCGCAGCCCGCGCTCGACCGCGGCGCGCCTGTGCGGCTCACCGCCGCGATCAAGAACATCGACCGTGCTTGCGGCGGCATGCTCTCGGGCGAGGTCGCCAAGCGCTACGGCCACGAGGGCCTGCCGGACGGCACCATCCACGTGCACTTCAAGGGCACCGCGGGGCAGACCTTCGGCGCCTGGCTCGCGCGCGGCATTACCTTCGAGCTCGAGGGCGACGCCAACGACTATGTCGGCAAGGGTCTCTCCGGCGGCCGCATCATCATCAAGCCGACCGCCGACGCCGGCGTCGTGCCGGAAGAGTCGATCATCGTCGGCAACACCGTGATGTATGGCGCCATCGCGGGCGAGTGCTATTTCCGCGGCGTCGCCGGCGAGCGCTTCGCCGTGCGCAACTCGGGCGCCATCGCCGTCGTCGAGGGCTCGGGCGACCACTGCTGCGAATACATGACCGGCGGCGTGGTCGTCGTGCTCGGCAAGACCGGGCGCAACTTCGCGGCGGGCATGTCCGGCGGCATTGCCTACGTGCTCGACGAGGACAACACCTTCGAGAGCCGCTGCAACATGGCGATGGTCGAGCTCGAGCCGGTGCCGGACGAAGAGACGGTCGCCGAGACCGAGTACGGCCACTACAACGATCTGGAGACGCATGGCCGCGTCGATGTGATGGGCGATTTGACCAACAACGACGCCATGCGGCTGCACAAGCTCATTTCGGACCACGCGCGCTACACGGGCTCCAAGCGCGCCGCCGAGATCCTCGCCGATTGGAACCGTTATCGTCCCATGTTCAGGAAAGTGATGCCGGTCGAATATCGCCGCGCGCTCGCTGAGATGGCAAAGGAGAAGGCCGCCACGATGCAGGCCGCGGAGTGATATGGGCAAGGTCACCGGGTTTCTTGAAATAGAGCGCAACGACCGCGACTACGAGCCGGTCGAGGCGCGCATCCGCCACTACCACGAGTTCGTGCTGCCGCTGCCGCAGGACGAATTGCAGAAGCAGGCGGCGCGCTGCATGGATTGCGGCGTGCCCTATTGCCACGGCACCAGTCGCATCACCGGCCAGCCGACCGGCTGCCCGGTCAACAACCAGATCCCCGACTGGAACGACCTCGTCTACCGCGGCAATTGGGACGAGGCGGCGCGTAACCTGCACTCGACCAACAACTTCCCGGACTTCACCGGCCGCGTCTGCCCGGCGCCGTGCGAGGCGTCGTGCACGCTCAACCTCACCGAGGAGCCGGTCACTATCAAGTCGATCGAATGCGCGATCGCCGATCATGCCATCGCGCAGGGGCTCAAGCCCGAGGTCGCGACGGTAAAGACCGGTCGCAAGGTCGCCGTCGTCGGCTCAGGCCCGGCGGGCTTGGCCTGCGCGCAGCAGCTCGCACGCGCCGGCCATGACGTGCATGTCTACGAGCGCTGGGCGAAGGCCGGCGGCCTGCTCCGCTACGGCATCCCCGACTTCAAGATGGAGAAGGTGCACGTCGACCGGCGCGTCGCGCAGATGCAAGCCGAGGGCGTCACATTCCACTACAACATCGATGTCGGCGTCACGCTGCCGGTCGACAGACTGCTCAAGGACCACGACGCCGTCGTGCTCGCCGGCGGCGCCGAGAAGCCGCGCGACCTGCCGATTCCCGGCCGCGAGCTTGCCGGCATCCATTTCGCGATGGATTTCCTGCCGCAGCAGAACCGCCGCATCTCCGGCGAGCCGCAGACCGCCGCCACGCCGATACTCGCGACCGGCAAGAAGGTCGTCGTCATCGGCGGCGGCGACACCGGCTCCGACTGCATCGGCACCTCGATCCGCCAGGGCGCGGTCTCGGTGACGAATTTCGAGATCATGCCGCAGCCGCCCGAGCATGAGAACAAGGCGCTGACCTGGCCGTTGTGGCCGTTGAAGCTGCGCACCTCGTCGAGCCACGAGGAAGGCGCCAAGCGCGACTTCGCCGTGCTGACGCAGAAGTTCACCGGCGAGAACGGCGCGGTGAAGAAGCTGCATTGCGTGCACGTCGACGGCAAGTTCCAGCCGGTTCCCGGCAGCGAGTTCGAGATCGAGGCCGATCTCGTCCTGCTGGCGATGGGCTTCGTGCATCCGGTGCACGAAGGCCTCATCAAGACGCTCGACGTCGCGCTCGACAATCGCGGCAACGTCTCCGCCGACACCAATGCCTACCTCACCTCGGTGCCGAAGGTGTTCGCGGCCGGCGACATGCGCCGCGGCCAGTCGCTGGTCGTTTGGGCGATCCGCGAGGGCCGCCAGTGCGCGCACGCGGTCGACAAGTTCCTGATGGGCGCGACAACGCTGCCGCGCTGACGGCAAGGTTCCGCGCGTCCGCGCGGATGAGCGGGGGCACGTGAAGGACACGAGCACCAGCGGAGTTCTCCGGCGCATCGGCCGCGAATGGCTGCTCGCATTGAGCCTCGCCACCTGCGCCGTCTTCGCCGTGCGCGGCGAGGCGCTGTTCGCGCACCTGTCGCAGCCGCTCTGGCTCGCCCTCCTCTTCCTCTGGCTGTTCGTGGTGATCCTCGCCTCGGCGCTCGCCGTCGTGCGTCACGCCGACGCCGTCGCAGAAGTGCTCGGCGAGCCCTACGGCACGCTCGTGCTGACGCTCTCGGTCACCGCCATCGAGGTGATGAGCATCTCCGCCGTCATGCTGCACGGCGACAACAACCCGACGCTGGTGCGCGACACGTTATTCTCGATCGTGATGATCCTGCTCGGGCTCGTCATCGGCTCGGCGCTGCTGGTCGGCGGCTGGCGCCACCGCGAGCAGCACTACAATCTGCAAGGCGCCAATGCGTATCTCTGCGTCATCATCCCGCTTTCGGTGCTGACGCTGACGCTCGCCAATTTCACCACCACGACGCCGGGCCCGACGCTGTCGAGGCCGCAGCAGATGTTCCTTCTCGTGATCTGCTGCGGCCTCTACGCGGCTTTCGTGGCGGTGCAGACCGGCCGCCACCGCGGCTATTTCCGCGACGATGCCGACCAGGCGAAGCATCACCCCACGCATGCCGGGCCGTCGCTCGCCTTCCACGGGATCATGCTCGTCGCCTACATCCTGCCGGTCGTCTATCTCGCCGAGCAACTGGCGCAGCCGATCGACTACCTGATCGAGACGCTGCGATGGCCCGCCGCGCTCGGCGGCGTCGTCATCGCCATGCTGGTGGCGACGCCGGAGGCGATCGGCGCCATCCGCGCGGCGACGGCGAACAACGTGCAGCGCTCGATCAACATCTCACTCGGCTCGGTGCTCTCGACCACCGGCCTCACCGTCCCGGCGATGCTGGTGATCAGCCACGCGACCGACCACGAGATCTATTTCGGGCTGAGCGGCGCCAATAACGTGATCCTGCTGCTGACGCTCGCGGTCAGCATCGTCACCTTCGGTTCGGGCCGCACGAACATCTTGCAGGGCGCGGTGCACGTGATCCTGTTCGCCGCCTTCCTGATGCTGATCGTGCAGGCGTGATGTCTGGCCGTCGTCCTGAGGTGCGAGCGCAAAGCGCGCGCCACGAAAGACCTGTGAGTCAGAGACCCTTCGAGGCTCGCTTCGCTCGCTCCTCAGGGTGACGGAAAGCCAGCGAATACGCGCCCACGCCCCTCACTTCGCCCGCTTCCACGTCACCGTGCCGACCCCGCCGCTGGAGGCGGTGGCGGTGATGTATTGCAGGTCGTCGCCGGTGGCGGTGACGATCTTGCGCGTCTGCACCGTGCCGTTCCAGTTCGGGAAGGTCGCGCTCTCGACCCTGAAGATCAGCGTCCGGGCCGCGGCGTCGTGCGCGTAAGTGCCGATCATGGCGATGCTCTTGCCGATCACCGCCTTGTTCTCCTCCGCCGTTCCGCCGGCGCGGTTGCCGGAGGCGAATTTCGGCAGGTCCGGGCCGATGATCGTCAGCATGAAGTGGCCGTCGGCGCCGAGTGTCATCATGCCGCGCGCGCCGTGACCGAACTGCTCCGTCTTGACGCCGCCCTTGTCGGTGACCGAGGACACGAGCGTCCACGTGCCGCCCAAATTAGCCGTCTGCGCCCGCGCTGGTATCCACAACAGCGCCGCCGCCATCGCAACCCAAAGCATTCTGCCGGACATGCCGCCCTTCCAGGTAGCCGTCGATGATGCGGCGAAGCCTAGGGGTGTTCCGCAAGCCCGCCTATGCTGCCAGACTGAGAGGGTTCCTTCCGCGAATTGGAAAGCAGCGATGGATCGGCTCGAGGCAATGTCGGTCTTGCTTACCGTCTCCGAGGCGGGGAGCCTGTCCGCCGCATCGCGCAAATTGAAGGTGCCGCTCGCCACCGTCAGCCGCAAGGTTTCGGAGCTCGAGGCGCATCTCGGCGCGCGTCTGCTGATGCGCACGAGCCGCGCCGTCGTGCTCACCGACGCTGGCCGCGCCTTCGTCGCCGCGGCGCGGCGCATTTTGCGGGATGTCGGCGAAGCCGAACGCGAGGCCGCCGGCGGCAGCACGGTGCTCAAGGGCGAACTGGTGCTGTCGGCGCCGATCGCGCTCGGCCGCCTCTATCTGCTGCCGGTGGTCACCGAATTCCTGCGCGATCATCCGAGCCTCGACGTGAGGCTTCTGCTCACCGACCGCCGCGTCAATCTGATCGAGGAGAAGATCGACGTCGGCCTGCGCGTCGGCGATCTCGACAATCTCAGTCTCGTCGCGAAGAAGGTTGGCCACGTGCGCCGTGTGGTTTGCGCCAGCCCGGCCTATCTCGCCCGGCGCGGCGCGCCGCGCACGCCGGCCGACCTCAAGGAGCACGACTGCGTCACCTTCGAGAACACGCTCTCGGCGCAAAGCTGGCGCTTCACGATCGGCCGCGCGGAAAAGGCGTTCCCGATCCACTCGCGCCTGATCGTCAGCACCGCGGAAGCCGCCAGCGACGCCGCCGCCGCGGGCCTCGGGCTGACCCGCATGCTCGATTATCAGGTCGATGCGCAGGTCCGCGCCGGCACGCTCGCGCAGGTGCTCGAGACTTATCGGGAGCCCGCCAAGCCCGTGCATCTGATCTACGAGGCCGGGCCGCATTTGCCGCTGAAAATCCGTACATTCCTCGATTACGCCTCGCCGCGCCTGAAGACCGCCCTGCGCAGGCTCGGCGCCCGCTAGTGCCCATCAACGCCGCGTAAATTCAGCATCGCTGTGAGCTGCGACACTGAACCAGGGTGCCCCCGGGAGACACCTAGGGATGGGCCGGCACAATCCGAAGCGCATGCCGGCGCCCTTCATCCCACGCCGCTTCGCAGGGAGTGTGCCATGAAAGCAGTCATCATCCTCGCGACGCTCGCGACCGTCGCCGCCTCCGCCTCCGCTTACGCCCAGCCGGCCATGCACGAGCCGGGCGGACCGATCAAGCAGGGCAAATACTGCTGGGTCGCCACCGGCATCCACGGCTCCGGCTGGTGGGACGTGTGCGACACCAGGTCCGCGGCGCCGCGCGCGCTGTCGCTGCGCGGCCGCAGCGATGCCGAGATCGAGGCCACCTTCAACGGCGGCGGCGGTGGCGGCGGCGGTGGCGGCGGCGGCCGTTGAGGCCCTGCCCTACCGGAACAGGCCGAACAGGCCGCCCCGTCCGAACGGCTCGTTCGAACGCTGCACATTGCGGGGCGGACGCGGTTGCGCACGGCGCTCCGCGTCCGCTTCGCGCGTCGTCTTCGGCGCGGGATGCTGCGCGGGCTTGGCCGCGGGCTTTGAGCCCGGCTGCACCGACGCCTGGGCGTCGTCCGGCTCCGGCGCGGCGATGCTCGGCGCCGCCACCTGCGGCTTCACCGCCGCGGGAGCGACCGCGGCGACTGCCGGCGCGGCCGGCGTCTCGGATCTCTTCACCGGCGCGGACGCCGCCGGCGCCACGGCCGGCTCCACACGCAGCGGACTGCCGGGCGGCCACGCGAAGTCGTCGGCGCGGCCGCGCTGCGGCGACAGAGGCTCGCCCTTGACCAAAACCTGCGCGGCGGTGGCGTCGCCGTGCACGCGCGCACCTTGCGCGCCGCCGAGCAGTTCGTCGCTCGCCGAGGTCGTGACGACCGTCAGCGGCACCACCGGCCCCGCGAGCGGCCGCGCGGCCGGCTTGCCCGGCTCCGGCGCGGGGGCAGCCGGCGAGGTCGGCAGCGCGACGATGCGGTTGCTCATGTAGCGGCGGATCTCGCGCTCGACGTAATGCGCCAGCTTGCGCGCGCCGTATTTGGTGAAATAGACGCCGTCGGCCGAGCGCAGGCGGCGCTTCTGGCCTTCGTAGTCGGGGCCGAAGGTGGTGAACTTGCCGGCCTCGTCGACGAAGCCGTCCCACACGTCGATGTAGACGACGCCGGCGCGCTCGGCGCGCTGGCGGTAGAGGTTGTTGAGGTAGCTCGTCTCCGCCGTCGACTTGGTGCCGCGGATCGGCGGCAGGCCGACCCAGAACACCGGCACGCCCTTCGACTTCAGCGCGGCGATGGTGTCGTCGATGCGGCGATTATAGATGCGCTCCCACTGCTCGCTCTGGAATTCGACGACGCCGGTCGGTTTCTTCGTCTTGTCGGCGGCGGCGTCGGGCTTGTCGGCGGCGGCGGGCTGATCGGGCTTGGCGCCGTCCGCCTTCTTGTCCTGCTCTTCCTTGGCGTTCTTCTCGGCTTCCTTGGCGAGATCGCGCTCGCGGATGTTCTGCCGGTCGGAGACGCCGAGCATCATCACGACGTAGTTGGCCTTTTCCTGCGTGAGGATGTCGCGCGCGACGTGCCACCAGTCGAGGTCGTCCTTGGGGTCGTAGCGCAACAGTCCGGAGTGCAATTTGTTCTTGCGCAGGATCGCCACTTCCGGCGCGTCGGCGAAGGCGTCCTCGAGGCCGTAGGCGAGCCAGTCGGCCATGGCGTCGCCCATGACGACGATCGAGGTCGTCGGCGTGACCGGCTCGGCCTTGGGATCGGGCTTGCGCGGCGCCGGCGCCTTGGCGCTGTCGGTCTGCTGATGGCGCGGCTCGTCGCTCTGGTAAGGGGCGTTGTCGGGGCCGAACAGGTTCTGGAAGAAGCCGCCGGAGCGCGGCCGCGAGGGCCGCCGCGAGGAGGTCCAGTCGTTCCAGAACTGCGCCTGGGCGGGGGTCGTGATGGCGACCTCGACGGCGAACAGCCCGGCGGCCTCGAGAAGCGCCATCAGCAGCGCTCCGACCAGCCAGCGCGTCACCCGGATTTTGCCAAACATCAAGATCGCCCAAGCACTTGGCGGGACCTGCGGCCGCCCGCAGGCGGCTGTCCCTGCCGGTCCCGCAACAGGGTAATAGCGCGCCGAAAATGTCAACTCGAAGGTCGGGATAGTGTTACCTCGGCTGCTTCTCCCTCCCCCGCATCCGAACTCGGGTCTACCCGAGTTCGGCATTCTAAGAGCGGCCGAAGTCGGAAACATCCGACTTCGGCTCGGGGGAGGGTGGCGCGCGCCAGCGCGCCGGGTGGGGGCACTCGTAATTTCGCAGACGGCCATGAGTCATCGCCCGTCTTCTTTGAGCGGCCCCGGGTGAGCCGGCCTTCCCCTTCTCTCGGCTGTAAAGCCGAGGGCGTGGCGCGCCGATGAGGCGCGACACTTCGTTCCGTAGGCCGCACGCTCCTCTCGAAGCGCGCGGGCGCCTCTCGGCGCGCCACAGCGGTGTCGTTGCACGGCGTACGGGCCACGCTTCCGGTACGTGGA
>DATNBL010000087.1:0-11477 GCA_035571935.1 Pseudolabrys sp.
GCAAATCGGTCGCCATCAACACCATGATCCTGTCGCTGGTGTACCGGCTGCGTCCCGATCAATGCCGGTTGATCATGGTCGATCCCAAGATGC
This sequence comes from Pseudolabrys sp., assembly GCA_035571935.1. Classification (GTDB taxonomy): domain Bacteria; phylum Pseudomonadota; class Alphaproteobacteria; order Rhizobiales; family Xanthobacteraceae; genus Pseudolabrys. Next base: position 94 of record DATNBL010000087.1, read on the forward strand.
TCGAACTCTCCGTCTATGACGGCATCCCGCATCTGCTCACCCCCGTCGTCACCGATCCGAAGAAAGCGGTCGTCGCGCTCAAATGGGCGGTGCGCGAGATGGAGGGCCGCTACAAGAAGATGTCGAAGCTCGGCGTGCGCAACATCGACGGCTACAATGCGCGCCTGGCCGAAGCCAAGGCCAAGGGCGAGCAGCTCACGCGCACGGTGCACACCGGCTACGACAAGGAGACGGGTGCGGCGATCTACGAGAAGGAAGAACTCGACCTCGAGCCGCTGCCCTTCATCGTCGTCATCGTCGACGAGATGGCCGACCTGATGATGGTCGCCGGCAAGGACATCGAAGGGGCGATCCAGCGCCTCGCGCAAATGGCGCGCGCCGCCGGCATCCACGTCATCCTCGCCACGCAGCGTCCCTCGGTCGACGTCATCACCGGCACGATCAAGGCGAACTTCCCGACGCGCATCTCCTTCCAGGTCACGTCCAAGATCGACAGCCGCACCATCCTTGGCGAGCAGGGCGCCGAGCAGCTGCTCGGCCAGGGCGACATGCTCTACATGGCCGGCGGCGGCCGCATCAGCCGCGTGCACGGCCCGTTTTGCTCCGACGACGAGGTCGAGAAAGTCGTACGGCATTTGAAGTCGCAGGGCATGCCGGACTATCTCGAGGAAGTCACCGCCGAGGATGAGACGGATGGCGAGGATGGCGCCGTGTTCGACGCGACCGGCATGGGCATGGCCGAAGGCGGCGATCTCTACTCCCAAGCCGTCGCCGTCGTGAAGCGCGACCGCAAGGCCTCGACCTCGTACATCCAGCGCCGGCTGCAGATCGGTTACAATCGCGCCGCCACGCTGATGGAGCGGATGGAGAACGAAGGCATCGTCGGCCAGCCCAACCACGCCGGCAAGCGCGAGATCCTGATCCCCGAAGAGGGCGATTTCGAGCGGTAAACTGCCGCAAGCGGCAACGCACCGCGGCCACACAATTCATCGCGCCGCCAGCCGAATCAGCGCATGATTTGGTCTCAGGGGGCCGCGAAATAGCCACAGCCCGCGCCTAAATCCGGCGATGGGGCCGACCGGCACAGGTTCGAGGCGGAGAGGCGAAATGGCTGACTTTTTCGGGGCGCGAGGCCGCCGCATGGCGGCGATGGCGGCGGTGGTCGCCGGCCTGACCGCGCCGCCCGCCTTTGCCCAGAGCGTGCCGCTGCCGCGCCCCAACCCGCACCGCGGCCTCATCACCGGTTCGGTGCGCGAAGCCGTTCCGGCCGCCGCGATGCGCGCCCGCGCGCAGGCGCAACCCGCTCAGGCGCAGCCGGCGCAGGCCGCGCCGAACCCGATCAGCAATCCCTTCGCCGCGCTGCTCGGCAAGCCCGGCTCGACACAGGCGCTCAATCCGCAGCAGCGCGCCATCATCGACAAGGTCAACAACTATCTCTCGTCGGTGACGAGCCTGACCGGCAAGTTCGTGCAGATCGGCCCCGACGGCAGCCGCTCGACCGGCATCTTCTATCTCGCCAAGCCCGGCCGCGTGCGCTTCGAATATGACAGCCCGAGCCCGATCGAACTGATCGCCGACGGCCAGTCGGTGGTCGTGCGCGACCGCAATCTGGCGACGCAGGACGTCTACCCGCTGTCGCAGACGCCGCTGCGCTTCCTGCTCGCCGACCACGTCGACCTGATGAAGGACACCAACCTCGTCGCGGTCTATGCCGACGATGTCTTCGTCACAGTCGTGGTCGAGGAGAAGAATACGCTCGTCGGCACCAGCCGGCTGATGATCATGTTCGACGCCAAGGACATGCAGCTCAAGCAGTGGACCGTCACCGATCCGCAGGGCTACGACACCACCGTCGCGGTCTACAATCTCGACGCGTCGAAGAAGCCCGACCTATCGATGTTCCGCATCGACTACACGCGGTATCATAACTAGATCGAGCGGCCCGCGGCCTGACAGTCAAAATTCCGGGCACGACCTCTCTCCGTGGTCATTGCCGGGCTTGACCCGGCAATCCATCTTCCTTTCTTAATCGGGTCAAGTCCGCATGGACCCCCGGGTCAAGCCCGGGGGTGACGAGTCAGAGATGCCCCTCAAGATCACCACCTGGAACATCAACTCCGTCCGCCTGCGCATCAATCTGGTCGCCAAGTTCATCAAGTCGGCGCGGCCGGACGTCATCTGCCTGCAGGAGACGAAGTGCCCGGACGACGCCTTTCCATTGAAGCGCTTCAAGCGGCTCGGCTACGAGCACGCCGCGCTCAACGGCCAGAAGGGCTATCACGGCGTCGCCATCCTCTCGCGCGTGCCCTTCGAAACGATCGAGAAGCGCGACTTCTGCGGCAAGACCGACTGCCGCCACATATCTGTGGTGCTCGGCGAGCACGCCGGGCTGAAGGACCCGATCACGCTGCATAATTTCTACGTGCCGGCCGGCGGTGAGGAGCCCGACCCCGAGGTCAACCCGAAATTCGGGCACAAGCTCTCGTTCCTCGACGAAATGCGCGATCACGAAGGCTTGCGCCCCGCCGCGAAGCAGCGCGCGATCCTGGTCGGCGACTTGAACGTCGCGCCGCTCGAGCACGACGTCTGGAGTCATAAGCAAATGTTGAAAGTAGTCTCGCACGCGCCGGTCGAGTGCGAGAAGCTCAACGCCGCGCGCAGCGCCGGCAACTGGGTCGACACGATGCGCGTGCTCACGCCGGAGCCGGAAAAGCTTTACACGTGGTGGAGCTATCGCGCGATGGACAACTGGCGCGCCGCCGACCGCGGCCGCCGGCTCGATCACGTCTGGACCTCCGACGCGATCGCCGGCGAGGTCTCGAAGATCGCGGTGGCGAAGGATTATCGCGGCGCCGAGCGACCGTCCGACCACGTGCCGGTCACGGCGCGGGTGGAAGTGTGATTGTCGTCCCGCGAAAGCGGGGACGACAGAAACTACTTATCCAATTTCCGTCGCAGCGCGCCCAAATCCTTATTCCATGCCGCCAGACGCGCCGACATGATGTCGCGCAATGCCTCAGCCGCGGCGGGATAGCCTTCGAGCATCTTGCGGAACAGCGAGCGCGACAGGCGCACCACAACCGTGGGCTCCTTGGCGATCGCGGTCGACGGCGACACCACGTCGGTGATCAGCGCCAGCTCACCGACCAAGGTCCCCGGCCCGACCGTATATTCGCGGCCTTCCGAGAACGTGCCGGGCTCCAGGAGCAGCGAGCCCTGCTGGACGACGTAGGCGCCGTCGGCGACCTCGCCGGCGTAATAGAGCACGGCGCCGCTCGGCAGCGAGCGCGTCTCCGCGCCGATCGCCAGCACACGCAGCGCCTGCTTGCCGAGCGCGGCGAGCGTCGGCACGCGTTCGAAGAAGGCGATGTCGTCCTCGAGGGTCATCTCATCGATCCGCTCGTCCCCGCGAAGGCGGGGACCCAGCGCTGGATTCCCGCTTGCGCGGGAATGAGCGGAGGATAAGGGCCGGCGCCGTACTCACGGCACCAGCTTGTAGCCGCCGGCTTCGGTCACCAGGATCTGCGGCTGCGCCGCGTCCTTCTCCACCTTCTGCCGCAGGCGGTAGATGTGCGTCTCGAGCGTGTGCGTCGTGACGCCGGAATTGTAGCCCCACACTTCCTGCAGCAGCGTCTCGCGCGACACCGGCTTCTGCCCGGCGCGGTAGAGATAGCGCAGGATCGCCGTTTCCTTTTCGGTGAGCCGCACCTTGCTGCCCTTGGGATTGAGCAGGATCTTCGACGACGGCCGGAACGTGTAAGGGCCGATGGTGAAGACCGCGTCCTCGCTCGCCTCGTGCTGCCGCAATTGCGCGCGGATGCGCGCGAGCAGCACGGCGAAGCGGAACGGCTTGGTGATGTAATCGTTGGCGCCCGACTCCAAGCCCAGGATCGTGTCGGAGTCGGTGTCGTGTCCGGTCAGCATGATGATCGGCGACTTGAAGCCGTTCTTGCGCAGGATGCGCACGGCCTCGCGGCCGTCGACGTCGGGCAGGCCGACGTCCATGATCACCAGATCGACCTGACCGTTGCGCGCCGCCTGCACGCCCTTGGTGCCGCTGTCGGCGGAGATCGGCTCGAACTCCTCGTGCAGCGCCAGCTGCTCGACCAGCGCCTCCCGCAGCTCGGCGTCGTCATCGACGATCAGGATCGTGCGTTTATTCGCCATAGGACGGGCAGCCCCCCTGAGGGCAAACGCATGGCGCGCGCCCCAGTTCGATTGCAAGGACCCCGGCAGTAGAGCATTCGCCGCTCCAAGAGCAAGGGCGAACTGGTATTCAGGCCATCGGCAAGGACGGCCGATTCGGCCCGGATTGAGACCCATGCGGCGGCAGACACTCTCCCTCATTACGGTGCGGCGGAAGCCGGGCGATCCCCGGCGCGGCTGGCTCACGGCCGGGCCATTGGCCCTGCCGGTGGCGCTCGGGCGGGGCGGGATCAGGGCCAACAAGCGTGAGGGCGACGGCGGCACACCCTCCGGCCTGTTCAGGCCGGTGCGGGTGTGGTGGCGGGCGGACCGTCACACTCGGCCAGTGACCCACCTGCCGCTCCGCCGTATCCGCCCCGACGACGGCTGGTGCGAAGACCCGGCCGACCGCCATTACAATCGGCCGGTCCGGGTGCCGCCCGGAAGCAAGGCCGACCGGCTGGCCCGCCCCGACGGGCTCTATGATTTCATCGTCGAGATCGACCACAACATGCGGCCCCGCGTCGCCGGCCGCGGCAGCGCCGTCTTCATCCATGCGGCGCGGGCGGGCTTCGCCCCGACCGCAGGTTGCGTCGCCTTGAATCTCAAGACGCTACGGCACCTTCTGGCGCGGCTCGGACCAAGGACGCGCATCCGGATCGCCTGACGTTTCAGGCATCAAGGTTCCTTAAGGATAGCCGCAAGTCCGTGGCGTTTTAGGCGCCCCGTTAAGTCGGACGGAAAGCAGAGTTCGGTAGGTTCATCGTACCGGCCCATAGGCCCGACCAACGGACCACGCATGGACTCTCCGCCGATTTCCGCCGCCCCGCGACCGTCGACCGAGGCCCCGGGACGTGTCGCCGCCGTCACCGGCTCGAGCGCGACCGTCGAGCTCACCGCCCGCCATGTGAGCCCCGCCGACTCGCCGACCGTCGGCAAGTTCATGGGCATCACGACGCCGAAGGCGCTGATCGTCGGTCTCGTCACCGAGGTCGCCGAGCAGGCCGTGGGCTCCGCCGCCGGCCGCGCCGAGTTCCGCAAGGTCGCCCGCCTCGATCTCATCGGCGAGGTGATCGCCGGCCGCTTCTCGCGCGGCGTCACCGACTATCCGACCATCGGCGACACCACCGCCATGCTCGGCGAGCGCGAGCTGCGCATCGTCTACGGCGGCCCGTCCAGCGACCGCGCGCAGATCGGCACGCTGCAGCAGAACCAGAACATCGCCGTCCATATCGACATCGACCAGATGGTCAGCCGCCACTTCGCCATCCTCGGCGCGACCGGCGTCGGCAAGTCGAGCGGTGTCGCCATCATCCTGCAGAAAATCCTGGAGACGCGCCCGAACCTGCGCATCTTCCTGGTCGACCCGCACAACGAATACAGCCGGTGCTTCGGTGACAAGGCGCAGGTGCTCACGCCGCGCAATCTCAGGCTGCCGTTCTGGCTATTCAATTTCGAGGAAGTGGTCGACGCCTTCTTCGGCGGCCGCCCCGGCATCGACGAGGAAGTCGAGATCCTCTCCGAGGTCTTGCCGCTCGCCAAGGCCGCCTATCTGCAATACCGCAACAACGCCGCCAACAGCGTGCTCTCGAAGCGCCGCGACCCCAAGGACGCCGGCTTCACCGCCGATACGCCGGTGCCGTACCGCATCGAGGACCTCATCTCGCTGCTCGATGAGCGCATGGGCAAGCTCGAGAACCGCTCGCGCGCCGTCGTCTATCACAAGCTGATCGGCCGCATTCAGACCTTCCGCAACCATCCGCGCTACGCCTTCATGTTCGAGAACGCGAACATCGGCGGCGACACGATGGCGGAGATCATCGGCACGCTGTTCCGCCTGCCGCCGGACGGCAAGCCGATGACGATCATGCAGCTCGCCGGCTTCCCGGCCGAGGTGATCGACTCGGTCGTGTCGGTGCTGTGCCGCATGGCCTTCGATTTTGGCCTGTGGTCGGACGGCGCCGCGCCGCTGCTGTTCGTCTGCGAAGAGGCGCACCGCTACGCGCCGGCCGACAAGAAGATCGGCTTCGGCCCGACGCGGCGCGCGCTGTCGCGCATCGCCAAGGAAGGCCGCAAATACGGCGTCTTCCTCGGCCTCGTCACGCAACGGCCGGCCGAGATCGACCCGACCATCATCTCGCAATGCTCGACCCTGTTCACGATGCGGCTGTCGAACGACCGCGACCAGGAGCTGATCCGATCGGCGGTCTCGGACGCGGCGGCGAACCTGCTGGCCTTCATCCCCTCGCTCGGCATGCGCGAAGTGTTCTGCTTCGGCGCCGGCGTGGCGCTGCCGACGCGCATGCGCTTCGCCGAGCTCGCGGCGGATCGGCGGCCGAACAGCGAGGCGTCCGGCTCGACGCGGTCGGAAGCGGGCGCGGGCATGAACAAGGATCTGTTGACGTCGGTGATCGAGCGCTGGCGCAGCGCCAGCATGAGCCACCGCATGAGCGACGTCGACGACGACTACGGCTCGCCGTTCGACGCGCCGAGCTTGCAGCCGCAGATGCCGGCCGCGCCGCAGCAGCCGGCTTACGCTCCGCCGCCGCCGCAGCCCGCCTATCAGCCCGCGGCCGCGCCCGCTCCCTCGGCGCAGCCGGGCGCGCTCCGCTCGAGCCTCCTGAAGAAGCCTCTCGATTCCACGCTCGGCGCCAACCCGCCGAACATGCCGCGGTTTAACAGGTAGATTTCACGCGACGCTCGTCGTCGCGCCCTCTCCCCTCCGTGGGAGAGGGCATTGAGAGCCTTTCGACACATTCTGTCGGGTGAGGGGATCTGCCTCCTCACCCATTCTTTTATTTGCGATGCTGCGGCTGCCCTCTCCCAGCCGAGGTCGGATGTTTCCGACTTCGGCCAATTTCAACGCCGAACTCGGGCAAGCCCGAGTTCGGTTGGGGAGAGGGCACAATGATGAACTCCGCACCCGCGGCAATTCTTACTTCACCGCCACCGCATCGATCAGCGCCGATATGCCGCCGTGGCCGGCGCCTTCGTGCAGCTCCGCGTCGTATTCGCGAATGTCGAGCGAGGAGAAATCGCCGAACGCCTGTTCGAGAATCTCGCGCGTGTAGAGGTTCTCGAGTATCCCCGGCCCGCCGGTCTTGTACTCGAGCTGTTTCGGCCGGTAGCCCTCAAGCAGCAGCAGGCCGCCCTTTTTCAAGGTGCGCTTGATGCCGGCGAAGATCTTCGCCCGGTCGGCAGGACCGGCGAACTGGAAGAAGATCGCCGCGACGACGTCGAACGTATCCAGCGGATAGGCCCAGTTGATGACGTCGGCCTGCTCGACGCGCAGCGTCACGCCGCGCGCGGCGGCGAGTTTACGCGCCTTTTCCTGCGCGTTCGGCGAGAAGTCGAGCGACAGCACGTCGAGTCCGCGCTCGGCGAGGAAGACGCCGTTGCGGCCCTCGCCATCGGCGATCGCGAGCGCCTTGCCGGATTTCGGCAGGCTCTTCACCTGCGCGGCGAGGAACGCATTCGGCGCCGTGCCGAAGCGATACTCGTCGCTGGCGTAGCGCTGCTGCCAGTGGTCCAATTCGCTCACGTGCGTCCTCCAAAAATGGCGCTTCCGACGCGCACATGCGTCGCGCCCATGGCGATGGCGGAGGCGAAATCCGCGCTCATGCCCATCGACAGCAGCTTCAATCCATTGCGCTTCGCGATGGTCGCGAGCAGCGCGAAATGAGGCGCCGGCGCCTCGCCGGCCGGCGGAATGCACATCAGCCCGGCGATCGTCAGCTTGTAGGTATCGCGGCAGGTCTTCAGGAACGTGTCGGCGTCTTCCGGCAGCACGCCGGCCTTCTGCGGCTCGGCGCCGGAGTTGACCTGCACGAACAAGGTGGGCGAGCGGCCCTGCTTCTCGATCTCCTTCGCCAGCGCCTCGCACAGGCTGGCGCGGTCGACCGAATGGATCGCGTCGAAAAGCGCCACCGCCTCCTTCGCCTTGTTCGACTGCAACGGCCCGATGAGATGCAGTGCGATGTCCGGATGCTTTTCGAGCAGCGCCGGCCACTTCGCCTTCGCCTCCTGCACGCGGTTCTCGCCGAACACGCGCTGGCCGGCGGCGATCACCGGCTCGATTGCATCGGCGGCGAACGTCTTCGACACCGCCACGAGCGTCACCGACGCCGGATCGCGGCCCGCGTCCTTGCAGGCGCGGGCGATGTCGGCGCGGACCTGTTGCAATGCGGTGACGGCGTCGCTCATCAGATGAACGGCCTCGGCCGCCGCGTTCTGACATCCTCGCCGGCGATCTCGACCAGCGCCGCGCGGTCAACCATCTCGAACACCCGGTCCTTCCACCGCACCGCGTTCGACTGCATCAGGCGTTTCAGCGTCTTGTTGGTGTGGACCAACGACATGCCGAGCGTGTCGGCGAGATGCTGCTGCGTGAAGGGAAACTGGATCGTGCTGTCCTTCACCAGCGCCGCCTCCTGCGCCCGCACATAGAGGTGCAGCAGCAGGTAGGCCGTGCGCTCGAGCGCCGAGCGGCGGCCGACGCTGAGCAGATGCTGGTCGATCAATTGCTCCTCGCGCGCGGCGAGCCAGGTGATGTCGAAGGCGAGCGTCGGGATGCGCGAATAGAGGTCCCACATCTTGGCGCGTGGGAAGACGCACAGGGTCAGCGGCGTCAGCGCCTCGACCGAGTGCTCCATCTCCCGCATCAGCGCGCCTTGCAGGCCCACCATGTCGGCGGGCAGCGCGTAGTTGAGAATCTGGCGGCGGCCGTCGTCGAGCATCTTGTAACGGAAGGCCCAGCCATTGAGCACGGTGTAGAGCTGGTCGCTGCGCGCGCCCTCGCGCAGGAAACTCACGCCCGCCTCGACGCGCAATTCGTCCGCCTTGAATTCCTTCACGAAGGCGAGTTCGTCGGCGGTGAACTCGCGCAGGCTTTCGCGCTTGCGCAGGGGACAGGCCTCGCACGGCGTGCCGTGGCCGTTTCCCCGCCCGGTCCCCACACTCATGGCCGCTCCGATGGCTCCTTCTTCGCCCGCCGAACGTTACTCATGGCAGGTTCCTGCGCTGCATCCAACGGCATAAATTCGTCCGTCGCTATGTCGGAATTTAATGCCCGCCGGTTCCGTTTGCGGGAGAAGCGCCCGTCCAACCGAAACAGGGGGATGGGTGGTGAAGCCGCTGACGGGCAGGCGCTGCCTCGTGCTCGACGACGAATTCCTGATCGCGCTCGATATCCAGCAGGCGCTGGAACAGGCCGGCGCGGCCGAGGTCGTCTGCTGCGGCAATGCCGCCGAGGCGCTCGCCGCCGCGCGCGCGGGCCGCTTCGACCTCGCGGTACTCGACCTCAGGCTCGGCCACGGCGGCGGTACCAGTCTGCCGGTCGCCGAGGCGCTCGCCGCGGCGGGTACGCCTTTCGTGTTCCTGACCGGCCTGCGCGGCGACAGCGCCGAGGCCCGCGTCTTCCGGGACGCCCCGGTGGTCGAGAAGCCGTACGACGCGCGGGCGCTGCTGGCCGCCATCGGTCAGGCCACCGGCGGCACGACCGCCTGACGCCCCCGCCCGTTGACCCAACGGGCCGTTTCATGCGACCACCCGGCGCCTCCTGAAGAGCCGGAAATGACTGCCGAATCGCCCAAAAACGAGCGCGCCGACCGCTACAACGCCCGCGAGGCCGAAGCCCGCTGGCAGAAGGCCTGGGACGACGCCGCGATCTTCGCCACCAGGAACGACGACCCGCGCCCGAAATACTACGTGCTGGAGATGTTCCCCTACCCGTCGGGGCGCATCCACATGGGCCACGTCCGCAATTACACGATGGGCGACGTGGTCGCGCGCTTCAAGCGCGCCATGGGCAATTCCGTGCTGCACCCGATGGGCTGGGACGCCTTCGGCATGCCGGCCGAGAACGCCGCCATGGCGCAGAAGGTGCACCCGAAGGCGTGGACCTATTCCAACATCGCGGCGATGAAGAAGCAGCTCCGCTCGATGGGGCTGTCGCTCGACTGGGCGCGCGAGGTCGCGACCTGCGATCCGTCCTACTACAAGCACCAGCAGAAGCTGTTCCTCGACTTCCAGAAGGCGGGGCTGGTCGCGCGCGAGTACCGCAAGGTGAACTGGGACCCGGTCGACCAGACCGTGCTCGCCAACGAGCAGGTGATCGACGGCCGCGGCTGGCGTTCGGGCGCGCTGGTCGAGCAGCGCGATCTCTACCAGTGGGTCTTCAAGATCGGCGACTACTCCGAGGAACTGCTGAGCGCGCTCGACACGCTCGACCGCTGGCCGGACAAGGTCCGGCTGATGCAGAAGAACTGGATCGGCCGCTCCGAGGGCCTGCTCGTCCGCTTCATGCTCGACCCGGCGACGACTCCGAACAAGGAGAGCGAGCTCGAGATCTTCACGACGCGGCCGGACACGTTGTTCGGCGCCAAGTTCATGGCGATCGCGCCCGACCATCCGCTCGCGGCCGCCGCAGCGAAAAACAATCCGAAGCTCGCCGCTTTCATCGAGGAGTGCAAGCACCTCGGCACCTCGCAGGCGGCGATCGACACCGCCGAGAAGCTCGGCTTCGACACCGGCATCCGCGCCACGCATCCGTTCGACGCGTCGTGGAAGCTGCCGGTCTACGTCGCCAACTTCATCCTGTTGGACTACGGCACCGGCGCCATCTTCGGCTGCCCGGCGCACGACCAGCGCGACCTCGATTTCGTCAACAAATACGGCCTCGGCAACACCCCGGTCGTGCTGCCGCCGAACACGGACCCGAAGACCTTCGTCATCACCGACGTCGCCTATGACGGCGACGGCACGATGATCAATTCGAAGAACGGCGTCGTCGATTTGAACGGCATGACGCCGCAACAGGCGTTCGACAAGGTCGCGACCGTGCTCGCCGCGACGACGCGCGGCAACCGTCCGGTGGCGCAGCGGCAAGTCAATTATCGCCTGCGCGACTGGGGCATTTCGCGCCAGCGCTATTGGGGCTGCCCGATCCCGGTGATCCATTGCGAGACGTGCGGCGTGGTGCCGGTGCCGGACAAGGACCTGCCGGTGACGCTGCCGGAGGACGTCACCTTCGACCGGCCGGGCAATCCGCTCGACCGCCACCCGACCTGGACCAAGGTCAAGTGTCCCTCCTGCGGCGGCGGCGCGCGGCGCGAGACCGACACCATGGACACCTTCGTCGACTCGTCCTGGTACTTCATCCGCTTCACCGATCCGTGGAACGAACAATCGCCGACCACGCC
>DATNBL010000088.1:0-13225 GCA_035571935.1 Pseudolabrys sp.
CGGCACGTCGACCTTGACGTTCTTGTTGATCGAGGACGGATCGATGTCGATGTGGATCTTCGTCGAGCCCGGCGAGAAGGCGTCGAGCCGGCCGGTGATGCGGTCGTCGAAGCGCGCGCCGATGCAGACCATGACGTCGCAATCGTGCATCGCCATGTTGGCTTCCAGCGTGCCGTGCATGCCGAGCATGCCGAGCCACTGCGGGTCGGCCGACGGATAGGCCCCGAGCCCCATCAATGTCGAGGTGATCGGGAAGCCGGTGAGCTTGACCAGCTCGCGCAGCAGGTCGCTCGCCGCGCGGCCCGAATTGATGACGCCGCCGCCGGTGTAGAACAGCGGCCGCTTGGCGTGCGCCATCAGCGCCACCGCCTGCTTGATCTTCTCCATGTCGCCCTTCACGCGCGGCTTGTAGCCGGTGTGGGCGAACTCCTTCGGCTTCGAATAGACGCCCTTGGCGAACTGGATATCCTTCGGGATGTCGACGACCACCGGCCCGGGACGGCCACTCGAGGCGATGTGGAACGCCTCGTGCAGCACGCGCGGCAGGTCCTCGATGCGCTTGACCAGATAATTGTGCTTGGTGCACGGCCGCGTGATGCCGACCGTGTCGGCCTCCTGGAAGGCGTCGTTGCCGATGAGATGCGTCGGCACCTGGCCGGTGATGCAGACGACCGGGATCGAATCCATCAGCGCGTCAGTCAGACCCGTGACCGCATTGGTGGCGCCGGGGCCGGAGGTGACGAGGACGCAGCCGACCTTGCCGGTCGAGCGCGCATAGCCCTCCGCCATGTGCACCGCCCCCTGCTCGTGCCGGACGAGGACGTGCTTGACCGTCTTCTGTTCGAACAGCGCGTCATAGATCGGCAGCACCGCGCCGCCGGGATAGCCGAACAGGTGCTGCACGCCCTGATCCGCCAATGCCTGGATCACCATTTCGGCGCCGGTCATTTCCTTGGTCATGCTCGTCATCCTTCTTCCACGCAGCTCGTAACGCTCGCCCCGGCCAATAAAAAAGGCCCGCAAGGGGCCTGTGTCCGGACGCTCCCGCGGTGATGCCCCTCAGGGCCCGCAAGGCGTCCGAACCTCGACTACGATAAGAATATTGCGCGACATGGTCTCTACCCGAACTTTCCTTGCGCGGTTATAGGCACCGCAGCACGCCCGGTCAAGGGCTTCCGGCGCCCTTAATCCCGCGGATCGGCCGGAATTGTCTGCCCGGACCCCAGCGCCGTCAACTGGCGATCGATTTCGGCCTCGCCCGCCTCCGCCGGCACCGCCGACCAGCCGGCCATCTGGTTCCTGAACCACGTCACCTGCCGCTTGGCGTAGCGGCGGGTGTCCATGATGGCGCCGGCCGCCGCCTCGTCGCGGGAAATCTCGCCGTTGAAGTGCCGGATCAGCCAGGGCACGCCGTGCGCCTTCATCGCCGGCAACATCGGGTCGAGCCCGCGCGCGGCGAGCGCCCGCACCTCCTCCAGCGCGCCGGCCTTCAGCATCGCCGCGAAGCGCGCCTCGATCCGCCGCACCAGCTCGTTGCGCTCGCAGGTGATGAACACCTTCGCCGCCCGCGCGCCGTCGATCAAAGGCGGCAGGCCGTCGCTGTGCCAGTCGGTGAGCGAGCGCCCGGTCGCCAGCATCACCTCGAGCGCGCGCGAGATGCGCGAGCGGTCATTCGGCATCAGCCGGTGCGCCGTCTTCGGATCGCGTTCGAGCAATTCATTGTAGAGCGGCGCGACGCCTTCCGCCGCGAGCCGGCCGCGCACTTTTGCGCGAATGTCCGGCGGGATCGGCGGCACCGCGGCGAGCCCGCTCGTCAGCGCCTTGAAATAGAGCCCGGTGCCGCCGACGAAGATCGGCACGCGGCCGTCGCGCGCGGCGGCGTCCAGCACATCGGCAACGTCGCGGCACCAGCGGCCGGTCGAGTAGTTCTCGCCTGCGTCGACGTGACCGTAGAGCCGATGCGGCACGCGCGCTTCTTCCGCGGACGACGGCCGCGCCGTGATGACGCGCAGATCGCGATAGACCTGCATCGAGTCGGCGTTGACGATCACGCCGCCGAGCTTCTCGGCAACGCGCAACGCCAGCGCCGACTTGCCGCTCGCGGTCGGCCCTGCGATAAGCACCGCTCGTTTCGTCGCGGACATTCAATGACTCACGTCGTGACCCTGATCGCCGGCCGGCCGGGCGCGCTCGACGCCGCCCTGCTTGGCCGGGTGCGCGCGGGGCTCGCCCGCGCCGCCGAGCCAGCCTGGCTCGCGGACGGCGTCGCCGCCGACATTCCCTTTAGCCCGGAATCGGCGATCGACCAACGCGCGCTCGCGGCGAGCCTGCGCGCCGCCCTTGGCCAGCACCCGGTCGATGTGGTCATGCAGCCCGCCGCGCACCGGCGGAAGAAGCTGTTCCTGGCGGACATGGATTCGACCATGATCGGCCAGGAATGCATCGACGAGCTCGCCGATTACGTCGGCCTGAAAGCGCATGTCGCCGCGATCACCGAGCGCGCCATGCGCGGCGAGATCGCCTTCGAGCCGGCGCTGCGCGAACGCGTCGCCCTGCTCGAAGGATTGCCGGTGTCGGTGATCGACGAGGTCTTGCGCGACCGCGTCCGGCTGACGCCCGGCGCCCGCGCGCTGGTCAACACCATGCGGGCGAACGGCGCGCACACCTGCCTCGTCTCCGGCGGGTTCACATTGTTCACGGACCGCGTCGCGGCGATGATCGGCTTCGATGCATCGCGCGGCAATACGCTGACGGTTCTCGACGGCCACAAGCTCGAAGGCCGCGTCGCCGAGCCGATCTTCGGCCGTGACGGCAAGCGCGCCGCGCTGCTGGAATTGCGTCAGGAGTTCGGGCTGAAGCCCGAGGAAACAATGGCGGCCGGCGACGGCGCCAACGATCTCGACATGATCGTCGAGGCCGGGCTCGGTGTCGCCTACCACGCCAAGCCGAAGGTGGCCGAAGCCGCCGCCGCGCGCATCGACCACGCCGATCTCACGGCGCTGCTCTATGTCCAGGGCTACCGGCGGGACGAGTTCGTCGAAAATTGACGCGTGTCCCGGGCGCAGTGCGGCATGCAATGCCGCGCTGCAGACCCGGGACCGTCAAGACCTCGGAGATCGTTGCGGTCCCGGATCAGCGTCGCACCACTTCGTGCTGCGCCGCATCCGGGACACGAAAGCCCCTACTGAATCCCCAGCACGACGATGCTCGGGTCGCCGTCGGGCGAGACGACGAGCAGCATCACGAGTTTCTTGCCCGCCTGCTTGAGCTTGGCGATGCGGCTCTCGAACTCGGCCGGCGAACCGACCGCCTCCTGCTCGACTTCCGCGATCACCATGCCCGGCGCCAGCCGCTTCTCGGCCGCCGGCGACTTCGGGTCGATGCCGGTGATCAGCACGCCCTTCACGCTGTCCTTGATGCTGTTCTTCTTGCGCAGATCGGCGGTCAGGCCGGACAGCGTCAGGCCCAGGGTCTTCTTCACCGCGGTGTCGCCCTCGGGCGCGGCCTCCTTCGGCGTCAGGGCCGCCTGCTTCTTCTCGGCGTCGTCGAGGCGGCCGAGCTTGACCGTCCTGGTCTCCTCCTTGCCCTTGCGCACGACGACGACCTGCACGTCCTTGCCGACCGGCGTGTCGGCGACGATGCGCGGCAAATCGCGCATCTCCTTCACGTCCTTGCCGTCGAACTTGACGATGACGTCGCCCGGCGCCAGCGCGCCCTTGGCCGGGCCCTTGTCGTCGACGCCGGCGACCAGCGCGCCGTGCGCCGGCTTGATGCTCAGCGTCTCGGCGATCTCGTCGGTCACCTGCTGGATGCGCACGCCGAGCCAGCCGCGCCGCACTTCCTTGAACTGGCGCAGCTGATCGATCACCGGCACCACGGTCTTCGACGGCACGGCGAAGCCGATGCCGATCGAGCCGCCGGACGGCGAGATGATCGCCGTGTTCACGCCGATGACGTCGCCGTTGAGATTGAACAGCGGGCCGCCCGAATTGCCGCGGTTGATGGCGGCGTCGGTCTGGATGTAGTTGTCGTAGGGCCCGGAATTGATGTCGCGGTTGCGGGCCGAAACGATGCCGGCGGTCACCGTGCCGCCGAGCGAGAACGGGTTGCCGATGGCGATGACCCATTCGCCGAGGCGCAATTTGTCCGAATCGCCGAATTTCACCGCCTTGAGCGGATGCGTGGTCGTCACCTTCAGCAGCGCGAGGTCTGTCTTGGTGTCACGGCCGACGATGTCGGCCTTCAGCGTCGTGCCGTCGTTGAGGATGACGCTGACCTCGTCGGCGTCGGCTATGACGTGGTTGTTGGTGACGACATAACCGGCCGCGTCGATGATGAAGCCGGAGCCGAGCGAGGAGACGCGCCGCGGCGGCTGCGGCTGCGCCGGCCCGTTCTGGCCGTTCTGGCCTCGTTTCTTCATGAAATCTTCGAAGAACTGCTCGAACGGCGAGCCCGGCTGCAGATCGGGCATGCGGTTGTTCATGTCGACCGACTGCTTGGTCGAGACGTTGACGACCGCGTCGATCACCTGCTCGGCGACGTCGGCGATGTTCTCGGGTCCCCGCGCGGCCGCCGGCTGCGTCAGCATCGGCACGAGGATGACGGCAGCCGCGATGGCGGCGAGGCCCGAGCGGATGACGGGCTTCGCCAGACGGGATGACAGTGCGCCCATGGGCGTCGGATCTCCAGGAGGGGAACTCGGCTGAAGGTGGCCCGCCCAACACGGCGATTCAAGGGCGGGAGGTCCACGGTCCCGCCTCTTTTCGAGCCGTTCACGGGCTTGTTTTCGGCGCGGCGCCGCGCCTCAGCTCCAGCGCACCAGCCAGACGAGCAGCAGCCCGACCACCGCCGAGCCGATGCCGATCAGCCGGAGCGAATGCTCAGGCGTCTCGATCACGCTCATCATCGCCCGCTTCGCGGGCCCCGGAAACGCCGCAAAGATCAAGCCTTCGATGACGAAGACCAGCCCGAACGCCGCCAGAAAATCACCCATGGTGCGGCCGCGGTTCCCGGGTCAACGCGCCGGAGCGGCCGTGGCGGGCGGTGAGGCCTGCACGGTCGCCGCCCCCTTGCCCGACGGATCGCCGAAATAGCGGAAGAAGTTCGAGTCCGGCTTGAGCAGGAAGCGCGTGTCTTTGCTCTTTAGCCCCGCCTCATAGGCCTGCATCGAGCGATAGAAGGTGAAGAAGTCCTGATCCTTGGTGTAGGCCTCGGCGAAGATCTGGTTGCGCTTGGCGTCGCCCTCGCCGCGGATCTGCTCGGCGTGCGACTGCGCGTCGGCCACCAGCACCGTCACCTCGCGATCGGCGCGCGAGCGGATTTCCTGCGCCCGCTGATTGCCTTGCGCGCGGAATTCCGCCGCCTCGCGCTGGCGCTCTGTCTGCATGCGCTGGTAGACCGCCTGGCTGTTCTGCTCCGGCAAATCGGCGCGGCGGATGCGCACGTCGACCACGTGGATGCCGTAGGACTTCGCCTCCTGGTCCATCAGCTTCTGGATGCGGCTCATCAGCTCGGCGCGCTGGTCGCGCACGACGTGGGTGAAGGTCACCTCGCCGAGCACCCGGCGCAGCGCCGAATTGAGCAGGATCGAGAGCTGCGAGTTGGCGCCGTTGATCGAGCCGAGCGTCTGGTAGAAGCGCAGCGCGTCCTCGATGCGGTAGCGCGCGAAGGCGTCGACCACGAGCCGCTTCTGGTCGGAGGCGATCACCTCCTGCGGCGGCGCCTCGAGGTCGAGGATGCGGCGGTCGACATTGATGACGGTGTCGATGAACGGCGCCTTCACGTGCAGGCCAGGGTCGCTGACGACGCCGACCGGATTTCCGAGGCGGACCACCAGCGCCTGCTGCGTCTGGTAGACGGTGAACAGCGACGACCACACGACGATCAGCGCCGCGATGGCGAGAACGGCAACGACGCCGCCGAGGACGTTCAGTCTCATGGGCGCGCTCCCGGCTGCTGCTGTTGCTGCGGCTGCGCCGGCGCGCGCGGCGCCGGCTGCTGCGGCCTCTGGCCGGCGAAACCGCCGAGCGGCAGATAAGGCACGACGCCGGTGCCGGAGGCGCCCTGGTCGACGATCACCTTGTCGGAATTGCCGAGCACGCGCTCCATCGTCTCCAGGTACATGCGCTCGCGCGTGACGGCGGGCGCCTTCTTGTACTGCTCGTAGATCTGGAGGAAGCGCGAGGTCTGGCCGGTCGCCTCGGCGACCGTCTGCGAGCGGTAGGCTTCCGCCGCTTGCGTGATCTTGGCGACGTTGCCGCGCGCCTCGGGGATCACGCGGTTGGCATAGGTCTGCGCCTCGTTGACCGAGCGCTCGAGGTCGGCGCGCGCGGCCTGCACGTCGCGGAACGCGTCGATCACCTGCTGCGGCGGATCGACCTTCTGCAATTGCACCTGCTGCACGAGGATGCCGGCGCCGTAATTGTCGAGCGTCCTCTGCATCAGATCCTGCACCGCGGTCTCGATGGTCTGGCGCGCGCCGGTCAGGATCGGCTGGATCTCGGAACGGCCGACGACTTCGCGCATGGCGCTTTCCGCCACCGCCTTCACCGTGCCGGCCGGGTTCTGGATGTTGAACAGGTAATCGCCGACGCCGGTCGGCTTCACCTTCCACAGGACCGAGAAGTCGACGTCGACGATGTTCTCGTCGCCGGTCAGCATCAGGCTCTCTTCCGGCACGTCGCGCGTGGTCGTGCCGCCGCGGCGGATGTCGTCGACGACGCGCATGCCGATGTCGATCTTGTTGACGCGCAACGCCTTCGGCGTCAGCACCGTCTCGACCGGATACGGCAGATGGTAGTTCAGGCCCGGCTGCACCTCGCGCACTTCCTTGCCGAAGCGCAGCACGACGCCGAGCTCGTCCGGCTCGACGCGGAAGAAGCCGGAGAAGCCCCACAGCGCGACGACACCGAGCGCGATCAGCGCGAAGCCGCGGCCGCCGAGCTGGCCGCCCGGCAGGAAGCGGCGCAGGCGGTCCTGCCCGCGGCGGAGGATGTCCTCGAGATCGGGCGGGTTAGGCCCCGAAGACGATTGCGGTCCGGAGCCCCAGGGGCCCTTGCCGCCGCCCGAGCCCCACGGGCCGCCGCCCTGCGTATTCCATGGCATGCGCGATCAGTCTCCCGGCGCCGGCGCCTGTCGCCCGGCGGCCTCCTGTCGGCAGGGTTATATGTGACCGCACGGCCGGTTACAACGCGAGCCCGGTGCCGCCTCCCCCGCGATCCGCCGGCGATCGTGTGAATTGTGTCGATCCGGCGGCGGCGATTTTGCCTGTGGCGCTCAGCCGCAGCGTTCAGCGCATGCGCTCGTAGGTCAGTACCGTGAAGTCGTGGTCGTCGCCCGGGCCGGCCTTGTGCGGCTCGCGCCGGGTCTCCTTCCATTGCGAGAGGTCGAGCGGCGGGAACAGCACGTCGCCTTCCGGTGAGGCGTGCACGCGTGTGAACTCGAGCCGGTCGGCGATGGGAAGCGTGCGCGCGAACACATCGCTGCCGCCGATGACCATGATGGCGTCGGCGCCGCGTTGTTCGGCATCGGCGCGCGCCAGCGCCAGCCCTTCCTCGAGGCTCGCCGCCCAGATCAGCCCCGGCGCCGCCGCGCCGGCCTTGCGCGTGAGCACGATGTTGGTGCGGTTCGGCAGCGGCTTGCCGATCGAGACATACGTATTGCGGCCCATCAGCACCGGATGGTTGGTCGTCAGGCGCTTGAAGTGCCCGAGCTCGGACTTCAGGTGCCACGGCAGCGCGCCGTTGCGGCCGATGACGTTGTTCTCGGCGACGGCGACGACGAGCACGATCTTCATGGCGCAGCCTTCGACGATGCCGGCGCGACGGCGGCAAATTTCGCCAGCGCCGGGCCGCTCATGCGGCAGATGATCCATTCGCTCTTGAGCTCGGCGCCGATGGACTCGTAGAACGCGATCGACGGCGCGTTCCAGTCGAGCACCGCCCATTCGAAGCGCGCATAACCGTTGTCGACGCAGGTGCGCGCGAGATGCCGCATCAGCGCCTTGCCGATGCCGCGGCCGCGGAAGTCCGGCTTGACGAACACGTCCTCGAGATAGAGGCCGTGGCGGCCGCGAAAGGTCGAGAAATTGAGAAACCAGACGGCAAAGCCCGCCGGCTCGCCGTTCCATTCGGCGATGTCGCAATAGAGCCGCGGCTCGGGCGCGAACAGCGCGCGCGACAGCTCTTGCGGCGTCGCGTCGACCTCGTGCCGCAGCTTCTCGTAGTCGGCCAGCGCGCAGACGAGATCGAACACCAGCGCGGCGTCGGCCGGCTCGGCGCGGCGGATCGTCAGACTCACACCGCCACCTCGGCCTTGATGTGCGGGTGCGGATCGTAGTTCTCGAGCGTGAAGTCCTCGTAGCGGAAGGCGAAGATGTCCTTCACCTCCGGATTGATGCGCATGGCCGGCAGCGCGCGCGGGCTGCGCGACAATTGCAGGTGCGCCTGTTCGAGGTGGTTGAGATAGAGGTGCGTGTCGCCGCCGGTCCAGACGAAGTCGCCGGGCTTATGGCCGGTCACCTGCGCCACCATCATCGTCAGCAGCGCATACGACGCGATGTTGAACGGCACACCGAGGAACACGTCGGCGGAGCGCTGGTAGAGCTGGCAGGAGAGCCGCCCCTCCGCCACGTAGAATTGAAAGAGGCAATGGCACGGCGGCAGCGCCATCTTGTCGACGTCGGCCGGGTTCCAGGCGCTGACGATCAACCGCCGCGAATCCGGATTGCGCCGGATCATGTCGACGACGTGGCTGATCTGATCGATGGTGCCGCCGTCCTTGGCCGGCCACGAGCGCCACTGGTGGCCGTAGACCGGCCCAAGGTCGCCGCGCTCGTCGGCCCACTCGTCCCAGATGCGCACGCCGCGGTCCTGCAAATATTTGACGTTGGTGTCGCCGGCGAGGAACCAGAGCAATTCGTGCACGATCGACTTCAAATGCAGCTTCTTCGTCGTCAGCAGCGGGAAGCCGTCGGCAAGATTAAAGCGCATCTGATGGCCGAACACCGACAGCGTGCCGGTGCCGGTGCGGTCGCGCTTTTCCACGCCGTGCGCGAGGATCAACTCCATCAGGTCGAGATATTGGCGCATCGCCCGCAGGTCTCCGGACTCGAACCGGCAACATGGGCAAGATTACCCTGCCCCGCAACGTCCGGGCAGCCTTTATCCCCTTGACCGGCGGCGGGCCGCGCCGGAACCTTGGCCGGGCCGCGACACCGGGGGACTGCCATGAGCTTTGCGTTCGACCATCTTCTCATCGCCCGCATCCTGTTCACGCTGATGACCGCGGGCTACGCCGTCGGCACCGTCATCGCCGACTTCAACGCGACGCACGCGACCAACCCGAAATGGACGCCGCACGCGCGCTTCCACGTGGTCTGGCAGATCTCGAGCTATATCGGCTTCGGCCTGTTGTCGCTGGCGCTGATCTGGTCGCCCGGGCCGCTCGCCGTCGAGCGGCTCTATCTCGTCGCCATCATGGGCGCCATCGTCTACGCCGCGTTCTTCATCGCGCTGATCGCCATGCCGGTCTACGGCGGCCGCGCCTATGACGACAACGGCTACCAGCCGTTCAAGGCGCCGGTGCCGATCTTCACCGGGCGCTGGGACGCCAACATCACCGCCTTCAGCGTGCAGATCGTGATCTGGTTCGCCGGGCTGACGGCGGCGCTGGCCGGGTGAGGCGGCGCACTCACCCGGCGCGGCCGCGCTCGCCTCGCATCGCCGCGGTCACGTCCTCGACCTGATGCACGATGTATTCGACGTCGCCCTGGTCGTCGAGGATCGGGACGTTGGTCGGCTTCCAGTAGCGCATCTCCCAGGCGCCGTCCGGGCGGCGGATGTCGTAGCGCTGCACCGGCATCGCGTCCTCGGCCTTGCCGCGCAGGGCGGCATTGAGCGAGGCGGTCAGGTTGCGCACGCCGGTCGCGTCCGGATCGCCGGGATTGTCGGGGAACACGTCGAACAGCGGCCGCCGCGCGATCGCGGCAAGATGCGTCATGGTCGCGCGCAGGTAGGCGCGATTGGCCTCGATGATGGTGAAATCCGGCGTCAGCAGCAGGCAGCTCCGCGCCGCGTTGTCGAAGATGCGGCGGTAGCGGTTCTCCGGCATGGCGCCGAAGGCGGCCTCGGTGAGCGGCACGCAGGCGACGAGCCGGCCCGCCTCGTCGGTGATCTCGATGGCGCCGTCGGGCGGCAGCGGCTCGTTGCGCCGCAGCAGGTCGGCGATCATCTCGCGCGCGGCGCGAACGGCGTCGGCGCGCGCGGTGGCCGGCCCGGCGAGCGGCGCCCCGATTTCGTCGTCGAGGCGGCTCTCGCCGCCGATGAAGTGGAAAAAGTAGCGCATTCAGGCAGCCCCCGCGGCGCGCGGGGATGCCCGCGCGGCCTATCGAGCATTGAACGCTAGCCGCCGCCCGATCATGCGCCTTGACTTACTTCATGTTCGAACAGGCGCGTATGCCGGCCGCGCAAAGCTGCGTGGCACTCGCAGGCTTCGCGCTCGAGGCCGGTCCGATCGAGGATGCGCACGCGGCCGCGGCGATAGAAGATCAGCCCCCGGTCCTGCAGGCCGCCGGCGAACATCGACACGCTGGCGCGCTGCACGCCGAGCATCTGCGCCAGGTATTCCTGCGTCAGCATCAACTCGTCCTCGCCGGAATCGTAATGGGCACGCAGGATCCAGGTGGCCAGCCGCTGCGGAATGCGGTGCTTGGCGTTGCACGCCGCCGTCTGCTGCGCCTGCGCCAGGGCGTACTGCTCGTTGCGGAAGAACAGGTCCCGCACCTCCGGGGCGCGGTCGGCGAGCTCGAGGAGATCGGCCGCCTTGACGGTCCAGCCGCTGCCGGGAAGCTGGGCGAAGGCCGTGTTGAGGTGGGTGCGGCCGCCGAACAGGGCGCTGCCGCCGACCATGCCGCGGCGGCCGACCATGCCGGCCTCGATGCGGTCGCCGTCGGCCAGATCGACCACCAGCGAGATCATTCCCGAGCTCGGAAACAGAATGTCGTCGATCGGCGCGCCGGCCTCGCCGACGATGTCGCCGTGCACGTACGAAACCTGACGCGCGCGCCGCGTGACGAAATCGGGGTGCGCATCATGCAGGCGAGCAAGTATGTCGTTGTGGTGCATCGCGTGCTCCAATCAGCGGGGCGCACGACCGGTGTCCGCCACTATGACAGTTCCCGATTGTACGCTCGCTGACGCAGCGCGACAACGTACAGATGCGGACGGTGATATCAAGGCGCACAATGCGGACTACCGCGCATATGACATGCACCGCGCGCAACGCCATCGCCGTCGATGCAACCTGGTGGACGTACACGCGCCTGAGCGGTTGTGGCTCGGTACAATCTGCCGTCGCGGTCACACGACCGGTTTCTGCATGCGCCCGGACACGGCCGGCGCCTCGAATTGCTCGATGTGCGCCACGGCGGCGATCGCCATGCGCCGGGCATTGTGCTCGCCGTGCTCGTACTCGTCCAGAATTGCGCGCGTCAGCGCGCCTTTGATCGCCTCAGCCTCTTCGGCGCCCGGCTTGTGGGCGCGCAGGAACATCTCCCAGGCGATGTCGAGCGCCTGTTGCAACACGTCGCATTGTTCGGATGTGAATACGGTTGTCATCGCGGCCTCCTCACGCTGGCACGGCCCGATAAAGCCGATGGTTGCATGGCCCCGCCCGTGCGTCCACCAGCTAACCGACATTGCGGGAGAAATTGAACGAACGCCGCGGCGTCAGACCAGGCCGGCAAAACCGGCGACGCCGCCGGCGGCGAACAGCCACAGCGGATTGAGCCGGGTCGTGTAGGCGGCGACGGCGGTCACGATCGTGACCGCGGCGGCGGCGGCGTTGTGGTCGGTGGTGCGCGCGATGACGAAGGCGCTCGCCCCGATCAGCCCGAGCGACAGCGGCACCAGGCCGTTCTGCACCGCGATGCGCCAGCGCGCGTGCTTGAAGCGGTCCCAGACGCGCGCGACGATGAAGGCGAGCGCGCAGCTCGGCCCGACCATCGAGATGGTGGCGACGCCGGCACCGGCCGCGCCGGCGACGTGATAGCCGATCAGCGCGACGATGATCACGTTCGGCCCCGGCGACATCTGCGCGATGGCGAAGGAATCGGCGAACTGCTTCGCCGTCATCCAGTGCATGACGTCGACGCAGATGCGCTGCATCTCGGGGATCGCGGCATTGGCGCCGCCGACCGCGAACAGCGACAGCGTCGCGAAGTAGCCGGCCATGGTCGCGAGCACGTCACTATGCATGCGTCAGCTCTTGATCCACGCGAGCGCGATGCTCACCGGCGCGAGGCCGAGGAAGACGTAAGGCAGCGGCCAGCGCAGGATGGCGACGCCGGTGAAGGCGACGATGGCGATCAGCGGCGCCCAGTCACGGCGGCCGGCGAACAGCGGCATCGCCATCTTGGCGACGACCGCGATCAAGAGCCCGACCGCGGCGCAGGTGACGCCCGAGAGGATGCGGCCGAGCGCCGGCATGTCGCCGTAGCGCGCATAGAGAGCCGCCAGGACGAGCACGATCGCGAGCGGCGGCAGCATCAGGCCGAGGAAGGCGGCCGCCGCGCCGGGAGCGCCGCCGAAACGGGCGCCGAACACTACCGAGAAGTTGACGACGTTCGGCCCCGGCAGGAACTGCGACAGCGCGAAGGCCTCGTTGAACTCCTGCGCCGTCATCCAGCCCTTCTGCTCGACGATCATGCGCCGCGCCCAGGGCAGCGCGCCGCCGAAGCCGGACAGCGCGACTTTCACGAACGAGACGAACAATTCGGTGAGCGCCGGGCGCGGCGGCACCGGCGGACTGCCCGCGGGCGCGGTGGAATCGGTCATGAATCGAGCATTAGCCAAGCGGCCGTGCCGCCACCAGTGGGGGTGCGGCAACCCTGTCCCGACGGATGAACGCGTAGGGCGGATGAGCGCAGCGTCATCCGCCGTCTTGGCGGCGTTCTTATCCCTCCCCTGAAAGGGGAGGGATAAGCGAAGTCCTGCCGCGCCGCAGCACAAATTCTTTTAAAAAGACTGTTGACCTATGGGGTGGAATACCTATTATAGGTTCGTCCTGCTCGCAACCAGGGGCGTCGCCGGAGACGTGCCGAGGACGGAGCAGCGGTGAGGGACGGGGCCGGAGATGCGGCCTTGTTGTCTCGCCGGACGAAGCGGGGAAACCCGTCTCGTCGATGCGGCGCCCGCGACCCGGCCTCGTAAGCCGGACTCGGGAAGCC